>NZ_CP007793.1:2790000-3064393 GCF_000632475.1 Azospirillum argentinense
CCCGGCGATGGTCTTAACAGAATAGAGGTCCGGCCCGATCAGCCGCCCGCTGCGCCGGGTCCAGCACCACCACAGCAGCGCCATCAGCACGCCGCCCTTCAGCAGGTCGCTTTGGGCGATGACATAGATGGTCTTGTCCGCCGCCATGCTGGCGCGGCTGTAGCCGTTCAGCCAGTCGATGATGACGAGGTCGAATGCCGTGGTCACGCCGTTCCCTCCGTTCCGCCAAGCCAGCCGACCTCTGAAAGGCCGACCCCTGGGAGCAGGGAACGGAAGGGCAAGCCCCGAGGGTACTGGGTATCGGGCTTATCCCGGAAGGGTCAGCGCCGCTCGTACACGCTGTCGCCGCCCGCCCCACCGAACAGAACGACGTCGTAGGGGTCTTTCACCCCCGTCTCCATGCCGGGCGAGCCCTGCGGCATGCCGGGAACGGCGAGGCCAACCGCCGCCGGACGTTCGCGCAGCAACCGCTGCACGCTGTCGGCGGGCACATGGCCTTCCAGGGCATAGCCGCCGACCAGGGCGGTGTGGCAGGACTGGAGCCGTGCGGGCACGCCGAGGCGCGTCTTCACCGGCTCCACATCGTCGACCTCCTGCACGGTCACCGGGAATCCGGCGGCCCTCATATGGTCCACCCAGCCGCCGCAACAGCCGCAGGTCGGCGATTTCCATACCATCACCTCCGGCTTGGCCGCGGAGGAGGCCGAAGCGGGAGAAGTGCCGGCCAGGCTGCGCACCGCGATGGCCAGGGCGCCCACCGTCAGGCTCGCCCCCATGGCCGCGAGAAACATCCGACGATCCAACATTCGCAACACCCGCTCCACAGACTTGCGGAAAGATGGCTTGCGGCCACCCCGATTCAACGCAGTCTGCCGCCCGCCGCCGTCGCCCGCTTTGATCGTGGTCAAACGACACGCCGCGGACCGATGGTTGCGAAAGGACGAAATTCATTCCATAAGGACAACGAACCCGTTGCGCAGGTGAAGTTGCATCGGTTACCGCTGAATGGCAGCAATCCGCGTGGCAAACCCTGACCGGCACCGCCCGGGCACCGGTTGTCGGCCGGCAACGGGCCGAACGGACGGGCAGGCTGAACGGACGGGCAGGACGGGCGGAACGCACAGCATGGAAACCGACCTTCTGTTCGCAGACGACGACCAACCGCCGCCGCCCGAGGACGGGGCGGAACCTTGGATCGCGCTGATCGCGGACGACGATCCGGAGGTCCACGCGGTCACCCGGCTGGCTCTGGGGGGCCTGCGCTACAAGGGGCGGCGCCTGTCGCTCGTCAGCGCCCTGTCGGCGGGCGAGGCCGCGGCCATCCTGCGCTGCACGCCCAACGTCGCCATCATCCTGCTGGACGTGGTGATGGAGACGGACGATGCCGGGCTGCGGCTGGTCCGCACCATCCGCGAGGAGCTGAACAACCACGCCATCCGCATCATCCTGCGCACCGGCCAGCCGGGACAGGCGCCGGAGGAGGACGTGGTCCTCGCCTATGACATCAACGACTACAAATCCAAGGCGGAGCTGACGGCGAAGAAGCTGTTCACCTCCGTCGTCGCCGCCCTGCGCGCCTACGCCGACATCGTGGCGCTGGAAACCAACCGCCGCGGGCTCCAGCAGATCATCCAGTCCACCGACCGGCTGTTCGAGCTGCGCTGCATGCAGCAGTTCGCCGCCGGGGTGCTGACCCAGCTGTCCGCCTTCCTGCGGGTGAAGCCCGACGCCATTCTCTGCGCCCAGCGCGGCGCCACTGGCCGACCGCTGCCGGACGGCGCCTTCTACGTGCTGGCCGGGGCCGGCTGCTACGCCGAGGCGGCCGGGCAGACGGCGTCGCCGACCGGAGCGGTGATCCCGCCGGCACTCGCCGACCGCATCACCGACGCTTTCCGCAGCCGCCGCAGCCATTACGGCGCCAACGAGACGACCCTGTTCATCCGCGTCCCCGACGGGCACGAGGTGGCGGCCTGGATTCACACCGATCGCCCGCTGGACGAGGTGGACCGTGGGCTGGTCGAGGTGTTCGCCTCCAAGATCGCCCTCAGCTTCGCCAACGTCAGCCTGTATGAACGGCTGCGCGAGGCCAACGAGACGCTGGAGGCCCGCGTCGCCGAGCGCACCCGCGCGCTGGAGGCGGCGAACGCCAAGCTGGAGCGGCTGGCCACGGTCGATCCGCTGACCGCCGTGTGGAACCGCCGGCATTTCCTGGACCTCGCCGCGGCGGAGCTGGGACGGGCGCATCGCCACGGGCGGCGGCTCAGCGTCATCCTGCTCGACCTCGACAATTTCAAGGCGGTCAACGACGGCCACGGACACGCCGCCGGGGACGAGGCGTTGCGCACGGCGGTGGTCCGCGCCCGCGAGGCGCTGCGCACCTCCGACCAGATCGCCCGCTTCGGCGGGGAGGAGTTCGTCGCGCTGCTGCCGGAAACCGACCTAGCTGGAGCCCGCATCGTGGCCGAGCGGGTGCGCGCCGCCATCGCCGGAAGCCCGGTGGTGACCGACGGCCGGGCCATCCCCATCACCGCCAGCCTGGGCGTGGCCGAGTGGAACGCGTCGGAACCCTCCATCGAACTGACCCTGCGCCGCGCCGACGCCGCGCTCTACGAGGCCAAGCTGGCCGGGCGGGACCGCGTGTGCGTCGCGGACGAGCCGAAGGCGCCGGTCCGCCCTTGATCCGGCCCTGATCCGGCGTCACGCCGCGCGCGTCACCGGCCGCCTTGAGAACATGCCCCTGGAAAAGAGGGCGCCGGAGCCCTGGAAGAGGGGGCGTCGCTTCCGGTCAGGGGACCGGACGAGACGAAGGCCCGGCAGAAGAGCAACGCCCGCCATCCCGAACACAAGGGCCTCTCCGTTCTTTCGGTGAAGCCCTACCTCGATTGACGACCCGGACGGATAGGCTTCCCCGTTTGGGGGAGCCCCGGTGGCGGTCATCTGCCGGACGGACGGTTGCTGTCACCTCTTTTCGCTACCATGTCCTTCACAGTTGCGTCATTCTGATCGGGTCAAGCGGAGGAGCCATGATGGATCTCGATCTGGTCGTGCTCGTTGGGGCGATGGCTGCGGCCCTCGCCGGTCTCGCTGCCGCCCGCCCGGCCATGAAGCCGGTGCGCGTGCGCAGCCGGGATCGCCGCCGGCGCTGACCCCCGGCGCCGCGCAACGCGGCGCTTCGGTCAGACGGCGGCTTGGCCCCGGAGGCGTTCCGGGGCTGCCGTCAGCGGTCCAGGTTGCGGATCGCGCGGTTGAGTTCGTACTCTTTGGAAGCGACATGCGCTTCCAGGTTCCCCACGCGCTTTTCGAAATCGCGGAAGCGTTGCGTCAAGCCGGCCAGGGTGCGGTCGGGCTTGATCGACACGCCGCGCCAGAAGGCCTCCTCCTCCGGATTGCGGTAGACCGCCGGCGGCTTGACCGGCAGGACCAGGACCGCGATCACATAGGCGAGGATCACCGGCGGCATGAAGAAGAACAGGCTCAGCACCAGGGCCAGCCGCGCCAGTCCGGGCCGGAACCCGAAATAATCGGCGATGCCGGCGCACACGCCCCCCACCACGCCACGCTGCGGATCGCGGTAGAGCCGGTGCGGGTTGGGCGAGTCGTAGGGCGAAGAACGGTCCATCGTCGGGCTCCCGTCAGGTCGGAATGATCGTGGAATGCGGCCGGCTCACAGCTTGTCGCGCCAATTGGGCGACTCCGCGTCGAGCACCCGTTCCAGCGCGTGGATGCGGCCCTCCAGGCGGTTGGAGATGTCCCAAAGCTCGGCCAGAAGCTGCTCGTCCTGGGCCGACAGCCCGCGCTGCCCACGCCATTTGGTGATGTAGTGGAAGATGATCCAAAGCGGTGCCACCACGGTCATGAAGAGCGCCGCGAGGACGAAGCTGAAACCGCTCATCAGGGGACGGCCTTTCTTGTTGTTTGAGGAAACCCCTCTCCCGCGAAGCGGCGGGAGAGGGGGCTCAACGCCAACCCCGCTGTCGGCAAGGACGAAGTCGGGGCCAGTGTCGACGCCGGTGTGGGATCAGCTTCCCCGGCGCGCGGCGACGCGGGCCTTCAGCGCGGCCAGCTCGTCCTGGACCTTCTTGTCGGCCTCCAGTTCCGCGATCTCCTCGGTCAGCGTCTTGGTGCGCCCCACGTCGTAGGCCTCCACGCGGCCCTCCAGCTCGTCGAGGTTGCGCTCCACCTGCTCGAAGCGGGAGAAGGCGTCGTTGATCCGCTCGTCGTGCAGGGTGGAGCGGACACGCACGCGGTTGGCCGCCGTCTTGGTGCGGGCGACCAGCGCCTTCTCGCGGTTCTTGGCGTCGGTCAGCTTGGCCTGGAGGCGGCCGATGTCCTCGTTGGACTTGGACAGCGCCTCCTCGACCTGGGCGAGCTGGGCGGTCAGGACGTCCGCCTCCTCGGCGGCGCGCGACTTGGCGAGCAGCGCCTGCTTGGCGAGGTCCTCGCGGTCGTGGGTCAGCGCGGTCTCGGCCTTGCGGTCCCAGGAGTCGCGCTCGCGGTGCAGGTCGGCGATGCGGCGCTCGATCTCCTTGCGCTCGGCGATGATCTTCACCGTGGAGGAGCGCACCTCGACCAGCGTGTCCTCCATCTCCTGGATGATCAGACGGATCAGCTTCTCCGGGTCCTCCGCGCGGTCGAGCAGGGAGTTGAGGTTGGACTGCACGATGTCGGTCAGGCGCGAAAAGATGCTCATGGGGATGTGTCCGTTCTTGGTCGCTTTGGGTCGGGCGTTGGGTACGTCAGCCGAGGATCGTGGCGATCAGCAGGCCGGCGGCGAAGAACGCCCAGCTCTCGGTGGGGCGGCTGGTCAGGTAGGTCCGGATGCGCGCCGCCAGCGGACGGGCCTCGCGGGTGTAGCGGCGGTGGTAGTCGCTGTAGTGGCTCATGCGGGTCTCCTTGTTTGGTCCCCTTCTTCGCAATGGCCGTGCCAAAGCCGGGAATCCCCGCAAAGTCCTGGATTTCCTGGAGCGGACGAACGTCGGCCGGGCTTGGCGTATCGCCGTTTCCGCGATACCATCAAGAAATCTGCCAATTCTTCGCCATTTTGACCATGCAACCCAATCCGCCTTCCCTGCTCGGGGAGTCCCCGGCCTTCCACGCGGTCCTTGCCCACGTCTCCCGCGTGGCGCCGCTGGAGCGTCCGTTGCTGGTCATCGGGGAGCGCGGAACCGGCAAGGAGCTGATAGCCGCCCGCCTGCACTATCTGTCCCGGCGCTGGGACCGCCCCTTCGTGAAGGTGAACTGCGCCGCGCTGACCGAGAGCCTTCTCGATTCCGAGCTGTTCGGGCACGAGGCGGGGGCCTTCACCGGGGCGATCCGGCGGCAGATCGGGCGGGTGGAGCAGGCGGACGGCGGCACGCTGTTCCTCGATGAGATCGCCACGGCCAGCGCCGCCGTTCAGGAAAAGCTGCTGCGCGCCGTGGAGTATGGCGAGATCGAGCGGGTCGGCGGGCGGACCCAGACCGTCGATGTGCGGGTGATCGGGGCGACCAACGCCGATCTGCCGGCGCTCGCCGAGACCGGGCGGTTCCGCGCCGACCTGCTGGACCGGCTGGCCTTCGACGTGGTGACCCTGCCGCCGCTGCGCGCCCGGCGCGAGGACATTCCGGTGCTCGCCGAGCATTTCGCGCTGGGCATGGTGCGGGAGTTGGAGCGGGCGCTGTTCCCCGGCTTCGCCCCGCGGGCGCTGGAGCAGCTTTTGGACCATGACTGGCCAGGCAACGTGCGCGAGCTGCGCAACGCGGTGGAGCGGTCCGTCGCTGCGTCCGACCCGGAGGGGCTGGTGGAGGACATCCTGCTCGACCCCTTCGCCTCCGCCTGGCGGCCGGCCGCACCGGCGGTGTCCGCCCCGTCACCGGTCGCGGAGGAGGCGCCGCCCGTTGCCGCCGGAGACTTCCAGGAGCAGGTGCGGCGCTTCGAGTCCGGGTTGCTGGAAACGGCGCTGGAGCGCAACCGCTTCAACCAGCGCCAGACCGCCGAGGCGCTGGGACTCGGCTACCACCAGCTTCGCGGGCTGCTGAAGAAGCACGGGCTGATCGGCAAGCCCGAGTAGCCCAATCCCTCTCCCGCCCCGGGAGAGGGTGCCCGCGACAGCGGGCGGGTGAGGGTACAAGCAAGGATCAGGCACTTGCCGGTTGCGGCACCCTCACCCTTCCCGCGCTCCGCGCGGGCCCCTTCCCTCTCCCGGGGCGGGAGAGGGACCTACTTCTTCTCCAGCAGCAGCGTGCCCTTGCTCTGAAGCCGGTCCTTCACCTTGTTGGCCAGCAGGCCGAGCGCCCAGGGAAGCTGCACCTCCACGGTGACGCTGTCGTCCTGCACGTCGATGAAGCCGGTGACGGTCTGGGCCATCGCCACCACGCGGAAATCCACGCGGTCGTCGGTCCAATGGTCGTCCATGCTGCTGGCGACCGCGGCGAGGTGGGAGCGGGCCTGCCCCACCCCCTCCGCCACGCGCCGCTTCGCCTCGTCCCGGCCGAGCTTGTGGGGAATGGAAACGGTCAGGGGCTTCGACATGAAGAGGCTCTCCGCTGCGTCAACGCTTATTCACACAAACAACAGTCCGCGGCGGCTTTTCTTCCACCCCCGTCATCCATCTGCAACGGTGCTAAGACAAATCTTATCTCTTTCGAGGGCGCTCTTTCGTCGCAACGGGGCGGCGGCGTATAGCTTTCCATCACAGATTACATCGGGCATGGATTTCTTGGGGGCCGCGACCGCGCCGTGAGCAACGATCGACCGGGCGAACTCTTTGCGGGGCCGCGCCCCATCCAGACGCGGGGCGAGGAACCGGCGCTGCGTCCCCGCCTGCCCAAACGCGCGCCCAAGCCGGAAAAGCCCGCCAAGCCCGAGAAGCCCAAGGCCGAGAAGCCGCGCAAGCCCGCTCCTCCGCCACGGAAAGCCGCTCCGAAAACCGCCAGAAGCGGCGGGCGGCGGACGATCCTCGGCACGCTGGTCTATGCCGGGATGGTCGCCGGGGTGTGGTGCGGCATCGCGCTGGGCGCGGTGTTGGCCTGGTTCGCCCTGGACCTGCCGGACATCTCCAAGGTGGCGCAGTTCGAGCGGCGCGCCTCGGTCACCGTGCTGGCGGCCGACGGGTCGGAGTTCGCGCGCTTCGGCGACCTGCACGGCACGACGCTGGGCGTGCGCGACCTGCCGCCGCATCTCATCAACGCCGTTCTGGCCATCGAGGACCGGCGCTTCTATTCGCATTTCGGCGTCGACCCCATCGGTCTGGCCCGCGCGCTCTACGTCAACTGGCGATCCGGGCGCTCGGCGCAGGGCGGCTCCACCATCACCCAGCAGCTCGCCAAGAACCTCTTCCTGACGCCCGAGAAGTCGCTCAAGCGCAAGATCCAGGAGGCCATGCTGGCGCTGTGGCTGGAGCACCGCTTCACCAAGGACCAGATCCTCACCGCCTATCTGAACCGCGTCTATCTGGGGGCGGGCACCTTCGGCGTGGACGCAGCGGCGCGCACCTATTTCGGCAAGCCGGCGACCCAGCTCGACCTGCGGGAATCGGCGATCATCGCCGGCCTGCTGAAGGCGCCCTCGCGCTACGCCCCGTCCTCCAACCCGGACGAGGCGGCGGAGCGGTCGCGCGTCGTGATGGGCGCCATGGTCGATGCCGGCTTCATCACCGCGCAGGAGCTGGAGGCGGCGCGCAACGCCCCGCCGTCGGCCAAGCGCAAGCCGGGCGGCGACGGGCGCTATTTCGCCGATTGGGTGACGGAGCTGGTTTCGGCCTTCGTCGGCTCCGGCCACGGCGACGTGGTGGTTCGCACGACGGTGGACCTCAAGCTGCAGCGCGCGGCGGAGCAGCGGCTGGAGGAGATTCTGTCCGGCCCCGGCGCCGGCGCCAACGCCCGCCAGGGCGCCCTGGTCGCCATGACCACCGACGGCGCGGTGCGCGCCCTGGTCGGCGGGCGGGACTACGACAACAGCGAGTTCAACCGCGCCACCCAGGCGATGCGCCAGCCGGGATCGGCCTTCAAGCCCTTCGTCTATCTGGCGGCGCTGGAGGCCGGCTGGTCGCCTGACAGCCCGGTCGAGGACGCCCCGGTCCGCATCGGCACCTGGAGCCCCGGCAACTACGACGGCAAGTTCCGCGGCACCATCACCATGGCCAATGCGCTGGCCCATTCGTCCAACACCGCGACCGTCCGCATCATCGACCGCATCGGGGTGGAGCGGGTGCGCCGGGTGGCGGCGGGTCTGGGCATCAACTCGCCGCTCGGCAAGGACCTGTCGCTGGCGCTCGGCACCAGCGAGGTCAACCTGCTGGAGCTGACCCGCGGCTACGCCGGCATCGCCAACCGCGGCGCCCCGGTCTGGCCCTACGCCATCACCGAGATCCGCGACCGCGACGGCAACGTCCTCTACCGGCGGCAGGCCGGCGGCTCCGTCCCCGTGGTCGACCCGGCGCACGCCGTGCAACTCACTCGCATGATGACCGGCGTCATCGAGTACGGCACCGGCAAGTCGGCGAAGCTCGACCGCCCGGCGGCGGCCAAGTCGGGCACCACCCAGGATTACCGCGACGCCTGGTTCGTCGGCTTCACCGCCGACCTCGTGGCCGGGGTCTGGCTGGGCAACGACAACAACGCCGAGATGAAGCGGGTCACCGGCGGCTCCCTGCCGGCCAAGCTGTGGCAGGGCTTCATGCTGGACGCCCACGCCGGACGCCCGCCCCGCCCCCTGCCGGGGATGGAGGGCGCACCCGCCTATGTCGCCTCGGGCATCGCCGAACCCGCCCGCGCCACCCCGGCGGCGGCTCCGGCGCCCGCGCGCGGGTCGTCGGGCAGCGTGGCGGGCGGCATCGGCTCGCTGATCGAAAGCCTGACCGGCAAGGGCAGCGCGCCCCAGGTGCAGTACGACTACGGCAATCCGGTGCGGTGACGGGCGAGCGTATTGCCCCACCTAACCTCCCCGCTGGGCGGGGAGGGACTGCCGTCGCCTTTCCGAAGAAGCACTTGCCCCCTCCCCGCCCAGCGGGGGAGGGTTGGGGTGGGGCAAAGGGGAAGGTCGTGGCGAAAACTCAGCCTCCCAGATACCCCAGCACGCCCTTCCCCACCCGCGTGCCCATGGCGAAGCAGCCCTGGAGGAGGTAACCGCCGGTCGGCGCCTCCCAATCCAGCATCTCCCCGGCGACGAAGGTCCCCGGCAGGCGGGTCAGCATCAGCGCGCCATCCACCTCCTCCCACCGGACGCCACCGGCAGTGGAGATGGCGCGCTCGATGGGCCGCACCCCGGTCAGCACCATCGACAGGCCCTTGATCTGGCGGGCCAGCGCCGCCGGGTCGGACAGCTCCGACGCCGGGGTGAACTCGCGCAGCAGGGCGGCGCGCGGGCCGGTCAGCGACAGCGCCTTCTTCAGGAAGGTGGACAGCGACTCCGCCCCGCGGCGGCGCAGCCGTTTGGTGATCGCCGACTCCGGCAGGTCCGGCATCAGGTCGATGGTCAGGGCGGCCCAGCCCTCGCGCTCGATGGCGTCGCGCAAGGGGGCGCTCAGCGCGTAGACGGCGCCGCCCTCGATGCCGGTTTCGGTGATGATGAACTCGCCCTTCAGCCGCCGGTCGCCGAAGGCGAGGCCGACGCTCTTGACCGGCTGGCCGGCGAAGCGCTCGCGCAGGTGATCGGACCAGGGCACCTCGAAGCCCATGTTGGACGGGCGCAACGGCGCGATGTCCACCCCGCGCGCGGCGAGAAGCTCCGTCCAGGCGCCGTCGGAGCCGGTGCGCGGCCAGCTCGCCCCACCCAGCGCCAGCAGGGTGGCGCGCGGGGCGACGGTGGTCTCGGTGCCGTCGCCGCGCTGGAAGTGCAGCGCGCCGGACGCGTCCCAACCGAGCCAGCGGTGGCGGGTGTGCAGGGTGACGCCCAGCCCCTCCAGCCGGCGCAGCCACGCGCGGACCAGGGTGGAGGCCTTCATCTGCACTGGAAAGACGCGCCCGCTGGAGCCGACGAAGGTCTCGATCCCGAGCCCCGTCGCCCAGTCGCGCAGGTCCGCCGGGGAGAAGCTGGCCAGCAGATCGGCGAACAGGGGGGCCTGCGCGCCGTAGCGGGCGGTGAAGGCGTCCAGCGCTTCGGAATGGGTCAGGTTCAGCCCGCCGCGCCCGGCCAGCAGCAGCTTGCGCGCCGGGGTGGGCATCCGTTCATAGACGGCGACCGAGCGACCCGCGGCGGCGATGACCTCCGCCGCCATCAGCCCGGCCGGGCCGGCACCGATGATCGCAACATCGGGAGAAAAGACAGTGTCAGGGGCGTCGGTCATCGGGTCCCCCGAGGGGTGAAGGATGTCGACCGGTCCCATCCGCACCGCCTTTCGCCAAAGGAAAAAGCAGCGTCGGACGGGACCGGGGCACTCAAGAAGCGGAGAATTGGCGGCGCGGGACCGGATCAGTCCGCGTCGTCCTCCTGGGCCACCTCGTCGGCAAGGTCGTTGGCCATGTCGGCGAAATAGCCCGCGTCCACCTCAAGCCCGTTTTCCTCGCAGATCCGCATGAAGATGCGGTAGGCGTGCAGGATCGCGACGTCGAGAACGACGAGGTCGCCCTCCTCGCTGTGCTTGTCGGTGATGCCACGCTCCTGGAGCGTGCCGACGATGTCGTGAGAGGCGGCCTGAAGCACCGCTTCCATGGCTTGTTTGTGCAGAGTCGACATCGCGGGGTCCTCTTTCTCAAGTGGTCGTCTGCCGGCGGGAGCGGCGCGTTCAGCGCCGGCCCGTGGTAGAAAACCCCTCTTAGCAGCTTCGGGTTCTCGCCGCAGCGATCATCGCGCGCCGTTCTTTGCATGGCTCTGCAGATAGGTCAGCAGCAGCCGGCCCTCCTCCTCGTCCAGCCGGGTCAGCCGCTTCATGGCGTTCATCTTGCCGATCCAGGCGTTCGCGTCGAAGTCGGCCGGCGGGTGCAGCGTGTGGCAGAGCGAGCAGTTGGCGTCATAGACCCGAGCGCCGTAATCCCACAGCGCGCCGAGCGCGCCCACATAGCCACCCGCGCCGGTCCAGGCAGTCAGGCGGACCTCCGTCCACTCCTGTTCGGTCTCCGGATCGGTGACGCTGCGCAGCGCCACCGCCTGCCCGGCCGCCGCGTTCAGCTTGGCCGTGGTGATGCGCTTGCCCGGCTGGGCGTAGAGCGTCTGGGTGGAGCTTCCACGCTGCCAGCCGGTGATTTCCACCCGCAGGGCGCCGCCCTCCGTCGCCAGAACCTTCACCGGCGTCGCCGCGGCGATCTCGCCGTCCCCGGCGCTCCCAGGGGTCGGTGGCGCTCCGTACAGGGCGAGGCTGGTCAGGGCGTAGGCGGTGTCGCCGGGCTTCAGGGCCAGCGCCTTCGCCTGGTCCGACAGGCCGGCGAAGAGTTGGCGATGGCCGGCGGTGATGTCGGGGAAGCTGTGGGCGATTCCCTTATGGCAGTCGATGCAGGTTTTGCCGGCCTTCTCCGCCCCTTCCATGGCGCTGGCCGCCTTCGGCGTCTGCTTGTGAAAGTCCATGGCGCCGAAGGAATGGCAGTTGCGGCATTCCTGGCTGTCGGTGGCGCGCATGCGGTCCCATTCGCGGCGCGCCAGCGTGTGGCGCTTGGCCTCGAACTTCTCCTTGCTGTCGATGGAACCGATGAGCCAGTGGTACAGCTCGCCCGACGCCTGCACCTTGCGGATCACCTTGTGCGTCCAGTCGCGCGGGACGTGGCAGTCGGCGCAGGTCGCCCTTACGCCCGAGGCGTTCTGGTAGTGCGGCGAGGCCGTGTACTCGACATACACGTTGTCGCGCATCTCGTGGCAGGAGATGCAGAATTCCATGCTGTTGGTCGCTTCCATCGCGGTGTTGAAGCCGCCCCAGCCGACCACCCCGACGACGACGCCCACCAGACCGGCCAGCGCGAGCGCCCCGAAGCCGCCCGCCAAGCCGCCTGCCGTCTTCCATCCCCACCGCATGTCGATACCCTGGACACCCTGACAATCCTCAACCCTCTCCCCTCCGGGGAGAGGGTGGCCCGAAGGGCCGGTGAGGGGGTTGCGCGTTTCCGGCACGTCCGGCACAAGCGCAACCGTTGCGCGTTTCCGGCACGTCCGGCACAAGCGCAACCCCCTCACCCTAACCCTCTCCCCGCTTTCGGCGGACCAAAGGTCCGCCTGTCGCGTCAGCGCAAACTTCGTTTGCGCGTGAGCCGAGGGGAGAGGGATACACCCAACCCGTCAGTCGAAGGGATGCGGCTTCGGCGTCTTGTCCGTGGACGGCGGCAGGATCGGCAGAGCGAAGCTCGGCTGGTCACCGGTCAGCGTCTTCAGGAAGGCGACGATCTTGCCGTTCTCGTCGGGCGAGAACTTCTTGCCCAACTGGATGCGCCCCATGACGTCCACGGCGTCGGACAGCGTCGCGGCCTCGCCGTCGTGGAAGTAGGGGTAGGTCAGCGCGACGTTGCGCAGCGTCGGAACCTTGAAGTTGAAGCGGTCGGCCTCCTCCTTGGTCACCGCGATGCGGCCCTCGGCGGGGTTGTTGGTCTTGTAGGGCTCGACGACGCCCATCTTCTGGAAGGTGTTGCCGCCGACGGCCGAGCCGTTGTGGCAGGCGGTGCAGCCCGAGTCCTTGAACAGCTCGTAGCCTTCCAGCTCGACGGTGGTCAGGGCCTTCTTGTCGCCCTTCAGCCACTGGTCGAAACGGGAGTTCGGCGTGACCAGCGTCTCCTCGAAGGCAGCGATGGCCTTGGTCACTTCCTCGATGGTGATCTTGGTCTCGCCAAAGACCTCGCCGAATTCCTTCTGGTATTCGGGAATGGAGCGCAGCACCTCAACCGCCAGGGCGTGGGTGGAGCCCATCTCGCCGGGGTTGGCAATCGGCCCGCCGGCCTGCTCCTGCAGGGTCAGCGCGCGGCCGTCCCAGAACTGCGCCACGTTCAGGCTGGAGTTCAGCACGGTCGGCGAGTTGATCGGACCCTGCTGCCAGTTGTGGCCGATGGAGGTCTTCAGGTTGTCGGTGCCGCCCATGGACAGGTTGTGGCACGAGTTGCAGGAGATGAAGCCGGACTTGGACAGCCGGGGATCGAAGTACAGCTTCTTGCCGAGTTCAACCAATCCGGGATTGGTGACCTTCGCCGGCTCGATCGGCGAAATCGGTTCGTCGGCGGCGAACGCCGGCACGCCGAAGGTGGCGACGGAGGCCGCCAGCATGGCCGCGAACGACACGGCAGCACGCATGGACATCGCACTTCTCCCTTATCGAAGTTCTAATATTTTGGCTAATGCCTTGATGCAAAATGACAGTGGCATGCCCTACTCTGGTGATACCAGTGACAGGCGTGTCGCGCGGCAACTTGCCGCATGTCCGTACACAAACTATGGCTACTCAAAACAATCCTTAATGCGGGCGTGAAAAAGGGGCGGCGGGACAGCCCGCCGCCCCCATCGGGACGATGCTCGAACAATGACTTTTGGTTGCGCCTAATCGGCGGCTTGGCTGGTCATGCCGCCTTGCACACCGGACGGCATGCCCTTCACCACCTCGTCCGCCGTGGCGCGGTGGACCTTCACGGAGCCGGTCCACTGGCCCCAGGCCTTTGGGTCGATCGTGTCGCCGTTCCTGCCCAGCGACTTCAGCCGCTTCTGGTCCTCGTCGGTCAGCACCTGCTTGGGCAGAGGGGGCAAGCCGGCGACGTCGGCGGCGGTCATGCCCAGCATACCGGCGACCCGGCTGCCGTAGTCGTCATGGATCAGGAAGAAGTGCCAGAGCATCCGCTCCTGGACGTCGCGTTCGCACTGGCCGAGCAGGGTGCCCATGTTCAAGACCAGATCGTCGCGCTCCCAGTCCATCATGGTGCAGTAGCGGCCCCGCGCCTGAACGTAATCGTTGCGGCGCTCGATCACGCTGCGGGTCAGGCGACCGTGAATTTCCGGCGGGTTGTTCGGCTCCTCCCGCTGGGCTTCGCTGAGGCCGTTGTGGATGGACGGCTCGAAATTGACGTGCGGGTTCTGCCCCGGCGCCAGATCGCGCTGGTAGGACATCTGCCCGCCCGACAGGTTGGTGGCGACTGGCGCGTTCTTGGCCTGATTGATCGGCAACTGCTGATAGTTGGGGCCGACCCGGTAGCGCTGCGTGTCGGAGTAGGAGAAGGTCCGTCCGACCAGCATCTTGTCGTCGGAGAAGTCCAGCCCGTCGACCAGAACGCCGGTGCCCATGGCGATCTGTTCGTTCTCGTTGAAGAAGTCCTCGACATTGCGGTTCAGCGTCATCACCCCGACGTGGCGCAGCGGGAAGTCCGACTCCGGCCAGATCTTGGTGTCGTCCAGCGGGTCCCACTCCAGCTCGGGATGGTCGTGATCCTCCATGACCTGGACGAACACATCCCACTGCGGGTAATCGCCCCGGTCGATGGCCTCGAAGAGGTCCTTGGAGGCGGAGCCGAGATCCTGCCCCTGCACCTTCGCCGCCTCGTCCGCCGTCAGGCAGGCGACGCCGCAGCGCGGGTGGAAGTGGTACTTGACCAGCACCGTGTCGCCGTTGGCGTTCACCATCTTGTAGGTGTTCACGCCGAAGCCTTCCATGTGCCGGTAGTTGGCCGGAATCCCGCGCGGGCTGAACAGATGCGTCAGCATGTGCATGGATTCGGGCGTCTGGCTCATGAAGTCGAAGATGCGGTTCGGCTCCTGGCGGAAGGTCACCGGATCGGGCTTCAGCGAATGGATGACGTCGGGGAACTTGATGGCGTCGCGGATGAAGAAGACCGCGAGGTTGTTGCCGACGAGATCCCAGTTGCCGTCCTCGGTGTAGAACTTCACCGCGAAGCCGCGCGGGTCGCGCGCCACCTCCGACGAATCGCGTCCGCCGATGACGGTGGAGAAGCGGATGGCCAGCGGGGTCTTCTTGCCCGCCTGCTGGAACAGCTTGGCGCGGGTGTATTTGGAGGCCGGCTCGTCGCCGATCTTGCCCGTCGCTTCGAACTCGCCGTAGCAGACGAAGCCGCGGGCGTGGACCACGCGCTCCGGAATGCGCTCGCGGTCGAAGTGGGAGATCTTCTCCAGGAACTGGTAGTTCTCCAGCGTCGCCGGACCGCGCGCCCCCACGGTGCGCTGGGATTGGTTGTTGGTGATCGGGTGGCCCTGACGGTTGGTCAGAGTCTTCGATTGGTCAGCCATCGCTTTCTCCCTGAACAGCAAGCCGTGCCGGCGCACCCCTGGGGCGTCCGGTTGGGAGGTCAACGTCCCCAGTTTGGAACCGTTCCAATCCAAAACGCCGGACGGCGGCACCCTGTCCGTCAGGGAGATGCCCAAACGGAAAAGGGCGGCCCCGAGGGACCGCCCTTTCCGCAATCGTCGTGGATGACGTGAGCTATTAGAAGCCCATGCCGCCCATGTCGTCCATGCCACCCGGCATGCCGGCCGGAGCAGCCTTCTTCTCCGGCTTCTCGGCGATCATCGCCTCGGTGGTGATCAGCAGGCCGGCGATCGAGGCCGCATCCTGCAGGGCGGTGCGAACCACCTTCACCGGGTCGATGATGCCGGCGGCGACCAGATCGGTGAACTCACCCTTCTGGGCGTCGTAGCCGAAGTTGGCGTCGTTCTGGTCCAGCAGCTTGCCGACCACGATCGAACCGTCGGTGCCCGCGTTGTAGGCGATCTGACGGACCGGGGCCTGCAGGGCGCGGCGGATGATCTCGATGCCGACGCGCTGCTCGTCGTTGATCGGCTTCAGGGCTTCCAGGGCCTTGGTGGCGTACAGCAGAGCGGTACCGCCGCCGGCGACGACACCCTCTTCCACCGCGGCGCGGGTGGCGTGCATGGCGTCGTCAACGCGATCCTTGCGCTCCTTCACCTCGACCTCGGTGGCGCCGCCGACGCGGATGACGGCAACGCCGCCAGCCAGCTTCGCCAGACGCTCCTGCAGCTTCTCGCGGTCGTAGTCCGAGGTGGTCTCCTCGATCTGCGCCTTGATCTGGCCGATGCGGGCCTGGATGTCCTCGGCCGAGCCGGCGCCGTCGACGATGGTGGTGTTCTCCTTGGAGATCACGACCTTCTTGGCGGTGCCCAGCATGTCGATGGTGACGTTCTCGAGCTTGATGCCGAGATCCTCGGAGATGACCTGGCCGCCGGTCAGGATGGCCATGTCCTCCAGCATCGCCTTGCGGCGGTCACCGAAGCCCGGGGCCTTGACGGCGGCGACCTTCAGGCCGCCACGCAGCTTGTTCACGACCAGGGTCGCCAGGGCCTCGCCCTCGACGTCCTCGGCGATGATCAGCAGCGGACGCGAGGACTGCACGACGGCCTCGAGGACCGGCAGCAGGGCCTGCAGACCCGACAGCTTCTTCTCGTGGAGCAGGATGAACGGGCTCTCGAGGTCCGCGATCATCTTGTCGGCGTTGGTGATGAAGTACGGCGACAGGTAGCCGCGGTCGAACTGCATGCCCTCGACGACGTCCAGCTCGGTCTCGAGGCTCTTGGCCTCTTCCACCGTGATGACGCCCTCGTTGCCGACCTTCTCCATCGCCTGGGCGATCATCTTGCCGATCTCGGCTTCGCCGTTGGCGGAGATGGTGCCGACCTGGGCGATCTCGTCGTTGGTCGTGACCTTCTTGGCGCGGCCACGGATGTCGGCCACGACGGTCTCGACGGCGAGGTCGATGCCGCGCTTCAGGTCCATCGGGTTCATGCCGGCGGCCACCGACTTCACGCCCTCGCGGACGATGGCCTGGGCCAGAACGGTCGCCGTGGTGGTGCCGTCGCCGGCCAGGTCGTTCGTCTTCGACGCGACCTCACGCACCATCTGGGCGCCCATGTTCTCGAACTTGTCCGACAGCTCGATTTCCTTGGCGACCGAGACGCCGTCCTTGGTGATGCGCGGAGCGCCGAAGGACTTCTCGATCACGACGTTGCGGCCCTTCGGACCCAGCGTCACCTTCACGGCATCGGCGAGGATGTCCACACCGCGCAGCATCTTCTCGCGCGCGGAGGCGGAGAACTTAACTTCCTTGGCAGCCATTGCTCACTTCCTTGAAATTCGGGGGGTTGGATCGCTCAGCGCGGGCGGAGGCTCAGGCCTCGACGACGCCCATGATGTCGGATTCCTTCATGATCAGGAAATCCTCGCCCTCGATCTTCACCTCGGTGCCCGACCACTTGCCGAACAGGATGCGGTCGCCGGCCTTCACGTCGAGCGCAACGACCTTGCCGCTCTCGTCACGGGCGCCCGGACCCACCGCGACGACCTGGCCCTCCTGGGGCTTTTCCTTCGCGGTGTCGGGGATGATGATCCCGCCCTTGGTCTTGGTGTCGGACTCCAGACGCTTGACGACGACGCGGTCGTGCAGCGGACGGAACTTCATGGGGATGCCTCCAGGATCAAGGCTTATTGAAAGGATTGGCGCCGGGCTCGGGGCTGTTAGCACTCTCCCCCGGCGAGTGCCAGACAGCTAATCGAGCTGCGGTTTTGATTCAAGAGGGTCGTTGCGGCAATCGGTGCGATTCCTGGCAGCAGTCGCCCCTCCTTGCTGCTAATGCATTGAAATAGCAGAAAAATTTTTGTTGCCTGCCGCAGCCGCGAACGGCACACTTTCACAAAAGAATCATCAGGACGCAGCGGAAGGACGCCACCGGTTCCACCATCACGGAGGCAGAGCATGGCCAGTCTGGGGCTTCAGCTTCGCGATTACCGCCTGACCACGGCGGAGATTCTGTACCACATGCCGGACCACCCGCACCTGTTGCAGAGCTATCTCTGGCAGGAGTTGGACCTCGCGCCCGGCTACCCGGTGCTGCGCCGGTTCCTGGATTTCTGGCAGGCCAACCTGGACGGCAAGCTGCATTCGGTGAAGCTGGCGACCCACCGCCTGCTCACACCGGGAGAGGCCCGCGCGGTGGCCGCGGAATTCCGCTGGAACTGACGCCCCCATACCCCAGAAACGCGGGAAAATGTGAAAAAATAAACCATTATTAAGAGCATAACTCTTTCGATACCCTTCCCTCAGCACGAACTGTCCGTGCCGATGCACGTCCACGACAAGCTGGGGGAACGACGATCATGACGACGCCGGTCTGCGAAGAAGCGGTCAACCTCGTGAAGCATTTCGAGGGTCTCTACCTCAAGGCCTATCTGTGCCCGGCGGGGGTGCCGACCATCGGTTACGGGCACACCGCCGGGGTCGAGCTGGGGCAGAGCATCACCTCCGCCCAGGCCGACAACTTCCTGCAGTCGGACCTGACCGCCGCCACCGCCCAGGTGGACAAGCTGGTCACCGTCACGCTGAACCCGGACCAGCGGGGCGCGCTGGCCTCCTTCGTGTTCAACCTGGGGGCCGGCAGCCTGCAGTGCTCGACCCTGCTGCGCCTGCTGAACCAGGGCGACTACGAGGGCGCCGCCGGCCAGTTCGGCCGCTGGGTCTACGCCACGGTCAACGGCGTCAAGACGCAGCTCCCGGGTCTGGTAAAGCGCCGCGCCGCCGAGGCCGACCTGTTCGAAAGCGCCACCACGCCGCTGCCCCAGGCGTCGGTCAGCACCGCCACGGGCGCGTGAACGCTCTTAATAACCCTCTCCCCTCTGGGGAGAGGGTGGCCCGGAGGGCCGGTGAGGGGGTTGTACGTGGCCGTTCGTCCGGCAAAAGCGCATAGAGGGTGGCCCGGAGGGCCGGTGAGGGGGTTGTACGTGGCCGTTCGTCCGGCAAAAGCGCATCCCCCTCACCCTAACCCTCTCCCCAGAGGGGAGAGGGAAAAATATCCCCCTCACCCTTTCCTTTGGCCGGTCAGCCGCAGGCCGCGGTCGATCCACTGGGCGGTCAGCTTTTCCTGGACGGCGTTCTGGCGCAGCCGCTGGTTCAGGTTGGCGAAATCCACGCGGTCCAGGCTCTGGTCCTGGTTGAAGCAGGAGAAGACGACCGTCTCCTCGCCGGTCACCGGGTCGGTGTGCCGTTGCAGGCACTGGGCGCAGATCTCCTTCATCATGCATTGCATGGGGGAGTTGATGGAGCCTATGGCCGCGTGGCCGGGCTTCAGGTACGGCTTCAGCAGACCGTGCCGGGCCGCCCCCACCGCCGCCATCATGCGGTCGGAGCCGATGGCGATGATGCGGTCCACCGTCTCCAGCGGAATATCCGCCGGCCCCAGCCCGCCCGCCGCGTAGGCGCGCATGGCCTCCACGATGTTCCCGACGAAACTCAGATCACCGGGGCGCGTCAGCGTGAAGCCCGGCGCCTCGTCGCAGCACCAGACGACGCGGTCGGCGGCGGCCTCGATCTGGTCGGTCTTGTAACGATCCTCCATCCGCTTGTAGCCGGCGAAGTAGAGGACGCGGTTGCCGCGCGCCCGGCAGGCCTGCCCGATGGAGAAGAGCACGGCGTTGCCCAGCCCGCCGCCGACCAGCGCCACCGTCTCGCCCTCCGGGATCTCGGTGGGGGCGCCGGTCGGTCCCATCACCACCACCGGGTCGCCGGGCTTCAAAAGGGCGCAGAGGTCGGAGGAGCCGCCCATCTCCAGAACGATCAGGGAGAGCAGCCCCGCCTCCTTGTCCACCCAGGCGCCGGTCAGGGCCAGCCCTTCCATGGCCAGCGTGGTCCGGCCGATCCGTTGCGCCAGCGTTTCAAAATTCTGCAGCCGGTAGAACTGTCCGGGTTCGAAACGGCATGCCGCGGCCGGGGCCTTCACCACCACCTCCACGATGGTCGGGGTCAGGCGGGTGACGCTGTGCACCAGGGGCCGCAACTCGGCGTTCAGGCGCCGCACCAGAGCCTCCGGCGTCACGGAGGTCGGCGCCCGGCGGGCCAGCACGCGGCTGACCACCGGATAGCCGCGCTTCGCCCCGCCCATCGCCTTCACCACATTGCCGGCGAAGGACGGGTGCAGGTCGCCGAAGAAGCTGAGGAACCGCCCGTCCGGCGCCCGCGCCATCAGCACATGCGCCTGGGCCGGCTTGCTCGTCCGTTCCGGCGTTACCGGATTGCCGTCCTCGTCGATGGCGCGGAAGCAGCGTCCATCCAGCTCGACCCACTCCGGCTCCTCGCGGGACAGGACGGTGTTCGGCTGGGTGCCGGCGGCGACCAGGATGGTGCAGGCGGGAAGCCGCGCGTCCACCGCGGCGGGCGCCACCACCCCGTCCGGCCCGACCGGGCTGATGGCGAGGTGGATCGCCCGTGCGGCGCCCGATTCGTCGATCTCCACCCCGCGCGGGGCGGCGCATTCCAGGAAGCGGATGCCCTCGGCCAGCCCGTGCGCCACCTCCTCGTGGTTCAGGGTGTAGCTGGGGCTGTCGATCAGGCGGCGGCGGTAGGCGATGGTCGAGCCGCCCCAGGATTGCAGCAGCGCCGCGACGCGCGGCTCGCGCCCCTGCTCCCCAGCTTCGAGACGCTCCGCCCGGATGGCGCGGGCGTGGCCTAGGAACTCGTCGGCAAGATCCGCCTCGTCGGGCGTCCAGCGGGCGCGCACCGCCGCCTCCCCCCGCTCGGCGACCAGGACCTCGTAGCGGGAGAGGAACTTCTCGACCTGGACAGGGTAGTAGGCCAGCGCCTCCGTCGCCGTGTCGATGGCGGTCAGCCCGCCGCCGATCACCACGATGGGCAGCCGGACCTGGAGGTTGGCGATGCTGTCCGGCTTGGCCGCCCCGGTCAGTTGCAGGCCCATCAGGAAGTCCGAGGCCTGCCGCACGCCGTGGGCCAGCCCGTTCGCCATCGGCACGATGGTCGGCTTGCCCGCCCCCATGCACAGGGCGATGTGGTCGAAGCCCAACTCCAGCGCCCCGTCGATGGTCAGCGTGCCGCCGAAGCGCACCCCGCCGATGATCGTCATGCGCGCCCGGCGTTCCAGCAGCAGCCGGATCACCTTCAGGAAATTCTTGTTCCAGCGCACGGTGATGCCGTATTCGGCCACCCCGCCGAAGCCGGCCATCACCCGCTCGTCCAGCCGGTCGTAGAGATCGCGCACGTCGCGGATCGGCCGGAAGGGCACCCGCGTGCCGCTGGGCAGCACACCGGAGAGGTCGGCGGGCAGCGGCTCGATCTTCAGCCCGTCGATGCCGACCACCGTGTGGCCGTCGTTCATCAGATGGTGCGCCAGCGTGAAGCCCGCCGGCCCCAGCCCAGCCACCAGCACCTTGAAGCCGCTGTCCGGCCGCATCAGCGGGCGACGCAGGTCCAGCGGGTTCCAGCGGGTCAGCAGGCTGTAGATCTCGAAGCCCCAGGGCAGCTCCAGCACGTCCTTCAGCGTGCGGGTCTCCGCCTGCGGGATGTCCACCGGTTCCTGTTTCTGATAGATGCAGGCCTTCATGCAGTCGTTGCAGATGCGGTGGCCGGTGGCCGCGCACATGGGGTTGTCGACCACCACCACGGCCAGCGCCCCGATGGGCACGCCCTCGGCCTTCAGCGCGTGCATCTCGGAAATCTTCTCTTCCAAGGGACAGCCGGCCAGCGCGACGCCGAAGGCGCTTTTCTGGAACTCGCCGGTCTTGCGGTCGCGCAGCCCCTTGGAACAGCTGTCCTTGCCCTGGTTGTGGCACCAGATGCAGTAGTTGGCCTCGTCCAGCGCCCCGGCCAGATCGGTGCCGGGGTCGGTCAGGTGGAAGCCCTGGCGCTCGCGGCACGCGCCGTCGGGCAGGCGCATCATGGTGACGCCGTGCCGCTCGACCGTCTCCACGGGGACGAGACGCTGCGGGTCGGTGCGGTGCGGCACCTGGAACAGCACGCCGCCGCCGTGCCGGGCGCGCCCGGCCTCGCTGAAGACGGCCCAGGCGGCGTACTGGGCGGCGCTGTCGAGCTGGTCGGCGTGGGCGGCCTCGTCCTCCATCCAGGCCAGCACCTGCCGGGCGAAGGCGGCCTCGGTCAGCGGGCCGCCCAGCCAGTCCTCCAGCCGCGCGGCCAGCTCCGCCCCGTCGAGGGCGGCGACCGCCTCCGGCTTCACCGCCTTGGCGGCGCGGCGCTGAACGAACAGGCGCTTGGCGGTGTAGAGCGGCGCCAGCTCCGTGTGGCGGGCGCGCAGCTCATCGAGCGCGGCGCGGATACCGAACAGATCGCCGATGAAATCCTCGGCGTGGGGGGCGAGCGCAATCAGCAGGTCGCTTTCCGCCTTGGCCTCCAGCCGGTCGGGCTGGGCGCGGGCGGAGAGCAGCCGGTTGGCAAGCGCCACGTCCGTGTCGGACAGCCGGGCGAGGAAGGCGCGGTCGAGCCGGGCCAGCCCGTCCTGCCCGTAAAGCTCGTGGAACGACAGGCCGAAGCCGAGGGTGAGGTCCGCCATCGCCGCCCCGCATCCGAAGCCGTTGGTAAGACTGATATTTGTAACACTCGCGGCGCGCCGCCTTCACCCGAAACCGGTGTCCCTGGCCGCGGGGTAACCCGTGTCCGTTTGACGCAGCCGGCGCCGCACCCCACATGAGCCGGAAGCCCCTATCCCGCCGGAACCTTTCCGCACCATCCGGAGCCGCCCGTCCGTGACCGACATCACCGCCCCCGCCCTCGCCGGGAAAGACGTCCGCGACCCCGCCTCCACCCGTCCCATCGCCTATTGGCTTCTCGTCTGCTGCGCGATGGTCTTCGCCATGGCGGTGATCGGCGCCATCACGCGCCTGACCGAATCCGGCCTGTCGATGGTGGAGTGGAAGCCGCTGATCGGCATCCTGCCGCCCCTGACGGAAGCGGAATGGAACCGCGTCTTCGGCCTCTACCAGACCACGCCGGAGTTCCGCATCTACAACGCGACGATGGATCTGGCGGCCTTCAAGCAGATCTTCTGGTGGGAGTGGTTCCACCGCTTCTGGGGTCAGCTGATCGGCTTCGTCTTCCTGATCCCCTTCCTGCGCTTCTGGGTCAACGGGCGCATCCCCGCCGACCTGTGGCCGAAGCTGGCCGGGCTGTTCCTGCTCGGCGGGCTCCAGGGGGTGATCGGCTGGTACATGGTCAAGAGCGGACTGGTCGACCGGCCCGACGTCAGCCACTACCGGCTGGCGCTGCATCTCGGCACGGCGATCGTGATCTACGGGCTGCTGCTGCGCACCGCGCTGGGGATTCTCGACCCGCTGCCGCTGGCCGGCTGGGCGACCGAGTCCGGCCGTCTGCGCAAGCATGCGCGCTGGGCGCTGGGGCTGACCGGCGTCACCATCGTCTGGGGCGCCTTCGTCGCCGGGACAGACGCCGGGCTGGCCTACAACACCTTCCCGCTGATGGCCGGACACGTCATCCCGCCGGAGGTCGCCAACCTGACGCCCTGGTGGATCAACTTTTTCGAGAACACCGCCGCCATCCAGCTGACGCACCGGGCGCTGGCTCTGCTGACCGGGCTGGTGGTTCTGGGGCTGGCCCTGCGGGTGTGGGTGGCCCGCCTGCCGGGCCGCGCCGGGCGGGTGGCCCTGCTGACCGCGGCGATGGTGCTGGTGCAGATCGGGCTGGGCATCGCCACGCTGCTGAGCTTCGTGTGGATACCGCTGGGCGCCGCCCATCAGGCGGGGGCGATCCTGCTGGTGTCCGGGCTGGTCTGGCTGCTCCACGAGCTGCGCCCGGTGGGCGTTCCAAAGCGCTGACGCTGTCTGATGGTCCGAGGATCAAGTACCGATCCTTGCCGGCACCCTCACCCTTCCCACGCCTGCGGCGCGGGCCCCCTCCCTCTCCCGGGACGGGAGAGGGGTTTTCCACTCACCTCAATCGTGCTTGCGGATGAACTCCCGCACCGCCGGCATGATGCTCTCGCGCCAGCGGCGGCCGTTGAAGATGCCGTAATGGCCGACGCCCTTCTGGAAATGGCGGGCGCGCATGTCGTCGGGCAGCGAGGCGCAGAGGCGGTGCGCCGACTCGGTCTGGCCGGGGGCGGAGATGTCGTCCAGCTCGCCCTCCACCGTCATCACGGCGGTCCGGCGGATCGCCGCCGGCTCCACCTTGCGCCCGCGCGACTCCATGGTGCCGTTGGCGAGCGAATGCTTCTGGAACACCGTCTCGATGGTCTGCAGGTAGAATTCTGCCGACAGGTCCATCACCGACAGATACTCGTCGTAGAAGCGGCGGTGCTGCTCCGCGGAGTCGCCATCGCCGCGGACGAGGTGGCGGAACAGGCCGACATGCTCCCCGATGTGGCGGTCCAGGTTCATCGACATGAAGCCGGAGAGCTGGATGAAGCCCGGATAGACCTGCCGGAAGCCGCCCGGATAATAGGCCGGGACGGTGGTGATGACGTTGCGCTCGAACCAGGACAGCGGGTGGGTCGCCGCCAGCTTCACCGGCACGGTCGGGTTGGCCATCGGGTCGATGGGACCGCCCATCAGCGTCATGGAGCGCGGCTGCACCGCCTCGTCCCCCGCCGCCATCAGCGACACCGCGGCCAGGACCGGGACCGCCGGCTGGCACACCGCGATGACGTGGGTCTGCGGCCCGAGGACGCGGATCAGCTCCGTCACCGTGTCGATGTAGTCGTCCAGGTCGAACCGGCCGCGCGCCAGCGGCACCAGCCGGGCGTCGATCCAGTCGGTCACGAAGACGTCGTGGTCGGCCAGCAGCGCCGCCACCGTGCCGCGCAGCAGCGTCGCGTGGTGGCCCGACATCGGGGCGACCAGCAGGACGCGCGGCTGCGCCGGGGTGCCCTCCGGCTTGGCGAAGTGCAGCAGGTTGCAGAAGGGCTTGCGGTGGGCGATGCGCTCGGTGACCGCCACCGTCTCGCCGTTCACGACCGTGGTCTTCAGGCCGAATTCCGGCTTGGGGAAGCGGCGGGTGGTGCGCTCCAGCAGTTCCGCGCCGGCGGCCATGGCGCGGCCGACGCGGGTGTAGGACACCGGGCTGAACGGGTTCTGGAAGGTGTGCTGGGTCGCTTCGGCCAGGAGGCGCATCGGGCGCAGGGCGGCGTGCTGCAGATCGTAGAGATGGTAGAGCAACAGGTCCTCGCTTCGGCGGTTGTTCCCACGCCCGATCGGCTGGGTGCTGTTATTGGTCGGCCGTCATTAGTCGTATGACCAACCAACAGATTGGCCAGCCCTTATCCGAAAGGTCAATAGCCGACACCCGTTCTCGGGCAAAAAACTTACAGAGGAAACAGTCAGCCACACGAAACAGACCACGCAACGCTGCACTGCAAAGGAGGCAAGGCAGGAGGATCAAGCCCAAAGAAAAAGGCGCGCCCGCGGAACCGCGCACGCGCCTTGCAGCAATCAGGGGCCCGGCATACCCGAGCGGGAATATCGGTTATGGCACGGCCACGGTGGCGCGCACCGGCAGATGGTCGGACGCGCGGCGCGTCAGCACCGTGCGCACCACCTCGTAAGACGGGATGGTCAGCCCGTTGTTCACGTAGATGCGGTCGAGCCGCAGCGTGGGCATCCGCGCGTGGAAGCTGCGCGGGCTGGCCCAGTCGGGAAAAGCCTCGGCCAGCTTGCGCAGCCGTGGGGAGTTGGGCGCCCATTCGTTGAGGTCGCCCATGAACAGGGTCGGCAGGGCCGGCTGTTCCTCCAGCCGGTCGACGATGGCGCCGACCTGCCGCGCCCGCTCCCACGGATCGAGGCCGAGATGGGCGACGATGATGCGCACCGGGCGCCCCTCCACCTCGACAATCACGTCGATGCCGCCGCGCGGTTCCCGCCGCCCGACGCTGAGGTCGATGGGCTCGCATTTCAGGACCGGCAGCCGGGTCAGGATGGCGTTGCCGTAATGGGCGTGGGCGTTGTGCTTGGTCGGGCCGGCGTGGGCCTTCAGGCCGGTGGCGCGCTCCAGGAAGGCGAACTGGTCCAGCCCGGATTCGCCGCGGTGGTGCCAGCCGACCTCCTGGAGCCCGACCAGATCGACGTCCAGCTCCTTGATGACCTCGGCGATGCGGTCCGGCGCGAAGCGCGCGTCCAGCCCGACGCAGCTGTGGATGTTCCAGGTCGCCACGCGCAGCGGCGCCATGCCCTCCGGCACCGGGCCGCTGCGGCTGTCGACGCGGCGCTTCGGGCGGCGGACGCGGGCGGCGCGCAGCGCGGAGGCGATCCGCTGCACACGCTCTCGGCTGAATCGGATCACCGCTGTTGGTCTCCCTTGACTGCTTCTCCAATGGCCGGCCCGGCGGTTGGCCGTCTCGCCGCCAGGGCCCGCACCAGCCGATTGCCGGCCCAGCCGAGCCCCAACGCGGTCACCGCCGCCAGCCCCAGAAGAACCATGTCGGTGGGCGTCGGTTCCGTCAACACACGCTCAAGCTGGTGCCCGAGCAGGTTGAAGACAAGGATTCCCGGCGCCATTCCCAGGATCGTCCCGAACAGATAGTCGGCAAAGCGGATGCGGGAAGCCCCCGCGACGAGGTTCACCACGGTGAAGGGCGCCACCGGCACCACCCGCAGCGCCGCCATGGCCAGCACGCCGCGCTCGCCGAGCGCGTCGCTGGCCCGCCGCACCACGGCACCACCGTAGCGCTCGATGGGGCGCCGGCCGGTGAACCGTCCCACCCAGAACAGCGCCGCGGCGGAGGCCAGCACCCCGGCCAGCGCGGTCGGGAAGCCCATCCACGGCCCCAGCGCGATGGCCGTCGCCGCGATCAGCAGCAGCACCGGAAACAGCACGAAGCCCCCGGCGACATAGAGCAGGATCAGCCACAGCGGCCCGAAAGCCGACTCGCGCAGGCGCTCGAACGCCCCCAGGACGGCGTCCAGGGTCGCCCAGTCGCGCAGCGGCGTGTGGTTCCACAGCCCCCACACCCCGCCGACCACCGCCAGGATGATGCCCAGGGCCAGCCAATGGTGACGGCGCGGGATGCGCGACGGCAGGACGCGCCACACGATGTCCGCAGCCCCCACCGGGCGTTCCGGATCGAAGAGCATGGAATCGGCGACGGCGGTGGCCAGCAGGCCGGGGTCGGCGTCCTCCAGCAACTCCAGCGTCCGCCCGCCGGGCCGGCTCAGCGCCTCCACCGTGCGGATGAGCGAGCCGGAGCGGCGCAGCTCCGCCGCCACGCTTTCCGGCGCCACCCCCAAATGCTCGGCGATCAGGTCGTCGCGCACGCCGGCGATGGCCAGCCGGGCCTCGCGCCCTTCCACCTTCCCCTGGGGCGCCTCCAGCGCCAGATCGCATTCGGTGTCCAGCCCCATCGACCGGTTGTTCAGATTGGCCGAGCCGATGCGCAGAAGCCGGTCGTCCACCACCATCACCTTGGCGTGGATGGTGATTCCGACGCTGCCGGTTTTGGCGCTCTCGGTCTTGGCGATGTAGAAGCGGAAGCGCCCGTTCCGGTCGGCCTCGCGCAGTTCCTTCACCAGCCGGGCGCGGGCGCCGAGCATCACGGTGTTCTCCAGCCAGCTCGACGTGCGGGCGGAGTTGACGACGACCACCTCCGGCCCGTCCGGCTCGGCCAGCCGCGCCTTCAGCGCCTCGGCCACGGCGACCGAGGCGAAATACTGGCTCTCCATGTAGATGAAGCGCTCGGCCGCGGCGATGGCGGCGGTGTAGAGCGCCTCGACCTCCCGCACCTCGGCGCGCCCGTTGTAGCCGGGTTCGGTGCGGGCGATGCCGACGGGCATGCCCTTGAGCAGCGGGACGAGCTGTTGCGGCCAGGGGTCGGGACTGTCCGGCCCGGCCCGGCGCGCCTTCAGCCGCAGCCGCCGGGGGCGCTTGCCGTCGGAAGGGCCGCCACCGCCGCCAAGCACGTCCATGGCGGGCGGCGACAGCACGCAGCCGGTGGCACGGCGCCAGCGCTCGCGGAACAGGTCACCCAGCGCGCGGGCGGCGTCGCCGTCCACCGCCATCATCACGTCGTGAAAGGGCTCGTAGGGGGTGCCGTCCGGCTGGCGGCGCAGCGGCTCGTCGGCGCGGTGGGCGCGAGTGTCCCAGCGGTTGGCGGTGATGTCCAGCCCGCCGCAGAAGGCCAGCCGGTCGTCGATCACCAGCATCTTCTGATGGTGGCAGGCCCCGGCGGGATGGTCGCCGTCCAGCCGGTACTGGAGCCGCGGATGGCTGAGCCAGCCGCGCAGGAACAGCGGCTGCGACCAGCGGGCCAGATCGAACAGCTCCGCGAAGTCCCACTTCAGCACATGGATGGTCAGGTCCGGGCGGGTCGCGGCCAGCCAGTTCAGCAGGTTGCCGAGCTTGTCGGGGCGGCGCGGATGGCGCGCCTGCGGGGTCAGCCGGATGCGGGCGTCGAAGTCCCAGGCGGTCAGGTAGATGCTGCGCCGCGCCTGCCGCATCGCCGCCTTGGCGAGCGCGAAGTAGTCCTCGGCATCGACGATGACCCCGACCCGCTCCGCCCGCTCCACCCGCCAGCAGGTGCGGCCCGGCACCAGCAGCGGGTCCGCGGCCACGCTGGAAAGCGCCGCGGCGGGCGCCCCGGTGAGCGCTGGTTCAGGCGGCATTGGGAAGGACGGCTGGTCGGGCATGGGACGCGGCTGGACCGGGGTTCCTGCGGGGATCGGCATCGGGGGTTCACATATGGTGCGTCCGGGACGGGCTGCGACCGGCCAGGAAGGCGAATGCCCGAACAACACCGCAGCCGCCCAACCCTCCCCACCCCCCGCCGAGAGGCGAAATTCCATTGCCCGACCGGCCGGGACCTGGGTACCGTCAGGAGGACTCCATTCGTGTCCGCCATTGTCGGATGATCCGCCTGTTGTGATCCGCTTGTCCGCCGTCCCCTCAAATCCGATTGCCGCGGCCGCCCGCTCCCGGCGGGGCCGATGCTGAGCCTCGTCCTGCGTCGGGTGCTGGCCGTGGTGCCGGCCCTGCTGGGCCTCGCGCTCGCCGCCGCCGTGGTGGCCGCGCTGGCGGGACCCGGCTGGACGCAGGCGCTGGGCGCCGTGCTGGCCGCCCTGCCGACGACGCTGGCGCTGGTCGTGCCGGCGCTGGCGCTGGGGACCGGCCTCGGCGCCCTGCTCGCCGGGCTTCCTGCTGGCCGCGGTCTTCGCCGCCACGCTTGACGAGGGCACCCGTCCTGCTGGGCCTCGCCGCCCTTGCCCTGCCCGCCGCCGCCCAGGCCGCGACGCTTGCCGGGCGGGCGCGGGCCGGGGCGGAGGACACCGTTTTGCTGGCGGCGCGCGGGCGCGGGATCGACGGCTCCGCCCTGCTGTGGCGGCTCACCCTGCCGCTGGGGCTGTCGGCGGCGATGGGCGGCCTGCGCAGCGCCGTGGCGGGAACGGTGACCGCGGCCGTGGCGGTGGAAAACCTGTTCGGGACCGGCTTTTCCGGCGCCGGGCGGCTGTTCGTCGAGGCGGCACGCGCCGGGGACACCGGCATGGCCGTCGCCGCGCTCGCCGGACTGTGCGGCCTCGCCGTGCTGCTGGGCGCCCTGGGCGGCGCGCTGCACGGCCGGATCGACCCGCGGGCCCGGATGGCCTGATGCACGGACCCGCCGGCACCGACTCCCGCACTGATCCACACTGGCGCGATGGCCCCTGGCAGAAGGCCGGGCAGCGGCTGACCGCGCATCGGCCTGCCGCGACGGGGCTGACCGTTCTCGCGGCGCTGATGCTGGCGGTGGCGGCCGGCCTCGTCGCCGGGGGCGGCCCGGTAGGGACGGCGCTGGCCGCCGGGCACCAGAGCCTGACCTTCGCGCTGCTCGCCGGGCTGGGCGGGGCCGCCCTCGGCCTGCTCTGGGCCGCCACAGCGGTTGCTCTGGGCGAGCGGGCGGAGCGGGCGATGATGGCGCCCGCCGCTCTGACCGGCCTTCCCCTGGCGCTGGCCCTGCCGCTGGCCGGCGGGTTGCTGGGTCCGGAGCGCGGGCTGGTGCCGATGGCCGTGGTGACCGCCCTGATCGCCGCCCCAGCGGTGGCCGTCATCGCGCGGGACGAGCTGCGCGCCCTGCTGCGGCGGGAGTTCCTGAGCGCCGCCCAGGCCGCCGGTATCCCCAACGGACGCCGGCTCCGCCGTCACATCCTGCCCAACGCCGTCCTGCCGCTCGCCGCCGCGGCGTGGACCGCCCTTCCCCGCGCCCTGATGGCGGAAAGCCTCGCCAGCCTGCTCGGCCTCGGCCTGCCGGAAGGGGTGACCGGCTGGGGAACCGCCATCGGCGCGGCGGCGCGGGCGGGCGACGCCGTGGCGCTGGCCGGGCCGGCGCTGCTGCTGGCGCTGACCCTGTGGGCGCTGCACGGGGTGGGCGACGGGATGCGGCTGGCCTTCTCCACGGCCGCGGGAGGGCACCAGTGAGCGGAGCGGACAACGGCGCGCCGCTGCGGGTGGAGGGTCTGTCCCTGCTGACCAGCCGCGACATCCTGCTCGACCGGCTGAGCTTCGCCGTCGAGCCCGGCGAGGTGCTGGCCCTGTCGGGCGGCGCCGGGGCGGGCAAGACGCTGCTGCTGCGCGTGCTGGCCGGCCTCGCGCCCAAGGGCATCACGGTGCTGGGCGACATCCACATCCGGGGGCGGCGCCTCCTGGTCACCCAGGACGGCGCCCTCGACCCGCTGCGCCCGCTGGGCGCCCAGTTCGCCGACCTGCTGGCCCGCCAGTCCGGGATGGACGAGCGCACCGCGCTGTGCTGCGCTGCGGAGGCGCTGGAGCGCTTCCAGGTGCCCGCCGCCGCGCGCCGGCTGGCGCTCCACCCGCATGAGTTGGGCGAGGCGATGCGCTGGCGGGCCGCGCTGGCGCTGGCCATGGCGGCTCAGCCGGCGTTGCTGCTCGCCGACGCCCCCGCCGCCGCGCTCGACCCCACCCAGCGCGTGCGCCTGCTGAACGACCTCGCCGCCTGGACGCGGGAGACCGGAACGGCGCTGCTGCTGGCCGGGCGCCCGCAACCCGATCCGGTCCATCCCGGTCTGGCCGACCGCCGGCTGATCCTGGCCCAAGGGCGTCTGGAAGAACCCGAGGAGGAGCCCACCCCCGCTCCGCCCCCGGCGGAGCCGGCGCCCTCCGGCCCGCCCATCCTGTCGGTGCGCGACCTGCGCGTCGCCTTTCCGTTGGGGCGGGGCTGGCGCGGCGAGGAACGCTGGTTGACCGTCGTAGACGGCCTGTCCATCGCGCTGGCCGAGGGCGAGACGCTGGCCCTGCTCGGCGAGACGGGCAGCGGCAAGTCGGTGCTGGCCCGCGCCATCCTGCGGCTGGTTCCGCCGGTCGGCGGTCAGGTCTCCTGGCTGGGGACCGACCTCGCCGCCGCCCCGCCGGAGGCGATGCGCCGGGCGCGGCGGGACCTGCAAATCCTCTTCCCCGATCCGCTGGCCGCCTTCGACCCGCTGATGACCATCGGCGCGCAGCTCGCCGAGACGCTGGAGTCGCTGCGGCCCACCCGATCGTCAGCCGACCGCGCCGCCCGGCTGGCCGAGGCGCTGGAGGAGGTCGGGCTGCCCGCAGCGGTCCTCGACCTCCATCCCGACGCGCTCCGTCCGGCGGAGGCGGCGCGCGCCGGGCTGGCCCGCGCCCTGCTGCCGGAGCCGCGCCTGCTGGTCTGCGACGAGCCGGCGGCGGCGCTCGACGGGGCGGAGCGGGCGGACTTCCTCGCCCTGCTGCAGGCGATCCGCCGCCGCCGCCGGCTGGCCCTGCTCTACGCCACCCAGGACGCGGCGGAGGGTTTGCGGATCGCGCGGCGGGCGCTGGTGCTCCTGCTCGGCCGGATCGTCGAGTCGGCGGACAGCGCGGTGCTGGCGGCCGGGGCGCGCCACCCCTACAGCCGCGCGCTGATCGCTGCGGCCGGCTTGGTCCGCCCGGCGCTGCACGGCGATCCGCCGTCCCCCCTGCGCCCGCCAACCGGCTGCGCGCTGCGGCTGCGCTGCCCGCTCGCCCATGACGGCTGCGCCCAGGTTCCCCCGACGCTCGACCCCGTGGCGCCCGGCCACCGAGTCGCCTGCCATGTCGCGCAGGACGAGGCGCAAGACGGCACCCAGGTTGGCGGAAAAGCGCCCTAAGCTCCGTTCCGGAGCCCACCGGTGCCTTGGGCTCGGCCGCAATTCCGTCCCAAAAAGGTCTGAAACTGCGCGGGTTGGCAAGGAGGCGGGCACGGGATAACGTCCCCGGCCTTCACGCCCGCATTGCTGAAATCACGGAAAAGGACAGGGATGCTTCGCGCACGCACCCGGTGGACGGTCCCCTGCATGGGCGCACTCGCCGTCCTTCTGCTGCTTCTCGCCGGCCTCGCCGCGCCGTCCCCGCCGCCCGCGGCCCCCTGCGGAACCCCGCCGCCTCGCCCGATCCGACGCCCGAGCAGATGCAGTCGATGATCACGACGCTGGAGGACCCGGCGGCCCGCGCCCGGCTGGTCGAGCAGTTGAAGGCGCTGGTCGCCGCGCAGAAGGGGCTGGAGCAGGCCAAGGCCGAGGAGGCCCCGGCGGCCAGCACCCTGCCCGAGACCATCGGCGCCAGCGCCCTGTCCTTCCTGGCCGAGCGCATGGACGTGCTGAGCCGCCAGCTCGTCCAGGTCGGCAACGTGTTCAAGGAGCTGCCCGGCGCCATCGACTGGGCGAACCGGCAGATGGTCGACCCGTCGGCCCGCGACCGCTGGGTGCAGATCGCCATCCAGCTGACGATGATCCTGACCGCCGGTCTGGCGATCGAGCGTTTTGTCGGCTGGCTGCTCGCCCGCCCGCGCAACGCGCTCGCCGCCCGCCGGGGCACCACGGTGCTGGTGCGCCTGCCGCTGCTGCTTGGCCGCGCGCTGCTGGAGCTGGCGCCCATCGCCGCCTTCATCGTCGTCGCCTACGCCATCCTGTCGGTCAGCGAGCCGGGGCCGCGCGTCCGGCTGGTCGCCCTGGCCGTCATCAACGCCACCGTCATCCTGCAGATCCTGCTGGTCGCCGCCCGCATCCTGATCTCGCCCTTCGCGCCCTCCCTGCGCATGGTGCGGGTGGGCGACGCCAACGCCCAGCGCCTCTACCGCTGGCTCCGCCGGCTGGCGGCGGTCGGCGTCTACGGCTATTTCCTGGCCGAGGGCGCCTATGTGCTGGGCCTGCCGCTCGGTGCCTACGGCGCGCTGCTGAAGCTGCTGGGGCTGGCGATCGCCGGCATGCTGATCGCGCTGATCCTGCAGAACCGCCGCATCGTCGCCGACTGGATGCACGGCAACCCGCTGTCCGGCGACGGCGACCCGGCGGCCACCGCGGAGCGCGAATCGGAGGGCCAGGGCGCCGTCCTGCGTTCCGCCCGCCGCCGCTTCGCCGACGTCTGGCACGTCCTGGCGATCATCTACGTCGTGGTGACCTTCGGCGTCTGGGTGCTGAACGTCTATGGCGGGTTCGAGTATCTGGCCCGCGCCACCGGCATCACCATCCTGGTCGCGGTGGTCGCCCGGCTGCTGGTCAACGGCATCAACCGCGGCCTGCGCCGCGGCCTGCGCATGGTTCCGGACAGCCAGGGCGCCCTGCCGCCGCTGAAGGACCGCGCTTCGCTCTACCTGCCCTTCCTGCACCGGGCGGTGAAGACGGTGATCTGGGTTGGTGCTGCGATGATGATCCTTTACGGCTGGGGCTTCGACACGCTGGCCTGGACGGACACCCGGCTCGGCCAGCGCATCCTGCGCAGCACGGTGACCATCGGCCTCCTGTTCGTCGGCTCCGTCATCGCCTGGGAGGTGGTCAGCGCAATGATCGAGCGCTTCCTCGCCTCCACCGACCGCAACGGCACGCGGATCGAGCGCAGCGCGCGGGTGCGCACCCTGCTGCCGCTGCTGCGCAACGCCTTCCTGATCGTCCTGGTCACCATGGTGTCGCTGATCACCCTGTCGGAGCTGGGCGTCAACATCGCGCCGCTGCTGGCCGGTGCCGGTGTGGTCGGTCTGGCCGTCGGCTTCGGGTCGCAGACGCTGGTCAAGGACATCATCACCGGCCTGTTCATCCTGTTCGAGGACAGCATCTCCATCGGCGACGTGGTGGATGTGGGCGGCGGCCATTCCGGCTCGGTGGAGGCCATCTCCATCCGCTCCATCCGGTTGCGCGACGGGTCGGGCGCCATCCACACGGTGCCCTTCAACTCGGTCAGCACCGTCAAGAACATGTCGAAGGACTTCTCCTACGCCCTGTTCGAGGTGCGGGTCGCCTACCGCGAGGACCCCGACCGCGTGATCGAGCTGCTGAAGGACATCGGCGCCAGTCTGCAGTCCGACACCCAGTTCGCGCCCGACATCATGGGGCCGCTGGAGGTGATGGGGCTGGACAAGTTCCAGCCCGACTCGACCCAGCTCATCACCGCGCGCTTCAAGACCCGCCCGACCAAGCAGTGGGGCGTCTCGCGCGAGTTCAACCGCCGCATGAAGAAGCGCTTCGACGAGCTGGGGGTGGAGGTGCCGACCGGCTCCATGCAGCTCATCGTCGGCGGGAACCACCCCGACCGCGCGCTGGCCGAGGCGCTCAGCCAAGGCTCTTAAAAGGTCGGGACTCGCAAGAAGGAACGGTGCGGCCGGGGGCTGATCTACGCCTCCGGCCCGCCGCGCTCCAGGACCGCGACGAAGGCGTCGACGACGCGCGGGTCGAAATGCCGGCCCGCCTCGGCGCGGATCAGATCCACCACCGCCGCCATCTCCCACGCCTCCTTGTAGGGGCGGCGGTGCAGCAGGGCGTCGTAGACGTCGGCGACCGCCACGATGCGGCCCGACAGCGGGATGGCGTCGCCGGCCAGCCCGTGGGGATAGCCGGTGCCGTCGAACTTCTCGTGGTGGCTCTCGGCGATCTCCGCCCCCATCGACAGGTAGCTGCGCCCGCCGACCGGGCCGGAGGCGTCGCGCAGGATGCGCCCGCCGATGGCGGCGTGTTCGCGCATCTGGACCATCTCCTCGGGGTCCAGCTTGCCGGGCTTGCGCAGGATCCGGTCGGGGATGGCGACCTTGCCGACGTCGTGCAGCATGCTGGCCAGCCCGATCAGCTCGCAGAAGCGGTCATCGGCGTCACCGCCGCAGGCACCCCGCGCCTGAAGCTCCCTTGCGATGGCGGTGGCCCAGCGGCCGATGCGCCGGACATGCTCCCCGGTGACCTCGTCCTTGTATTCGGCCAGCTTGCCGAGGGCGTGCACCGTGGCGATCTGCGCGAGGCGGAGCTGTTCGTACAGCGACACGTTGTCGAACCCGACCGACATCCGGGAGCAGAAGATCTCCAGCAGCCGCCGTTCCACCTCCGGCAGGCCGCCGTGCCCGCCGATGAACAGCGCGCCGGGGCCGGGACTCTGGGTCTGGAACAGCGCGACGCTGTGGTCGTCGCCGTGCAGGCTGCGGCCCCGGGCCAGGGCGACGGCGATGTCGGCGCAGGCCGCCTCGGGCAGCACGGCACTGACCGGCCGGCCCGCCGCCCCGGCGAAAACGCCGGTCCCGCACAGCACCTCCGCCTCCCCGGTCCGGCCTTCCGGATTCAGGCCGTGCGGCACCGCGCACAGGAAGGCGCCGGTCGCCCGCGGCAGCAGGGCGGCGACCCGTTCCACCACGCCAACGGCGAAGCGGTCCATGGAGCGCTGCTCAAACAGGGTGCCGGCGGCGTCGACGATCGTCTCCAAGCCTTGCCGGTTGCGTTCGATGGCGTCGATGTGCTGGTAGGACCGCAAGGCGGCCACCGTGGCGGTGAACAGCTTCTGCGCGGTCAGCTCGCTCTTGGCCTTGTAGTCGTTGATGTCGTAGCTGACGATCACCTGCCGTTCCGGCGCCTGGCCGGGCTGGCCGGTGCGCAGGATGATGCGGACCCGCCGGTTGCCCAGCACCTCGCGGATGTGATGGACCAGCCGCAGGCCGGCGTCCTCCGTTTCCATCACCACGTCCAGCAGGACGGCGGCGATGTCGGGATGGTCGTTCAGGATCACCCGCGCCTCGACCCCCGAATGGGCGGACAGGAACTGCAGGCGCCGCCCGTCGAAGGTCACGTCGTTCAGCACCACGCGGGTGATCGCGTGCACCTCCGGATCGTCGTCGACGATCAGCAGCTTCCAGGGGGCCACGGCGGGGCCGGAGGTCGCGGACAACCGGTCCGGAGCGTCCTCGTCGGCGAACAACAGATCGTCGTCATCGTCCTGGCTCCAGCCCTGGATGTCCGACATCGCCGCTCCCCGCCCCGCTCTGCCAAAGCTGCATGGCTACAATTCGATTCTCTTTTTCAACGCTTGTCGCGGTTCGTGTCAACCGATCTGGCGCGTCCGCGCACAGGACTGCAGTCGCTGGGAGGCTGCGACGCTTTGTCCTTCCCCGTTGCGGCTACCGCCAAAGCGCCTACTCCGACGCGAGTGGAGGGGTTGCGGCCCGCCCCGAACGGGTGATCATAGGTAGAAAGGCGTGAGGCTGAAAACAACGCGAGAACGACGGGGGCAGGCCATGATACCGGACGCTTGGGACATCGAATTGCGCGAAGGGGCCGCCAGCGTGGCCCGCCATCTGATCGAGACCGGCTGCGTCCGGTACGACCCGGAGCATTTGTGCAACCACGGTTCGGGGCTGGTCAGCCCGGTCCATCTGGAGGGGCGGCGGCTGCTCTCCTATCCCGCGGTGCGCGACGAGGTGCTCGATTTCGCGCTGCGGATGATCGGGCAGGAGATCGGCGACGGCGAACTGGACGCCATCGCCGCCGCCGAGGGGGCCGGCGTGCCCTGGGCCGCGCTGATCGCCGACCGGCTGGAGTTGCCCCTCGTCTTCGTGCGCAAGGAGGCGCCGGAGGGCCTGCAGGGCTACAAGCACCGCATCGAAGGGCGGGTGGAGCCGGGCTGGCGCGTGCTTCTCGTCGAGCAGATCGCCGCCGACGGCCACCGCAAGGCCCGCTTCGCCCAGCCGCTGAAGGAGGCGGGCTGCGACGTGCGCGACCTGTTCGTGCTGTTCCAGTACGGGATCTTCGACGAGATCCAGGAGCATCTGGCCCCACTGGGCATCACGATGCACGCGCTGGCGACCTGGTGGGACGTGCTGGAGGTGGCGAACCGCGGCCATTACCTGGACGGGCAGGCACAGGGCGAAATCCACGCCTTCCTGCAGGACCCGCGGCGCTGGACCGCAGAGCACCAGAAAGGCCGGAAAAGCGAAAAGGCGGCCTGAGGCGGGGCGGGGCCCCTCTCCCTAAATATAACCCTCTCCCCTCCGGGGAGAGGGTGGCCCGGAGGGCCGGTGAGGGGGGTTGGCGTGTCGCTGCGTTCGGCAAAAGCGCAACCCCCTCACCCTACCCCTCTCCCCGGAGGGGAGAGGGAATAATGAAGGCGGTCCCGCCGCAACGGGCGGCCAGGACGGCGGCGGCGTAGGGCACCGCCAGCAGAAGCTGAAGCCCGGCCCAGGACAGCGCTTCCCAGTTCGGGCTGGTCCACACCACCTCGTGCAGGGCCTCCGTGAAGGGAAGCTGCCCGTAGATCAGCGACTCCATCGGCACCACGCCTTCCGCCAGCACGGTCAGCAGCGCGCCGAGCAGCAACAGGACGGCCAGCGCCGACTCCAGCGGCAGACGGCGGACAGCGCCGCACAGGCCATTCGCCGGCAGATCGGCCACCGGGACGGCGGGGCGGAACAGCCCGCCGATGCCCCAGGCGGCCAGCGCCCCCGTGCCCTCCGGACGCCGCGTGGCGCGCATGGCGCCGAGCGCCAGCAGGCCGAGCGCCGGCAGGGCGAAATACCAGTTGGGGAAGTCGCGGTAGCGCCCGTCGAAGACGATCAGGACGCTCCAGACGATCCCCAGCAGGGCGAGAACCACGGCGGCGGCCTTGCCCACCGTCTCCAGCCGCGACAGCGCCGGACGGCCACGCAGCGGGGCCAGCGGCTCCAGCGCCAGACCGCCGCTGCCCAGCGCCCGCCGGGCGGCCAGCAGGACGGCCATCGACAGCACACCTGTCGCCGCCAGCATGACGACCGACAGCGCCACGTCCTGCGGGTAGTGCTTGCCGTGCAGCGCGCCCCAGACGGCGTGGACATAGAGTGTGGACAGCGCCTGCGCCAGGAAGGCTAGGGCGGCGAAGGCCCCGGCGGTCAGCGGACGGCCGCGCAGGGTCAGCCCGACGACCAGAAGCAGCGCGAGGCCGGAGGAGACGCCGAACAGCATCGGCCATTGGCGATTCTCCACCACCGGCCCGGCCAGGGCGAACTTCGCCTGACGGTCGGCGGTGTAAAGGCCCCAGTGGCCGCCCACCGTGCCCTCCAGCTTGGCCTTCCAGCCCTGGTCGAAGGCCTCGATCACGTTATAGTCGAAGCCCTCCTGCTCGGCGAGGCGGACGAAGCCGTTGACGAACTTGGCCTTGTTGACCAGCCCGGTGACCGCGGCGCCGCGCGACCGGCCCTCGGTCGGCCAGCCGGTCTCACCGACCAGGATCGGCTTGCCGGGGAAGCGCTGGGCGATGGTGCGGTAGCTGCCGCGGATGCGCTCCATGGCGCCGGCCACGTCGGTCGGCACGTCCTCCCAGTAGGGCAGCAGATGGATGGTCAGGTAATCGACGTGATCGGCGATCTGCGGGTACTTCAGCCACCACTCCCAGACGTCGGCGTAGGACACCGGCTGCTTCACCGCCGCCTTCACGCGGTCGATGTAGCCGGCCACCTGCTCCGGCGTCAGCTCGCGGCGCAGCAGCACCTCGTTGCCGACGATCACGCGGGTGATGACGTCCGGGTAGCGGTTGGCGAGGTCGATGAGGGAGGCGACCTCCTTCTCGTTCTTGTCCAGCCGCGACGACAGCCACGCCCCCATGGTGACCTGCATGCCGTGACGGCGGGCCAGTTCCGGCACCACCTCCAGCCCTTCCAGCGAGGTGTAGGTGCGCACCCCCGCCACCTGCGGGGCGAGGGCCGCCAGATCCTCGTCGATCTGCGCGGTGCTGGGGAATTTTTGCGTCAGCGGGCTCTGGCCGTCGCGGAAGGGCGCGAAGGACACGCTTTTCAGCTTCCCTCCGGGCGGCGGGTCGAGCGGCACCGGCTGGTTCGGCAGCGACCAGACGGCAAAATTCGCGAGGCCGGCCACGAGCAGCACGGCGAGGATCGTGATGAGGCGCATGGAGGGGATGTCTACACCAAATGCGGGATCGGCAAAACGGTCTGGCGAACCAGGTCAGTTCCAGAAGGAAAACGGGCGCGCCCCCGCGAGGGAGACGCGCCCGTCAAGGACCAACCCGGCCCAGGCGGGCCGGCTGGAGTTGATGACGTGCCATCGTCACGTCCCATCAACGAACCACGGCCCGCTTTATTCCAGCAATTCCGCTCAGCGTTCCACAAAAGCCTTTTCGATCACGTAATGACCGGGTTCGCCGTTGTGGCCCATGGAGAAGCCCAGCTCATTCATGATGCCGCTGGTCTCGTCCAGCATGGCCGGGCTGCCGCAGATCATCACGCGGTCGACCTCGCGGTCGAAGGGGGCCAGCCCGACGTCCGCGAACAGCTTGCCGTTGCGGATCAGGTCGGTGATGCGGCCCTGGTTGCGGAACGGCTCGCGCGTCACGGTCGGGTAATAGATCAGCTTCTGCTTCACATCCTCGCCGAAGAACTCGTTCTCCGGCAGGACGCTGTTGATGATGTCGCCGTACGCCAGCTCGCCCACCGTACGCGTCGTGTGGGTCAGGATCACCTTGTCGAACCGGGCGTACATCTCCGGGTCCTTGATGATGCTGAGGAACGGGGCGAGGCCCGTGCCGGTGCTGAGCAGGTACAGGTTGCGGCCCGGCAGCAGGTTGTCGGTGACCAGCGTGCCCGTCGCCTTGCGGTTGACCAGCAGCGTGTCGCCTTCCTTGAGATGCTGGAGGCGCGAGGTCAGCGGGCCGTCCTGCACCTTGATCGAGAAGAACTCCAGCGTCTCCTCGTAGCTGGCGCTGACCAGGCTGTACGCGCGCAGCAGCGGCCGGCCGTTCACCTCCAGGCCGATCATGGTGAACTGTCCGGGATCGAAACGGAACGAGGGATCGCGCGTGGTGGTGAAGCTGAACAGCGTGTCCGTCCAGTGGTGAACGCGCAGGACGCGCTCATGAATCAGATTGCTCATGGAATCCGCAGGTCCGTTTCGGTGACCGGCATGCTGTGGCCGGTGTCGTTTCAGAAGCCAAGCCGTGCCGCATTGCAGCACATCTCTTTAACAACAAATTCGTCAACAGACCACTAATTTATACCAACAATTTTGTTGTGGCTTTTCGGTTATCACAAGACGATATCGCAAAATAAACGGCCTTACTCTCCCGCCGGCGGGGCGAAGAGATAAGGCGACAAACCGCGCAGATTCTCATCGACAATCAGGCGATGGTTCAGCGGCGGGAAGGCGCGCTGCGAACAGTCCAGCCGCGGGCAGAGCCGGCAATTCACACCGATGGGCGTCGCCGCCTCGGTGTTTTCGAGATCCACACCGTCCGCATAGGTGATCTGCGCCGCGTGCTGGAGATCGCAGCCCAGCGCGATGGCGAATTGCTGCGGCGGGCTGCGGAAGCCGCCGCCGGCCTTCACCACCGTGCGGGCGATGGAGAAGTAGGTGGTGCCGTCGGGCATCTGGGCCAGCTGGCTGTGAATCTTTCCCGGCGTGCGGAAGGCCTCGTAGACGATCCAGCGGGCGCAGCCGCCGCCGAAGCGCGCCAGATGGAAGCCGGCGCCGGAAAAGCGCTTGGACACGTTGCCGGCGCTGTCCACCCGCATCAGGAAGAAGGGAACGCCCTTCGCCCCCGGCCGCTGCAGCGTGGTCAGCCGCTGGCAGACCTGCTCGAACGAGGCATCGAACCGGCGCCGTAATATTTCGATGTCGTATCGAACCTGATTGGCCGCCTCCCAGAAGCGGGCGTAGGGCATCACCACCGCCGCCGCGAAATAGTTGGCGAGACCGATGCGGGCCAAGCGCCGCGCCTCGTCCCCCGTCAGACCGGACGACTCGACGATCTGGTTCAGCAGGTCGCGATGGCGCAGCAGGGCGATCTGGCAGGCGAGCTGGAAGTTGCGCCCGGACGGCGCCAGCATCTCCGACAGCAGGATGCGCCGCCCATGCCGGTCGAACCGGCGCACCGCATAGCCCATGATGTCGGAAGGCAGCAGCCGGACGCGGACGCTGTGGTTGTTCAGCAGATAGTCGGTCAGACCCCGGTAGAGGTCGCCCTTCTCCAGCCGGCCCTCCTGCCACAGCTCCTCCGCCGCCGCCTCAAGCTCGGCGAAATGGTTGGAATGGGCTTGGAACAGGTCGCGCACCTCGTCCTGCGGGAAGGAGGAGGTCTGGACCAGATGCAGCTTCTCGCGGTCGGCCACCCGTTCCGACAGGGTCTGCAGGTCGTCGCGGCTGGTGCGGAAGGCGCGGTAGAGCGCCACCACCGCCTGCCCCAGCGTCGGGGCGACGGCCGCCAGTTCGCGAAAGTCCTGGTTCTTGATGTCGGAGCCGTCGAACAGCGGGTCGGCGAAGACCTCGCGCAGGCCGGCGACGAGACGGCTTTCCTCATCCTCCGCGAAGCTCTGCAGATCCACCCCGAAATTCTGGCCCAGCTTCAGCAGCAGCGGCACGGTGACCGGGCGCTGGTTGTGTTCGATCAGGTTCAGGTAGCTGGGGGAGATGCCCAGCTGCTCGGCCATCTGGGCCTGGGTCAGCCCGTGGTCGCGGCGCAGCCGACGCACCTTCGGACCCAGCATCGCCTTCTTGTCCATGACCACCCGAACTCCAGCTGAGCTGATTTACAATATTTACTGATTTACAGAACTTTTCTGACGGCAGTTTACAAACAGACCCTTTTACAAACAAGGGCATGTTGCAAGGCAGCGAAGGCCGTTTTAGTTGTTTTGTCAGGGCAGCGCTCAAAAGCAGCGCAACGGTGACGAAAAGAAGGAAAACGACCATGTCGCTCGATGAAAAGACCAAGGCCGCTCTCCGCGCCGCGCGCTTCGAAGGCATCAAGCGCGATTACACCCAGGACGACGTGAAGCGCCTCAGCGGCTCGGTCAAGATCGAGTACACGCTGGCGGAACTGGGCGCCCAGCGCCTGTGGGAACTGCTGAACACCGAGCCGTACATCAACACGCTGGGCGCCCTGACCGGCAACCAAGCGATGCAGGCGGTGAAGGCCGGCCTGAAGGCCATCTACCTGTCGGGCTGGCAGGTCGCCGGCGACGCCAACCTGGCCGGCCAGATGTACCCGGACCAGAGCCTGTACCCGGCCAACTCGGTGCCGGCGGTGGTCGAGCGCATCAACAACACCTTCAAGCGCGCCGACGAGATCCAGACCGCCGAGGGCAAGGGCGACACCTACTGGTTCGCGCCGATCATCGCGGATGCCGAGGCCGGCTTCGGCGGTCCGCTGAACGTCTTCGAGCTGATGAAGGCGATGATCAAGGCCGGCGCCTCGGGCGTCCACTTCGAGGACCAGCTCGCGTCGGAGAAGAAGTGCGGCCATCTCGGCGGCAAGGTGCTGATCCCCACGCAGCAGCACATCCGCACGCTGAACGCCGCCCGTCTGGCCGCCGACACCATGGGCACCTCGACCATCGTGCTCTGCCGCACCGACGCGGAGTCCGCGCAGCTCATCACCTCCGACGTTGACGAGCGCGACCATCCCTTCATCGACTTCGACGCCGGCCGCACCTCGGAAGGCTTCTTCCGCCTGAAGAAGGGCACGGGTGTCGACCACTGCATCGCCCGCGGCCTGTCCTACGCCCCCTACTCCGACCTGCTGTGGTGGGAGACCTCCCGCCCGAACCTGGAGGAGGCCAAGCGCTTCGCCGAGGCGATCCGCAAGGAGTTCCCGAACAAGCTGTTGGCCTACAACTGCTCGCCGAGCTTCAACTGGAAGGCCAACCTGGACGAGGCGGACATCGCCAAGTTCCAGCGCGAGATCGGCGCCATGGGCTACAAGTTCCAGTTCGTGACGCTGGCCGGCTTCCACAGCCTGAACTACTCGGCCTTCAAGCTGGCCAAGGGCTACGCGGCGCGCGGCATGGCCGCCTACTCGGAGCTGCAGGAGGCGGAATTCGCGGCGGAGGCCGAGGGCTACACCGCGACCAAGCACCAGCGCGAGGTCGGCACCGGCTACTTCGACGCGGTCGCCACGGCGATCTCGGGCGGCCAGTCCTCCACCACCGCCTACAAGGACTCCACCGAGGCCGATCAGTTCCATTGATCCGCCTCCCTTGAACCAAAGGCAGGGCGCGCCCGGTTCCATTCGCCGGACGCGCCCGCCTTGAACGAGACAGCACTTTGCCCCCGCAAAGTGTGAAAGGGTCATACGGCCGCCCATCGCGGCAGCCTCCCCGGCTCGGGCCGTATGACCGGTTTGCGCCGATCCCTCGGACGGTTGGCTTCGGCCCGCCGCCCTGGTGACCGGTGGTTCCCGATCCGGTGTGCGAGCCGGATCTCTTCGAACGGCTGACGCTATTGACTTCAAACGGCCGGGGGTCCGCCCCCGGCCGCTTCTTTTTGCGCCCACCCGTTTTCCTCACGACCATTCGTTGTCACAGCCGCGCCATGACGGCATGGCTGACCTGCGCCATCCCAACCGCCACAATCGGAAAATCGTGATTAAGTCTTGAGCGCGACCGCGAAATTGCCGTGCCGGTTGCCCTGCCCGACGGTGGGGAAGCTGCGTTGCAGTGCGGAATAAGCCATTGACTTGGGACCTCGTTGCCGCCACTTGTGTTCCATGCTCACCACAAACCGATCAGGGGCGTGACCGCCCCCCCGCCGGACCTCATCTGACGAGGGCCGGCTGCGGGTTCCATCGCCGCGCAAATCTTTGCGCGGCGTGCGCCGTTTCTTTTCCTCGACGGCGCATTCCTCGGCGATGGCCCGCACACACTGGTTGAACGATGAAAGGACAAGACAGTATGGATCAACCCCTCGCAGGAAAGAGCATTGCCATTCTCGTCGCCAACGGCTTTGAGGAACTGGAGATGACGGAGCCGCAACGGGCTCTCCTCAAGACCGGCGCTACTCTTCGTACGATTTCCCCCGAGCAGGGTCTGGTGAACGGCTGGCACGGCAAGTCCTGGGGCCATTACTTCCCGGTGGACAAGCAGGTCGGCGAGGTTCTGGGTGCCGACTATGACATGCTGCTGCTGCCGGGTGGCGAGCGCAGCGTCACCAAGCTCCAGCAGAGCGCCCACACCCGCCGCATCGTCGGCCACTTCCTGGACGCCGGCAAGCCGATCGCCGCGATCGACCAGGGCATCCAGCTCCTGGCCATCCCGGGCAAACTGAAGGGCCGCACGCTGACCGCTCCGGAGGCCGTCCGCGCCGAGCTGGAAGCCGCCGGCGGCAAGATCAGCGACGAGGCCCTGGTGGTGGACAACGTGACCATTACGGCGCTGGGCCATGACGAGCTGGCCGCCTTTGTCGAGCAGGTCGTCAAGGTCTTCTCCGAGGCTGCCGCCGTCCGCAAGGCCGCCTAAGGCCAAGCCAGCTTAAGGCCGAGCCAGCGCGCCTCGACAGGCCGCCCGTCTTTCCTGCGGGTTTCGTCTTGTGAGTCCACGGCCGCCGCGCCTCCAGCGCGCGCGGCCGTTGCGCGTTTTAAGGCGCGCGTTTTAAGGCGCGCCTTTCAGCGTGTGTCGTGTCCGGCCTTCAGGGCCGTTGCATGCCCCCACCGACCCGGCAGGGCGGGAAGGTCAGGCGCACGGTCGTTCCGGCCCCGAGCCGGCTGTCGATGTGGAAGGTGCCGCCGTGCAGCGCGATCAGCGCGCGGGTCAGCGGCAGCCCCAGGCCGGAGCCGCGCTCCGTCGCCCGGTCGCGGCCCTGGTTGCTATGCCCCTGGTTGCGGCCATGCACCTGCCCGAAGGCGTCCAGCGCCACCGGAATTTGTTCGGGGCGCATGCCGATGCCGTTGTCGGCGACGGTCAGCGCGATGCCGCCGTCCTCCGTCAGCTCCGCGCGCACCCGCACGCACCCGTCCTTGGGCGGCGAGAACTTGATGGCGTTGCCGATCAGGTTGGTCAGCATCTGCCGGATCTGCGAGGCGTCGCCATGCAGGCTGGGCAGATCGTCGGGGATTTCCATGCACAGCGCGACCGCCGCCTCGCACGCCCGCGGCTGCATCATGCCGAAGGTCAGATCGACCAGCAGGGACAGGTTGCAGGCCTCCTCGTGCAGGTCCATCCGCCCCGCCTCGATCCGCGCGAGGTCGAGCAGGTTGTTGATGAGGTCCAGCATGTAGACGCCGGCCGCCGCGATCTGCCCGGCATATTCGCGGTAGCGCGGGTTGTTCGGCCCCATCATCTCGTCATGGATGATCTGGGCGAAGCCGAGCACGGCGTTCAGCGGCGTGCGCAGCTCGTGGCTCAGATGGTGGACATAGTCGGATTTGCGCTGGTTGGCCTGCTCGGCCTCGTCGCGGGCGGCGCTCAGCTCGGCCTCGCGGGCCTTGAGGTCGGTGATGTCGGCGCGGATGCCGACGGTGCCGCCCTCGTAGGTCCGCCATTCCTCGATGCGGATCCAGCGCCCGTCGTGAAGCTCCATTTCCATGGGCGGGCCGGCGCCGCGGTGCTGCTCGATGCGCCGCTCGACCCAGCCCTCCAGGTCGCCGTCCGGCACCCGATAGACGCCCCGCTCCACCCCGCCGCGCAACACCTCCTCGAAGCTGGCCCCCGGCGTGATGAGGTCGGTGTTGGCGGAAAACAGCTCCCGATAGCGCCCGTTGCACAGCACCAGCCGGTCCTGGGCGTCGTACAGCACGAAGCCCTCGGTGATGCATTCGATGGCGTCGGAGAGCAGGTGATGGGCGCGCCGGGCCGCGCTTTCCGCCTCCACCCGCTCCGTGACGTTGCGGATGCTGCACATCACGCGGTCGCTGTCGGGCAGGGCGACCAGCCGCGCCTCGAAGAATTTGGTGTCCCCCGCCGATCCGGAAGGCGGCGGCAGGGAGAAGTCCAGGCCGATGACCGTTTGGCCTTCGTTCAGCCGGCCGAGCGCCGCGGCCAGCATCCCGGCGGCGGGATCGGGCAGCACCTCCTGCACGCGGTGCGCCAGGAAACGCTCGGCGGGGACGTTCAGGTCGCCGGGGCTGGCGGCGGCGAAGTCGAGGATGGTGCCGTCGCGCAGCAGTTCGAAGCGGATGTCGGGATAGGCGTAGGACAGCGCGATGAGCTGCTCGTTCAGCCGCATCATCTCCTGCCGGGCGCCGCTGTCGGCGGGGGCTTCGGCCAGGATCAGCCCGCTCGGGCGCGGCGCCGGAACCAGCCGGAGGTCCACCTCCAGCGGCAGGGTCAGGGGGGCGTGGACGGTCGCCCGCGCGTCCACCGTCCGCCCCGCGGCGGCCTGCTCCAACGCGGCGGGGAACCGGCTGGACAGGCTGACCCGGACGGCGGCGGCGGGCGCGTCGTGCTCCAGGCCGATCAGCGCGCGGGCGGCGCCGTTCAGCCACACGGTCAGCCCATCGGGACGGAGCAGCCACAGCGGCGTGGCGAGCGCGTCCAGCCATTGCAATCCCGCGGCGTCCTCCGGGGCCATGTCCAGCTCGTCCTTCTCCAGCAGGGTCCGTCCCAGCCCGGAGGGCGCCGCATCAGTGTGCGGGGCGACGGGCAGGGCGGTGGTCATGGGCGGCAACATGGCAGGTCATGCATAGCGGACATGCTATCAGAGCAAGGCAGGGCGTGAACAGGGGCAGGGCAACCGTCCGAACCGTCTATTTCCGGCCAAACCGTGGAAAATGGGACGGAAGGGTAGCGGATCAGCCTTTCGCACCGCAAGAAACCGCGGGATCGGCGCTGACACCGGCCCCCATCCATGCATAAATCCGTACCGCTCACCAGAGACATCGCTGCCGATCCACCCCTTCGTGAGGACCGCCATGGCCGACGAGACTCCTCAAGATGGCCCGCAGGACGGCCGGATCCGCGACAAGCTGATCGCCACCAAGGAGCAATGGGCGCGGGAGGGCCGGGGCCTGACCGGGGAGACCGCCGACCCGGCGCGCGACCGCCTGCCGCCGGGCCAGCGCCTGGTGGAGACCTGGCCGGTGCTCGATCTCGGCATCGTGCCGCGGGTGAGCGAGGCGAACTGGACCCTGGCGGTAGACGGGCTGGTCGACACCCCCGTCACCTGGAGCTGGGCGGACCTTCAGGCCCAACCGCGGGAGCGCGTCGTCTCCGACATCCACTGCGTCACCACATGGTCACGCTACGACAACCGGTGGGAGGGCGTGTCCACGCGGCACCTGCTGTCGGTCGTCCAGCCGCGGCCGGAGGCGCGCTTCGTCCTCTGCCACTCCTCGGACGGCTACACCACCAACCTGCCGTTGGAGGCCTTCGCGGCGGAGGACGCGCTGCTCGCCACCGGCTGGGAAGGCCAGCCGATCAGCCGCGACCATGGCGGCCCCGTCCGAGTCGTCGTGCCGAAGCTCTATTTCTGGAAAAGCGCCAAGTGGGTGAAGCGAATCGAGTTCCTGGCGGAGGATCGCCGCGGCTATTGGGAGGTCCGCGGTTATCACAATGACGCCGACCCCTGGCGGGAAGAACGCTACAGCGAGTAGCTGTGCGACTACGCCCGCCATTCCGGTCCAGAAACAATCCCGGCAACAGTCGGTGCCAAGGGATGGCCGTTCACCAGTCAAGACTTGGTCGGACCATTCCATGACGTGACTTCGCAAAATCGTGACGTCTTTCGTCTGATTTGCGCCAGATCATTCCCCTGTTCCGCAATGCTGACGTAGCCGTACGGGCGTCGGGCGACTCACATTCGGACGCAAGGGATTAACCAATGACAGTGGACTCGGTCACGATTGCCCTGGTGGGCAGCGGTGGCGCCGGCGCGATGACCGCCGGACAGATGCTGCTGGATGCCGCCGCCAACGTGGGATGGTACGGATTGATGTCGCGGTCCACCGGCCCGCAGATCCGTGGCGGAGAAGCCGCCGCCCTCGTTCGCCTGTCGCCCACACCCGTTCACGGTCCGGGGGACCGTTTCGACATCATCATCGCCTTCGACTGGCAGAATGTGGAGCGCTTCGCGGCCGAGCTTCCCCTGTCGGAGAAGAGCGTCATCATCACCGACCCCAGCCAGGGCGAGGTGCCCGCGGTCCTGGCCGCCAGCGGCGCCAAACAGGTCGAGCTGCCGATCAAGGAACTGGCCGGGCGCATCCCCGGCGGGCGCGTCAACATGGTGGGGCTGGGCGCCGTCGCGGCGATCATCGGCCTGCCGCGCGCCGGCATCGACGCGGTGATCCAGAAGGCGCTGGGCAAGAAGGGCGACGCCGCCATCCAGGCGTCCAACGCCGGCATCGACGCCGGGTCCAAGGAGGCCGCCGGCTGGAACCTCGGCCTGGAGCTGGCCGCCCCCAACAAGGAGGGCGCCACCCGCTGGAACATCTCCGGCAACGAGGCCGCCGGGCTGGGTGCCTTGAAGGGCGGGGTGAAGTTCTGCGCCGCCTACCCGATCACGCCGGCGACCGAGATCCTGGAATGGCTGGCCCCCAACCTCGCCAAGACCGGCGGCAAGCTGGTCCAGGCGGAGGATGAGCTGGCCTCCATCGCCATGTGCCTGGGCGCCTCCTTCAGCGGCGTGCCGTCGATCACTGCGACCGCCGGCCCCGGCCTGTCGCTGATGACCGAATGCATCGGCCTGGGCGTGGCCTCCGAAACCCCGGTGGTGATCGTCGACGTGCAGCGCGGCGGCCCGTCCACCGGCATCCCGACCAAGTCCGAACAGTCCGACCTGAACATCGCCGTCTACGGCCTGCACGGCGACGCCCCGCATCTGGTGGTCGGCCCGACCTCCATCGGCGACTGCCTGTTCACCACCCAGTGGGCGGTGCACCTGGCCGAGGCCCTGCAGACCCCGGCCATCGTGCTGTCCGATCAGGCGATGGGCCAGTCCCGCGCCATCGTCGACAAGCCGGCCGATGCCCCCCACAAGGCCAACCGCCTGCTGGCGACCGATCTCGGCGGCGAAGCGAAGTACAAGCGTTACGCCGACACCGAATCGGGCGTCTCCCCCGCCGCCATCCCTGGCATGCCGGGCGGCGAGCACACCGCCGACGGCTTGGAGCATGCGGAGAACGCCCTGCCCTCCTCGCAGGCGTCCGACCACCAGAAGCAGCTCGACAAGCGCCTGCGCAAGCTGACCAGCTACGACTACGGCGACGCCTGGGCCGACATCGAGGGCGAGGGTGAGATCGCTGTCGTCACCTGGGGCTCCGCCACCGGCCCGTCGCGCGAGGCGGTGCGCCGACTGGAGGCCGCCGGCACCAAGGCCCGGCTGGTCGCCATCCGCCTGATCTCCCCGGTCCAGCCGGCCAAGCTGGCCGCGGCGCTGGACGGCGTCTCCAAGGTCCTGGTCGTCGAGCAGACGCACGGCGCCCAGTTCCACAAGTTCCTGCGTGGGCATTACGACCTGCCGGGCGCGGTGTCGGTGTTCAGCCGCCCCGGCCCGCTGCCGATCCGCGCCCGCGAGGTGCACGAGACGCTTCTTTCCCTGATCTGACCGGCCGGAGCACGAAATCCATGGATACCCATCTGACCGACGATGTCGTGGGCCCGCTGCCCGGCGACTACAAGTCCGACGTGAAGCCCATCTGGTGCCCCGGCTGCGGCGACTATTCCGTGCTGGCCGGCATCACCCGCGCCATGGCGACCATGGGGCTGGAGCGCAAGGACACCGTCGTGGTGTCGGGCATCGGCTGCTCGTCGCGCATCCCCGCCTACACCAGCGTCTACGGCTACCACACGGTGCACGGCCGCTCCCTGGCCGTGGCGTCCGGCGTGAAGCTGGCCCGGCCCGAGCTGAACGTGCTGATCTTCGGCGGCGACGGCGACGGCTTCTCGATCGGCGGCAACCACTTCCTGCACGCCTGCCGCCGCAACGTCGACATGACCTACATCGTCATGGACAACCAGGTCTACGGCATGACCAAGGGCCAGGCCTCGCCGACCACCGAGGCCGACTGGTGCGAGTCGAAGCTGACCCCGGAAGGGCCGGGCGTCAACCCGATCCAGCCGGTCGCCCTGGCGCTGGCCTGCGGCGCCAACTTCGTCGCCCGCGGCTTCTCCAACAACCCGAACGAGGTCGCGCGCCTGATCGTGGAAGGCGTGCGGCACCCCGGCTTCTCGGTCATCCACATCCTGTCCCCCTGCGTCACCTTCCGTCCCGAGCAGCGCAACTGGAAGAGCACGGTCCATCCCTACGGCCGCGAGCCGACGGACGACCCGAACGAGGCGATGCGCGCCGTCCTGGAGGACGACGGGTTCGGCCTCGGCATCTTCCTCGCCGGCAACCGCCGTCCGTTCCAGCCGGAATCGGCGGCCACCCGCAGCATCGCCCAGATCGAAGAGGGGTTCGCGGTATGAAGACGAAAGTGCTGAACGGGGCCGCCAACGTCGGTCTGTTCCTTGCCCACGCGCTGGCCCTGGAGATCGAGGCGGCGGAGCGCTACACCGAGCTGGCCGACAGCATGGAGGCCCACAACAATGTGGAGGTCGCCAAGCTGTTCCGCGATCTGTCCACCTACTCGGCCAAACACGCCGAAGAGGTGAAGCAGATCGCCCGGGAGTTCGGCGCGCTGCCCAAGGTTGCCCCCTGGGAGTTCCAGTGGGACGCCACCACCGAGTCCCCGGAGGCCGCGGCCTTCGAGAACGCCCATTACCTGATGAAGCCGCACCACGCGCTGAAGATGGCGCTGCTGAGCGAGCACCAGGGCAACAACTACTACGCCTCGGTCGCCGCCGAGACGAAGGACCCGGAGGTCGCCCGCCTCGCCCGCGAGTTCGCGGAGGAGGAGGCCGGCCACGTCGCCCTGGTCCGCAAATGGCTGGAGCGCTACCCGGCCCCGAAGGACGACTGGTCGGACGATCCCGACCCGCCCAACATTTCCGACTGAAACGATCAGGCAAAAAGCCTTTACGATTGAGACCGGACGCTACCGGATGGTAAGGACGGGACGGCCCAGCGCCGTCCCGTTTCCTTTTTGGCTCCCGGAATGACCGACGGAACTCCCGATACCGCTGCCCCCAACACCGCCATCGTCCCGTCCCCCTGCATCAGCGTGTGCAAGCTGACCGCCGATCGCGCCTATTGCATCGGCTGCCTGCGCACGCTGGAGGAAATCCGCGGCTGGAAGCACATGGATGCCGGGCAGAAGCGCGCCCTGCTGGCCGATCTGGAGAACCGGCAGGCCGCCGCCGCGGAGTGATCGTCCCTCAACCGGTTTCTTTCGTCAGGCCGCGGCGCCGCGCAGCAGGGTCATGCGGTCGCGGTCGGCGCGAATGCGGTCGAGATGCTGGATCGCCACCGCGGTAATCGGCAGGGGAAGCTCCTTGGCCAGGGCCTCCTCGTAGGCGCGGACGCATTCGCCCTCGCCGCGCTGCACCTCGGCGAGGATCGCCTCGCGGTCGTGCCCCAACACGTTGTTCTTCAGTTCCAGGAAGAAGCGGTGCGCGCCGCCCATCACGGTCCCGCCCATGTCCGGCGCCCCGCCCTGCTCGGCGACGAGGCGCTGCACCTCGCGCACGATGGCGCCGCGCTGGGCGGCCAGATCGTTGAACAGCGCCTTCAGATCCTCGTCCTCCAAGGCTTCCGCGGCCTGACGATAGGCTTCGTGGCTGTCCTCGACGATGCGGATCAGATCGTTGAGGGTATCGACGATCTGGTCTTTTCCCATCACGGCCGGTTCATTTGCCGACATGGCCGGTTCCTCCCCTGGCAGGCTGCCCAACCACTTGAAAACCTGCCGCCCCGGTGAAGGTTCCTTGATGCATCCGAAGGGTGCTCCGCTTGGTCAGGCCGCATCGTCCGATGGTGACGAACCGCTGCTCCGCCTGTTGTCGGTCCATCCCCAATGGACTGTCTGATAACGCAACGAGGGAGAGGACCTGTGGCCAACACCACCAAGGAAACCCTGATCGACTGGCTGCGCGACGCCCACGCCATGGAAAGCCAGGCCGTCGAGATGCTGGAGCGGCAGGCGGAGCGCATCAAAAACTACCCGGACGTCCTCGCCAAGGTGCAGGAGCACATCGAGGTGTCGAACCGGCAGGCCGACCGGCTGAAGCAGTGCCTGCAGCGTCTGGGCACCGACACCTCGGCCATCAAGACCGGCGTCGCCATGCTGATCGGCAACGCCCAGTCGCTGTCCGGTGTGGTGGCGTCCGACGAGATCGTGAAGGCGTCGATCTTCGACTATTCCTTCGAGCATTTCGAGATCGCCAACTACCGCGCCCTGATTTCCGCCGCGGAACAGGCCGGGGAGCCGGAGATCGCCCGCATGCTCCAGCCGAGCCTGGACGAGGAGCTGGAAATGGCCGCGTGGCTGGAACAGCGCCTGCCGCAGCTCACCAAGACCTATCTGGAGCGCCGGGAAACCGCCGGCACCGCCGAAGCGAAGCGCTGATCCGAACGCAGCGTCGAAACCGCGCCGGGGGCACCGTCCCCGGCGCGGTTTCCGTTCGTCAATGCAGAGCCAGCGCCGACCGCCGGCGAACCGCCGGGCGGGCGCGCCACAGGCCGAGCAGATGGCCGGACAGGGTCATCGCGTCCGACGCCAGCCCGAAGGCCGAGCCGGCCAGCACGTTGTGGCCGGCCCCGACCACCGTCGAGGACAGGAAGAACAGCCGCATCCGGCCGACCATGCTCTGCCAGCGCCCGATGGTCCCCAGGATGAAGCCCGCCGCCGACAGCGCGGACATCGGGCCCTGCCACGTCGCCGCCGCGACGGCCAGCGCCGCGGGCACGGTCAGGGCGAACAGGACGCGCAGCCAGCGCGGCCGCCGTTCCGGATAGGCGGCGGCCATCTGCACGAGGCCGAGCGCGCACATCAGCATGCCCGTATGGGCACCCAGAGCGAAGAAATGGACGACGAACAGCGCACCGGCCCCGGCCTGCGCGGTCAGGATCGCCCGCCGGTCCTGAAGCAGCGTGGACAGGACGCCCAACGCCAGACCGGCAAGCCCGCTCACCGCGACCAGCGACAGGGACGGCAGGTAGTGCAACAGGAAAACCATGGATAACGCCTTCACCCTTCGGAAAATGCTGCGCCGCAGCAAAAGGCCGCGGCGAAGGGGGCGGACGCTAGGCGCCGATGGTTAACCGGCTGTGAATCGGGGTGTGATCAAGAGTGGGCGTTCGGTCCCGCAGCAGCGATTCGCGATAAGGGCAAAAAGCGTTTAATGCCAACGATCTCGCGACCTATGGCCTGACCATGGGCATACCCCTGTGGTCGGGGGCACCCCATGGGCATTTCACCTTTGCGACGTTTCCCCGGGACGGCCGGGCGGTCATTCTTCGCACCGCAAGATGACACGCCCAAGAAAACACACGCTCTCACACGCTCTCGACGCCGTGCCTTCCCGAAACGCCGTGCCTGAGACGCCTCCTGGAATAAGACGCTCTGGATGAGATGCCCTATGACCCAGCTGACGAAACGGGACGCCGCACGTCTTCCCGCGCCACCCACCTGTTGCCATTGCGGGAAGCCTTTGCGGGCCGGGGAACCGCATTGGGCTGGCGATAGCGAGAACCGCCCCTGGCACTATGGCTGCGCCGAGCGGGTCGGCCTGACCATGTCGTGGACGCGGGTCCGCCATCGCCGCGCGATCGTCGCGGGAGTTTGACCGCCTCGCGCTGTTACCTCCCTGGCCGAGCTTCATCGGCAGGGGCTTTCAAAAAGGGGAAAGCATGAAGGGGACACCACAAAGCATCTGGCTGTCCATGGCCAACCGGTCGGCCAGTCAGGCGATCGGTTTCTGGAGCGGCGTGTTCAACGCCGCCGCCCGGCGCAACCAGACCGCCCTGTTCAACGCCATGACCAAACCGCCCAAGCCGAAGCGCACGACACGGAAAAAGAAAAGCCGCTGAGGTGGATGCCAGTGTGGCAAGCACCAGAACGCAGAAAAGCCGCCCAAGGGCGGCTTTCTTGTGCAGACCGGAAGGAATGGCGCGCCCGAAGAGATTCGAACTCCTGACCCCCAGATTCGTAGTCTGGTGCTCTATCCAGCTGAGCTACGGGCGCATTCCTGTTTGTCTTCCCGGCGGCGGCGGTAACCGTCCGTCGTCGAGGCGCGCAACTTACTCAAAAGGATTCCGGGCTGCAAGACCTTTTTTCGCCTTTTCACGCGGTCGATTGCCCGGCGGTGGGGCTTGCGGTATAAGCGGCGCACGTTTCTTTCGGAGTCCATAGCCGTGCCAGAAGCCGTTCCGTTCAACAAGCACTTCCCGGTGTCGTGGGAGGAGCTTCACCGCAACGCCAAGGCGTTGGCTTGGCGCCTGATCGACAAGGGTCCCTGGAAGGGCATCATCGCCATCACCCGCGGCGGCCTTGTCCCGGCGGCCATCATCGCGCGCGAGCTTGAGCTGCGCATGATCGACACCGTCTGCGTCTCCAGCTACGACCACCAGAACCAGCGCGAGGCGACGGTCCTGAAGGGCGTGGAGGGCGCCAACGCCGGAGACGGCGAAGGCTGGCTGATCATCGACGACCTCGTCGACACCGGCAAAACCGCGGTGATCGTGCGCAAGATGCTGCCCAAGGCGCATTTCGCCACCGTCTACGCCAAGCCGCTGGGCCGCCCGCTGGTCGACACCTTCATCACCGAGGTGAGCCAGGACACCTGGATCCACTTCCCCTGGGACATCGAGCTGCAATTCTCCCAGCCGATCGCCAAGCAGCACCGCGGCGCCTGACCTGCCTCATTCAACCCTCTCCCCCCTGGGGAGAGGGTGGCCCGAAGGGCCGGTGAGGGGGTTGCGCTTGTGCCGGACGTGCCGCCACGCGCATGCGCTTGTGCCGGACGTGCCGCCACGCGCATCCCCCTCACCCTAACCCTCTCCCCAGAGGGGAGAGGGGACACCATGCCACTTGACACAAGCCCAAGCGTCTTGTGTCAAGTCTACAGCAACCCCGCCGAGCGGTGGCGCGGGTCGAGCGCGTCGCGCAGACCGTCGCCCAGCAGGTTCAGCCCCAGCACCGTCACCGCGATGGCCGCCCCCGGAAAGATCGCCTGAAGGGGGGAGGTAAACAGGAAGGTCTGCGCGTCGCCCAGCATCTTGCCCCAGGAGGGCGAGGGCGGCTGGATGCCAAGGCCGAGATAGCTCAGCGCCGCCTCGTTCAGCACCGCCACGGCGAACAGCACCGTCCCCTGGACGATCACCACCCCGGCGATGTTGGGCAGCACATGCACCAGCGTCACCGACAGCGGCCCACGCCCCAGCGCCAGCGCCGCCCGCACGAAGTCCCGCCGCCAGACGGCCAGCGCCGCCCCGCGCGCCACCCGCGCAAAGACCGCGGCGTTGAACAGGCCGAGCGCCAGCACGACGTTCACCGCCCCCGCCCCCAGCGCCGCCGTCAGCAGGATCGCCGTCAGCACAGCGGGAAAGGCGAACAGCAGGTCGCCCAGCCGGGCCACCGCCTCGTCCCCCCAGCGCCCCCAGGCGGAGGCGGCCAGCCCCAGCGGCACGCCCAGCAGGGCGCCCAGCGCCACCGCCGCCGCCCCGACGGCCAGCGAGTTGCGGGCGCCGACCAGGATCATCGACAGCACGTCCCGCCCGAAATGGTCGGTGCCCAGCCAGTGGACCGGCCCCGGCGGGCGCAGCCGGGCGACCACCCGCACCTGCTCCGCCGGGAAGGGCGTCCAGACCAGCGACAGCAGCGCCGCCCCGACCACCAGCGCGGTGAGCAGCCCGCCCAGCAGCAGGCTGACCGGCAGGCGCCTCAGCCGTCTCATCCCCCCCATTTTCGTGGGCCCCGTCATGCCGTCACCCGCGGGCGCGGGTCGATGGCGGCGCAGGCGATGTCGACCAGCGCGTTGACCGCCACCACCGTGACCGCCAGCAGCACGACGACGCTCTGCACCACGATCAGGTCGTGCTGGCCGATGGCCTGATAGAGCAGGCGGCCCAGCCCCGGCAGGGTGAAGACATTCTCCACCACCACCGCCCCCGCGACGAGGAAGGAGAATTGCAGGCCGAGGATGGTGGCGACGGGGATCAGCGCGTTGGGCAGCACATGGCGCCGCAGGACCACGCGGCGCGGCAGGCCTTTGGCGACCGCCGTGCGCACATACTCCTCGCGCAGCGTGTCGAGCGCCGCCGTACGGGTGATGCGCGCCAGGATCGCCGCCTCCGGCAGGGCCAGCGCCACGGCGGGCAGCAGCAGCGCCTTCAGCGCCGGCCCCGCCCCGGCTTCCCATCCCGGAAAGCCGCCGGCGGAGAACCAGCCCAGCCGCACGGAAAACAGCAAAATCAACAGGATGGCGAACCAGAAGCCGGGCACCGCGATGCCCATCTGCCCGAAGGCCATGACCGCCCAGTCCCCGGCCCGCCCCTGCCGCCCGGCCGCGAACAGGCCGAGCGGGATGGCGATGCCCGCCGAGAGGACCAGCGCCAGCCCGGCCAGCGGCAGGGTGATGGCCAGCCGGTCGGCGACCAGCCCGGCGACCGGGCGGGCGTAGGTCAAGCTGGTCCCGAAATCCCCATGCAGCATGCCGCCCACCCAGCCGGCGTAGCGGACGGGCCAGGGCCGGTCGAGCCCCATCTGGGCACGCAGGGCGGCCACCGCCTCCGGCTGCGCGCTGGTGCCCAGCATCACCAGGGCGGGGTCGCCGGGGATCGCCTCCAGCACGGCGAAGACCACCAGCGTGGCCAGCCACGCCGTCAGCGCCAGCGTGAGCAGACGGCGCACCAGGAAGGCGAGCACGCGGGTCAGCCCCCGCGGGGTCCGGTCCGGCCGCGCCGGATCACTTCCACCGGACGCCCGTCACGTCGTTGGCCTGGATCGGGCGGTTGACCCACATGCCCTGCACCGCCGACTTCTGCACGGTGGCCGAGGGCAGCATGAAGAGGAAGCCGTTCACCGCGTCCTCGGCCAGGATGCGCTGCTGCTCGCCGTAGAGGGCGTTGCGCTTGGTGCTGTCCTGGGTGCGGTCCAGTTCCGCCCCCACGGCGTTGAAGCGCTCGCTGCGGTAGTTGAAGTAGTAGTCGGGGCGCCCGTAGATGTCGATGTCCAGCGGCTCGGTGTGGGCGATCAGGGTCAGGTCGTAATCCTTGCCCTTGAACACCTTTTCAAGCCAGGGCGCCCATTCCATTGGCTCGATCGTCACGCGGATGCCGACCTCGGCCAGCATGGCGGCGATCAGCTCGCCGGAGCGGCGGGCGTAAATCGGCGGCGGCAGGCGCAGCGTCGTCTCGAACCCGTCCGGAAGGCCGGCCTCGGCGAGCAGCGCCTTGGCCTTGTCCGGGTCGTAGGGGTAGAGGCCGGTCAGGTCGACGTAGCCGGCGCGGTGCGGCGGGAAGTGGCTGCCGATGGCCGCCCCGTTGCCGAACAGTACGCCGTCGATCAGCGTCTTGCGGTCGATGGCGTGGGCCATGGCCCGGCGCACCCGCACGTCGTCGAAGGGCTTGCGGGCGTTGTTGGTGCCGAGGATCGTCTCCCCCTCCGTTGTGCCGACCATGACGGTGAAGGCCCCGTCGTCGCGGAACTGGGGCAGCGCCTCATAAGTGTCGAACTGCGGGAAACTGTCGATGTCGCCGGCTTTCAGCGCGGCAACCTGGGCCGCGGGATCGCTGATGAAACGGAAGGTGACGCGCTCCAGCGCCGGCTTCGGCCCGTCATAGTCGGGGTTGCGCACCAGCACCACCCGGTCGCCGGCCACCCAGCGCTCGAACTTGAAGGGGCCGGTGCCGACCGGGGTCTGCTTGTTGGTGCCCGCCGATTCCGGCGCGACGATGGCGGCGTCGCCCGATGCCATGTGGAAGAGGAACAGCCCGTCCGGCCGCGACAGGGTGATGACCACGGTCCGCGCGTCCGGCGCCTCGACACCGGCGATGGCGGCGAAATAGCCCTTCTGCGCGTTGACCGACTCGGCGCCGCGCGCGCGGTCGAGCGAGAACTTCACGTCCGCCGAATCGGCGTCGGTGCCGTCGTGGAACTTCGCCCCCTTGCGCAGGTGGAAGGTGTAGGTCAGCCCGTCCGCCGACACCTCCCACTTCTCGGCGAGGCCCGGCACCACCTTGCCTTCGGCGTCGATGCGGGTCAGCGGCTCGAACAGGTTGGCGTAGGTCACCTCGTCGATGGCCGCCGCCGCACCCGCCGTGGGGTCGAGGTGCGGCGGTTCCAGCCGCATCCCGACCACCAAGTCAGTACGGGGGGCCGCCTGCGCGAGGACCGGACCGGCGGCCAGCGCGCCGGCCAGCCCGAGGAACGCTCCCATGGTGATGGCGAGCGCGGCGCGCCTCTGGCGGTTCGGCATGACGGCTGTTTCCCCCAATCGTTGTCTCGGCGCGGGATGATGCGGTGAAGCCCCGCCCGAGTTCAAGACCGCAGGCAGGCTTTTCCGCTCACGCCTCCGCCAGGAAGGCGCTGTACTGGCGGGAAATCGCCTCCACCGCGGTGTCGAACAGGCGCTTGCCGTGCTCCGGCGAGGCGAGGCCGGGGGCGGAGCCGATGCGCCCGTCGGGGTGGCGGCGCCGGAAGTCGCGGGCGTCGTAGAAGCCGCCGGGCGACGCGGTCTCCGGGTCCATCGCCGCCGTCTTGATCGACTCGGGATAGGCGTACTGGGTCAGCGACACCTCGCTGGGCGTGGCGTGGGAGCCCTCCTTGCCGCCGAACAGCTCCCGCGACAGGCGGCCGATCTCCTGGTTCTCCCACCAGTTGACCAGGGTGCAGCGCAGCTCCGGCGCCTGCCGGCCGCGCAGGGCGCGGTTCTCCGCGTAGATCTCGTAGAAGGCGGCGCGGACCGACGCGACGTTGCCGCCATGGCCGTTGACGAAGAAGAAGCGCTCGAACCCATGCTCGGCCAGCGACATCACATAGTCGCGCAGCAGGGCGATCAGGGTGGAGGGCTTCAGCGTCATCGAGCCGGCGAAATCCATGTGGTGCACGGCCATGCCGACCGGGATGGTCGGCCCGACCATGGCCCCGGTGGCGTCGCCGACGCCGCGGGCCACGACCTCGGCGCAGATGGCGTCGGTGCCGATCAGGCCGTTCGGCCCATGCTGCTCGGTGGAGCCGATGGGCAGGATGATGCCCTTGGAGGTCTTCAGGTAAGCCTCGGCCTCGGCCCAGGTGCTGAGAAGAAGCTGCACGGTCCCGGTTCCTTGTTCGGTGTGGTCTCCGCCAAAGATAGGGCAGATCGGTTGGCTTCCCAAAAATCCGTTGCCGGCGCTCCTGCGGAGCGCGGAACGGACGCGTTGAATTTCACGATAGTTTCTATACCTTGAAAAATCGCAGCGATTGGTATTGCCATTTTTCGATCGGCGGAATCGCAAAAATGCAACCCATTCTTATCATGCTGATGCCAAAGCATTTTTGAAAAAAAATCATAAATTATAATGGGTATGCAATTGATGAGAAGCGAAAAGAATGATGACACGCTCATCGCCTACTCCTCAAAAACCCAGCAACTTTGCCTATTAGCAGCTGCCGCGTGCTTGGCTTCGTATGGTTTATATTTGATTATCTCGTTCGACTTGACCCAGGTCCGTGCCTGGATAGGCATCGCCGTGATTGTTGTAGCAAGCCATGAATTCATGGTGGTTCTGGCCACGGTGCCCTACAAGGGGCCACTTATCAAAGCGGACGAGACTGGCTTGTTCATTTATGGGCAAACCGTATCCCCCATACGATGGGAAGACATCGCATCGGCTGAACATGGTAGTCTTTGGGGAGAAAAACGCGCGCCATCCATGTATGTTTTGAGAGTCTCAAAGGACAGCCGGTACCTCATCCAGCCAAGCCGCGCCAATTTCTATACGGGGCGGGTTCTGAGATTGAGCAGCTTCGGCACCACCGCCTCCGGAGCGGACATTCGACGGGTTCTGAAGGCCCGCGTTCCCGCCCTGCTCTGGCACATCGAATCGGATGCAACAGACACGTAGGCCGGCTGACGCGCGCAAGCGTAGGAGCCGGCTCCGCCTCACCAAACGCGTTATCCTGGCAAAATAAACGAGCGGACCATACACTTGCGTGCATTTCCCAAGGAATGGCGTCTGGCATGGTTGCGCGGATTAACACGGTTGCGTTCCAGGGCATCGAGGTTCTGGACATCGACGTTCAGGTGCAGATGTCCGGCGGCATCGTCGCCTTCACCGTGGTCGGCCTGCCCGACAAGGCGGTGGCGGAGAGCCGGGAACGGGTGCGGGCGGCGCTGCACGCGCTCGGCCTCGCCCTGCCGGCCAAGCGGATCACCGTCAACCTCGCCCCGGCGGACGTGCTGAAGGAGGGGAGCCATTTCGACCTGCCCATCGCGCTGGCCCTGCTGACCGTCATGGGCGTGCTGCCCGATCTGGAGATGAGCCGCTATTGCGCGCTGGGCGAACTGGCGCTGGACGGGGCGCTGACTCCGGTGGCCGGGGTGCTGCCGGCGGCGATCAACGCGCTGGCCCACGACCGCGGGCTGATCTGTCCCGAGGCCTGCGGCGGGGAGGCCGCCTGGGCGGGCGAGGGGCTGGACGTGCTGGCACCCGCGACGCTGCTCGCGCTCATCAACCATTTCCGCGGCCAGCAGGTGCTGACCCGCCCCCGTCCGCGCATCCAGGAGAGCGCCGGGGCGCCGCTCGACCTGCGCGACGTCAAGGGCAACGAGACGGCCAAACGCGCGCTGGAGGTCGCCGCCGCCGGATCGCACAATCTGCTGATGATCGGGCCGCCCGGCTCCGGCAAGTCGATGCTGGCCGCAAGGCTGCCGGGCCTGCTGCCGCCGCTCGACCCGGCGGAGGCGCTGGAGGTCTCGATGATCCACAGCGTCGCCGGGTTGCTGGAAGGCGGCAAACTGCTGCGCCAGCGCCCCTACCGGTCGCCGCACCAGTCGGCCAGCCTGCCCGCCCTGGTCGGCGGCGGGTCGCGCGCCAAGCCCGGCGAGATTTCGCTCGCCCACAAGGGCGTTCTGTTTCTCGACGAGCTTCCCGAATTCCCGCGCGGCACGCTGGAGGCGCTGCGCCAGCCCTTGGAAACCGGCAAGGCCGTCGTCAGCCGGGTGAACCACCATGTGACCTACCCGGCGCGGGTGCAGTTGATCGCCGCCATGAACCCCTGCCGCTGCGGGCATCTCGACGACCCGTCGCTGGCCTGCGCCCGCGCGCCGAAATGCGCCGCCGACTACCAGTCCAAAATAAGCGGGCCGCTGTTCGACCGCATCGACCTGCACATCGACGTGCCCGCCGTCAGCCCCGCCGACCTCAGCCTGCCGCCGCCCGCAGAGGGGAGCGCCGACGTGGCCGCCCGCGTGGCGGTGGCTCGCGCCGTCCAGGCGGAGCGCTACGCCGGTTTCGGCCCCTTTCCCGAGGGCCGGGCGGTGCGCACCAACGCCGAGGCAGATGGCGAACTGCTGGAGAAGGCCGCCGCCCCCGACCAGCCGGGCCGAGCCCTGCTGACCGAAGCGGCGGAGCGGCTGAAGCTCTCGGCCCGCGGCTATCACCGGGTCATGCGCGTCGCCCGCACGCTGGCCGACTTGGATGGCGGGGGCGGCGTGCGCCGCCCGCACATCGCGGAGGCGCTCGGCTACCGCCGCATCGCCCCCGGACGATAAGCTTTTACTCCGCCGCCACGGCGTTGCCGTGGTTGGAATGATGATTCCGGTCGTGCAGGCAGCGGCGCAGGCGGACGGCGGTGATGATGGCCAGCGCGCCATAGGCGATCAGATAGCTGCCCACACCCAGCGCCACGGCCAGCAGGCCCAGCGACGGCAGGACCCACATGCCGAAACCGAACAGCACCGACAGGGCGCCGGCCACGCCCCAAGCCCATTTGCCATGGGTGCGGTGCATGCGCCACGCGGTCATGATCTTGGCGAAGCCGGTGATGACCGACCAGGCGGCGATCACGAAGATCAGCGCGAACAGGCTCGCCTCCGGCCACAGCAGGGCTACGGCGCCCGCCACCAGACTGACCACGCCGTCGAGAATGAAGGGCAGGCTGCGCTCCTGCGCCTGGGCGGCGCGGACGCCGCCGATGATGGCGAACAGTCCGTCCATCAGCAGGTAGGCCGCGAGCAGAACCGCCAGGGTGGCAACCGTCGCCCCCGGCAGAAGGAAAGCCAGCAGGCCGAGCATCACCGCCCCGGCACCGCGCAACGCCAGCGCCCACCAGTTGCGCGCCAGCAGATCGTTCATGCCCTGGATCCGCCGGGCCTCGTACATCGCCTCCGTAGCCATGTCTCGTCTCCCCTCATCCGTTCGAGTGCACCGGGGGCGGGTGAGCGCCCCCGATACATCACGGCAACAGGATCAGGAGGACTTCGTTGCGGCGGCGGGTTGTCGCAGCGGCGGGATTCGCGCGACTTCCGTGCAAACCCGCCGGGGCGGATCAGTTGCTGCGGCCGTAGTCGCCCTTGCTGGGTTCGATAAAGTAGAAGAGCTTTGAGTCGAACTGCATGCCCTCGCGCGGATTCATCAGCGCCACCTCGGTCGTCAGCCCCTGGGCGTCCAGCACCCGCCATTTGCGGAGCTGGAAGGGCCGATCCTCGAAGACCAGCGTCAGGGTGCCCTTGCCGGGGTCCTTGGTCTCGGTCAGGCTGATTTCCACCAGCCCCGGCGCCTGATAGACGCCGGTCACCGTCACGTCGCCGGACAGCCGGATGTTCTTGCGCAGGATGAAGTCGGCCAGCGTGCTGCCGATGGGGGCGCTGGACTGCTGCCGCATCTCCCCGTCCCAATAGAAGATGAAGGCGCCGTCGGCGACGACGAAGTCCTTCACCGGCGCGTCGTACTCCAGCCGCATCCGGCCGGGACGCGCGAGGTAGAAGGTGCCGGTGGTCTGGTGCCCGTTCGGGGCGACCTGCACGAACTTAGATTGCAGCGTGCCGATGCCGTTCAGGTAGCTTTCCGCCTGGGCCACCAGCGCCTGGTCCTGGGTGGACAGGGCGGCGGCGCGGGGAGCGGCGAGCGCGGGGTCGAGGACCGCTCCCGCCGTGGTGACGGACAGAGCGACGGCAGCGGCAGCCAGAATGCGGCAGAACGGGATCTTCATGATGCCTGCTAGGTAACCGGACGTTCCGGGCGGAAATGGGGCGCGGCGGTGGTGGTTCCAAGGAGAAAGAGCGCTCTACCCCTCCCCAACCCTCCCCCTCTTCGAGGGAGAGGGGGCTTGGGCGAAGCGGCGGCAGTTCCCTCCCCTGCGAGAGCGGGGGAGGGTTAGGGAGGGGCGAAAGCCCCCGCTCACTCCTCGATGTTGCGGGCCAGGACTTCGCGCTTGCCGGCGTGGTTGGGCTTGCTGACCACGCCTTCGGTCTCCATCCGCTCGATCAGACGGGCGGCGGAGTTGTAGCCGATGCGGAGCTGGCGCTGGATGAAGCTGGTCGACGCCTTGCGCTCGCGGCAGACCACCGCCACCGCCTTGTCGTAGAGGTCGTCGCCCGACCCGCCGCCGGCGCCCGACCCGTCGTCGAAGGAACCGCCGTCCTCGTCGTCCTCCTCGGTGATGGCGTCGACGTAGCTCGGCTCGCCCTGGGTCTTCAGGAACTTCACCACCTGCTCGACCTCGCCGTCGGCGACGAAGGGGCCGTGGACGCGGGTGATTCGGCCGCCGCCGGCCATGTAGAGCATGTCGCCCTGGCCGAGGAGCTGCTCCGCCCCCTGCTCGCCGAGGATGGTGCGGCTGTCGATCTTGGAGGTGACCTGGAAGCTGATGCGGGTCGGGAAGTTGGCCTTGATGGTGCCGGTGATGACGTCCACCGACGGGCGCTGCGTCGCCATGATCAGGTGGATGCCGGCGGCGCGGGCCATCTGGGCCAGCCGCTGGATCGCCGCCTCGATGTCCTTGCCCGCCACCAGCATCAGGTCGGCCATCTCGTCGACGATCACGACGATGTAGGGCAGCTCCTTCAGGTCGAGCGGCTGCTCCTCGAAGATCGGCTTGCCGGTGTCGGGGTCGAAGCCGGTCTGGACGCGGCGGGTCAGCAGCTCGCCGTCGGCGCGGGCCTCGCGCAGGCGGGCGTTGTAGCCCTCGATGTTGCGCACGCCCAGCTTGGACATGTTGCGGTAGCGGTCCTCCATCTCCCGCACCGTCCATTTCAGGGCGACCACCGCCTTCTTCGGGTCGGTGACGACCGGCGTCAGCAGATGGGGGATGCCCTCATAGACCGACAGCTCCAGCATCTTGGGGTCGATCATGATGAAGCGGCAGCGGTCGGGCGGCAGGCGGTAGAGCAGCGACAGGATCATCGTGTTGATCGCCACCGATTTGCCCGAGCCCGTCGTGCCGGCGACCAGCAGGTGCGGGAAGCGAGCGAGGTCGGCCACCACCGACTGGCCGCCGATGTCCTTGCCGAGCGCCAGCAGCAGCTTGCCCGCCGTCTTGTCGAAGACGTCGCCGGCCAGCAGCTCGCGCAGCAGCACCGTCTCGCGCTTGGCGTTGGGCAACTCGATGCCGATGACGTTGCGGCCCGGCACCACGGCGACACGCACGGACACCGCGCTCATCGAGCGGGCGATGTCGTCGGCCAGACCGATGACACGGGACGACTTGGTGCCGGGGGCCGGCTCCAGCTCGTAGAGGGTGACGACCGGGCCGGGATGGACCTTCTGCACCTCGCCGCGCACGCCGAAGTCGGACAGCACGCCTTCCAGCTTCACCGCGTTCTCGCGCAGCGCCGCCTCGTCCACCTTCTCGCCGCGCACGCTGGTCGGGACGATCTGGAGCAGGTCGAGCGGCGGCAGCTCGTAGCCGTCCGCCTCCTCCAGATTGAGGGCGGCCTGCTTGGACGGGCGCCCCTGGTCGGCGGCCTTCGTCTTGCCCCCGGCGGGCGGGGTGACCACCGGAACGGCGCGGGTCTTGGCCTCCACGCGCGGCTCGACGCTGATGGAGTCGGACAGCCGGCCGCGCGGCGCGGCGCGCAGGGTGATGGCGGCGCCGTCCTCGTCGGGTGTGTCGTCGAGAGTCGGGGCGACGGCCTTCTTGTCCGCGGTGGCGAGGCTGGGCTCCCGGCGCAGCAGGCCACCGGTCTGGCGCGCGGCGTTGCGCGCGGCCTCCGCGCCCTTGTCGCGCATGAAGGACACGCCGGCCCGCGCGCCCCGCCCGAGGCGGGCGAGGCCGGCGGCGGTCTCGCGCAGGCTGGCCGCCCATTCGCGGATCGACAGGCCCATGGCGACGAACAGGATCAGCCCGCCGGCCACGCCGGCCACGGTGCCGACCAGCGGATTGCCGGGGCCGCCGAACAGCAGCTTGCTGACCCCGTCCAGCAGCACGATGCCGAAGCTGCCGCCGGGATGGCCGTTCAGCGGGTCCTCGCCCCCGCCGCCCATCCCGGCCAGGAACATGGCGACCAGAAGCACGCCCCACACCGCCAGCACGCTGCGGAACAGCGGATGGCGGATGCTCTTCTGCAGGCTGAGCCGCCAGCCCCACATCATCGGGACCAGGGCCAGCAGATAGGCCGCCCAGCCCAGCGACTGGATCAGGACGTCCGCCAGATGGGCGCCGAACCGACCGAACAGGTTGTGGATGTGGGTGTTCGCCGCCGGAACGGCGTTCCACGAGGGGTCGGCCGGGTTGTAGCTGCCCAGGATGACCATCAGCACCAGACCGACCACGCCCAGCGCGAAGCCCGCCAGCTCGCGTGCCCGCGCCACCACGAAGGCGCGCGTGGCGGGCGAGAAGAAGGGCGGCTTTTCCGGCCGCGCTCCGGCGGGCCGTGCTCCGGCGCTTTTGCCGCTTCCGCTGCGGGGGCTTGCGGGTCGTGCCATGGGCAGAAGGTCCTCAAGAACGTGCTGAACCGGACCCGTCCTTCGGGCGAAAGACCGGGGTGACTTGGGCCGAACCGGGTTGGGCCGAACCGGGCGGCTCTTATCCCAGGATGCGGGCGATGGTGCTGCAGGCGTGGGCGACCGTCTCGGCGTCGTTCACCAGCGCGATGCGGATGAAGGGGGCGCCGGGGTTGGCCTCGCCGGGATTGCTGCGGGTCAGGTAGGCGCCGGGCAGCACGCGGATGCCGCCCTCCGCCCACAGGCGGCGCGTCGCCTCCTCGCCGTCGCCGACCTCCAGCCACAGGAAGAAGCCGCCGTCGGGCCGGTAGTAGCCGTAGCGCCCCTTCAGCGAAGCCTCCGCCGCGTCGAACTTGGCGCGGTAGAGCGCGCGGTTCTCCTCGACATGGGCCTCGTCCCGCCACAGGGCGGCGCTGGCCGCCAGCACCGGCAGCGGCATTCCGGCGTTGGAGTAGCTGCGCAGGCGGGTGAAGCGGGACATCAGCTCCGGATCGCCGGCCACGAAGCCCGACCGCAGCCCGGCGGCGCTCGACCGCTTGGACAGGGAATGGAAGACCAGGATGTTCGCCCAGGGCTTCCCGTCATGGACCAGCCCCGACGCGACCTGGAGCGCGCCGACCGGCGGCTTGTCCAGGTAGATCTCGGCGTAGCACTCGTCCACCGCCAGGATGAAGCCGTAGCGCCGCGCCAGCCCGATCGCCCGCTCCAGATAGGCGGCGTCCGCCGCCGCCCCCTGCGGGTTGGCCGGGGTGCAGAGGTAGAACAGCGCCGTGCGTTCCAGCAGTTCCGGCGTCAGCGCGTCGAGGTCGGGCAGGAAGCCGGTCTCGCGGGTGGAGGGCAGGAACACCGGCTCCGCCCCCGCCAGCAGGGCCGCTCCCTCGTAGGGCGCGTAGAAGGGGTTGGGCATCAGCACCGCCGGCTGGCGTCCCACCTTGGACGGCGGCACGGCCAGCAGGGCGAGGAGGAACAGCGCTTCGCGCGTGCCAGACACCGGCAGGACCGACTTTTCAGCATCGAACAGCCCGTCCGGCAGGGCGTAGCGGCGGGTCAGCCAAGCGCCCACCGCCTCGCGGAACTCCGGCGTGCCGCCGACCGGCGGGTATTTGCCCCACAGATGGGCGTTGGCGCGCAACGTCTCGTCGATGATGGCCGGCGGCTGGTGCTGCGGCTCGCCCACCGACATCATGATCGGCTCGGCGTTGGCGCGCGGCGTCACCCCGGACAGCAGGGCCGCCAGCCGGGTGAAGGGGTAGTCCGAGAGCCGGTCGAGCCGGTCGTTGACGAGAGCGAAGGTGCCGAGGTCCGGGAGCGACATGCCGCCGAGAATCCTTTCCATGAGGACGGCCCGAGAAGGCCGGGCCGGCCCCGAGGGGCACGGCCCGTCAGTGGCCTCTGGGGGCCTCTGCCCGATACGAAACGGAAACGATCCTACCGGCGGTGGAGTCCCGGCACAAGGGCACAAAACCGGACGAAGCCCGGTCAAGGGAAAGCATACGCCGCCCGTTCCGGCGGCCTTGGCGCCACGGTGGAAAGACTGGCGTTCCCGGCCTCAAGTCACCGGGCAGATCATCGATGCCCCGCGGCAAGAAAAAGCGGACGCGCCTTCCCCCCTCGCGGGAGGGGCCGGGCGATGATGCCCCGCCCGGTCCGCTTCCTCCAGGACGCCTCAGAGAGCTTCGGTGTTGGTCTCGCCGGTGCGGATGCGCACGGCCTGGGCGATGTCCAGCACGAAGATCTTGCCGTCGCCGATGCGGCCGGTGTTGGCGGCCTTCTGGATCGCCTCGACCACCTGCTCGTACTGGTCGTCGGACACCGCGACCTCCACCTTCACCTTGGGCAGGAAGCTCACGGAATACTCGGCGCCGCGGTAGATCTCGGTCTGACCCTTCTGGCGTCCGAAGCCCTTCACCTCGCTCACCGTCAGGCCCTGGATCCCGAGCGATGTCAGCGCCTCGCGCACTTCGTCGAGCTTGAACGGCTTGATGATGGCCATAACCAGTTTCATGTGGCTTCCCCTTGGTATGCGTGTTTGCGGGCCCTTGCGGTCGCCCGGTCCCCCCTCGGCCGATCCCGCCATGGCGGCGGGTTTTCCGAACGTGACTCGAGCGTGTTCGCCTCGACCATAAAAAGCAATGTCTTCAAAAATCGTGCCGGTTGCAGAATCGGCCCTTTTCAGCGGTTTTTGGCTGTTTCGCCGATCGATTGGGCAAGCTATGCCTAACAATTACGCAATTCGTGGGCCGCGACGCAGCGCCGCTGGACATCCGGACCAAGCGGAACGATTGTTCGTACCCGTCTACACTGATCGAAGGGCAGCGCCATCATGACCGAATCGGGCACCACCGCAGCGCAGGAGATCACGACCGACGTCGTCGTGTTGGGCGGCGGACTGGCCGGACTCAGCATGGCGGCGGCCCTGGCCACCGCGGGTGTTCCGGTCGTCTGCATCGACCGCGACAGCCCGGACCGGCAGGCGGGGGACGACTTCGACATCCGCACCACGGCGGTCGCCTACGCCTCGATGAAGGTGCTGGAGGGGGCGGGCGTGTGGAAGCACATGGAGCCCTACGCCGGCCCGATCCTGGACATCCGGGTGGCCGACCAGTTCTCGCCCCTGTTTGTCCATTACGACCACACGGAGCTGACCTGGGACGGCAAGAACCAGCCCTTCGGCTGGATTCTCGACAACAAGGACATGCGCCGCGCCCTGTTCGCCCGCGCCAAGGAACTGCCCGGCCTGCACCATCTGGCCCCGGCCCAGGCGGTGTCGATCGAGCGCACCCGCGCCGGCGCCACGGTGACGCTGGCCGACGGGCGGGTGGTCAAGGCGCGGCTGGTGGTCGGGGCCGACGGCCGCCGCTCGCTGGCGCGGGAGAGCGCCGGGATCAAGCTGCGCACTTGGGCCTACGACCAGACTGCGATCATCTGCACGATCCGCCATTCGGAGCCGCACAATGGCGTGGCGGTGGAGCATTTCCTGCCCAATGGCCCCTTCGCCGTGCTGCCGATGACCGGGAACCGCTCCTCCATCGTGTGGAGCGAGAAGCGGTCGCTGGTCGACATGTATCTGAAGCTGCCCGAGGACCAGTTCATCGACGAGCTGACCCGCCGGTCGGGCGGCTATCTGGGCGACATCGAGCTGGTGACCCGGCGCGACGCCTGGCCGCTGTCGGTCCTTCTGGCCGAGCGCTTCATCGCGGAGCGCGTCGCCCTGATCGGCGAGGCGGCCCACGCCATCCACCCCATCGCCGGGCAAGGGCTGAACCTGGGCCTGCGCGACGTGGCGGCGCTCGCCGAGGTGATCGTGGACGCCCACCGGCTGGGGCTGGACGTCGGCTCGCCGGAGGTGCTGGCCCGCTTCCAGCGCTGGCGCCGCTTCGACACGGTGCTGCTGGCCGTGGTCTGCGACGGTCTTGTGCACCTGTTCTCCAACAACATCCCGCCGATCAAGCTGGCCCGCGACGTCGGCATGGCCGTCGTGAACCGCCTACCGCCGCTGAAGCGCTTCTTCATGCGGCACGCCATGGGTGTGGTCGGCGAACTGCCGCGGATGATCAAGGGCGTGCCGCTGTAAGGCGCCGCCCGCCCGTCACCCCAACCCATATTCCGACAGCGCCTCGTACACCGCGGCCCCCTTGCCCAGGTGGCTGCGGTAGAGCGTGAAGTGCTCCATCCGGATCGGACCGGCGCGGAACATCCCGCGCTCCTCGACGAAGCGCCCGATCCGGTCCTTCGGCGCGTCCTTCAGCCGGGCGAGCGTGACGTGGGGCGAGAATTTGCGCTCCTCTGCCGGCAGGCCGCAGCGGACCAGCGCCGACTCGACCTTGGACTGGAGGTGCGACAAGGCGTCGCTGCGCTCCACCCCGGCCCAGAGGACACGGGCGTTGCGGCCGCTGCCGTACACGCCCACGCCGTCCAGAACCAGATCGAAGGCCGGCGCCGCGATCTGCGCCAGCGACTCGTCGATCTCCGCCGCCTGATCCTCCGGCACCTCCCCGATGAAGCGGAGCGTCAGGTGCAGGTTGTCCGCGTCGGTCCAGCGGGCGCCGGGCACGCCGCCGCCCAGCCCCGCCAGACGCCGGCGCACATCCTCCGGAAAATCGAGGGCGACGAAGAGACGGATCATTGGCTTTCCGGAACGGTTACGGGCAGGGGTCGGGATAGCGGGCGTTGACCGCCTCGATGTCCTTCATCACCTCGTCCGACAGCGTGACCTCCGCCGCCGCGATGTTGGACTTGAGGTCCTCCATGGTGGTCGCGCCGATCAGCGAGGACGCCACGAAGGGCTGTTGCAGGGTGAAGGCGATGGCCATCTGGGTCGGCGACAGGCCGTGGCGCCGGGCGACGTCCAGATACTCGCGGGTGGCCACGTCGGCGTTGACGGTGGCATAGCGCGACTTGCGGTGATCCAGCGCACGGCGGGTGCCGGCGGGAACGGCGCCGTCCAGATACTTGCCGGTCAGCGTGCCGGCGGCCAGCGGCGAGTAAGCCAGAAGCCCGACATCCTCGCGCAGCGACACCTCGGCCAGACCCTGCTCGAAGGTCCGGTTCAGCAGGTTGTAGGCGTTCTGGATCGAGGCGATGCGCGGCAGGCCCTTGTCCTCCGCCAGCTTGAGGAACTGCATCACCCCCCAGGGCGACTCGTTCGACACGCCGATGTGGCGGACCTTGCCGGACGTCACCAGCTCGTCGAGCGCCGACAGAGTCTCCTCGATGGGCGTGCCGTCCTTCTCCGGCCGGTGGACGTAGTTGCGCGCCCCGAAGCGGTTGGTCGCACGGTCGGGCCAATGGAGCTGGTACAGGTCGATGTAGTCGGTCTGGAGCCGGCGCAGGCTGGCCTCCACCGCCGCGAAAATGTTGGCGCGGTCGAGCTTCGCCTCGCCGTTGCGCACCCAGGCGAAGCCGCCGTCGCTGGCGCCGACGACCTTGCTCGCCAGGATCACCTGATCGCGCTTGCCGGTCGCCTTGAACCAGGTGCCGATCACCTCCTCCGTACGTCCGTACGTGTCGGCGGTCGGGGGGATGGCGTACATCTCCGCCGTGTCCCAGAAATTGACGCCCTCGCCGAGCGCGTAATCCATCTGGGCGTGGCCCTCGGCCTCGCTGTTCTGGCGGCCCCAGGTCATGGTGCCCAGGCCGATGGCGCTGACCGACAGGCCGGTGCGGCCGAGCGGACGGTATTGCATTTGTCTATGATCCTTAAAGGAACAGGGTGAGCACGCCGGTGTATCCGTACAGGCGGGCGTTGGAGATCTCGCCGCTGGCGAAGAATCCGGCCAGCGGGATGTCGCCGAAGGTTTCGCGGATCAGCGCCAGCTCCTGGCTGCCCTCGCCGAACAGGCTGGGGCCGCGGGCGATGCAGCTGACGTAGAGGGCGCCCTTCGGGGTGGTCTTCACGCGCTTCTTCAGATTGGCCAGCATGCGGCGCATGTCGGCTTCGGCGCTCTGCTGGTCGCGGCGGGTGAACAGGATGGGCTGGCCGCTCTGCACATGGTGGGCGACGGCGATCCAGCCGGCGCGCGGGTCGATGGCGATCAGGTCGCGGACCAGATAGTCCGCCGTGTCGCTGCCGGCGATCGGCAGGCCGGCGAAGATGTAGCCGGACACCCGCTTGAGGTCGCGGGCCAGCAACTCGCCGATGTCCTCCTTGAAGACCTCCAGCGCCGGGCGCCCGTCGATCTCCAGGACGACGTTGTCGTCCGCCGCGGTGATGGTGCGCACCGGTCCGATGGGCGTGCAGCCCTGGCTGAGGCCGGTGGCGACCGGCACCTGCGGCGCGAACAGCACGCCCGACACGCCGCCGTCGGCCACCGGCCCGGCGGTCATCGTGGCGGTGTTGCCGGGGATGGTGAATTGCGGGAACTCCGAGCGGGAGGCCGACAGGCCGCCGACCAGGAAGGCCCCGGTTGATTCCGCCAGCGAAACAACCAGACCGGCCAAGTCCTGGTGGCGCGGGTCGGCGTGGGCGAGCGCCAGCATGGCGCCGTGCTTGTCCAGCCAGCCGCCGGCCATGCGGCGCAGCGGCTCCATGTCGCCCGACACCACCGGGAACAGGCGGAAGCCCTCCGGCGGAAGGCGGGCCACCATCACGGCGATGCCCGGCTTGTCGAAGATTTCCTCGTCGTTGGCGCAGACGCCGATGCCGACCGTGCCCACCCAGTCGCGGATGCCGGTGACGCCGCGCAGCAGCGTGACCATGCTCGTCGCGTGCTCGGCCAGCGCGTCGGTGATGTAGAGGAAACCGAGGTTGCAGCCCTCCACGGCCCCCAATTCGTCCAGGCAGGACTTGACGACGGCGCCCCATTCGGTGCCGGTGGCCGATGCGGCCTTGAAGAAGCTCTCGGTGGTGGCGGTGTCGCCGGCCAGGGTCGCCATGGGTCTTCAGCCTCCGTTTTTGGCGATGCCGTCCAGAAGGCGGGCGACGTGGGGCGTGATGCGCTCCACGATCACCTTCACGCCGGCCGCATTGGGATGGATGCCGTCAGGCTGGTTCAGCGCGGCGTCGGCCGCCACGCCGTCCAGGAAGAACGGGTAGAGCTGTACGTCGTACGTCTTCGCCAGATCCGGGTAGATGGCGTTGAAGCGGTCCCCGTACGCGCGGCCCAGGCTGGGCGACGCGTACATGCCGGCCAGCAGCACGGGCAGCTTCTCGCCGGTCAGCCGCTTCAGGATGGCGTCGAGGTTGGCGCGCGCAGCGGTGGGGTCGAGCCCGCGCAGCATGTCGTTCGCCCCAAGTTCCACCAGCACGGCGTCCGGCTTGTCGGCCAGCGCCCAGTCGAGCCGCGACAGACCGCCAGCCGTGGTGTCGCCCGACACGCCGGCGTTGACGACGGTGACGTCGTAGCCTTTCTCCCTCAGCGCCGCCTGCAACTGGGGAGTGAAGGACTGCGCTTCGGGAAGGCCGTAGCCGGCGGTCAGGCTGTCGCCGAGCGCCAGAAGGGTGTAGGGGCCTTTCCCCGCATCCGTCTGGGCGGACGCGGGCGCGGTCACGCCGATTCCCGCAACGACGGCGAGAGCGGCCAGCCCCGACCGAAGGAGGGCCATGTTGAAATGGCGGCGCACCATGCCATATGGCGTGAGGTTTTCCCGCCCATTTCCCCGCCCGTTCCAGAGACGCATGCCAATGTCCCGACCCGATTCCGTTGAGTCCACCATCGTCGATCTCGACGAGGTGCATCTGAGATTGGACAGCGCGGCCGGACCCGTCAACATCCTGAGAGGCTTGAATCTCCGCATCCGGCCCGGTGAACGGGTCGGCGTGGTCGGCCCGTCGGGCTCCGGCAAATCGACCATGATGATGGTCATGGCCGGGCTGGAACGCCCCACGGGCGGGACCGTGCGTGTCGCCGGACAGGATCTGGGCCGGCTGGACGAGGACGGGCTTGCGCGCTTCCGCCGCGACCATGTGGGGATCGTCTTCCAGGCTTTCCACCTCGTGCCGACGATGACCGCGCTGGAGAACGTCGCCATCCCCCTGGAATTCGCCGGGGCCGCCGACGCCTTCGACCGCGCGCGCTCCGGGCTGGAGGCGGTCGGGCTGGGCCACCGGCTGAGCCACTATCCGGGCCAGCTCTCCGGCGGCGAGCAGCAGCGCGTCGCCCTGGCCCGCGCCTTCGTCGCCGAGCCGTCGCTGCTGCTGGCCGACGAGCCGACCGGCAACCTCGACATCGGCACCGGCGCCACCATCGTGGAGCTTTTGTTCGACCTTGCCGAGCGGCGGGGCACGACGCTGGTGCTGATCACCCACGACCCGTCCCTGGCCGACCGCTGCGACCGGACCGTGCGCCTGATGGACGGGCGCATCGTCGACGACGGCACGGCCGCCCGCGCCGAGCGCGAGCGCGTGGCGGGGGACTGAGCGTCCTTCGAGGGAGTGGTCGCGTTGCGCCCCCCCTCCCGACCTCCCCCCGCTTCGCAGGGGGAGGAGATAAAGCCCTCCCCTGCGAAAGCGGGGGAGGGTTGGGTGGGGGCCCGACGCGACCACCTCCCGCCACCAACCACACACCCTCGCCGGACGCACCGATGACCAACCTCGCCCTCGCCTTCCGTCTGGCCCGCCGCGAGCTGCGCGGGGGACTGAAGGGATTCCGCATCTTCCTCGCCTGCCTGACGCTCGGCGTCGCGGCCATCGCCGCGGTCAACTCCGTGTCCGGCGGCGTGCTGTCGGGCCTGCAGGCGGACGGGCGGGCGATCCTGGGCGGCGACGTCGCGCTGCGGCAGATCTACGCACCGCCGACCGACGAGCAGCGCTCCTGGCTGGAACAGGCCGGGCGCCTGTCGCAGTCGGTGGAGATGCGCGCCATGGCCCGCTCCGCCGACGACCAGCGGTCCACGCTGGTCGAGATGAAGGCGGTGGACGGCGTCTACCCGCTCTACGGCTCCGTGGCCCTGGCGCCGGAGGGCGACCTGCACACGGCGCTGGCCAACCGCGACGGGCGCTGGGGCGCGCTGGTCGAGGACGGGCTGCTCGACCGGCTGGGGCTGAAGACCGGCGACACGCTGCGCCTGGGCGAGGGCGAGTTCGCCGTGCGCGGCGTGCTGACGCGGGAGCCGGACCGGGCGTCCAACGGCGCCTTCTCGCTGGGGCCGCGGGTGATGATCGGCCTGCCGTCGCTGGAGGGCACCGGCCTGCTCCAGCCCGGCAGCATCGTCTATTGGACCGCCAAGCTGGCCCTGCCGCCGGGCACCGACGTGGCGGCGTGGCAGACGGCGCTGACGGCGCGCTTCCCCGACGCCGGCTGGCGGGTCCGCGACTTCACCAACGCCTCCCCGCAGATCGAGCGCTTCATCGACCGCATGACGCTGTTCCTGACGCTGGTCGGGCTGACCGCCCTGCTGGTCGGCGGGGTCGGGGTGGGCAACGCGGTGCGCAGCCATCTCGATTCGCGCGCCCGCACCATCGCCACGCTGAAATGCCTGGGCGCGCCGGGCGATCTGGTCTTCCAGGTCTATCTGCTGCAGATCCTCGCCTTGTCCGGGCTGGGCATCCTGCTGGGGCTGCTGCTCGGCGCGGTGGCGCCGCTGGGTCTGGGGTCGCTGCTCGATCAGGTGCTGCCGGTGCCCACCCGGATCGGCGTCTACCCGAGCGCCCTGGCTCTGGCCGCGCTCTACGGCCTGCTGACCGCGCTGACCTTCTCGCTGTGGCCGTTGGGCCGGGCGCGGGAGGTGCCGGCGGCGGCGCAGTTCCGCGACGTGGTCGCCCCCGCCGGGGGCCGCCCGCGCGCGGTCTATCTGGCGGCGATGGCGCTGACCGTTGCGGCTCTGGCCGGGCTGGCCGTCGCCACCGCGCACAACAAAATGTTCGCCGCCTGGTTCGTCGGCGGCTCCATCGCCACCTTCATCGCCTTCCGCGTGGCCGCTTGGCTGGTGGTGCGCGGGGCCGCGGCGGCGGGGCGCCCGCGCCGTCCGGGGCTGCGGCTGGCGCTCGCCAACCTGCATCGGCCGGGCAACCCGACCGGGGCGGTGGTGCTGTCGCTCGGCCTCGGCCTGACGGTTCTCGTCGCCATCGCGCTGATCGAGGGCAACTTCTCCCGCCGGGTCAACGAGACGATCCCGAAGGACGCGCCCAGCTTCTTCTTCGTGGACATCCAGCCCGACCAGTTCGAGCCGCTGAAGCAGATGGTCTCCGCCCTGCCCGGCACCAGCGGGTTCGAGGCGGTGCCGTCCTTGCGCGGGCGGATCGAGACGGTGAACGGCCAGCCGGCGGAAAAGGCGTTGGTCAACCCCGAGCAGTCCTGGGTGCTGTCCGGCGACCGCGGCATCACCTATTCGGCAAAGCTGCCGGAGCATTCGGAGATCGTCGCCGGCTCCTGGTGGCCGGAGGACTACAAGGGGGCGCCGCTGATCTCCATCCACCAGAACGTGGCGAGCGCCTTCGGCATCGGTCCTGGTGCCACCATGGGGATCAACGTCCTGGGCCGCACCATCGAGGCGACGGTGGGCAACGTGCGCGCCGCCGACTTCTCGACGCTGGCCATCAACTTCGCCCTGGTCTTCGCGCCGGGCACGCTGGAGCGGGCGCCGCAGACCTGGATCGCCACCGTCCGCAGCACCCCGGCGGCGGAGCCGGAGGTTCAGCGCTCCGTCCTGCAGCGCTTCCCCAACGTGACGCTGGTGCGGGTGAAGGACGCGCTGGACACGGTGGGCACCATGCTCGGCCACATCGGCACGGCGGTGCGCATCACCGCGGGCATCACGCTGGCCGCCGGCACGCTGGTGCTGGCCGGGGCGGTCGCCGCCGGGCACCGCCGCCGGGTCTACGACGCGGTGGTGCTGAAGGTGCTGGGCGCCACGCGGGCCGACGTGCTGAAGGCGTTCCTGCTGGAATACGGGCTGCTCGGCATCCTGACCGCGGCCATTGCCGGGGTCATCGGCACCATCACGGCCTGGGCGGTGATGACCTTCCTGATGCGCTGGGACTGGACCTTCCTGCCGTCGGCCGTGCTGACCACGGCGCTGCTCAGCACCGCCATCACGCTGGCCTTCGGCTTCCTCGGGACATGGCGGGCGCTCGGCCAGCCCTCCGCCCCGCTGCTGCGCAACGACTGATGGAAGGCGGTCAGGCGGGTTCGGGGACGCGGTCGTCGGCGACGATGCGGTTCTTGCCGGACTGCTTGGCCGCGTACATGCGCTGGTCGGCCAGATCGACCAGCCTTTCCCAGTCCAACGGGCGGTCGTGGAGGTATTCGGCGACGCCAATGCTGGCGGTCTGCAGGGTTCCGTCCGGACGCTTGCCCAGGCCCCGCTCGTGCAGCCGCTCCACCGCGGTCAGGGCGCCCTGACGGCCGGTGTTGGGCATGATGACCACGAACTCCTCGCCGCCCCAGCGGACCAGCACGTCGGATTGGCGCAGCATGGCGCGTATCGCCTCCGCCGACCGTCCGAGCTGCTTATCCCCCTGGTCGTGGCCGAAGCGGTCGTTGATCGACTTGAAATTGTCCAGATCGAAGAAGATCACCGACAGCGGATGGTCCGAGCGCTGGGCGTGGGCGAACTGCAGCCGCAGAAGCTCCTCCCCGATGCGGCGGGAGAAGGCGCCGGTCAGCCCGTCGTGCGACGCCTGATCGACCAGGGCCATCATGAAGTGCAGCTGGCTCATCGCCGCCAGCGTCGCCACCACCATGATGAGCACCAGCAGCCACAGGGCGCCCAGATAAGAGGGGAAGGGGAAGACCAGCGAGCCGTAGACCCCGGCCAGCATGTGCGCCGCCAGCATCGGCGTCGCGAAGGCCAGACCCTCCAGCGCGGTCAGCGGGAAGACGCTGAGCCCCGCCACCATCACGAAGGGCAGGAAGGCGTAGCCGGCGGCCACCGCCAGCGCGCTTCCCGCGATCATGTCCTCGTTCAGCATGGGGTGCGAGGCGAGGAAGAAGATCGTCGGCACCGCCAGCAGCAGGGCCAGTCCCCGCCACGCGCTGCCCATGTCGTCGCAGATCCGGTAGCCGAGCGCCAGCGCGCCGAAGGCGAAGCTGGACACCAGCCGCAGGCCGGCCAGATAGCCCCACAGCGGCCAGGGGAAGATGAAGACGTCGATGACGATCCACAGCGGCGTCAGCACCGCAAAGACCGCCGCGACCATGCGGACGCGGGAATGGATCAGCACGGCCCGGCGACGCTGGATGATCGGGGTGTGTCCGCCCGGATGCATCAGGTCGCGCAACTGCTCGAAGGAGAGATCGCCGCTCACCGCCTGGAATGCCCTCTCCGCGAACCGCCTGAGGAGATTAAGCGCTTGTTGATACACGCGATGCCCCCCATCGGCAACGGCAATTGCTGTGATTTCCAGGGATACGTGCGTATGCGGCGCGGCCTGTGGCATCAACGCATTTGTACGTGATTTGCCGGGACAGTCTTCCCGCCGCCCGCCGCTGTCAACGCCGGAGTGGTCATACCACTGGGGCAAAAGAACGCGGCGCGCATAAAAAAGGCCCGGCTGGCGGCCGGGCCTTTCTCACGGGGCGGAACGAAGGGAAGGCACTCAGTCCTTCAGGTCTTCCCACAGCTCCTTCACCTTGGCGAAGAAGCCTTCGGACTGCGGGTGGGAGCCTTCCTTGCCGGCGGTGTCGAACTCGCGCAGAAGCTCCTGCTGCTTCTTGGTCAGGTTGACCGGAGTCTCGACGACGGCCTGGATGTACATGTCGCCGCGCTGCTGGCTGCGCAGCACCGACATGCCCTTGCCCTTGATGCGGAACTGATGGCCGGACTGGGTGCCCGGTGGGACCGTCACCTTGGTGCGGCTGCCCTCGATGGTCGGCACCTCCACCGTGCCGCCCAGCGCCGCGGTGGTCATCGGGATCGGCACCCGGCAGTGGATGTTGGCGCCGTCGCGCTGGAAGATCGGGTGCGGCGCGATGGCCAGGAAGATGTAGAGGTCGCCCGGCGGCGCGCCGCGCAACCCCGCCTCGCCCTCTCCGGCCAGACGGATGCGGGTGCCGTCCTCCACGCCCGCGGGGATGTTGACCTGGAGGGTCTTCTCCTTGCGCAGGCGCCCGGCGCCGCCGCAGCTCTTGCAGGGGTCCTTGATGACGCGGCCCTGGCCGTGGCAGGCCGGGCAGGTGCGCTCGATGGTAAAGAAGCCCTGCTGGGCGCGCACCTTGCCATGGCCCTGGCAGGTCGGGCAGGTGACCGGCTGGGTTCCCGCCGCCGCCCCGGAGCCGCTGCAGGAATCGCAGGCGACGGTGGAGGGGACGCGGACGTTGGCCGTGGTGCCCTTGAAGGCCTCCTCCAGCCCGATCTCCAGATTGTAGCGCAGGTCCTGGCCGCGGCCCGACGCGCCGCCGCCGCCGCGGCGCCCGCCCATGAACTCCCCGAACATCTCGTCGAAGATGTCGGCGAAGCCGCCGCCACCGCCGCCGAAATCGAAGCCGCCGAAGCCGCCACCGCCGCCGCGCCCGTTCTCGAAGGCGCCGTGGCCGAAGCGGTCGTAGGCCGCGCGCTTCTGCTCGTCCTTCAGGACGTCGTAGGCTTCGCTGATTTCCTTGAACTTGTGCTCGGCGTCCTTGTCACCCTGGTTGCGGTCCGGGTGATACTGCATCGCCATCTTGCGGTACGCTTTTTTGATCTCGTCCGCGCTGGCGCCCTTCGCCACCCCGAGCAGCTCGTAATAGTCCTGTTTCGCCATGGGCCCCGACCGCCTTCACATACAATAGACCAATCATATCTCCGGCCCGCCACCGCAGGACGGATGACGGGCCGGACGATACTGCATGGCGCCGGGTTCTCCCGGCTGTGACACCGGAGGCAACGGGCGGCTGCCCAACGATTGCCTCCGGTTCCGAACGCTTAGGCCGACTTCTTCTTGTCGTCGTCCACTTCCTCGAAGTCGGCGTCGACCACGCCCGGCTCGTTCGGGGCGGCGCCCGCCGCACCGGCGGCACCGGCGCCCGGGGCCTCGCCCTGGCCGGCCTTGTACATGGCCTCGCCCAGCTTCATCGACACCTGGGCCAGCGCCTCGGTCTTCGCCTTCACGGCCTCCAGATCCTCGCCGTCCAGCACCGACTTCAGCTCGGCCACGGCGGCCTCCGCGGCGGTCTTGTCGGCGGCCGGGATCTTGTCGCCGTTCTCCTTGATCGTCCGCTCGGTGGTGTGGATCAGCGCGTCCGCGTGGTTGCGGGCGTCCACCAGCTCGCGGCGCTTCTTGTCGTCCGCGGCATGGGCCTCGGCGTCCTTCACCATCTTGTTGATGTCGGCGTCCGACAGGCCGCCCGACGCCTGGATGCGGATCTGCTGCTCCTTGCCGGTGGCCTTGTCCTTCGCCGTGACGCTGACGATGCCGTTGGCGTCGATGTCGAAGGTCACCTCGACCTGCGGCACGCCGCGCGGGGCCGGCGGGATACCGACGAGGTCGAACTGGCCGAGCAGCTTGTTGTCCGCGGCCATCTCGCGTTCGCCCTGGAAGACGCGGATGGTCACCGCGTTCTGGTTGTCCTCAGCGGTCGAGAAGGTCTGGGACTTCTTGGTCGGGATCGTCGTGTTGCGGTCGATCAGGCGGGTGAACACGCCGCCCAGCGTCTCGATGCCCAGGCTGAGCGGGGTGACGTCGAGCAGCAGGACGTCCTTGACCTCGCCCTTCAGCACGCCGCCCTGGATGGCGGCGCCGATGGCGACCACCTCGTCCGGGTTCACGCCGCGGTGCGGCTCACGGCCGAAGAACTGCTTCACCGCCTCGATGACCTTGGGCATGCGGGTCATGCCGCCGACCAGGATCACCTCGTCGATCTCGTTGGCCTTCAGGCCGGCGTCGCGCAGAGCGGCCTTGCAGGGCTCGATCGTGCGGGCGACCAGCTCGTCGACCAGGGCTTCCAGCTTGGCGCGGGTCAGCTTGACGTTCAGGTGCTTCGGGCCGGACTGGTCGGCGGTGATGAAGGGCAGGTTGACCTCGGTCTGCATGGCCGAGGACAGCTCGATCTTCGCCTTCTCGGCGGCTTCCTTCAGGCGCTGCAGGGCCAGACGGTCCTTGCGCAGGTCGATGCCCTGCTCCTTCTGGAACTCGTCGGCGAGGTAGTCGATGATGCGGGCATCGAAGTCCTCACCGCCGAGGAAGGTGTCGCCGTTGGTCGACTTCACCTCGAACACGCCGTCGCCGATCTCCAGCACGGAGACGTCGAAGGTGCCGCCGCCGAGGTCGTACACGGCGATGGTGCCGGCGCCCTTCTTCTCCATGCCGTAGGCCAGGGCGGCCGCCGTCGGCTCGTTGATGATGCGCAGCACTTCCAGGCCGGCGATCTTGCCGGCGTCCTTGGTCGCCTGGCGCTGGCTGTCGTTGAAGTAGGCCGGGACGGTGATGACCGCCTGGGTCACCTTCTCGCCCAGATAGTTCTCAGCCGTCTCCTTCATCTTCTGCAGGATGAAGGCGCTGATCTGCGACGGGCTGTACTTCTTGCCGACGGCTTCCACCCAGGCGTCGCCGTTGTCGCCGGGAATGATCTTGTAGGGGACGAGGCCCTGGTCCTTCTTGGTCAGCGGATCGTCGTAGCGGCGGCCGATCAGACGCTTGATCGCGAAGAGGGTGTTCTCGGGGTTCGTCACCGCCTGACGCTTGGCCGGCTGGCCGACCAGACGCTCCGCGTTCTGCGCGAAGGCGACCATGGACGGCGTGGTGCGCGTGCCTTCGGCGTTCTCGATCACCTTGGCGCTGGAGCCTTCCATGACGGCCACGCAGGAGTTCGTGGTGCCGAGGTCGATGCCAATGACTTTGCTCATGTTCAGCCTCTGTTGTTCGGCAGATGCGTGGCGGCCCGTTTGGTCCGGCACCGCCGCGATCCCCTTGGGGTCGGTGGAACGGTTGGGTGGAATAACGTCTGTCGCCGGAGATATAGGCAGGTGCGTTTCGGGCTGCAACGTCCTGGTCAATCCGCCAACCGTCAAAAGACCAAAAGGTGACGCGCACGCCGAGGCATATCGTCGCGCCTGCGGCTTCGCGCCGCAAGTGAATACTGGGGTATTCAGAAGCATAAGGCGTGCAACCGCCTCCCTTTATCCCCCGACCGTGCCGAAAGCGGTCTGTTACAGGGCTTTAACACAAGCAAAACGGTCGCAACCCAGCCATGTTAACTTTTCATTAACAAGTAATGGTGTGCATTACAGTGCACAATCAATTGCCGGTTGCCTTGTTTCTTTGTTGTCCGAAGATTCTAATAGTGGAGAATCGAAGGAAATATGATATATCCCTCACTGGTCAAGGGGCCGCTCTTGCCAGCGGATATGGCCTTCCGAAGCGGGACCGTGTGCAGCATTCCATAGGGGGATCAAGATGATGGACGAACGGCGCGACATGGCATTGGCCATCAAGTCCTGCCTCGACAGCCTTATGGACGACGCGACGAAGTGCGACCTGGACGATCTGGCGCGCTTCATCAGCCTGGCCGCCCTGGCGGCGGAAGAGGCGGCCATGGCCTTCGATCCGAAGGCGGCGCAGTTGAAGGCCCTGATGTCCGGCGGCGCCGGCCACTGCTGACCTCCGGAATCCTGACCTCATTGAACGCTGAACGCCTGGGTCTTGGGCGCCCGGGTCTTGACCGCCTGAATGCTGACCGCCTGAGCCGGCGCGGGAACGCCGGTGACTTCGGGCTCGAACAGTCAGGCCGCAAAAGAACCGGAAAAGAAAAAGCCGCCCTCGACGGGGCGGCTTTCCTGTTTCCGGACACGTCCCGAAGTCCTTTTACAGGATCTCCGCCGCGCGAATCGCCCCGTCGAGCAGGGCCAGCGTGCCGGCGCAGGACTCGTCCCCGTCCATGACCATGGGCAGGCGGTAGCTGAACATGGCCGCCGCCGCCTTGCCGTCCCGCTCCGCCCCGACCAGCCAGAGGTAATGGGCGTCGGTGTGGCCGTCCTCCTCCGTCATCATCACGGCCTGGGCCAAGACGCCTTCGTCGCCCCAGGGCTCGACGATCCGGTCGCTGGCGCGCTGGTCGTCGGGGCGCACGAAGCGCAGAGCCATCTCGCGCAGCACCGCCACGGCGCCGTCAGGCCCGTCCTTGGGCGCCACCCGGTCGGTGACCAGCCGCAGCACGCCCCCCGCCGGGGCCGGCGGGTGGAAGGCGGCCACGGCGTGGCCCTCGTGCTCCTCGACCTCCGGGCGCCAGCCGTCCGGCAACCGGAACCGCACCACCCCTTCCCACTCCACGCTGTGGCCCGCACCGTTGCCCACGCTGTGGCCGTCCTGTCCGCCCGTCACGGCATCCTCCCCTGATCCTGTACCCCTGATCCTGTGCCGGCACTTTAGGCCGAAGCACCGGCGAATCCAGCCTTGATCGCGGCCCGCCGAGCCACCATGGTCCGGCGATGATCATTTCCGCCAGCTACAAGACGGACATCCCCGCCTTCTACGGGCGTTGGTTCCTGAACCGGCTTGAGGCCGGGCACTGCCGCATGGTCAACCCCTATGGCGGCCAGACCTACCGCATCGGGCTGAGCCGCGCGGAGGTCGACGGCTTCGTCTTCTGGACCAAGAATCTCGGCCCCTTCCTGCCGGCGCTGGAGGAGGTGTCGGAACGCGGCTTTCCCTTCGTCGTCCAGTACAGCATCACCGGCCTGCCCACCGCTCTGGAGCGCTCCGTCCCCGACGCGGAGCGCGCGGTGGAGCATATGGCCCGGCTGTGCGACCGCTGGGGGCCGCGCGCCGCCGTCTGGCGCTACGACCCCATCGTCACAGCAGACGCCACACCGCCGTCCTGGCACCGCGAAACCTTCGCCCGGCTGGCCGGCCGGATGCGCGGCCTGACCGACGAGGCGGTGGTCTCCTTCCTCCAGCCTTACCGCAAGACGGCGCGCAATCTGGACGCCGCCGGTGTGCCCTGGCGCGACCCGGACCCGGAGGAGAAGCGCGCCCTTCTGGCCGATCTGGCCGACATCGCCGCGGACCACGGCATGACGCTGACGCTGTGCACCCAGCCGGAACTGGCCGGTGTTCCCGGCACGGCGCCGGCCCGCTGCGTCGACGCGCAACGACTGTCCGACGTCGCCGGGCAGCCCGTCGCGGCCAGGGAGAAGGGCAACCGCGCCGGCTGCCTGTGCGCGGAAAGCCGCGACATCGGGGAGTACGACACCTGCCCGCACGGCTGCGTCTACTGCTACGCCGTCGCCAACCGCAACACGGCGCAACGGCGCTTCGCCGCTCACGATCCAGAGGGGGAGTTCCTGTTCACGCGGGAGCGGGCGGGGTAAGGCACCCGGCCCGCCGTCTCGTCGCCTTCCCGGTTACGGGCAGACCTTCTTCACGGTCTCGACCAGCTTGTCCGGGTTGAAGGGCTTGACCAGCCAGCCTGTGGCCCCGGCCTCGCGGCCGGCGGTCTTCTTGGCGGGGTCGGCCTCGGTGGTCAACAGCAGCACGGGAGTCGCGCGGTTGAGCGCGCTGCCGCGGATGGCCCGGGTCAGGGCCAGACCGTCCATGCCCGGCATGTTCAGGTCGGTGATGATGCAGTCGAACTTCTGACGGTTGACCTCCGCCAGACCGGCGGTGCCGTCCGCCGCCTCGGTGACGCCATAGCCGGCGTTGCGCAGCGTGAAGGCGACCATGTCGCGGATGGTCTTGGAATCGTCGACGGTCAGAATGGTCTTGGCCACGGGTCCGGTTCCCTGAATGAGCGGCCGCCCGGAACGGGCAATTCACGGGGCGCCGCGAGACTCCCCGACGCGGATCGGGGTTCCGATGCGAATAGGCGAAGGACCAGCCCGGCGCAAGCCCTTCGGTACGCAAAGGATCGCGGGCGGACACTCATTCGGAAACCGCCGGACGAAAAAAAAGCGGCGCGGCGGACCATGCCGCCGCGCCGCCGCAAGAGACGTGCCGCCTGCCATCCGGAGAGCGGCCGTTCCATCCCTCCAGAGGAGGGTCGGGCTATTCGTCCAAAGGACGGTCAGGCTTTCGTATCGACGTGCTGGCCGCCCATTTCGTGAGGACCGGCCTTGGCGACGCCCACCATGGCCTCGCGCAGCAGGCGGCCGTGGATGGTGTAGCCGGGCTGGAGCACCTGCACGACGGTGCCGGCGGGCTTGCCGGTGTTCTCGATCTCGAACATCACCTGATGGAAGTTCGGGTCGAACAGCTCGCCGGTCGGGTCGATCTTCTTGATGCCCGCACGCTCGAAGGCGGAGATGAGCTGGCGCTCCGTCGCCTCCACGCCCACGGAGAGGCCCTTCAGCACGTCGTCGTTCTCGCGGCCCTCGGCGGGGACGGCCTCCAGCGCGCGGCGCAGGTTGTCGGCCACCGTCACCAACTCCTTGGCGAAGCTGGACACGGCGAACTTGCTGGCGTCCTCGCGGTCGCGCTGGGCGCGGCGGCGGGTGTTCTCCACCTCGGCCATCTGGCGCAGGAGCTGGTCCTTCAGGCTGGCAACCTCGGCCTCAAGCTGGGCCACGCGATCCCCGGCACCGGCGTCCGCAGCCTTGTCCTGGGCGGCCTTGTCCTGGGCAGCCTTGTCCTGGACGGCTTCGGTCTGCTCCACCTCGGCTTCGGCGGGCTTGTTCTGCTCTTCGCTCATGGCTCTCTCGTTGTCGTCTTGGGTCGTCGTCTGATGAAAGGGGTCTGGTGGGGAATGGGTGAAGCGTTGCCAGGGGCGTCACCCGACAAGGCGGCTGATGACCTTGGCTGTATAATCCACAAGCGGGATGATCCGGGCATAATTGATGCGGGTCGGGCCGATCACGCCGATGGCGCCGATCACCTGCTCGCGGCTGTTCTGGAACGGCGAGATGATCAGCGAACAGCCGGAATGGCCGAACAGCACATTCTCCGCGCCGATGAAGATCTGCACCCCGTCGCCCTTCCCGGTGGCGTCGAGCAGGCGCAGCATGGTCTCCTTGGTCTCCAGCGCCTCGAACAGGGCGCGCACGCGCTCCAGGTCCGATAGGGCGGTGACGTCCTCCAGCAGCTTCGCCTGGCCGCGCACGATGAGCTGGCCGCTGTTCTGCCCGCCGCTGCCCGCCCAGGTGGCGAGACCGGCGGAGACCACACGCTGCGACAATTCGTCCAGCTCGGTCTTCTGGTCCTCGATCTCGCGCAGGACGGCCTGCCGCGCCTCGTCCAGCGTGCGGCCGACCAGCTTCGCGCTGAGGAAGTTGGAGACCATCTGCAGCGTCGCGGCGGGCACGCCGACCGGAACCTCGATGACGCGGTTCTCGACCAGCCCGTCCTCGTTGACCAGCACGACCAGCGCCCGGCCGGGGGCCAGCGAGACGAACTCGATGTGCTTCAGCGGCCGGTCGGTCTTCGGCGCCACCACCAGCCCGGCGCAGTGCGACAGGCCCGACAGCAGGGTGGACGCCTCGCCCAGCACGTCCTGCAGCGACCGCCCGGAGGAGGCGCATTTGGCCTCGATGGAGCCGCGCTCGTCCTCGCTCAGGCTGCCGATCTCCAGCAGGCCGTTGACGAACAGGCGCAGCCCGGCCTCGGTCGGGATGCGGCCGGCGGAGGTGTGGGGGGCGTAGAGCAGCCCCTGCTCCTCCAGGTCGGCCATGACGTTGCGGATGGTCGCGGGCGACAGGGCCATGCCGAGCCTCCGCGAGATCGTGCGCGAGCCCACCGGCTCGCCGGTCGCCACATAGGCGTCGACGATCAGCCGGAAGATCTCGCGGGACCGTTGGTTCAGCTCGGTGATCATGGCGGGGCGGGGACCGGACGATGCTGTTGGGGCACGGATAAGGGGCGTCCCGAATTTAGGCAGGTGTCCGCGCCGAATCAACGTGCGCCCCGGTTGCGCGCTGGACGGCGGGGGCCGCGGGCGCTAGCTTGCCGCCGATTTCAACAGATTCGCGGATCATGCCCGATGCGTCCCTCCGGCCGCGCCCACGACCAGTTGCGCACCATTTCCCTTGAGCCCCATTTCAGCAAGCACGCCGAGGGGTCCTGCCTGGTGCGGTTCGGCGACACGCACGTCCTGTGCACCGCCAGCGTGGACGAGGGCGTTCCCCGCTTCCTGAAGAACACCGGCCTCGGCTGGGTCACCGCCGAATACGGCATGCTGCCGCGCTCCACCCACAGCCGCACCGACCGCGAGGCCGCCAAGGGCAAGCAGTCGGGCCGCACCCAGGAGATCCAGCGCCTGATCGGCCGCGCGCTGCGCGCCGTCACCGACCGCGCCGCCATGGGCGAGAAGCAGATCAAGATCGACTGCGACGTCATCCAGGCCGACGGCGGCACCCGCACCGCCGCCATCACCGGCAGCTTCGTCGCCCTGCATCTGGCCTTCCAGCACCTGATGCAGATCGGCGCGCTCAAGACCATGCCGCTGACCGACCATGTGGCCGCCGTCTCCTGCGGCATCTACAAGAACACCAGCGTGCTCGACCTCGACTACGCCGAGGATTCGACGGCGCAGGCAGACGCCAACTTCGTGCTGACCGGCCAGGGCGGCATCGTCGAGGTGCAGGGCACCGCCGAGGAGCGCCCCTTCAGCGAGCCGCAGTTCATGGAGCTGCTGGCGCTCGCCCGCAAGGGCATCGATGAGCTGGTGGCCTTGCAGAAGGCGGCGATCGCGGTGAAGTAAAGGCGCGGTTGCGCTTGCCCCCTCCCTACCCGCCTTCCGTCCGTACGGACGGGAAGTACGGCCGTCCCGTCCCCTGCGAAGCGGGGGAGGGAGGGACCCGCGAAGCGGGAGGGTGGGGGCAACCCGCTGTGACAGAAGGAACTCCCCCATGACCACGCCTCCCCGCCGCTTCACGGGCGGCACGCTGGTGATCGCCAGCCACAACAAGGGCAAGGTCCGCGAGATCGCGGCGCTGCTCGGCCCCTACGCCGCCTCCTTCGTGTCCGCGGGCGAACTTGGCCTGCCGGAGCCGGAGGAGACGGGGACCAGCTTCGTCGCGAACGCCGAGCTGAAGGCCCTGGCCGCCGCCAAGGCGGGGCACGTCGCGCTGGCCGACGACAGCGGGATGGTGGTGCCGGCGCTGAACGGCGATCCCGGCATCTACTCCGCCCGCTGGGCCGGGCCGGAAAAGGACTTCCAGATGGCCATGGGCAAGGTCGAGGACGGGCTGAAGGGCCAGACCGACCGCCGCGCCTGGTTCGTCTGCGCCCTGTCGCTCGCCTGGCCGGACGGCCATGTCGAGACGGTCGAGGGCCGCTGCCCCGGCACGCTGGTCTGGCCGCCGCGCGGCGCGCATGGTTTCGGTTACGATCCGATGTTCAGGCCGGACGGCTACGACATCACCTTCGGCGAGATGGACCCGGCCAAGAAGCACGAGATGAGCCACCGGGCCGACGCCTTCCGCCAGCTTGTGGAGCGATGCTTCAAGTGATTCCTGATCCTGGCTTCGGGATCTACATCCACTGGCCCTTCTGCAAGGCGAAGTGCCCGTACTGCGACTTCAACAGCCACGTCCGCGACCGGGTCGAGCATGACCGCTGGCGCGCCGCGCTGGTGCGGGAGCTGGATCATTACGCAGACGCAACACCCGGCCGCCGGGTCACCTCCGTCTTCTTCGGGGGCGGCACGCCGTCGCTGATGGAGCCGGCGACGGTCGGCGCCGTGCTGGAGCGCATCGCCGCCCGCTGGACGGTGGGCAGCGATTTGGAAGTGTCGCTGGAGGCCAACCCGACCTCGGTCGAGGCCGACAAGTTCCGCGCCTTCCGCGCCGCCGGGGTCAACCGCCTGTCGATGGGCATCCAGGCGCTGGACGACGCCGCGCTGAAGTTCCTCGGCCGCCAGCACAGCGCGGCGGAGGCGACCGGTGCCATCGCGCTGGCCGCTCGGACCTTCCCCCGCTTCAGCTTCGACCTGATCTACGCCCGCCCCGGCCAGTCCGTCGCGGCGTGGGAGGCGGAGCTGACCCGTGCGCTCGACCACGCGGTCGGCCATCTGTCGGTCTACCAGCTGACCATCGAGGAGGGCACGGCCTTCTTCCCCCTGCACGCGCGGGGCGATCTGGTGCTGCCCGACGAGGATCTGGCCGGCGACCTCTACGAGGCGACGCAGAGCCTGCTCGACCGCGCCGGGCTGCCCGCCTACGAGATTTCCAACCACGCCCGCCCCGGCGAGGAGAGCCGCCACAACCTGACCTACTGGCGCTACGGCGATTACGTCGGCGTCGGTCCCGGCGCCCACGGCCGGCTGACGCTGGACGGCGAGAAATTCGCCACCCGCGCCCACCGCGCCCCGGAAATCTGGCTGGAGCGGGTGGAGCGCGACGGCCACGGCGCCGCCGCGCCCGAGCCGGTCGCCCGCGAGTCCCGCGGCTCGGAGCTGCTGATGATGGGGTTGCGCCTGCGCGAGGGGGTGGCCCGCGCCCGGCTGGTCGAGGAGACCGGCCGCGACCTCGACGGGCTGGTCGATCCCGCCGCGCTGGAGCGTCTGGTGGCCGGCGGATTCCTGGAGGTCGGCAAGGACACGTTGCGCGCCACGCATGAGGGGCGGCAGCGGTTGAACGCCGTGCTGGGGGCCCTTCTGGCCTGACCGCGCCAATACCCGCAAATGTGGTGTGACAAAGGCGCCCAGTGCCCGGTGCGCCCCGCATTTTTATACATCCGTTTATAAGTTTCCTGTGACTGTCGATCATTCTTGGAGTTCCGGCAAAGACAAGGGCAAACAACCGCCGCTTGCCGGGACGCGGGACAGGGCAGACAGTTGCAGGCAGACATCCCATGACCCTCACGAAGCTTTCCATTCGGGCCAAGCTGTGGGCGCTCGTCGTCGCGGCTTCGGTCGCATCCTTCGCCATCGCCGGTGCCGGCCTTTATCTCAATTACAGCCGAATGCACGCCGACCGGCTGGACACGCTGCACAGCATCGTGGAAACCGGGGTCACCCTGGCCACCACGCTGGAGGCGGACGCCGCCGCCGGCAAGATCACCCGCGAGGAGGCGCAAGCCCGTTTCAAGGCGGCGGTGGCCGGCATCCGCTACGCCGGCGGCAAGGAGTATCTCTTCGCCCACACCATGGACGGCTACGGCTTCGCCCACGTCAACGCCAAGCTGATCGGCGCCGACGTCAAGCCGCTGAAGTCGGCCAACGGCGTCCACATGATCGTGGAGTTCATCCGCATGGTCCGCGCCACCGGCGACGGCCTGCTGGAATACGACTGGCCGCGCACGGTCGGCGGCAGCGATCTGGCGGTGAAGCTGGGCTATGTCCGCGGCTTCGAGCCGTGGAACATCTTCATCGGCACCGGCATCTTCATCGACGACATCCGGGCCGCCTTCCTGGACCAGCTGCGGACGCTGGCCTTCGTCATCCTGGCGCTGGCGGTGCCGGCCGTCGGCCTGATCGCCTGGGTCGGCACCGACATCAGCCGGGTGCTGCGCGGGCTGGGCGCCAAGATGCGCTCGCTGGCCGACGGCGACCTGAACACCCGCTTTCCGGAGGCGGAGCGCGGCGACGAGATCGGCGCCATGGCCAAGGCCGTGCTGGTCTTCCAGACCAACGCCCGCGACAAGCAGCGGCTGGAGGCCGAGCAGGCCGCCTCGGCCCAACGCGCCGAGGAGGAGAAGCGCCGCGCCATGCTGGCGCTGGCCGCCAGCTTCGAACAGAGCATCGGCGCCGTCGTCCGCACCGTCTCCGACGCGGCGGCGACGATGGAGGAGCGCGCGGCCGAGATGAGCCGCGCCGCCGCCCAGACCGACGAGCTGGCGACCTCCGTGGCCGCGGCGACCGAGCAGACCTCCGCCAACGTACAGACCGTGGCGGCGGCGTCGGAGGAGCTGGCCAGTTCGATCCAGGAGATCAGCCGTCAGGTCGCCGAGTCGTCGCGCATCGCGGGCGAGGCGGTGACCCTCAGCGGGCGGGCCAACGGCAAGGTCGGCGGGCTGGCCGAGGCGGTGCAGAAGATCGGCGCGGTCGTCCAGCTCATCAACGACATCGCCAGCCAGACCAACCTGCTGGCGCTGAACGCGACCATCGAGGCGGCCCGCGCCGGCGAGGCCGGCAAGGGCTTCGCCGTGGTGGCGAGCGAGGTCAAGGCTCTGGCCAACCAGACCGCCAAGGCCACCGAGGAGATCGCCGCCCAGGTCGCCAACATCCAGTCCGTGACCGGCGACGCGGTCGGCGAAATCCAGGGCGTGACCCAGGTGATCCTGCGGGTGAACGAGATCGCGACCTCCATCGCTTCCGCGGTCGAGGAGCAGGGGGCGGCGACCCGCGAGATCAGCCGCAACGTCCAGGAGGCGGCGGGCGGCACGCAGGAGGTATCGGCCAATATCAGCGGCGTCACCGGTGCGGCGACCCGGAGCGGCGCCACCGCCCGCGACGTTCTGGAGATGTCGCGCCAGCTCGGCCACCAGCTCGACACGCTGCACCGCGAGGTCGGGGGCTTCCTTCAGCAGCTCCGCGCGGCGTAAGGTTGGGTGAACGGGACGGGGAAAGGGGTTGGGATGCGCATCAGTCTGGTGGTGGCCGCGGCGCGCAACGGCGTGATCGGCCGCAACGGCACCCTGCCCTGGTCCCTGCCCGGCGACCTCAAGCGCTTCCGGGAGCTGACGATGGGCAAGCCGGTCCTGATGGGCCGGCGCACCTGGGAGTCGCTCCCCCGCAAGCCCCTGCCCGGCCGCGACAACCTCGTGGTCAGCCGCAGCGTCCCAGCGGGCGAGCGGGACGGCGCGCGCTGGTTCGGCGGCCTCGACGCGGCGCTGGACTGGTGCCGCGACCGCGGCGTCCTGGAGGTCTGCGTGATCGGCGGCGCCGAGCTGTTCCGCGAAACCCTGCCGCTCGCCGACATCGTCCACCTGACCCGCGTCGAACAGGATGTGGAGGGCGACACCGTCATGCCCCCGCTGGGGCCGGAGTGGGTGGAGACGGAGCGCGGCCCGCTGCTGACCGAGAACGGTCTGGATTACCGGTACCTGGACCTCGTACGGCGCCCCGTCAGCGCTGGGGCGTGAGCGCGACGATCGACAGCCCGCCCCACAACAGCGCCAGCCCCATGCTCACAATGGCGTCGAATCGCAAATCCACCACTTCCAGATACAAGTGCATCTGGTTCAGGCTCCCAAGCACCCCGAGCGAGGGCTGGTAGCCGTTCATCATCGGGAATGCCATGACCGGCATCATCACGCCCCACACGACCATCAGCCGGCCCAGCAGATAGAATGGATCGAATGGCAGCATGTCTGTCTCCTATGAAGTAAACTCTGCATTTCGATGATTAAAACGAATTCTCTTGCATGGTCAACCGTTCATACCCGGAGGAAAGTCCGGTTATGGATCGGAAACACGCATTTGGGCTGCGGCTTCGGGCAATCCGTAAGGCGCGCGCTTTGACCCAAGAACAATTTGCCGAATTACTCGACCGCACGACCGAGGCCGTGTCCAACATGGAACGCGGCGTCAGCCTGCCGAGCGTGGAGACACTGATCCGGCTGAGTGAGAACCTCGGCATTCCATTGCGCGAATTGGCCGACGCGCTCGATCCAGCGGTCAATGCCAACAGCAAGCGTGTGGCTTTGGAATCGGCGCTTTCAGAGCGGGCACGCCAGCTTACGACCCGCGATCTGGAAATCGCTCTGAAACAGATCGAGGCGTTTCCGAAGGGCGATTAGCCTTTTGTCCGCGAGTACCGTCAGGCCATTGCAACGCCCTTGATAACCCTCGCCCCTCTGGGGAGAGGGTGGCCCGCAGGGCCGGTGAGGGGGATGTGCGTGGTGGTGCGTCCGGCAGAAGCGCAACCCCCTCACCCTAACCCTCTCCCCAGAGGGGAGAGGGGATTTCCATTTTAAATGGAATAGCTTAAGCTCCCTTGTTCTCCCGATGCCGGCGCTCGATGGCGTCCCACAGGGTGGCCTCCAGCGCCGACCCGTCGAGGCGGTTGATCTCCTGGATGCCGGTGGGCGAGGTCACGTTGATCTCGGTCATGTAGTCGCCGATCACGTCGATCCCGACAAAGACCAGCCCCTTCTCGCGCAGCACCGGGCCGATGGCCTTGCAGATCTCCTGCTCGCGCGGGGTCAGCTCCGTCTTCTTGGCGCTGCCGCCGGCGTGGAAGTTGGCGCGGGCCTCGCCCTCCTGGGGCATGCGGCTGACGGCGCCGGCGGGCTCGCCGTCGATCAGGATGATGCGCTTGTCGCCCTGGCGGATCTCCGGCAGGTACTTCTGCACGATCACCGGCTCGCGGTAGAGCTGGGTGAACAGCTCCAGCAGCGAGCCCAGGTTTTCGTCGTCCGGCTTCAGGTGGAAGACGCCGGCCCCGCCGTTGCCGAACAGCGGCTTGACGATGATGTCCTTGTGCTGCGCCCGGAAGTCCAGGACGGCCTGCTTGTCGCTGGTGATCAGCGTCGGCGGCATCAGGTCGGGGAAATGGGTGACGAACAGCTTTTCCGGGGCATTGCGCACCTCCGCCGGGTCGTTCAGCACCAGCACCTTGGGCTGGATGTGCTCCAGCATGTGGGTGGCGGTGATGTAGGCCATGTCGAAGGGCGGGTCCTGGCGCATCAGCACCACGTCCATGGTCGACAGGTCGACGATCCGCGGCTCGCCCAGCGTGTAGTGGGCGCCCTTCTGGCGGACCACGGTCATCTCGCGCACACGGGCGGTCAGGACGTTGCCGGTCAGGCTGAGGTCGCGCGGGTGGTAGTGGTAGAGCGTGTGCCCGCGCTTCTGCGCCTCAAGCGCCATCATGAAGCTCGAGTCGGTGTCGATGTTGATGGACTCGATGGGGTCCATCTGGAAGGCGACGGCGAGGCTCATCCTGCGGGTCTCCGAAACGGGCTTTTGAAGTGGGGTCAGTTCAGTTGGTTCTTGAGCTGCTGGATCAGCGCGGCGACCTGATGGCGGTGCCGTTCGCTGGCGGTCAGCTCCAGGAAGGTTTCCAGCGCGGCGATGGCGGCGGCGAGGTTGCCGTTGTGGGCCTCAAGGAGGCCGGTCTCCCGCCACAGCGACGCCTCGGCCGGGGCGAACAGCCGCATCGCCTCCAGCACCTCCAGCGCGCGCGGCACGTCGCGGGCGGAGAGGTGGCGCAGCTTGATGTTGTTCTGGAGCCGCAACAGAATCTCGCGGTTGGACACCGTCTGGTAATGGCCGGGCTCCAGCTCCGCGGCGCTGCCGGCAGTGGCCTTCAGCAGGTCACGCAGGTCCACGGCGGTGCGCACCTGCCCCTCGTTGAAGGGGTCGAGGATGGCGCGGGCGCCGTCGGCCTCCAACCGCACCAGGAAATGGCCGGGGAAGTTCAGCCCCAGCATCGTCCAGCCCTGCGAGCGGGCGGCGTGCAGGTACAGGATGCCCAGCGCCACCGGCAGGCCGCGGCGGCGGTCGATGACGCGCAGCAGGTTGGCGTTCTGCAGGTCGTCGTAGGTTTCCTGGTCGCCGGCGTAGCCGTGCCGCTCCACGATGACCTCGTGCAGCCAGGAGATGCGGGCCTCCAGCCCGTCGAGGGTGGGCGAGACACGCTCCGCCAGATCGTGGGCGATGTCGGCGAGGTGACGGCGGTAGTCGGCCAGCGCGGCGCCCGGCACCTCCAGCGCGCCCAGCGCGAGGGCGGCTTCGGCCAGATCGATCTGCTCGTCCGGCTGCTGCCCCACGCGGCGCAGGATGTCACGGGCCTCGGCGCGGCTGGTCACGGGCGGCGTCCTTCCTCTTCTTCAGCCTTCGCGTCAGGCCCGCCACGCGTCCGGGACGTGGCGCGGCCAGGACCAAGGGGTAACGAGCATGACGTCGAAGCGCAAGACATAGCCGGCATAGTGGGGGTTGGCCCCCAGATAGGCGTGGGCGGCGCGGGCGAGGCGGCCCCGCTGGCGGGCGTTGACCGCCTCGTTCGCGGTGTCCCAGTCGCCGCGGGCCTTGACCTCGACGATCGCCAGAGTGTCGCCCCGCCGGGCCACGATGTCGATCTCTCCCATGGGTGTGCGCAGGCGGCTTTCCAGGATGCGGTAACCCTTCAGCCGCAGCGCCAGCCGGCAGAGCTGCTCGGCGTAGCGGCCGTAATTCTCGGCCCGGCGGCGCAGGGCGTCCGGGGCGCTCATGGTTTCCCCTCCCGCGACAGCTCCAGCGCGCGGGCGTAGACGGCGCGCTTGTTCTGGCCGGTGCGGGCGGCCACGTCGGCGGCGGCGTCGCGGACCGACAGGCGGGCCAGCGCCTCGCGCAGCAGGGCGTCGACATCGGCCTCGGTCGGGGTGGGCTCCTCGCCGGGCGGGCCGATGACCAGCACGACCTCGCCCTTCGGCGGGCCGGCCTCGGCGTAGTGGGCGGCCAGCTCCGGCAGGGTGCCGCGCCGCACCTCCTCGTAGAGCTTGGTCAGTTCCCGCGCCACCGCGGCCTCCCGCGCGCCCAGGATGTCGGCGAGGTCGGCCAGCGACTCGGGCAGGCGCTGCGGCGACTCGAAGAAGACCAGCGTGGCCGGAACGCTCTTCAGTTCCCCGGCGGTGGCGCGCCGCGCGCTGCTCTTGTTGGGCAGGAAGCCGGCGAACAGGAAGCGGTCGGTCGGCAGGCCGGACAGCACCAGCGCCGCCAGCGGGGCGGAGGCGCCGGGCAGCGTGGTGACCGCCACTCCCTCCGCCACGCACTCGCGCACCAGCTTGTAGCCGGGGTCGGAGACCAGCGGCGTGCCAGCGTCGGTGACCAGCGCGATGGACTCGCCCGCTTTCATGCGGCCGATGAGGACCGGACGCATCTTTGCCGCGTTGTGTTCATGATAGGAGACGAAGGGCGTGTGGATGCCATGGATGCCCATCAGCTTCGCCGTCACCCGCGTGTCCTCGCAGGCGATGGCGTCGGCGCGGCGCAGCGTGTCGAGCGCGCGCAGCGTGATGTCGGCGGCGTTGCCGATGGGGGTGGCGACCACATAAAGGCCGGCGCCGAGTTTACTTGCGGCCCTCGGCTCGCTACCTTCAGCGTCACCAGAGACGCCGGGCCCGGAAACGGGCTCGGGCGCCGGACCGGATGTGGAGATCGTTGGTGGCACGCTTGACGACACCTTTCTCGCGCGCTTGGGGGCAGCAGGCTGCCGCCGCCCTGTTGGTTGTCGGCACGCTTTCGGCCTGCTCGACTGTAAAGGCCCCGGCGCCGCCGACTCAAGCGCCGCAAGCGCCCGTCGCCGCCGTTCCGGCCGCCCCGCAGACCTTGAAGGTGGCGATCCTGCTGCCGCTGTCCGGGTCCAGCGCCGCCATCGGGCAGGCCATGCTGGAGTCGGCGCAGATGGCGCTGTTCGATCTGGCCGGCGACCGGTTCGAGCTGCTGCCCCGCGACACCAAGGGTACGCCCACCGGCGCCGCCGACGCGGCGCGGCAGGCCATCGCCGAGGGGGCGAGCCTGATCCTCGGCCCGCTGTTCGCCGCCGACGTGGCCGCGGTGAAGCCGGTCGCCCAGTCCGCGGGCGTGGACGTTCTGGCCTTCACCAACGACTGGACCCAGGCCGGCAACGGCACTTATGTGCTGGGCTTCGTGCCCGCCGATCAGGTCACCCGCGTGATCGGCTTCGCCCGCTCGCGCGGTGCGACGCGCTACGTCGCGCTGGCCCCGCGCACCGCCTACGGCGACGCCGTGGTCAACGCCGTGCAGGCCGCCTCGCGCCAGTTCGGCGGGCAGGTGGCGCAGGTGGAGCGCTACGACCCGGCGGTGACCGACCTCGCCCAGCCGGCGCGGCAGGTGACCCAGGCCGGCGTTCAGCCGCAGGCGGTCATGCTGGCCGAAGGCGGGCCGCGCGCCCAGGGTCTGGCGTCGGCGCTGTCGGCCAACGGGCTGAACACCCAGCAGGTCAAGCTGCTCGGCACCGGCCTGTGGGACGAGCCCGGCCTGGGCCAGGAGCCCGCTTTGGCCGGCGCCTGGTTCGCCGCCCCGTCCCCGCAGAGCCGCGCCGACTTCGAGGCGCGCTTCGAGAGGACCTACGGGCGCAAGCCGCCGCGCATCGCCACCCTGTCCTACGACGCCACGGCCATCGCCGCGGTGCTGGCCAAGATGCCCGACGCGGCGGGCCGCTTCGACCGCGCGGCGCTGAACAACCCCAACGGTTTCGAAGGCATGGACGGCGTCTTCCGCCTGCGCGCGGACGGCGTCGTGGAACGCGGACTGGCCGTTCTGGAGGTCACCCCGAGCGGTCCCCGCGTGATCGATCCCGCCCCGTCCAGCTTCGACGTGCTGGGGCAGTGACCGCAAGGCGCTGAAAAGAGTGTTCGACCGCGGCGGCGCAATGCACGAAAGAGATTGTGTCTTGGGCCGTCGCGGTGAACCGCGAACTTAACCGTGCTGCTTCGCCAGACGGCGGGCGTTGGCGCGGACGGTGCGGTAGGCGGGAGTCATGCCGGCCTGGGTCAGGGCCGTGGCCGACTCGACCATGTAGAGCGCGGCGTGGATGCCGGCCTCGACCGTCTCGGTGACGGTGCGGCGTTGCAGTTCCATCAGGTCGACGGGGTTGCGGCACTGGCCGAGGCCGGTCACCATCACCATGGCCGCCTGAAGCTGGCCCTGCATCAGGGTCATCCAGGCCTGCTGCATTTCTCCGATGCCCTTGGCGACGGCGTGGGTGGCCTCCACCATCGCCTCCACCTTCTCGGAGCCCATCCGGACGAACTCCGGGTTGGCGAGGTCGATGGGGTTATTCATCGCCGCCGCCATCATCGCGGTTCGGTAGCCGATCGTCTGGGCCGCCGCCACCCCCATCTCGCCCGTCTTGACGCCGGTCCGGGTCAGATCGCCCGCCACCGTCAGAAAGCGCTGCGTCGGTTCGCCGTTGCCGGCCTTGCGTCTCGCCATTCGCTCCACCTCACCAAAGGACCCGACCGGAGCAAAGGCCCCGGCCGGGCCGAAAAAAACCGTGACCCGGACGCCAACGCTGCACTGCAGCATTTGGTTCCGGGTCCAGTCTTTACAGGGAAGCGAGCGCGCGGTCGAGATCTTCAACGATGTCCTGGGCGTCCTCCAGCCCGACGGACAGGCGGAGCAGGTTCGGACGGATGTTCGCCGCCGCCTTCTCCTCGACCGTCAGCTTGGAGTGGGTGGTGGTGTCGGGGTGGGTGATCAGGCTCTTGGAATCGCCCAGGTTGTTGGAGATCATCACCATCCGCAGGTCGTTCAGGGCGCGGAAGGCCTCCTCCTTGCCGCCCTTCAGGAAGATCGACAGCATGGTGCCGCCGCCGGTCATCTGGCTGCGGACGAGGTCGTGCTGCGGGTGGCTGGCCAGACCCGGATAGAGCACCCGCTCCACCTTCGCGTGGCCTTCCAGGAACTCCGCCACCGTCAGGGCCGCCGCGCTCTGCGCCGACACGCGCAGCTCCAGCGTCTCCAGCCCCTTCAGCAGCAGCCAGGCGTTGAAGGGCGAAATGGTCGGGCCGGTGTGGCGCAAATAGGGATGGATCACGTCCGACCCGTACTGCTTGTCGTTGGTCAGGATGATGCCGCCCAGACAGCGGCCCTGGCCGTCGATGTGCTTGGTCGCCGAATAGATGACGACGTCGGCCCCCATCTCGAACGGGCGCTGCAGCACCGGCGTGGCGAAGGCGTTGTCGACCACCACCTTGGCCCCGGCCTTATGGGCGAGAGCACTGACCGCGCGCAGGTCGACGACCTCCAGCCCCGGGTTGCTGGGCGTCTCCAGGAAGACGACCTTGGTCGGCTTGGCCAGCGCCTCTTCCCACTGGGACAGGTCGGTGCCGTCGACGAAGACCGCCTCGACCCCGAAGCGGGCCGACAGCTCCTTGATCACCCAGTAGCAGGAGATGAACAGCGAGCGGGGCGCCACGATGCGGTCGCCGGTGCGCAGGTTCGACCACAGGGCGCCGTGCACCGCGGCCATGCCGCTGGTCGTGGCGTAGGCCCAGGCCGCTCCCTCATACTCGCACAGCCGGTCCTCGAACATCGCCGTGGTCGGGTTGCGGAAGCGCGAATAGACGTGGCGGGAGCCGTCGTTGATGAAGGCGCTCTCCGCCTCCTCCGCCGAGCCGTAGACGAAGCCGGAGGTCTGGTAGAGCGCCTCGCACGTCTCGTCGAAGGACGAGCGGCGGACGCCGCCATGGACCAGACGGGAACGCGGGCGAAGCCCCGCGACGTTGGGATTGCGATGATCGGTGCGCGCCATGGCCGCTTTGTCTCCTGTGTCCGCCGGCGGGGCAGACCGGCACAACAAAAAACGCCCCGACCGATCGGGTCGAGGCGCGGACGCGGCTCGGACCTTTTTAGCGGGTTGTTTTACGTGGCCCGCAAGCCGGTCGACCAAATCACCACGTACCCCCGCTTGTAGGACCGCCGCGGCGCGGCGTCAAGGGACAAGGGGCCGTGACAAAAAGGGGGCACCCTGCGTCAACATCGCGCAGGACCGCAAGCCGCCGACCGCTTGCCCAGGGAAGGCCCGGACCGGATCATGGCCGCCGGACGTCAGGAAGGGGTGCGGACCGTGCAGTATCGCAAGGAGCAGGAGCGGCACTTCACCCGTCTGGTGTTCACCGGGCGCTTCACCAGCCAGGACGCCGGCCCGGTGCGGCAGGCCATCGCCGACGTGACGGGCGGGCCGGAGCGCCGCCACCTCCTCGATCTGACCGGGCTTGAGTTCATCGACAGCACGGGCGTCGGCCTGCTGCTGGTGATGAACGGGGAGGCCCTGTCGGCGGGCAAGGCCCTGTCTCTGCTCTGCGCCTCCGGGCAGGTGCGCAAGGTGGTCGACCTGACCCGCATCGCCATGATCATCCCGGTGCACGAGACGGTGACCGATTATATCGCCGCCAGCGTGCCCGAGGCCCTGCTGGCCGCCACCCATCCCTGCGCGCCGGGCGAGGACCCCATGGCCGTCGCCGCCCGCGCGCTGCACGCCAAGCCGGTCCTGCCGCCCGCGAGCGCCCCGCCGGACGCTTCCGACCGGGACGGCGCTTCCGGGTAAGGCGGCTCGCAGCGCGGGCGCGGGCTTCCCATCTGAAGCATCGGACAGAGTCCGTTCCGCGTTGGGGGAGGCACCGAATGGTTCATCTGCACAAGTCGCTGGAATCAGAAGCGTCCAAGGCCGCCGAGCGGGAGGGCCGCTCGCTCGACCAGTTCGTAAACGAGGCGGTGGAGGAGAAGCTGCGCCACGCGCAACGCCCCGCTGCCCAACGTCATGTCACCCCCATCCGCGACCGCGGCGCCCCGATGGACGAGGACGCCGTGGAACGGGCGTAGCGCCCATGGGATGACCCTGGGGATGGGATTGCGGCGGCTGTGGTTCAGCGCTATATTTCCCGTACCAGTGGTCAATAGACGACACCTCCGGTACCGCGCGCTCGGAAAGGCCAATGGCCGGAACAGCGTGCACACGAAAAGAGGGGCGGCGCTGCTACGCCGCCCCTCCGTCGTCTGGGTTACAGCACGGCGACGAGCAGCGCGAGGATCGCGACGACCGTCTGAATGACCGTGCAGATCACCAGCACCTTACCAGGGGTCAATAAACACACCCCCTTTCCGCCGCTTGGATGACAACGCCCCTTGCCCATGGCACGGGACGCTGCGGCGGCGGGTTTTCATACAATGGCGTGCATCTCTTCGCAAATATTCCCGTTTAGGAGAGCAATCCCCGCAGACGATACAACTCGTCGAGCGCTTGACGCGGCGTCATGCTGTCCGGGTCGATGGACTTCAGCGCCTCCTCCACCCGCGACGGTTCCGGCGGGGCGGCGGGCGCCGACACCGCGGGGGCCGACGGCGGACGCTTCAGGGCGGCGCTGAACAGCGGCAGATCCTCGGCCAGACGGTGGATGGCGGCGTTCTGGTCGCCCGATTCCAGGATGGTCAGCACCTCCTCGGCGCGGCCCACCACGGCGCCGGGCAGGCCGGCCAGCTTCGCCACATGGATGCCGTAGCTGCGGTCCGCCGCCCCCGCCGTCACCTCGTGCAGGAAGACGACGTCGCCCTGCCATTCCTTGATGCGCATGGTGTGGCAGGACAGGCCCGGCAGCTTGCCGGCCAGCATGGTCAGCTCGTGGTAGTGGGTGGCGAACAGCGCGCGGCAGCGGTTGACGTCGTGCAGATGCTCCACGCAGGCCCAGGCGATCGACAGGCCGTCGAAGGTCGCCGTGCCGCGCCCGATCTCGTCCAGAATGACCAGCGCGCGCTCGCCGGACTGGTTCAGGATGGCCGCCGTCTCCACCATCTCCACCATGAAGGTGGAGCGGCCGCGCGCCAGATCGTCGGCAGCACCCACGCGGCTGTAGAGCCGGTCCACCACCCCGATGTGGGCGCTCTCCGCCGGCACGAAACCGCCCATCTGGGCCAGCACGGCGATCAGCGCGTTCTGGCGCAGGAAGGTCGATTTACCGGCCATGTTCGGACCGGTCAGCAGCCACAGCCGGTTGTCCGGGGCGAGGTCGCAGTCGTTGGCGACGAAGGGCCCAGCGTTGCCGGCGTCCAGCACCGCCTCCACCACCGGGTGCCGCCCGCCCTTGATCGAGAAGGCGAGGCTGCCGTCCACCATCGGCCGGCGGTAGCGCCGCTCCGCCGCCAGCTCGGCCAGCGAGGCGGCGACGTCCAGCGCGGCCAGCGCGTGGGCGGCCTGGGCGATGGCCTCGGCGCGGCTGGTCACCTCCTCCACGAGGTCGTTGAACAGCTCCAGCTCCACGGCCAGCGCCTTGTCGGCGGCCTCGGAGATGCGGCGCTCCAGGTCCGACAGCTCGACCGTGCCGAAGCGCACGGCGTTCGCCATGGTCTGGCGGTGCATGAAAACCTCACGCCCCTTCTCGGACATCAGCTTGTCCGCGTGGGTCGCCGTCACCTCGATGTGATAACCCAGCACGTTGTTGTGCTTGATCTTCAGCGCCGGCACCCCGGCGATGCCGGCGTATTTGACCTGAAGCCCGGCGATCAGCCGTCGGCTCTCGTCGCGCAGGGTCACCAGCTCGTCCAGCGCGTAGGAATAGTCGCGCGCGATGAAGCCGCCGTCGCGGGCGAGCAGCGGCAGCTCCGGCGCCAGCGCCTGGGTCAACTGATTGACCAGCTCGCTGTGCTCGCCCAGCCCCTTGGCCACGGCGCCCAGCCCGTCGGGCAGCGGGCCGCCGGGATGGCCGTTGAGCAGCAGGCGGATGGCCGAGGCCTGGGCCAGACCGTCGCGCACCGCCGCGAGGTCGCGTGGACCGCCGCGCCCCAGCGTCAGGCGGGACAGGGCGCGCTCCAGGTCCGGGCAGCGGCGCAGCGCTTCGCGCAGGTCGCCGCGCAGCCGCTCCTCGTTCAGAGCGAACTCGACCATGTCCAGCCGTTTGGCGATGGCCGCGGGGTTGGTCAGCGGCGCCGAGAGCTGGGCGGCGAGCAGACGCGCGCCCGCCCCGGTGACCGTGCGGTCGATGGTGGCGAGCAGGCTGCCGCGCCGGTCGCCGGTCAGGGTGCGAGTCAGCTCCAGGTTGCGGCGGGTCGCCGCGTCGATCTCCATGACGGCGCCGGGGCCGAGCCGGCGCGGCGGCGACAGGCGCGGCACGCGGCCCTTCTGCGTCAGTTCCACATAGGCGACCAGAGCGCCGGCCGCCGCCACCTCGGCGCGGGAGAACTGGCCGTAGGCGTCCAGCGTGCCGACGCCGTAGAGGGTGAGCAGCCGCTGCCGCCCGTTCTCGCTGTCGAAGCGCGGGGTCGGCTGCACGGTCAGGCGGGACTTCCACTCGCCCCACAGCTCGTAGAGGTCGGGGCTCTGGCACAGCTTCTCGGAGACCAGAACCTCCTGCGGGTCGAGGCGGCCGAGCGCCGCGCCCAGCCCGGCGCGTTCCACCGGCTGCACCACCAGTTCGCCGGTGGACAGCTCCAGCCAGGCCAGCCCGAGCCCGCCCGCCGCTTCCGCCACCGCGGCCAGCCAGTTGGAGGCGCGGGAGTCGAGCAGGCTGTCCTCGGTCAGCGTGCCGGGGGTGACGATGCGGATGACGCCGCGCTTCACCACCGACTTGGAGCCGCGCTTCTTGGCCTCCGCCGGGTCCTCCATCTGCTCGCAGATGGCGACGCGGAAGCCCTGGCGGATCAGGCGCTGCAGGTAGGATTCATGGCTGTGGACCGGGACGCCGCACATCGGGATGTCCTCGCCCAGATGCTGGCCGCGCTTGGTCAGCGCGATGTCCAGCGTCCGGGCGGCGTTCACCGCGTCCTCGAAGAACATCTCGTAGAAATCGCCCATCCGGTAGAACAGCAGGCAGTCGGGATGGGCCTGCTTGATCTCCAGATACTGCGCCATCATCGGAGTGGCGTCGGGGGGAATGGTGATGGGCGACATGGTGGCGGGCGCGTCGGACACGGGTCTTCAACCGGTTGCGTTGTGTCGGGCAAGGTCGGGCCGGCACCCTAGCACGCCCGCGCTGGTGCCGCGATGACCGCTTCGTTAGACTGTTCGATGCCCGTAGAGCGAGCAAGCAGAACGAGCAAGCCGAAGCTGAAGGAGACCGCCGTGACGCAAGCGCCCGACAACACTGATGGCCGGACCACGGACGGCCAGGACACCGTCCGGGAGGTGCGCGAGGTCGTCGCCCTGTTCAAGACCCGCGAGGCGTTCGACAAGGCCGTGGCCGCCCTTCTGGACGCCGGCTTCGACCGCGACGACCTGTCGGTTCTGGCCAGCCACACCTCGCTGGAGGCCGCCGACCAGCGCCCGCCGGCCCCGTCGGACGAGGCCCTGACCGGCTTGGTGGGCGAGCTGAAATACGCCTTCCCGCTGACCACCGCCGGGCTTCTCGCCATCGTCGGCGGACCGATCGCCGCGCCGCTGGCGGCCATCGTCGCCGCCGGCCTGGGCGGCGTCGCCATCAAGGATTACCTGGACGAGCTGACCAGCCACCCCGACACCGACGAGTTCAGCCGCGCGCTGGAGGCCGGCGGCGTCATCCTGTGGGTGCGCACCGCCGAGGTGGAGGACGAGGTCGAGGCTGCCGAGATTCTCGAAGGCAATGGCGGCGCCAACATCCACCTGTCGGTGCGCGAGGAGTAGGCGGAGAAGGAAACGCCGGCCGTCAGGCGGCGCAGGCGCGCCAGTCGCCTCCGCCGCCGACCACGGTCAGCCCGCGCAGGCGGAACTGCGCCCGCACCACCGCGGCCCAGCCCTTGCGGATCTGGGCGACCTTGACGGCGTCGGAGGCCTTGGCGTCGGTGGCGGTGCCGCAAATCTCGAACAGCAGCGCGTCGCCGATGGAGCCGGGGCACAGCGCCAGGGCGTGCACCAGCCAAGCCATCAGCTCGGCCGGGGTATGACGCGGCAGACCGCGCTCCGCCAGGGTCAGGGCGTTCCCGAGGTTCGCCAGCTCCCGCCGTGCCGTTCCGGGGTTCGGGATCATCAATGGCCTCCCTCGCGCGTGTCTCACGGACGACTCCTTACCTCTTTGGAATGGAGCGCGTCAGTGACGGCCATCACAGCACGGCCGTCTCAGCACAGCCGTCCCCGCACTGCCGTCCCCGCGGCGCTCCGAATGGGATCATGCAGGAAACAGACGGCAGCCTCTTTTGGTGTGCCGCGTGCGAATTATCCTCTTTCCCGTTATAGTCGGGACGCCGCACGGTTCGTCGCACCCCTCGCATCCCTGGGAAGGCTCACGTTTTGTCGATGCTCTCCACCCGCGCCGCCTCCGCCGACGCGTCCGACGCCAAGGACGCCGGCACCGCCAACATCCCCAACAAGCGCGCGATCCTGTCCCGGCGCAAGCTGGCGGAGGACCTGGAGAAGCTGGTGGCGGAGCATGGCACCGGCGACAAGCTGCGCCCCGCGCTGATCGCCCGGCTGCGCGGCGCGCTGAACGACGGACGGGCGGAGGTGCGCGCCCGCTTCGAGGCGAAGGGGTCGGGCGAGGACTGCGTGCGGCAGAACTGCTACCTCGCCGACGGGGTGGTGCGTTCGCTGGCCGACCTGACGGTCACCCACATCTTCCCCTCGCCCAACCCGACCTCCGGCGAGGTGTTCGACATCGTCGCCACCGGTGGCTACGGCCGGGGCGAGCTGGCGCCCTTCTCCGACATCGACCTGCTGTTCCTGCTGCCCTACAAGCGCACCCCGCGGGTGGAGCAGGTGGTCGAGTACATGCTCTACATCCTGTGGGACCTCGGGCTGAAGGTCGGCCACGCGGTGCGCAGCGTCGACGACTGCATCCGCCAGTCCAAGGCCGACGTGACCATCCGCACCGCCATCCTGGAGTCCCGCTATCTCTGGGGTCCGCGCAAGCTGTTCACCGAACTGCGCCGCCGCTTCGACCGCGAGGTGGTGGCCGGCACCGGGCCGGAATTCGTCGAGGCCAAGCTGGCCGAGCGCGACAACCGCCACCTGAAGCTGGGCGACAGCCGCTACGTGCTGGAACCCAACCTGAAGGACGGCAAGGGGGGCCTGCGCGACCTGCAGACCCTGTTCTGGATCGCCAAGTACCTGTACCGGGTCGAGGACGTCGACGATCTGGTCGGCAAGAAGGTGCTTCTGCCGGAGGAGGCGCAGCGCTTCGCCAAGGCGCAGAATTTCCTGTGGACCGCGCGCTGCCACCTGCACTACCTGACCGGGCGCATGGAGGACCGGATGACCTTCGACGTGCAGACGTCGATCGGCACCCGCATGGGCTACACCGACCACGCCGGGACCAAGGGCGTGGAACGCTTCATGAAGCATTACTTCCTGGTCGCCAAGGACGTGGGCGACCTGACCCGCATCTTCTGTGCGGCGCTGGAGGCGGAATCGAAGCGCCCGCCCAAGTTCAACATCCTGCGGCTGGCAGCCCTGGCCCGCCGCAAGGACGTGGACGGCTTCGTGGTGGACGGCGAGCGGCTGAACGTCCGCAGCGACCGCCAGTTCAAGGACGAGCCGCTGGACATGATCCGGCTGTTCCACACCGCCCAGCAGAACGACATCGACATCCACCCCAACGCGCTGCGCGCCATCACGCGCTCGCTGTCGGTGGTGGGGCCTAAACTGCGCGCGGACGCGGAGGCCAACCGGCTGTTCCTGGAGATCCTGACCGGCCGCAAGGACCCGGAGATCACGCTGCGCCGCATGAACGAGGCCGGGGTGCTGGCCCGCTTCATCCCCGACTTCGGCCGGGTGGTCGCGCAGATGCAGTACGACATGTACCACGTCTACACCGTGGACGAGCACACGCTGTTCGCTCTCGGCATCCTGCACAAGATCGAGATGGGCGAGCTGACCGACGAGCTGCCGCTGTCGTCGGAGGTGATCCACAAGGTGGTGTCGCGGCGCGCGCTCTACGTCGCGGTGCTGCTGCACGACATCGCCAAGGGCCGCGGCGGCGACCATTCCATCCTCGGCGCGCGGGTGGCGGAGAAGCTGTGCCCGCGGCTCGGCCTGACGGCGGAGGAGACGGAGACGGTCGCCTGGCTGGTGCGCTGGCACCTCGCCATGTCCTACACCGCCTTCAAGCGCGATCTGGAGGACGACAAGACGGTGCGCGACTTCGTCTCGCTCGTCCAGTCGCCGGAGCGGCTGCGCCTGCTGCTGGTGCTGACGGTGGCGGACATCCGGGCGGTCGGGCCGCAGCGCTGGAACAATTGGAAGGCCACGCTGCTGCGCGAGCTGTACAACCGGTCGGAAGAGGTGATGTCCGGCGGCCTGTCGGTCGAAGGGCGCGGGCGCCGCATCCAGGCCGCCCAGGCGGCGCTGCGCGCCGAGCTGTCCGACTTCGACGACGCCGATTTCGAGCAACATCTCGCGCTCGGCTACCCCGCCTACTGGCTGGCCTTCGACGCGGAGACGCTGGGCCGGCAGGCGCGGCTGGTCCGCGAGGCGCTGCGCGACGAACGGCCGCTGACCGTCAACACGCGCATCGACCGCAGCCGGGCGATCACCGAGGTGACGATCTTCGCCACCGACCACCACGGCCTGTTCTCCCGCCTCGCCGGGGCGCTGGCGGCGGCGGGGGCGGACATCGTGGACGCCCGCATCTTCACCATGACCAACGGCATGGCGCTGGACGTCTTCACCGTGCAGGACGCGGCGGGCGGCGGCGCCTTCGAGAGCGGCGACAAGCTCGCCAAGCTGTCGGTGATGATCGAGAAGGTGCTGTCCGGCCAGTTGAAGCCGCTGCACGACTTGGCCAAGCGCAAGGCCCCGCACGCCAGCCGCACCCGCGTCTTCCACGTGCCGCCGCGCGTGCTGATCGACAACAACGCCTCCACCACCCACACGGTGATCGAGGTCAACGGGCGCGACCGCCCCGGCCTGCTCTACGACCTGACCCGCGCGCTGACCAACCTGACCCTGCAGATCTCCTCGGCGAAGATCTCGACCTATGGGGAAAAGGCCATCGACGTCTTCTATGTGAAGGACGTCTTCGGCCTGAAAGTCACCCACGAAAGCAAGCTGGCCCAGATCCGCGAGCGGCTGCTGCACGCGCTCGCCGATCCGGCGGGGTGAAGCCCACCTCTTAGGACAGGCGATCCTCGGCCCAGCCGTCCAGCGCCTTGGCGGCCAGACCGGCCAGAACGCCGGTCGCCATGCCGGCGGCGTAGTCGGACGCCCAGTGCCGCTCGGTGGCGAGGCTCGACCAGCCCACCGCCGCGGCAAAACCCAGGCTGACTATGGTGGCCGGAGAGAGGCCGCGGTTCAGCCCGACCGCCGTGGTCAGCGCCGACACGTTGATGGCGTGGCCGGAGGGGAAGGAGGCGTGCTTGCCGTCCGCCTTGCCCCAGCGGCTGGGGTCGCGGCCCTCGTTCGGGCGGGCGCGGCAGACGACGCGCTTGATCCCCTTGCCGGCCACCGTCCCCAGCGCGATGGCGAGCAGCCCCTGCCGGGCGAGGCGTGACCAGCCCGGCTTCTCCATGCCCAGCCCGGCGGCCCACAGAGCGCCCAGGGCCGGCATCAGCACCATGCGGGAGCTGGGCACCTGAAGCCCGTCGCGCAGGGCCGGCACCTCCGCGCCCAGGGCGACGGCCTTGCGGCGGGCGGTTCCGTCCAGCCCGTTCACGCCGTCCAGAACGCGGTCCGTGAAATCCTCGTCGCTCATCTCGCGGATCTCCCAAAGCACGCCCCCATCACCGCGGAGGCCAAGCGTAAACAGCCGCGCTGGCGTTTCGTGCCCGCATGGTCCCGCAAGGCAGGAGTGCCCGGCATGAGGGGAGTCGCCTTGGCAATCGCCGACCGTTCCAACGTCCCTCTCCCGGGGCGGGAGAGGGAGGAGTCGGCGATTGCCAAACCGGCCCGCCGTGGCGCCTTGGCAATCGCCGACCATCCAGCGGTCCCGGCCAGACATCGCCAAGACCACCCCATGAATTCCCGAGTCGCGACTCGTCCGTCCCGCCCCGCCTTGGCAATCGCCGACCAATGCCCGAGTCGCCTTAAGTCTGGGCCGAGTCTCCGATGATTCCCACATGGCCCCTTGGCGAACGCCGACGAGTCTTCTGGCAATCGCCGACGCACCCCCGAGTCGTCCCCAGGCAATCGCCGACCTAGCAAATAGACTCCAGCAATTAGGTCTCAATTAGCCTCGTCGGCGATCGCCAAATGGACTCTCCCGGCGGTGCATGATCGACTGCAGGCAGAATGGACGGGGGGACCTATGGGCGACGTGCACCAACTCATCATGACGCATGGCCGGCGCGAGGCGCGGAACCTCGTGGATCCGAAGCGGGCCAGCGTCGTCGATGTCGCGGCGGCGGTGCTGGAGGACGAGTCCAACGCGCTGGGCATCACCTACTCCGGCTTTTGCCTGACCAGCCTGCCCCACCGGAAGCTGGCGCCGGACGCCGAATGGCGCCGCGACCAGGGCCGCGTCACCCTGCTGGTCGAGCCGGGCAAGGAGCGCAAGCGCGACGGCAGCCTGATGCCGGTCGGCGTGCCCTACGGCGCCAAGGCGCGGCTGATCCTCCTCTATCTCCAGACCCGCGCCATCCAGGACAACAGCCGCGAGATCGAGCTTGGCCGCTCGATGAACGACTGGCTCGACCGCATGGGCGTGTCGGCCGGCGGTTCCACCTACAAGGCGGTGCAGGAGCAGGCGACCCGCATCAACCTGTGCCGCCTGACCTTCTTCTGGGACAAGGACGGGGCCGAGGGCTTCGCCAAGGAGAACATCGTCAACGGCGGCATCCGCCTGCGCGACGACGACGGCCAGGGCACGCTGTGGCGCGAGACGGTGCAGCTGTCGGAAACCTTCTTCGCCGCGCTGAAGCGCTCCCCCGTCCCGATCTGGGAGCCGGCGATCCGCCACATCGGCGGCTGCTCGATGGCGATCGACGTCTATGTCTGGCTGGCCTACCGGCTGCACGTGCTGCGCGACCCGATTCCGGTGACCTGGAAGGCGCTCTTCACCCAATTCGGCGGCGGCTACAAGGAGCTGAAGCACTTCAAGCCGGAGTTCCGCGTCGCGCTGGACTTGGCGCTGGCCGTTTACGAGGCGGCGCGGGTGGAGTTCTCCGACACCGGCGTCCTGCTTTACCCGTCGCCCCCGCCGATTCCGGAGCGCAAGATCCTGCCCGCCGCGCGCGGGTGAGTTGGTGGCGGGTCAGTCGGCGATTGCCAACCCGCCCGGCCCCGGAATCGGAGTCGGCGATTGCCAGAGGATGGAGCGGCATCCTCCCAACGCGGACGAGCGGAGCTTCGCCTACCTCGCCTTGAAGGCTTGCAGACTGCCGCCTTCCCGCGTGTAGATCTGCATCGGACGGCATGTCTCGTCCGTATTGACGATGAGCACGCCGGGTTTGTCCTTCGCGTACAGCCAGATTTCGTATTGCGACACCCGCCCACCCGGTCCGGTGCGCAATTCGCTATAGACCGCGGCCCGGAACTGCTCCACCGGAATCCCCTCACCCGCCAGGACGGACGCGACCTGACGATTGCAGGTTCTCTGCACCAAGCCGTTCAACGCCTCCACCGCTCCGGGGGCGGGCTCCGCGGTGCGCGGCGGAGCGAGACCGGCGCAGGCGCCGAGGCCGAGAAGGCCGGCGCACAGGATGATCCCGGCGGTCCTGCGATTGCGCGAACGGCGTCCGGCGTGGCGATGCATCGCGGCCTCCCTGCTCAATGGCGGTGTCTGGTGGCGGTGTCTGGTGGCGGTGTCTGGTAGCGGTGTGTGGTAGCGGTGTGTGGTAGCGGTGTGTGGTTACCTCTGCGCAAACACGGCGGCGGGGAAAAAGGTTCGTGCCGGTCCTTGGCAATCGCCGACCCTTTGAAGAATCGGGCGGGCCGGGAATCAGGTGGGCAGAAAAAAGGCGGGGCACGGCGGCCCCGCCTTCCTTCCTTTCCGAATCGGCCCTTTCCGAATCGGCCGGATGGCCTCAGTCCACCTGGACCTTCTCGCCGTTCTTCCAGGCCCAGAACACGTAGCCCGGCTGCTTCAGGTCGCCCTTGTCGTCGAAGGACAGCGACCCGACCACCGTGTCGAAGGACGGGCCGGCGCGCAGCGCCTTCGCCACGGCGTCGGGCTTGGCGCTGTTGGCCTTCTGCACGGCCTCGGCGTAGGTCTGCACCGCGGCGTAGGCGAACAGCGTGAAGCCGTCGGTGCGGATGTTCTTGGCCTGCAGGGCCTCCACCACCGGCTTGGCGGCGGGGTTGCGCTGCGGGTCGGGCGAGAAGGTGAACAGCGTGCCTTCCGCCGTGTCGCCGGCGATGTTCCAGTAGGACTGAGGCTGGATGCCGTCGGCGCCGATGATCTGCGGGCGGAACTGCTGGTCGGCCGCCTGGCGGGCGATCAGGCCCAGCTCCTGGTCGTAACCACCGTAGTAGAGCACGTCCACGCCGTCCGACTTCAGGCGGGTGATGAGCGCGGAATAGTCCTTCTCGCCGGCGGTGATGCTGGTGAAGGCGGCCTCGGTGATGCCGGCGGCGTTCAGGCGGCGCTTCACGTCGTCGGCGAGGCCCTGGCCGTAGGCCTGCTTGTCGTGGACGATGGCGACCTTCTTGCCCTTGTAGCGGTCGGCGATCAGCTTGGCCGCCACCTCGCCCTGCTGGTCGTCGCGGCCGCAGACGCGGAAGACGTTCTTCAGGCCGCGGTCGGTGAGCTGCGGGCTGGTCGCGGTGGGGGAGATCATCACGATCCCCTCCTCGCCGTAGACGTTGGAAGCGGCGATGGAGGCGCCGGAGCAGACATGGCCGATCACCGCGGCGACGTTCTGGCTCACCAGCTTGTTGGCGGCGGCCACCGCCTGCTTGGCGTCGCAGGCGTCGTCGGCGATGGTCAGGACCAGCTTCTGGCCGAGCAGCCCGCCCTTGGCGTTGATGTCGGCCACGGCGGCCTCGACGCCGGCGCGGGTCTGCTCGCCATAGGCGGCGGCGGCGCCGGTCATCGGACCGGCCAGCGCGATGGTGATGTCGGCCTGGGCGGCCCCGGCCCACAGGCCGGCCCCCAGGGTGACGACGGCGGCGGTCACAGCCAGCTTCGCACGGATCATGGGTGGATTCCTCTCTCCGGGAACAGGTTCTTTTTATCGAACGCTTTCGGGTCGGAGACCGCGGACGCCGCCTCCGAAACAGGCAAACAAGCAAAGGGACGAGTCCAGCGCAATGGGCAAACAGGCACAGGCAGCCGCACGCCCGGCGCATGACACGGTTTTCAGGATGGCGAAGGGCCGGTTCGGTCGACCAACTCAGTCGACCAATTCGCGCGGCGCTGCGCCGGACGGCGCCGGTGGGGCCAGCGCGGCCGGGGCCAGGGCGAGGGCGATGGCCCGGCGCAGGTCGTCGGCCAGGACGGGCTTGTGCAGGATGCTGAACTTGCCGGCCTCGGCCTCGGCCAGACGCTCCGGGGCGGTGTCGCCGGTCACCAGGATGCCGGGGATCGGGCGCTTCGACCGCCGCCGCACCTCGCGGATGGTTTCGGTGCCGGTGTGCCCCTCGCCCAGCCGGTAATCGGCGACGATCACGTCGGGATCGGGGTGGCGGCGCAGCGCCTCCACCGCCTCGCCGAAGCTGGCGGCGGGAAACGCCTCGTGCCCCCATTGCCGGATCATCGCGCACAGCCCCTCGCGCACGATGGGGTCGTCCTCGACGACCAGCACGCGGGCGCCGGCCCGCATGCGGGCGGTCACAGGGAAGTCCTCCGGCAGCGTCTCGGCCGGGGCGGGGGGATCGGCGAGCGGCACCTCCACCCGGAACACCGACCCACGCCCCGGTTCGGAGCGCAGGCTGACCGGGTGGTCCAGCATGCCGGCCAGCCGGCGCACCACGGCGAGGCCGAGCCCCAGCCCCTGGTCGCGGTCGCGGCTGGCGTTCCCGACCTGCACGAACTCCTGGAAGATGTCCTCCTGCCGGTCGGTCGGGATGCCGATGCCGGTGTCCCACACCTCGATCCGCAGCACCGCGCCGCGCCGCCGACAGCCGACCAGGATGCGCCCGCGGTTGGTGTAGCGCAGCGCGTTCTCCACGAAGTTCTGCAGGATGCGGCCGAGCAGCATCGGGTCGCTGTCCACATAGGCGCCGCAGGGCATGATGTGCAGCAGCAGCCCCTTGCGCACCGCCACCGGGCGGCTGTTGGCGGCGATGCGGTCCAGCAGCTCGGTCACCGGGAAGACCACGCGCTTCGGCTCGACCGCCCCGGCCTCCAGCCGCGACACGTCGAGCAGCCCGTCGAGAAGCATCTTCAGGGCGCCCAGCGCGCGGTCCATGGTGGTGAGGATCTTGCGCATGGCGGGGTCGGTGGCACGGGTGGACAGCGCCTCCATCAGCAGCATCAGCGACTGCACGGGCTGGCGCAGGTCGTGGCTGGCCGCCGCCAGGAACTTCGACTTGCCGATGTTGGCACGGTCGGCCTCCCGCCGCGCCTCGGCCAGCGCGGCCTGGGCGGTCTTGTGCTCGGTGATGTCGCGGACGGTGGCGATCACGCTGACCAGCCTCCCCCCGGCGCCGCGCACCGGCGAGGCGCGCAGCTCCAGCCAGACCTCCGACGCACCGGGACCCGCAGCGCCGCCCGAACTGAAACCGGGACGCAGGAACTCCGCGCTCATGTCCCCGGCGTCCCCGGCACCGTCGCACAGCGGGCCCAGCCCCGCCTCGTCCCCCATCAGCCCGGCCAGCACCTCTCGCGCGGCACGCCCGTCGGCGGCGCCGGGGCCGATCCCCATCAGCCGGGAAAAGGCGGGGTTTGTGTAGACCACCGGCACGCCCGGCCGGGTGGCGTCGGCGATCAGGATGCCGTCGCCGCTCCATTCCATCGCCCGGTTGCGGATGCGCAGCGCCCGGTCGCCGTGGCGCCGCCGCTGAAGCTCCACGAGGAAGGCGGTGGTGAACAGCAGGATCACCGCGGTGGTGGCGGCGGCCCAGACGATGGAATAGAAGCGGTTCTGCCGCCACGCGCCGAACACCGTCTCCACCGACTCCCCGACCACCGTCATGAGCGGGTAGTCGGCGGAAGCGCGCAAGGCGTAGATGCGCTCCACCCCGTCCACCGGACTGACGATGCGGTGGTGCCGGACCGTTCCGCTCCCCGCCTCCGGCCAGAGTTCCGGATTGCGGAAGCTGCGGCCGAACACCTGATCTTGAAGGGCTTGACGGGCCAGCAAGGGGCCGTCCGCGCGGGCGATGGCGACCGCGCTGTCGTGCGGCAGGTCCAGACGGCCATAGAAACGGGAGAAGATCTCAGCCGGTACGTCGATCACGGCCACGCCGCGGAACGTCCCGTCCGACCCCTCCAGCCGACGCGACACCGGAATGAACACGTCTGTCGTGCCCGGACTGACGAAGGGCAGGCCGATGACGAAGCCCTTCTGGTTCCCCTTCCGGTGGGCGTTCGACTTATGCCGGGCGAACTCCTCCCACTCCAGCACGGGGTTGCGGGTGGTGGTCCGCCCCAAGCCCATGGACAGCCAGCTGTTCGCATCGTAAATCCGGATGGAGGCGGCCAAGCCTTCCGCGAACGACCGCCGGGTGGGAATCAGGAGCGGAATGTCCTTTTCGACATGGGAGGCGACGTCGACCAGAAGATCGTCCAGCCGGCGGAAGGTGGCGATGGCCTGTTCCTCGACCAGCTGCGCCATCGCCGCCGTATGCTGGCGGGTCGTCTGGTCGAGGAAACGTTCCTCACGCTCGATGCGGGTCAGCAGCGTCCACCACAGCGCCGCGATGGCGACGGCGACCGCAACGGCGGGAAGCACGAGACGGGCCTCCATCCCCCGCGAAAAAGCGATCCATCGTCGCACTGCCGACCTCAAACACTGCCTAATGAGCATTATGCGCCAGAAGACTTCTCCCTTCAATGGACAAAGCGGCGGCAAATGATACAGAAAGTAGAGAATAATCAAACTTTTGCGGGTTCTTTGGCATCGCTGTCGCGGGGATCGGCGCCGAACGGGACGGTCGGCGGATGAGTTTCGCCCGCGCCATCGCCACCGTCGGCAGCCTGACGATGCTGAGCCGGCTGGCCGGCTTCGCCCGCGACATCCTGACCGCGGCGGTGCTCGGCGCCGGGCCGGTGGCCGACGCCTTCTTCGTGGCGCTGAAGCTGCCCAACTTCTTCCGCCGCCTGTTCGCGGAGGGGGCCTTCAGCGTCGCCTTCGTCCCGCTGTTCGCGGCGGAGCTTCAGCGCAACGGCCGCGCCGCCGCGGTGGCCTTCGCCGAGCAGGCGCTGGCGATCCTGCTGACCGTGCTGCTGCCCTTCACCGCCCTGGCCATACTGGGGATGCCCGCGCTGATGCACGTCCTGGCGCCGGGCTTCGTGGACGAGCCGGCGAAGTTCGCGCTGGCCGTGGACATGGCGCGGCTGACCTTTCCCTATCTGACGCTGATTTCGCTGGTGGCGCTGCTGGGCGGCGTGCTGAACGCGCTGGACCGCTTCGGGCCCTTCGCCGCCGCCCCCATCGCCTTCAACCTGACGCTGATCGCCGCATTGCTGACCGCGCCGCGGCTGGGGCTGGAGCCGGGGCGGGCGATGGCCGCGGCGGTGACCCTGTCGGGCGTCGTGCAACTCGTCTGGATGGGCTGGGCCTGCCGGGCGGCGGGGGTGACGCTGCGCCTGACCGCGCCGCGGCTGACCGAGGGGATGCGCCGCCTGTTCCGGCTGGTCGGACCCGGGGCCATCGGCGCCGGGGTCATGCAGATCAACCTGTTCCTGAACGTCGTCCTGGCCTCGCTGCTGCCGTCGGGCGCGGTGTCCTTCCTCTATTACGCCGACCGGCTGAACCAGATGCCGCTGGGCGTGATCGGCATCGCCATCGGAACCGCGCTGCTGCCCGTGCTCGCCCGCCACGCCGCGGCGGGGGACGAGCGGATGGTCCGCCACTACCTCAGCCGCGCTTTGGAGTTCAGCCTGCTGCTCGGCCTGCCGGCGGCGGTGGCGCTGGGCGTGGCCGGGGCGCCCATCGTCTCGGTGCTGTTCGAGCGCGGCGCCTTCGGCCCGGCGGAGGCGCAGGCGACGGCCTGGGCGCTGGCCGCCTACGCCATCGGCATCCCCGCCCATGTGATCGTCAAGGCGCTGAACGCCGCCTTCTTCGCCCGCCAGGACACGGCGACCCCGGTGCGCGTCGCCGTGGTGGTGACGGTGGCCAACCTGGCGCTGGGCATCGCGCTGATGCCGGTGCTGGGGCATGTCGGGATCGCGCTGGCCACCGGGCTGACCGCCTGGCTGAACCTCGCCCTGCTGGCCCACGCGCTGCACCGCCGCGGCTTCCTGCAGCTGGACGGGCGCTTCCTCGGCCGCGCGCCGCGCATCGTCGCGGCGGCGCTGGGCATGGGGGCGGCGCTCCTGGCCGGCGCGTCGGCCTTGGCGCCGGGGCTTGAGGCGGCGTCCACCCTGGTCCGCTTCGGCGCGCTGGCCCTGCTGGTCGGCGGCGGCGTGGCGGTGTTCGGGACGCTGGCGCAGCTGACCGGGGCCACCGATCTGGCCGACCTGAAGGGCTTCCTGCGCAAGGACACTCCGGAATTGGAGCCGCCCGTGTCTTGACCCCGCCCGGTTCCGGCGCGATAACAGCCGCCTTCCAGAAGTTTCGAGCGAGAGTCCTCCCGTGAACCGCATCTTCTCCGGCATGCAGCCGACCCGGCAGCTTCACCTCGGCAACTATCTGGGGGCGCTGCGCAACTGGGTCGAGCTGCAGAACAGCTACGAGTGCATCTTCTGCGTCGTCGACCTGCACGCGCTGACCATCGACCAGGACGCGGAAGTCCTGCGCAACAACATCCGCGAGGTCACCGCAGCCTACATCGCCGCCGGCATCGACCCGGAGAAGAACATCCTCTTCAACCAGTCCTTCGTCCCGGCCCATTCGGAGCTGGCCTGGATCCTCTCCTGCCACACGCCGCTCGGCTGGCTGAACCGCATGACGCAGTTCAAGGAGAAGGCCGGCAAGCAGAAGGACATGGCGAACCTCGGCCTCTACTCCTACCCGGTGCTGATGGCCGCCGACATCCTGCTCTACAAGGCCACCCACGTCCCGGTGGGCGAGGACCAGAAGCAGCATCTGGAGCTGGCCCGCGACATCGCCGGCGCCTTCAACCGCCGCTACGACACCGAGTTCTTCCCGCTGCCCGAGCCGCAGATCCTCGGCGAGGCGACGCGTGTGATGTCCCTGCGCGACGGCACCAAGAAGATGAGCAAGTCGGACGAGTCCGAATATTCGCGCATCAACATGACCGACGACGCCGACACCATCGCGACGAAGATCCGCAAGGCCAAGACCGATCCGGAGCCGCTGCCGGACACCGTCGCCGACCTGGAGAAGCGTCCGGAGGCCGACAACCTCGTGACCATCTACGCCGCCCTGTCCGGCCAGACACGCGAGCAGACGGTGCAGCAGTTTGCGGGCGCCCAGTTCTCCGGTTTCAAGGCGGCGCTGGTCGACCTGTCGGTCGCCAAGCTGGCCCCGATGACCACCCGCATGAAGGAGCTGCTGGACGACAAGGCGGAAATCGACCGCCTGCTGCGCCGCGGCGGCGAGCGCGCGGCGGCCATCGCCGAGACGAACCTGAACGGCGTGAAGGACATCATCGGCCTTCTGCGTCCCTGAGCCAAAGTGATCGGGTTCAGCCTCCTTAGCCCTCTCCCCTCTGGGGAGAGGGTGGCCCGAAGGGCCGGTGAGGGGGTTGCGCTTTTGCCGGACATATCGACACGCGCCCCCCCTCACCCTAACCCCTCTCCCCAGAGGGGAGAGGGGATTTGTAACGCGATAGTTTTGGTCCCTGCCCCACCGACCGAAAGGTGTCCGCTGTGACGGCTCCCATCCTACTCACCGGGTTCCAGCCCTTCGGGGATCACGCCGTCAACCCGACGGCGCTCCTCATGGAGCGGCTGGCCGGCGAGCCGGGGATCGTCACCGCGGTCCTGCCCGTCGAATACGACGCCTGCGGCGCGGCCTTCGCCGCACTGCTGGAGGAGCACCAGCCCGCCGCCGCCCTGTGCTTCGGGCTGGCCGCCGGGTCCGAATACATCAAGATCGAGCGGCTGGCCTGGAACCGCGACGAGAGCGAGCAGGCCGACAACGCCGGGGTGGTGCGCACCGACGACGCCATCGAGCCGGACGGGCCGACTGCCTACGGCTCCACCCTGCCCGTCCCCACGCTGGTCCGCGAGCTGGCCATCGCCGGCCTGCCGGTGACCTTTAGCGACCATGCCGGCGGCTTCGTCTGCAACCACCTGTTCTACCGCGCCCGCCACCTGATCGAGACGGCGGACCTCGACGTTCCCATGGGCTTCGTCCACCTGCCGCCGCTGCCGGAGCAGGTCGCCGACCAGCCGGGCCGCTCCGGCCTGACGCTGGACCAGCAGGAACGGGCGCTGCGCGTGCTGGTCGGGCTGCTGCGCCAGGGGCTGGGGATCGCCGCCTGACCCGGCGGCGCCGCTGCGATCAGGGGGCCGCGATCAGGGGCGCTGCGCCAGCCGCTCCATCTCTTTCGCCCAGCCCGCGTAGTTCTTGTGGAAATCGGCCAGCGCCGGGTCGTTCCGGGTGCGCTCGGCCATCGCCTGCATCAGCGGCGCCTGGGCCGCCGCCAGCTCCCGCGCGTCGGTGCGCCGGGTCGCCGTCAGGAAGGAGGACAGACTGGTCACCAGCTTTCCCCCCGCCGGGGCCGCGGCCATCTTCGCCAGATCGTTGACGATCCACGGCATGTATTTCAGCACATAGTCGGCGTAGGTGCGCATGACCGGCGCCTGCTCCAGCAGCTCGGCGCGCTCGCGGTCGAAGTCCGCACGGTCGAGGATGGCGTGGTTGCGGTAGACGACCGGCGCCTCCACCGAGACGTCGCACTCCCAGCCCTTGCGCGGAACCAGCAGATCGGCCTGATCCTTTTCCTCGCGGTAGGGGTAGAAGGGCATGGTCCGGCAGCGCGACGGCTTGTCGGCGTGGATGCCGCAGAGGTTGTCCGGCTGGAGCGCCGGGCAGGGAAAATGGTTCGGCAGATAGGCGGTGGGCTGGATCAGCACCGCCACCGTCTTGCGGTTGGGCAGCCGCACGCTGGTGCCCAGCCGGGTGGCGAGGTCGTAGGATTTCGCGTTCGACCGCACCACCGTCCAGACCAGCGCCAGCGGGAAGCGGACGGCGTGGGCCACCGCATCCGTGAGCGTCAGCGGCAGCAGCCCGTGGCAGCATTTTCCGCAGGCGGTGCAGGCGAAGCGCGGTTCCATGATCCGGGTCCGCCCTCAGCGGCCGCAGCAGGCCTTGAACTTCTTCCCCGACCCGCAGGGGCAGGGCTCGTTGCGGCCCACCTTGACGACCCGGCGCGGCTCGCCCTTCGGGTTCACTTCGCCGGCGCTGTAGAACCACTGGCCGTCGATGCGGCGGAAGGAGGCGCGCTCGTGGTGGCGCATGTCCTGGCCGTCGCGACGGAACTGGATGAGGAATTCGACGGTGCCCTCGTCACCCTCCTCCGTCGCGCGCAGCACGTCGAGCCGCTGCCAGTCGCACTCGTCGGCCACCCGCTCCGCCTCGGCACGGTTGAAGTCCTCGCGGATCTCCGGCGCGTGTGTGCGCTCCACATGGTCGAGGTCATGGCGCACGAAGGCGGTGTAACGCGACCGCATCAGCGCCTCGGCCGTCGCAGCGGGCGCGCCGGCCAGGATCGGGCCGCAGCAGGTCTCGAAGGAAAGGCCGGAACAGCAGGGGCAGGCGGAGGAGGTCATGGCGCGCGGGTCCGTCGGTGGGTCCGGGGCTGGTGTGGCAGGATGGGCCACCCCGGTCAAGCGCTGCGGACCAAACACAACGGACGGACAGGTGAGGTCAGGCCGAACGGGCGCGGCGCGGTTCGGACGGGGTGTGGACCGCCGGCTTCACGATGGCGCGCAGCTCCTCGAGGAAGGCGCGGCCGGTGTCGGTGAGCGTGACGATCTTGCGGCGGCGTTCGCGCGGGTCTTCCTGGGCCTGGACGAGGTCGAGTCCGGCCTTCCCGAAGCTGTGCCAGCGGCTGAGTGCGGCGACGTTGCGCGACGCGGAGGATTGGGCGATGCCCAGGCGTTCCGCAAGCTCGCCGATGGAAATCCCTTCGTTCTGCGCGATCGTCATGAAGGACAGCGCGTACTGGATCGGCAGGTCGGGATCGAGCTTGCGAAACGCCTCGAGCACATGGACGACGGTGGTCACCTCGTCAGGGCGAACGTGGGCCGGCATCAGCGACCCTCCCCGAGCGAGGACCCCATCGGGCCGGTGTGTAGATGATGTTCAGGCGTCTAAGCCATATCACGAATTCCCCGTTATCCCGCCGGGCGTCGAAAAAACGATCCGGAGAGGCCCAGTGGGCGTGCTCAACGAAGACCGAACGACCGCAAAACCCCAAAAAGACACACATGGCTTCCTCTCGATATCCGGAATTCGCGTTCCAATGCGCTGGGTTGAAGAAGGGAGCCGTTAGCTCGCTGGGTGGTATGGGCGGACCAATCGCCCTGTCGGCGATTCGGGGTGGTGGGTACGATGGCTTTCATCGTGGTCTCCGTGGGTTGAAGAAAGGCAGGGGTTGAAGGAAGGCGCGGCCCCGAAGGGAAACCGCAGGATCGGGTATCGCCTGTCAGCGATACGCTTGCAACGTCAAAAATGACCGGGCTTCCGAAAAGTTCCGCTCCCGGATGTGTTGAGCCGGAACAGAGCCCGCTTCGGTTCCGTCCAGCCCGATGTCGCGCCGCAGATGGGCGCTCAGGGTCTCCACGCCGGCATCGTCGCCGTCGCGGTCCAGCCACTGCCGCAGCAGGGCGTTCCACAAGGTCTGCATGACTCCTCTCCTTGGTGCAGAGGAGCAATTAATCCGCTATCGGATGATTTCCGTCAAGCGTGATTCCTTCCTGCCGGACCAAGCGGTTGGGCTGCTCCGCCTTCGCCCTTGGCGATCCACCGTTCCCGCCGTATAGAGTCCCGTCATGAAGGCGACCCCAAGTACCACCGGCATCCTGCTCTGACGCGTCCGACGCGCAGAGCCTGAACGCACGCGCCCTGGAGGGGAGCGTGCGGTGTCTGCTTGCGCCCACGCGCAGGCAAAAAGCCGCCGGATCGGCGGCTCACAAGCCGTGAGTGGTTTGATGGAAAACGTCTTCGAAAGCCCGTTCAAGGGCATGTTGCTGGACAAGCAGGTCACCAACCCGAACATCGTCGTTGGCCGCTACAGCTATTATTCGGGCTATTATCATGGCCACAGCTTCGACGACTGCGCCCGGTTTCTTCTTCCGGACGAGGGCGTCGACCGGTTGGTGATCGGCAGCTTCTGCTCGATCGGGTCCGGTGCGGCCTTCATCATGGCGGGCAACCAAGGCCACCGGAACGACTGGATCAGCACCTTTCCCTTCTTCTGGATGCCCGAGGTGTCGTCGTTCGCCGGCGCCCGGAACGGCTATCGACCAGCCGGTGACACGGTGATCGGCAACGACGTCTGGATCGGGTCGGAGGCCATCGTCATGCCCGGCGTCACCATCGGTGATGGCGCCGTGATCGGCACGAGGGCGCTGGTGACGCGGGACGTCGAACCCTACGCGATCGTGGGTGGCAACCCCGCCCGGGTGATCCGCAAGCGCTTCGATGACGATCTCATCGCGCTGCTGCTTGAGATGAGGTGGTGGGATTGGTCCGATGACCAGTTGCAGGGCGCCATGCCGATCCTGACCAGCGGCGACGTCGCGCTCCTGCACCGCCACTGGCAGGACGTGATCAAGCACACCTGACGGCAACCATGTCGGCTTCGCCTGTTCGCTTGCAGGCGAAGCCGACCCCCTTGAGCGACGCCGGACGCGTCCGGAACGCTCAGGGGGCCGGGCGGCCGCCGACGCGAGCGTCCCAGCCCAGCATCGCGACCTCGGCCACGGCCTCCAGTTCGGCGCGCTCCGCGCCGTCGCGGGCGAGGATCGACATGCCGGCCTGCACCGTCTGCACGAAACGGGCGAGCGCGTGGAGATCGACCGAGGCCGGAATCTCGCCCTCGGCCACGGCGCGCGCCATACGCTCCGTCAGGATGTCGACCGCCGAGGCGCGTGCCGACCGGACCACCTCGCCCAGTTCGGCGTGCCCCTCGCTGCCGACCGCCGAGAGCGTCACCATGCAGCCGCGCGGGATGTCGCCGCGGCAGCCGGTGAGCGCCGCGGCCGAGTCCATCAGCAGGCCCATGACCGCCTCGCGGGCGGTGCCGGCGGTGAAGAAGCGCCCCCAGACCAGCCCCTCGTAACTCTTGCGGTAATGGTTCACCGCCTCGACGTAGAGCGCCTCCTTCGATCCGAAGGCGGCGTAGAGGCTGGGCGAGCCGATCCCCATGGCCTCCGTCAGGTCGGCAATGGAGGTCGCCTCGTAGCCCTTGCTCCAGAACAGGCGGGTCGCCTGGGTCAGGGCGGCCTCGCGGTCGAAGGCCCGCGGCCGTCCACGCCCACGGGTGGGCGGCGTGCCGGCCGTCTGGGTGGTCCTGTCGTCGGGGGGCGGGGTCGGGCGTGATTTCTGCATCGATCACTATTTAATCCCGCCGCCGCGTGGGGGCAATGGCGTCGGACAGCGGCGTTCTATTTTTGTGTCGATCAATACAAAAAACATTGACCGAGGCGCCGAACGCCTCTAGCTGTTTTTGTATCGAACGACACAGAAAGGACGGATCATGGTTGAGCCGAGTGGTGAGTTGGTTGGCAAGCGCGCCCTGGTGACGGGCGGTTCGCGGGGCATCGGCGCCGCCATCGCGCTGGCGCTCGCCGACAAGGGCGCGGATGTGGCGATCTCCTACGAGCGGTCGGCCGAGCGCGCCACCGAGGTGGTCCGGGCGATCGAGGCGAAGGGCCGGCGCGCGGTCGCCATCCAGGCCGACAGTGCCGATCCGGCGGCCATGACGGCCCTGGTCGGCCGGACGGTGGAAGCGCTCGGCGGCCTCGACATCCTGATCAACAACGCCGGCATCGCCCGCCAGGGCATGGTCGCGGAGATGAGCCTCGCCGACATCGACGCGCTTCTGAACGTCAACGTGCGCGCGGCGGTGCTGGTGGCGCAGGCGGCCATCCCGCATCTCAAGGACGGGGGGCGCATCGTCTTCATCGGGTCGTGCCTCGCCGACCGCATCACCGCCCCGGGCGTCACCGTCTATTCGATGACCAAGTCGGCGCAGATCGCCCTGACGCACGGCCTCGCCCGCGAACTCGGCCCGCGCGACATCACGGTCAATCTGGTCCAGCCGGGGGCGACCAACACCGACATGAATCCCGCCGATGGCGCCCATGCCGAAATCCTGCGCTCGCAGACGCCGCTTGGCCGCTACGGCCAGCCGGAGGACGTGGCGGCAGCCGTCGCCTTCCTGGCGAGCCCGGCGGCGCGGCAGATCTCCGGGGCCACCCTGACGGTGGACGGCGGCCTGAACGCCTGAAGCCTGAATCCGGAACCGGTCCGGGAAAGCCTTTGTTCGAAAAGGCTCTCCCGGACGGCTTCGGCCAAGGATTAACGATCCGTTAACGACGAATATGGGGCGACCCGAGGAGCGCCAACACCAGCGACGGAGACGCGACAGATGCGCCACGCACCGATGAAAACGGCCGTTTCCCCCGCAACCCGGCCGCCGCGGCGGAGCGTCGCCCGATGAGCCGCTCCGCGACGCTCGACGGGCTGCGGGGTTATTTCCTCGTCTTCATGATGGTGAACCATGTGGTGCTGGCCGGCGGCGTGCTGCTCGCCAAGGTCAACCACGCCGAACTCGGCTATGTGCAGGACGCCCAGGGCTTCGTGCTGCTGTCGGGCATCGTCGCCGGGATGTATTACACCCGCGTCTGGACCCAGCGGTCGCCCGAGGCGGCCCGGCGGCGCCTGTTCGCCCGCGCCCGCGAGCTGTACGTCTCGACCATGCTGGTGATCGCGCTGGTCACCGCCATGGTGGTGCTGGTCCCCGGCGCGCGGGAGCCGCTGGGCGGCTTCCTCGGGCATCTGGCCTGGCTGGAGCCCGGCACCCTGCTGGCGAGCGCGCTCCTGCTGCATTCCCCGACCTTCACGGATCTGCTGATCCAGTACATCCTCTACCTTGCGGCGACGCCGCTGCTGCTCCGCCTGATCCTCGACGGCCACGCCCGCAAGGTCGCGCTGGGCAGCGCCGCGCTGTGGGCCGCCGTGCAGATGGGCCTGCATGTGCCGGTGCTGAGCGCGCTCGACGCTGGCCTGGGGCGGCTCAGCGACGGGCTGGCGGTGCGCGGGCCGTTCAACCCGCTCGCCTGGCAGGTGCTCTACGTCGCCGGGCTGCTGATCGGCAGCGCCGTGCAGCGGGGCCGCTTCGACACCGACCGCTGGTTCCCGGTCGAGCGGCCGCCCTGGCTGGTTCCGGCGCTGGTCACCGTGGTGGTCTGCGCGGCCTGGCACCTGTCCTTCGTCCATGAGCTGGTCAGCCCGATCGTCGGCGAGCGTTTCCTGCGCTACGTCGACCGCACCGAGTTCAGCCTCGTCTACCTCGCGAACTTCGCGGCGCTGGCCTATGCCGTGTCCTGGCTGCTCATCGCCGGGCCGCGGTCGTCCCACCCGGTCGCCGCCGGCACCGCCCGGCTGCTCACCGCGCTGTTCAACCTGCCCTTCCTCCGGCTGCTGGGGCGGCACTCGCTGCAGGTCTACCTGTTCCACGTCCTGGTCGCCTACGCGATCCTGCTGATCGACCTGTTCGGCGGCCCCTTCAACCAGCTCACCAAGGCGGTCCTGCTGCTCACCAGCGTCGCCAGCCTCGCCATCCCCGCCCTGTGGCGCGAGCGGAGCCGCGCCAAGCCGGCGGAGCGGGGCGCCGTCCGGATGGGCTCGTCCCGGGGCTGATGGTGCGAGGGCGCGGACGAACAGGACCCGTCTTGTCCTGGACAAGCCCGCCCCGCTGGGTCAAAGAGAAAGCATCAAAAGTGGTGGGACCGGTGGATGGGCCATCGCCCGGCCGATCCCCGCCCGCCCTTTCGCTGCTGAGGACGATCGACCCGCGTGACGAGACGCGCCCATCATCGGTGGTTCGGAACCCTGGCCGCCGCCCTGCTGGCGGTGGTGCTGGCGCCGTCGCTGGTCCCGGCGCCGGCCAAGGCCGACCCCCGCTTCGTGCCCGGCCCCTGCTGGTTCTCCGTACCGGAGGGCGAGGCCGCGCTGTGCGGGACCGTCGGCGTGCCCGACCGGCGCGACCGGCCGGCAACCCGGGCCTTCCGTCTGCCGGTCGTCGTCCTGCTGTCCACCGCCAAGCAGCCGTCCCCCGACCCGGTCCTGTTCCTGGAGGGCGGCCCCGGCGCCTCCCCCTTCGGCAGCGGCGAGGCGGTGGAGGAGCGGATGGAGGTGTGGTGGTCGCTGACCGCCGGGTTCCGCCGGTCGCGCCACGTCGTGCTGTTCGACCCGCGCGGCGCCGGGCGGGCCGAGCCGGACACCGACTGCCCGGAGCTGGACGTGCTGGGCGCCTCTCCCCGCCTGCGCCCGGTGTCGCGGGACCGCCGCGCCACGCTGGAGCGCACGGCCATCGCCGCCTGCCGCGACCGCTTCACCGCCAACGGGCTGGACGGCGCCATGTTCACCACCCCCATCGCCGCCGACGACGCCATGGACGTCGCCGCGGCGCTGGGCGCGCCGCGGGTCAACCTGTTCGCCGTGTCCTACGGCACGCGGGTGGCGCTGGAGATCCTGCGGCGCCATGGCGGGCGGGTGCGCACGGCGGTGCTCGATTCCATCTACCCGCCCGACGTCAACGCAACGGAGGAGGCGCCCTGGCTGGTGCACCGGGCGTTCAAGCGGCTGTTCGACGATTGCGCGGCCAACCGCGTGTGCCGCGCCGCCTACCCGGACCTGGAGCGCCATCTGCTGGAGCTGGTGGAGCGGCTGGGCAAGGCCCCGGTGGACGTGCCGGTGGGCGATCCGGAGATTCCGCGCTGGGTGCGGTTGGACAGCGCCGCCGCCCTGTCGGCCCTGCTGGAGGCGATGGCCGAGGGCGAGAGCGTGCCCCGCCTGCCCGCCCTGATCGAACGGGCGTGGCGCGGGCGGTACGACCGCCTGACCGACTGGGTCCCCGCCCCCTGGCTGGGCGACCCCGACTCGGCGGAGGGCATGGCCTTCTCCATCGAATGCCGGGAGACGGTGAATCCCGCCGACCCGCTGCGGCTGGCCGACGCCGCGCGCCGCTTCGCCCCCTACGGCGCCGTCACCGCCGACGATCCCGGCCGGCGTGTCTGCGCCCAATGGCCCGCCGCCGCGCAGGAGGCGTCGGAGCGGCTGCCGGTGGCCAGTCCGGTGCCGGTGCTTCTTCTGTCCGGCGCCTACGACCCGCTGACCCCGCCGGAATGGGCGGAGCGCGCCGCGACGACGCTGCCGAAAAGTCGGCATCTGGTCTTCCGCAGCGCCGGGCATCTGGTCACCGCGTCGGACGACTGCGCCGTCGCCGTCGCCGCCCAGTTCGTGGATTCGGAAAGCCTGCCCGCCAACGCCTGCCCGGCGGCGGCCAAGCCGCCAGGGTTCCAGCCGCCATAACCCTACTTCAGCGCGTCCAGCATGAAGGCCGGCAGGGCGAAGCTGGCGACGTGGATGTCGGGCGTGTAGTAGCGGGTGGTCAGCCCCGCCGCCTCGAAGCGCGGGCGGATCGCCTCCGCCGACTGGCGGCGCAACGCCGCGTCGTCGGTGGCCCAGCCGAAGGCCATGAAGCCGCCGTAGTAGCTGGGCACCGGTGCCACGAAGAAGCCGGCGTCGCCGAACAGCCGGCCCAGCCGCCGGTGGCTGTCCTTCAACTCGCCCGGCTGGAGGAACGGCACGCCGTTCTGGGTGACCATCACCCCGCCGGGGGTCAGCCGGGCCTTGCAGTCGGCGTAGAACTCCTCGGTGAAGAGGACGGCGCCCGGCCCGTGGGGGTCGGTGGAATCGACGATGATGACGTCGAACCGCTCCGCCGTCTCCTTCACGCCCTTATTTTTTACGAAGGCGCAGCCGTCGGCGATCACCAGATCGGTGCGCGGATCGTCGAAGGCGCCGGCGCTGATCGACGGCAGATGGGCGATGGACAGGTCGACCACCGAGCGGTCGATCTCCACCATCGTCACCCGCTCCACCGCCTTGTGCTCCAAGCAGCGGCGCAGCATGCCGCCGTCGCCGCCGCCGACGATCAACACGCGACGGACGCGCCCATGCGCCAGGATCGGCACATGGGTCAGCATCTCGTGATAGACGAACTCGTCGCCTTCGGTGGTCTGGACGACGCCGTCGAGCGCCATCACGCGGCCCAGCACCGGGTTCTCGAAGATCACCAAGTCCTGGAGGCCGGTGCGGTCGCGGTGCAGGACGCGGCCCATGCGCAAGCGCTGGGCCACGTCCTTATGCAGCGTCTCGTCGTACCAGCCGGAGCCGGAGTCGCTCATGACCCGGTTTCGCCGCGCAGCAGCTCGTCGCACTTCACGCCGGTGGGCTTGAAGGCGCGCTCCAGCACCGGAATGGCCTTCATGGGCTGGGCGTCGCCGCACATGAAGATGTCCAGCGCGGCGTAACCGCGTTCCGGCCAGGTGTGGATGCTGATGTGCGACTCGGCGAGCACCGCCACGCCGGAAATGCCGCCGTTCGGCGTGAAATGATGCAGGTGGATGTGCAGGAGCGTCGCCCCCGCCACCTCCACGGACTCGATCAGCGTGGAACGGACATGGTCCAGCTCGTCCAGACGTTCGGCGCCCCACAGATCGACGATCAGGTGGGTGCCGGCGCAGACCTTGCCATCGCGGACGATGAAATGGTCCTTGCGGTCGTCTTGAGATTCCCTCCAGGGACCAGAAGTCACGTTGGTCCGGTTGGAGATTTGACCTTCCGTTTGGGCTTTCCTTGGATCGCTTCCCAAGTCCATCCCCAATTGGAAGAGAGAAGCGGTCTTCGCCATCGTTCTCCCCCATCAGCAGATGTTCCGCGCAAATGGCGCGGAGGAGGGGGGCATATGGGACAAATTCGCATGCGAATCAACACAATTCTGTCCCTCCGTCCCCTTTGTGCTTGGCGGCGGGCCTCTGGCGCGGCGCGCGGCGGCGGCGCATAATCGCCCGGCCGCCGCCTTCCGGAGCGGTCCGGAATCCTGTCTGGAGTTCATTGTCATGAACCGCAAGCCGCTGATCGGCGTTCCCGCCTGCGCCCGCATGATGGGGGAGCATCCCTTCCACGTCGTCGGCGACAAGTATGTGCGCGCAGTGTCGGACGGGGCCGGCGGCATGCCGCTGCTGATCCCGGCGCTGGGGACGGCGCTGGACATGGACGACGTGGCCGGACGGCTCGACGGGTTGCTGGTCACCGGAAGCCCGTCGAACGTCGAGCCGCACCGCTACGGCGGGTCGCCCAGCGAGCCGGGCACCCTGCACGACCCGGAGCGCGACGACACCACCCTGCCGCTGATCCGCGCCGCGCTGGAGATGGGCGTGCCGCTGCTGGGCATCTGCCGCGGCTTCCAGGAACTGAACGTGGCGCTGGGCGGCACGCTGCACCAGCGGGTGCACGAGGTGCCGGGCTACGCCAACCACCGCGAGGACAAGGAGGCGCCGCTGGCCGTGCAGTACGGGCCGTCGCACAGCGTGCGGCTGACCCCCGGCGGCGTGCTGGAAAGGCTGGCCGGCGGCGAGGCGGCGGTGACCGTCAACTCCCTGCACGGGCAGGGCGTCGACCGGCTGGCCGATGGGCTGATCGTGGAGGCGATGGCCGAGGACGGGCTGGTCGAAGCGGTGCGCGTGGCGGGGGCGCCGGCCTTCGCGCTGGCCGTGCAGTGGCACCCGGAATGGCGGTTCTGGGAGAACCCGCTGTCGGCGGCGATCCTGCGCGCCTTCGGAAGCGCCGCCGCCGACCGGGCGCGGCGGCGCCTTTCCTGAAAGATGGTTTCAGGACAATAGATTAGGTCAACAATCGGCGGGTGCCGCGTGCCCAAATCTTGAGCACGCCGCCCTCAACCCAACGGCGTCAGCCGGCCCGCGAGATGCGGCGGAGGAAGTCGATGAGCTGCGCCTGCTCCTCGGCCGAGAGATCCTTCACCATGGCCTTGTCATGGGCCTGGATGCGCGGAATCAGCTCGTCCAGCAGCTTCTCCCCTTCCGGGGACAGGCGGAGGGCGTAGGAGCGGCGGTCGTTGGGCGAGGGCGCCCGGATGACGAGGCCGCGCGACTCGAGCCGGTCGATGACCGCGACCATGGTCGAACGGTCGATGCCCACCGCCGAGCCCAGGTCGGACTGCGACAAGCCCTCGTTCTCCTTGATCATGATCAGGACGCCGAACTGTCCCGGCGTCATGTCGTGGGGCGACACGGCGTTCTGGAAGCTCTGGAACACGGCCACCTGCGCCTTGCGCAGATTGTAGCCGACGAGCTCCGGCAGAGGGCCGAGGGCCATCTTTCCGGTCTTGCTCGGACGCTGGCGGGTGCGCCGGTCCGAGGGGGTGGGGCGGTCGATGTCGGTCAACGTGAAAGCCGTCGTTTATTGACTAGTCTATTGGTCGTGTAAAATGCAGGCAGGTGCCGATTTTGTCAGCAAGAACCACACAATCCGCCTCGTATGCATAGCACCCATTCCCGTTACGCATTGGTTCCGCCCGGATGCGGCTCCACCTCTAGCCCTAAGAAGTGATCGCGCTCCTGACCCCGGACCCCCCGGAAACAGGCATGCCGGCGCGGTTGCCCGCCGACGGTTCATTCCCCTGCCGCAGACGGGTTCCGAACACGGAGCTTCCGACGCCCGGTCCCCCCCAGACCGGGCGTCTTCGCGCCAAAGCCCCGGCCCAACGGCTGGGGCTTTTTTCTGGTGCTCTTTCCGGTAGGGTGGTTGCCCGAACCGCACCCCTCCGAAAGAAAGGCGCGCCATGGCCTACGCCATTCCCCTGTGGCCCCAGCCCACCGTTCCGGTCGCCGGCGGCGATCCGTTCCCGGTCCGCCGCATCTACTGCGTCGGCCGCAACTACGCCGCCCACGCGCGCGAGATGGGCGCCGATCCGGACCGCGAGCCGCCGTTCTTCTTCATGAAGCCCGCCGACGCCATCGTCGCCGACGGCACCGCCATCCCCTACCCGCCCCGGACCGCCAACCTGCACCATGAGATCGAGCTGGTCGTGGCCATCGGCACCGGCGGGCGCAACATCCCGGTGGAGCGCGCGCTGGACCATGTCTACGGCTATGGCGTGGGGTTGGACATGACCCGCCGCGACCTGCAGAACGCGGCGAAGAAGGAAGGCAAGCCCTGGGACATGGGCAAGGGCTTCGACCAGTCCGCCCCCTGCGGCACGCTGCGCCGCGCCGCCGACATCGGCCACCCCGACAAGGGTTCGGTGACGCTGTCGGTCAACGGCGAGCTGCGCCAGAAGGGCGATCTGGCGGACCTGATCTGGTCCGTGTCCGAAACGATTTCCTACCTGTCGGGTCTGGTCGAGCTGCAGTCGGGCGACCTGATCTACACCGGCACGCCGGAGGGCGTCGGCCCGGTGGTCGCCGGCGACCGGCTGGAAGGCGCGGTCGAGGGCGTCGGCTCCATCGCCGTCACCATCGCCTGACATCGGGAATACGGACAACCGGACGATGCGCATCGCCACCTGGAACATCAACTCCGTCCGCATGCGGATGGACCTGCTGCTGCGTCTCATCGACGAGACGCAGCCGGACGTCATCTGCCTGCAGGAGACCAAGGTCGTCGACACCGACTTCCCGATGGCCCCGCTGGCCGAGAAGGGCTACGTCCACGCCCACATCCACGGGATGAAGAGCTACAACGGCGTCGCCATCCTGTCGAAGCTGCCCTTCGCGTCGCGCGACGTGCAGCACTGGTGCGGCAAGCAGGACTGCCGCCACGTCTTCGCCGAACTGCCCGGCGGGATCGAGCTGCACAGCGTCTACATCCCGGCGGGCGGGGACATTCCGGACCCGGAACAGAACGACAAGTTCGCCCACAAGCTTCAGTTCGTGGACGAAATGACCGAGTGGTGGACGACCCGGCGCAGCCCGGACCGCCGCATGGTCATGGTCGGCGACCTGAACATCGCGCCGCTGGAGAACGACGTCTGGAGCCACAAGGAGCTTCTGAAGATCGTTTCCCACACCCCGGTGGAGGTGGCGAAGCTGACGGCGATGCAGGCGTCCATCGGCTGGGTCGACGCGCTGCGCCATTTCGTTCCGCCCACGGAAAAGCTCTACACCTGGTGGAGCTACCGCGCGAAGGACTGGGCGGCCTCCGACCGCGGCCGGCGGCTGGACCACATCTGGGTCACCCCGCCGCTGAAGGACGCGCTGACCGGCCACCGCGTCCTGCGCGAGGCCCGCGGCTGGGAGCCGAAGCCGTCCGACCATGTTCCGGTGATGGTCGATCTCGCCGTATGATCTCGATGTGTGACCTTGACGCGTGATCCGCTGACTCACCGGTCCGTGAGCGGCACGTTCATCGCCACGACCGACGGCGTCCCATCCTCCGCGACCCGGAAGCGGTGGGCGCAGCCGTCGGTCAGGCGGTGGGCCGGCTTGCCCACCATGTCCCAGCCGGTGGCCAGCGCGTAGAGCGCCCGCATCACCCCGTTGTGGGCCACCGCCCCGGTCGGCACGCCCCCGGCACCCACCTCGGCCAGCCAGGGGATCAGCCGGCTCTGCACGTCGCGCGGGCTCTCCCCGCCCGGCGCCCGGAAGTCGAGCCCCATCCGCTCGCGGTCCGCGGTCAGGGCGCCGCTCGCCCGCAGTTCCTCCAGCAGACGGCCTTCCCACTCCCCCCAGCCCATCTCGACCAGACGCGGTTCGAGCGACGGGTCGAGGCCGAGCAGCCGGGCGGTTTCCCAGGCGCGCCGCTTCGGGCTGGCAACCCAGCGGTAGCCCAGAACGTCCGGCGGCAGCCTCCAGGTGGCGACTCGGGCGCGGCCCTCGTCGGACAGCGGCTCGTCGATGCCGCCCTGGAGACGGTGCGCGGCGTTCCAGGCGGTCGGCCCGTGGCGCAGGATGATGAGGTCGGTCATGGGTTCCCTTTCCGCGCGGCGCACCGGACGACGGTGTCCAGAACCTCCATCGCGTTGGTCAGATCGTGCTCCGCTTCGGCGATGCGGCGCGCCGCCTCGCCGAAACAGCGGCGTTTCTCGTGGTCGTCGAGCAGCGCCCGGACGGCGGCGGCGAAGGCCTCCGCGTCACCCACCGGCGGCAGCAGGCCGGTCACCCCGTCGCGCACCACGTCCGGCACCCCCCCGGTCCGCCCCGCCACCACCGGCAGCCCGGCGGCCTGGGCCTCCAGCAGGGCCATGCCGTAAGCCTCGTTCACCGCCGGCCAGACCATCAGGTCGGCGGCGGCGTAGAGGGCGGTGAGGGCGTCCGAATCTTGCTGGCCGAGGAACACAACTCCCTGCCCTGCCCAGCTCTCGCGCAAACCAAAGGTTTGCGCTGACGCGGCAGGCGGACCTTCGGTCCGCCGAGAGCGGGGGAGAGTTGGGGTGGGGGCAAGTGCGCCTCCCCCGAACATCACCTCAATCCGAGCGCGGGCGGGGCCATCGCCGGCGATCAGCAGATGCGAACCGCTTGCCCCCACCCCAACCCTCCCCCGCGGGGCGGGGGAGGGAGGGAGGGCTTTCGCCAAAATCTCGTAGGAGCGCTCCTTGTCACCGCCGCGCATCATGCCGACGGCCAGCAGCCAGGGAACGCCCGGATTCAGACCGTAACGCTCGGCCAGCGCCGCCCGGTGCCGGTCGCGCTCCGCGGCGGCGGCCGCGAAGGGGCGCGTGTCGAGGAAGGGCCGCAGCCGCACCAGCCGGTCCGGCGACCGGAGCAACGGCAACACCCCCTCCGCGTCGTGGCCGGCGAGGTTGACGACCGCCGCCGCTTGCCGGATCGCCGCCTCGGCGGCGCGGTGGCCGGCGGCGAAGGGGCCGGTGGCCCGCTTCCCCGCGAAGGACGCCTCCGCCACCACATAGGGGATGCCGAAACGGCGGCAGACCGCCGGGCCGATCCAGTCCGGCGCCTTGTGGTAGAGGTGATAGGTGAACCAAAGGTCCGGCGGGTCGTCCCGCCAGCGTGCCGTCAGGCGGTCGGCGCAGCGCGCCCCCAGCGCCGCCAGACGCTCCGCCCGGCCCGGACGGCGCCCGTCGTCCCAGCTGCGCAAGGTGCAGGCCAGGGTCACCGCGTGCCCGGCCCCCTCCAGCGCGGCCATCAGCAGCCGGGCCATGCGCCGGTCGCCCGAGGGCACCGGGTGGGTCGGGGATTTCAGCGGGGCGTAGAAGGCGATGCGCATCGCGGCCCCGGTGTCATGGTGGGAAGGATGCTCAGAAGGGGGTCGGTTCCAGGGCGCAGACGACCCGGTTCCGCCCGGCGGCCTTGGCGCGGTACAGCGCCTCGTCCGCGCTGGACAGCATGGCGTCCACGTCGCGCGTCCCGGCCGCGCAGCAGGCCACGCCGATCGACACGGTGAAGCGCACCGTCTCCCTGCCCGATGGTACCGTCAGTTCCGCCGTGCGGCGGCGGATGCGCTCCGCCACCATGCGCGCCCCGGCGATGTCGGTCTCCGGCAGCAGGATGGCGAACTCCTCCCCGCCGGTGCGGCCCAGCAGGTCGTTCTCCCGCAGCAGGGCGCGGCAGGCGGCGGTGAAGGTCCGCAGCGCCTCGTCCCCCACGGCGTGGCCGTGGGTGTCGTTGATGCTCTTGAAATGGTCGAGGTCGAGCATCAGCAGGGTGACCGGCCGGCCATAGCGGCGGGCGCGGGCCAGCTCCTGCTCCGCCGCCTCGACGAAATGGCGGCGGTTGGACACGCCGGTCAGCGAGTCGGTGATCGAGAGCCGGCGCAGCCGCTCCTCCGACTCCTTCAGCGCCGTCACGTCGTTGATCAGGACGTAGATGACCGGCAGCCCGTCCCAGGGGAGGGGCGACATGCTGACCTGGACGCAAGTGCGCTGACCGTCGGCGGACATCATCACCCCGTCCTGGCACCGCACCAGCTCCCGCTGGCGCAGGCAGCGCAGGAAGGCGTCCCGCTGGTCGTCGATGCCCGATTCCTCGACGAAGTCCAGGAAATGGCGCCCGACCAGGGCGTCGCCGCTCTGGCCCAGAATGCGCGCGGCCTCCTGGTTGGCGAAGACGATGCCCATTTCCTGATGGATCAGCAGCCCGGCGGGCAGCAGGTCGAGCATGTTGCCCAGCTTGCTGCGCGTCAGCGACAGCTCGTGGCTGGTCGCCACGGCGTCCCTGTCGTCGTCGAAGTCGATAAAGGAAAGGGTGTCCGGTTCGGAAGAGGCGTAGAGACTCGACATAACGTCGCACAGGTGGAGCAAAGCCGCACTCTATCCCGTCGTCAGCCGCCGTGCAATGCACAGCATCCTCCCAAGGGCAGAAGAGAAGCATCGCTATTTTTGGTTGCGAAGCGGTCATGCAGCCGGTCGATGCCCGAATCGCTGCCGAAGTCGCGGCGCACCCGCGCGGCGCCCGCCGCGCCCAGCGCCGCCCGGCGGGCCGGGTCGCGGAGCAGCGACTCGAGCGCGCCGGCCAGTGCCGACGGAGTCCTCGGGGTCCACCAGCGTCGCCGGTAACCCCATCCTCGATCAGCTCCGCCACCGCGGCGGCGCGGGTGGACAGGCAGGCCAGCCCCTGGCTCTGCGCCTCCATCAGCACGTTGGGCAGCCCGTCGCGGTCGCCGTCGCGCGCGGTGCGGCAGGGCAGGACGAACAGGTCGGCGCGGCGGTACTGGGCGATCACCGCGTCCTGGGCCTTCGCCCCCTGCCAGTCGATCCGCCCCTCCAGCCCCAGCGCCGCCGCCTGCGCCTTCAGCGCGGGCAGCCGGTCGCCGCCGCCGATGTGGGTCCAGCGCCAGTGCAGCCCGGCGGGCAGGCGGGCCAGCGCGTCGAGCAGCAGGTCGAAGCCCTTCTTCTCCACCGCCCGACCGACCGACAGCAGCCGCACCGGGTCGGCGGAGTCGGACCCGTCGCGCGCCGGGCGCGCCTCCGGCGGGTCGGGGAAGCGGCTGAAGTCCAGGCCGTGGTAGAGCAGGTTCACCCGTTCCGGCTCCGGCGCCAACGCGCGCAGCCGGGCGAGGCCGAGCGCGGTGCAGGTGACGCCCCAGCGCGCCTCGGCCAGCTTGTCGCGCAGGTCCCAGTCGGGCGAGGTCCAGATATCCTTGGCGTGGGCGGAAAAGCTCCAGGGCAGGCCGGTCAGCAGGGCCGCGTAGCGCGCCACGCTGGCCGGGGTGTGCAGGAAGTGGGTGGCGCCGCGGCCAGGGCGCGCAGCAGGCGGGCCGGCGCGTCGTGCAGATATTCGGGCAGATAGGTCACCGGGGCGGTGACGCGGCGGTTCAGCTCGTGCACCGCCTTGTCGGTCGGTTGACGCAGACTGACGATCAGTTGACGCAACCCCCGCCGCTCCAGCCCCAGAATCTCCTGCGCGATGAAGGTTTCCGACAGGCGGGGCCAGCCCTTGACGATGACGGCAATGGTCACGCGGCGTCCCCGGCGGCCATCTGGCGTTCCGGGGCGCACGGGGGCTGCGACGGGCCCAGGCTCGGGGCCGAGACCGAGGCCGGCAGGTAGCGGGCCGACAGGCGGTTGACGCTCTCCAGCCCGCCGAGCAGACCCGGCACCACCACCGAGGAAGGCGGCGCCTGCCAGGGCAGCCGGCGCAGCGCCGCCGCCATGGCCGCGGCGTCGCGCACCCCGTCGTCCATCAGGACGGAGACCAGACCCAGCTCCTGCGCGCGGGCGGCGCGGATGGTCTGCTCGCGCCGCGGCACCTCGCGCGGGACGATCAGCGCCTTCTTGTCGAAGGACAGGATCTCGCAGAAGGTGTTGTAGCCGCCCATGGCGACCACCCCGACCGCCCCCTGCATCAGCCGCTCGATCCGCGCCTCAAAGGCGGTGGCCTCGACGTTGGGCAGGGCGTCGGCGCGGGCCAGGAACTCGGCCTGGAGGTCCGGCTGCATGAAGGGGCCGAACACCAGCACCGCGCGGTAGGGGATGCCGGGATCGCTCTCGTAGGCGCGCAGCACCCAGTCGATCAGCGCCTCGCCGTCGCCACCGCCGCCGGGGGTGACCAGGATGTAGGGCTCGTCCGGCAGGCCGGGGCCATGCGGGACAGCCGGGGGCACGGTGCGGTGCAGGTAACCGGTGTAGACCATCTTGTCGCGCACCGGGCCGGGCATGTCGATGCCCTCCAGCGGATCGCAGATCTGCGGCAGGCCGTAGACCCACAGCTCGTCGTAGAGGTTTTCCAGCGCCGGCAGGACCTTCTTGCGCTCCCACTCCGGGGCGAGCAGGGCCGGCTCGTCCATCACGTCGCGCAGGCCGAGCACCAGCGGCACGCCGCGGCCCTTCAGAAGCTCCAGCGTCTCCCGCACCTCGCCGCGCAGGCCGAGCGGTTCCTTGTCCACGATGAACAGGTCGGGCTGGTAGATCTCCGCCGTGTGGCGGATCAGCGAGGCCCGCATGGACAGGATCTCGTCGATGTCCAGATGCAGGTTCAGCGCCGTGTATTCGCCGTTGCGCAGCTTGATGACGCCGGGGATGCGCACGAAGTCCACCCGCGTGCGGAAGTCGAAGCTGCCGACGATCGGCGAGCCGGACAGGATCAGCACGGACAGGTTGCTGTAGCGCTCCACCAGCGCATGAGCGATGGCCCGGCAGCGGCGGAGATGGCCGAGGCCGAACGTGTCATGGCTGTAGATGAGCACGCGGCCCGAGGTCGGACGTTCGCTCATAGACTTCCTACCTCTCCCGATTGGCCTCTTGTGTCCGGCCGCGGCTTGGCCGATGAACGGGTGTGCGCCGTGCCGCCGCCGGGATGGCGGCGGACCGCTTGCGGGCTCACCATATCCTCAGCGGCCAAGCGGCAGAGGGGGTAAGGTTTCTGCCTGCTCCCGGCACCGGCGTCCCCTTGCGTAGAATGGCGCTATGGAATCCAGCATTTTCCGATTCATCCTTCGGCACAGCGTCCGTCAGCAGATCGTGCTGACCCTGATGACCCTGGCGTCCTTCCCCTTCCTTTACGCCTCGCTCGACCTCCCGAAACGGATCGTCAACGAGGCGATTGCCGGGAAGAAGCTGCCTGAGTCCTTCCTCGGATTCCATCTCGATCAGGTGACTTACCTGTTCGTCCTATGCGGCCTGTTCCTGACTTTGGTGCTGGTCAACGGCGCGTTCAAGTACGTCATAAACACCTACAAGGGCCGCCTGGGCGAGCGGATGCTCCGCCGCCTGCGCTACGAACTGTATGTGCGCGTCCTGCGCTTCCCCCTGCCCCGCTTCCGCAAGATGTCGTCCGGGGAGATCATCCCCATGATCACGGCGGAGGTGGAACCGCTGGGCGGCTTCATCGGGGACGCCATCGCCATCCCGGTGTTCCAGGGCGGCACCCTGCTGGTCTACATCGTCTTCATCTTCGTCCAGGACCCGGTGCTGGGGGCGGCGGCGGTGTCGCTGTACCCGTTCCAAGGCTGGCTCATCCCACGGCTTCAGCGCAAGGTCAATCAGCTTGGCAAACAGCGCGTACGTGCCATGCGCCAGATCGCCGACCGCATCGGCGAGACGGTGTCCGGCATCCAGGAGGTCCACACCCACAACACGGCGTCCTGGCATCTCGCCGATCTCAGCCACCGCCTGGGCGACGTGTACCGCATCCGTTTCGAGATTTACCAAAGAAAGTTCTTTGTCAAATTTCTCAACAACTTCATAAACCAGCTGACGCCGTTCTTCTTCTATTCGATCGGTGGTTATCTGGTGATCCACGGCCAATTGTCCTTCGGTGCTCTGGTCGCGGTGCTGGCGGCCTACAAGGACTTGGCCGCCCCTTGGAAGGAACTCCTCGACTGGTACCAGCAGAAGGAGGACAACCGGATCAAGTACGAGCAGGTGGTGGAGCAGTTCCACGTCCCCGACCTGCTGGCCGAACGCCTGCTGCGCGAGGAGGAGGACGTCCCCTTCAAGGGCAGCCTGTCCTTCCACAACGTCGGGTTCGGCGAGGACGGCGGCTCGCCCATTCTGGAGGGGGTGACCTGCGACATCCCGCTGGACGGCCACACCGCGCTGATCGGCGTCGGCTCCGGGCGGGACGAGCTGGCGCAGCTCGCCGCGCGCGTGCTGCTGCCCTCCTCGGGCCAGATCCGGCTGGGCGAGCACGATTACGCGGAACTGCCGGAGAGCGTGACCGGGCGGCGCGCCGCCTATGTCGGGGCCTCCCCCTATCTGTTCTCGGCCTCGCTCTACGACAACCTCGTCTACGGGCTGCGCCACCGGCCGCTGCGCGAGAATGGCGAAAGCGAGGAAGCCGAGGAGCATCGCAAGAGCCGGATGACCGAGTCGGTGCTGTCCGGCAACGCCACCGAGGACGTGCACGCCGACTGGATCGACTACGCCGCCGCCGGCTGCGACGGGCCGGAGGACCTGAAGGCCCGCATCCTGCGCGTGGTGACAATGGTTTCGCTTCAGGACGACGTGTACGGCATGGGTCTCAACCGCACCGTCGATCCGGAGCTTCGCCCCGACGTGGCCACCCGCGTGATGGAGGCGCGCGACGCCATGCGCGCCATGATGCTGAACAACCCGGACCTGGGGCGTCTGGTGGAGCGCTTCGACCCCGACCGCTACACCGTGAACGCCACGCTGGCGGAAAATCTGCTGTTCGGAACGCCGGTCGGGCCGATCTTCCAGACTGACGCGCTGGCCTCCAATCCCTATATGTTGCATGTGCTGGACAAGGTGGGGCTGACGGACACCATTCTGGAGACCGGCCACAAGGTGGCGGAGACCATGGTCGAACTGTTCGCCGGCCTGCCGCCCGGCCACGAGTTCTTCGAGCGCTTCTCCTTCATCGGCTTTGCCGAGCTGCCGGAATACCAGGGCATCCTGGCGCGCACCGCGAAGGAGGGGCTGGGCGCGCTGCGGCCCGAGGAGCGGACGCGGCTGATGACCCTGCCCTTCAAGCTGATCGGCGCCCGCCACCGTCTGGGTCTGATGACCCCGGACCTGGAGAAGAAGCTGCTGCAGGCGCGGCACCTGTTCGCCAGCGACCTGCCGGCCGACCTGAAGCACGCCGTCGCCTTCTTCGACCCGGACGCCTACAACGCGGCGGCCAGCATCCAGGACAACATCCTGTTCGGCAGGATGGTCTACGGACAGGCCCAGGTGCAATCCAAGGTGGGCCGCATCGTGGCGGAGCTGGTGGACCAGCTCCACCTGCGCGACACCATCGTAGAGGTCGGGCTGGACCATCCGGTGGGGGTGGCGGGGTCGCGCCTGTCCGCCGCGCAGCGCCAGAAGGCGGCGCTGGCCCGCGCCCTGCTGAAGCGCCCGGACCTGCTGGTGCTGAGCGAGGCGACCAGCGGCCTGGACACCAGCAGCCAGAGCAAGGTGCATTCCGCGATCCTGGGGGAACGCAAAGGGTGTGGTCTTGTGTGGGTTCTGCAGCGTGCCGGCTTGGCACGGGCGTTCGAGCGAGTCATTGTGATGAAGGACGGTCGAATCGCCGAGCATGGACGCTTCGACGAGTTGAACAAGCCCGGTACGTTGTTGCATGAGTTGATAGCCGCCGAATAAAGCCGGCGGCGTTGAGGAGGCAGACGGCATGAGCATCGCCGAAGAAGTCAATTGCCTGCGCAGGATTCCCCTGTTCGCCAACATCGACACTTCCAAGCTCAAGCTTCTCGCCTTCACCAGCGAGCGGTTGAGCTTCCGGGCGGGCGACATCCTGTTCGAGCAGGACGAGATGGGCACCTGCGCCTATATCCTGCTGCGCGGGGAGGCCGAGGTGATCATCACCGGCCCCGGCGGGCCGCTGGCCGTCGCGACGCTGGGGTCCAACGAGATCGTCGGCGAGATCGCCATCCTGTGCGACGTGCCGCGCACCGCCACCGTGCGCGCCAGCACCGACCTGGAGGCGCTGTGCGTGCCGAAGGACCATTTCCTCCAGATGATCGCCGACTTCCCGCAGATGGGGCTGGAGATCATGCGCTCGCTGGCCCACCGCCTGGAACAGACGACCGTGCGCCTGCGCGAAGTCCTGGCCGCCCAGGCCACTTGAATTCCAGCCGTTTGATATTCTGGCAATTTGATATTCTGGCGACCGGACGACCCATGCGCGTTCTCTTCCACGTCCAGCATCTGCTGGGCATCGGCCACGACCGCCGCGCCGCGCTGATCACCCGTGGGCTGGCCGAGGCGGGCGTCGCCGTCACCGTGCTGCGCGGCGGGCATCCGGTGCCGGGAATCGATTACGGCCCGGCGGCGGACATCGTCCAGCTTCCCCCCGCCCGCGCCGCCGACAGCAGCTTCAAGACCCTGCTGGACGAGCACGACCGGCCCATCGACGACGCGTGGCGCGCCCGGCGCCGCGCCACGGTTCTGGAGGTTCATGAGCGGGTGCGGCCCGACGCGCTGCTGGTCGAATCCTTCCCCTTCGGGCGCCGCGCCTTCCGGTTCGAGCTTCTGCCGCTGCTGGAGACCGCCAAGGCCGGCGGGGCGGTCACCGCCGCGTCGGTGCGCGACATCCTGGTGACCAAGGGCAAGCCGGAGCGGCTGGAAGAAACCGTTTCGACGGTGGAACGGCTGTTCGACCATGTGCTGGTCCATGGCGACCCGGACCTGATCCCCTTCTCGGCGACCTTCCCCGCCGCCGCGCGAATCGCCGACCGCATCCGCTACACCGGCTATGTCGCGGCCCCGCAAGGCGGCGCGGCGACCGGCGCCGACGGCACCGGCGAGGTGATCGTGTCGGTGGGCGGCGGAGCGGTCGGCCTGCCGCTGCTGCGGGCGGCGCTGGCGGTGCGTGCGTCAACTCTCCCCGGACTTGACGCACCGTGGCGCCTGCTGGCCGGGCCGGACGTGCCGGAGGCGGAGTTCCGCGCCCTCGCCGCCGCGGCCCCGCCGGGAACCATCGTGGAGCGGGCGCGGCCCGACTTCCCCGCCCTGCTCCGCCGCTGCCGCCTGTCGATCAGCCAGGCCGGCTACAACACCGTGCTCGACGTGCTTCAGGCCGGCTGCCGGGCGGTGGTCGTCCCCTTCGCCGCGGGGAGCGAGACCGAGCAGGCCACCCGCGCCCATCTGCTGGAGGAGCGGGGCCGGCTGGCCGTGGTCGACGAAGCCACCCTGACCCCGGACACCCTGGCCGCGGGCGTTGCCAAGGCGCTCGCCCTGCCCCCGCCGCCGGCCATCCCGCTGCGCCTGGACGGCGCCGCCACCACCGCCCGCCTGCTGCGGGACGCGGTGGCCTACCGCCAAGGCAACAGCCGCTAAACCAATCAAGGCGCTTGGATTTTTCCGGTGCGAGGGCCATGCTGACGGTCACCGCGTTCGCTGTCCTTCTAACCCTCTCCCCTCTGGGGAGAGGGGAGGGTGAGGGGGTTGCGCAAGGCGGTATGTCCGGCACACGCGCAACCCCCTCACCCTAACCCTCTCCCCAGAGGGGAGAGGGAACAGAACAGGCGATGACCGCAACTGCCCCTTCCGACAGCCCGCCGCGCGCCGGTTGGGACGCGCTGACCGCCGAGTTGGACGCCTGGGCCGCCGCCGGGCGCACCGCCACCCTCTGGTGGCGCGACGACGACGCCGTCGAGCCGACGCCTGACCTCGACCGGATGATCGCCCTGTCCGTCGAGATCGGCGCGCCGCTGGCCCTGGCGGTCATTCCAGCGGGCGTCACGGACGCCCTCGCCCCCGTTGTGGACGCGGCCCCCACCGTCACGGTGCTTCAGCACGGCTGGTCGCACACCAACCACGCCGCTCCCCCCGCGAAGAAGGCGGAGCTTGGCGCGGACCGGCCCACCATCGCCGTGCTGGCAGAGCTGGCCGAGGGGCGGAGCGTGCTGGACCGTCGGTTCGGGCAGCGCGCCCTGCCCGTTCTGGTGCCGCCTTGGAACCGCATCGCGCCCGGCGCGACGGCGGGTCTGCCCGGTGCGGGCTTCAGCGGCCTGTCGGTTTTCGGGCCGCGACGTGTGTCAACCGTCAACATGATGTGTGTCAATACACACATCGACCCGGTGGCCTGGAAGAACGGCAAGCGCTTCCTCAGCGACGCGGAGTCGCTGGGCATGGCGGTCGCCCATCTGCGCGCTAGGCGGCTGGGCGCGGTGGACGCGGCGGAGGCGACCGGCCTGCTGACGCATCATTTGGTCATGGACGGCGAAACCTGGGCCTTCACCGAGCGTTTCCTGACCGTGACCCGCCGCCATCCGGCGGCTCGTTGGTTGGCTGCTGATACCTTGTTCGCCGCAGAAGGACTTCGCTGAGACATGGCCGAGCTGCCCATGGCCCGACCCTCGACCGGAGAGACGCCGACCGTCGCGGAGATGCGCTACCCCGCCGGGGCGCTGGCCGGCGACTATGCGCGGGCCGGGGCGGGGCTGGCGCTGACGGTGCTGCCGCTGGCCTTCCTGCCCGTCACCCCCTGGATCGCCGTGCCGCTGGCGGCCTGCGCGCTGCTGTTCGCGGTCTTCGCGGCGCGCACCCTGCAACGCCAGCTGACCCGCCTGACCATGGACGGCGAGGGCCTGCGGGCCGACGGGCCGCTGGGCGGCGCCATCCGCTGGGACGCGCTGTCCGGGCTGAAGCTGCGCTACTACGCGACCAAGCGGGGGCGCGACGACGGCTGGATGCAGGCGGCGCTGAGCGGTGGCGGCACGACCCTGCGCTTCGACAGCAATCTGGAGGGCTTCGACGCGGTGATCGAACAGGCCGCCCTCGCCGCCGGGCGCAACGGCGTGGCGCTGACCCCGGTGACGGTGGACAATCTGATCGCCCTCGGCATCGAGCCGCCGGCAGATCCCAATGAAAAAGACCCCAACGAAACGAGGCCGGCGCCATGAGCCGCACGCTGCTCCGGGTGGAGGACCTGAAGGTCGATTTCCAGGTGCCGGGCGGCGTGGTCCACGCGGTGCGCGGCGTGTCCTTCCGGGTGCGGGCGGGGTCCACCGTCGCCCTGGTCGGGGAATCCGGCTCGGGCAAGTCGGTGGCGGCGCAGTCAATCCTGCGCATCCTGCCCCGCAACGCCGCCATCGCGGACGGGCGCATCCTGTTCGACGACGGCATAGTCAACGAAGGCGCCGGCCCCGTCGACATCGCCGGGCTGAAGGCCGACGGCACGGCGATGCGGGCGCTGCGCGGCGGCCGCATTTCGATCATCTTCCAGGAACCGATGACCTCGCTGTCGCCCCTGCACACGGTGGGCGATCAGGTAAGCGAAGCGGTGCGGCTGCACCAGCGGGTGACCGCCCGGCAGGCCCGCGCGCAAGCCGAGGACATGCTGCGCCGGGTGCGATTCCCCGACCCGAAGCGGGCGTTGGACACCTACCCGTTCGAGCTGTCGGGCGGCCTGCGCCAGCGCGCGATGATCGCCATGGCGCTGGTCTGCCGCCCCGCCCTGCTGATCGCCGACGAGCCGACGACCGCGCTGGACGTCACCATCCAGGCGCAGATCCTGAAGCTGATCAAGGACCTCCAGGCCGATCTCGGGATGGCCGTCCTGCTCATCACCCACGACCTGGGGGTGGTCGCCAACCTCGCCGACGAGGTGGTGGTGATGCACCGTGGGCGGATCATGGAATCCGGCACGCGCGAAGACATCTTCGCCGATCCGCGCCACCCCTATCTCAAGGCGCTGCTGCGCGCCGTTCCGCGCTTCCACATGGCGCCGGGGGAACGGCTGGTGCCGATCCGCTCCATCACGTCGCAGGGCGGCAGCCTGCTGGAGAAGGATCACCAGCCCTGGCCGCCCGGCGCCGATGCGGCGGGGCCGCTGCTGGCGGTGGAGGGGGTGCGCAAGCGCTACGGCGCGCGCAAGGCCGGCTGGTTCGGCGCCAAGGCCGGGGCGGGCACGCTGGCGGTGGACGATGTCAGCTTCGCCATCGCGCGCGGCGAATGCGTCGGGCTGGTCGGCGAGTCGGGCTGCGGCAAGACCACCCTGTCGAAGATCCTGATGCGCGCCCTGACTCCGGACGCCGGAGACGTGCGCTTCAACGACCATGGCCGGATCGTCGACGTGCTGGGGTTGCAGGGCGACGCGCTGACCGCCTTCCGCCGCAAGGTCCAGTTCGTCTTCCAGGACCCCTTCGGTTCCCTGAACCCGCGGATGACCGTCTTCGACATCATCGCCGAACCGCTGGTCATCCACGGCATCGGCGACGAGGCGGAGCGCGCCGCGCGGGTGAAGGAACTGATGGGGCTGGTCGGGCTGGACGCGCGGCATCTGCGCCGCTACCCGCACAGCTTCTCCGGCGGCCAGCGCCAGCGCATCGGCATCGCCCGCGCGCTGGCCCTGCGGCCCGAGCTTCTGCTGCTCGACGAGCCGGTGTCGGCGCTCGACGTGTCGATCCAGGCCCAGGTGCTGAACTTGCTGAAAGACCTGAAGGAACGGCTCGGTCTGACCTACCTGTTCGTCAGCCACAATCTGGCCGTGGTGGACTACATGGCCGACCGCATCCTGGTGATGTGCCGTGGCCGGATCGTCGAGTCGGCGCCGCGCGAGGCGCTGTTCCGCAACCCGGTCCACCCCTACACCCGTGCCCTGCTGACCGCTGTGCCGGAACCGGACCCCAGCCGCCCGCTGTCGCTGACCGACCTGGAGGAGGGCCGCGCCTCCGACCCCGCGCGCTGGCCCGCCCCCTTCACCATCGACGACGACCATCAGCCCCATCTGGTCGATCTCGGCGGCGGCCATTGCGTGCGCGCCGACGCCGCCATCCGCGTGCGGGAGGTGGCGTGATGAGGCTGGCCCGCCCTGCCCTGCTCCTCCTCGCCTTCCTGGCACTCAGCGCCTTCGACGCGGTCGAGACGCCGATGCTGGAGAACGCGGTGGGCGCCGGGTCGCTGCCGCCGGTGGAGAAGCGGCTGCCGCTCACCCCGCTGGTCGAGCCGATGGACCGGCCCTGGCAGTCGCCGGGGCGCCATGGCGGCGACCTGCGCCTGCTGATGGCGCGGACCAAGGACACGCGACTGATCTACGTCTACAGCTACGCCCGGCTGGTCGCGCTGACCCCGAGCCTGCGCATCGTCCCCGACATCCTGGAGCGGGTGGATGTCGAGGAGGGGCGGATCTTCACCTTCACGCTGCGCCGCGGCCACCGCTGGTCGGACGGCCATCCCTTCACGGCGGAGGACTTCCGCTACTGGTGGGAGGACATGGCCAACAACGCCAAACGCTCCCCCGGCGGACCGCCGCCGGAGATGATGGTGGCCGGGGAAGCGCCCAAGTTCGAGGTGCTGGACGCCGCGGCGGTGCGCTACACGTGGTCGCGCCCCAACCCCTTCTTCCTGCCCATGCTGGCCGGAGCCAAGCCGGTGGAGATCTACGCCCCGGCCCATTACCTGCGGCGCTTCCACCCGCGCTTCACCGAACCGCTGGAACTGAAGCAGCGGGTGGAAGCGGAGCGGCAGAAAAGCTGGCAGCAGCTTCACAACCGCAAGGACAATCTGACCGAGTTCGACAACCCGGACCTGCCGACCCTGCAGCCCTGGGTGCCGACGACCGCTCCGCCCGCGGAACGTTTCATCTTCGTAAGGAACCCCTATTTCCATCGGGTCGACCCGGCGGGGCGGCAGTTGCCCTACATCGACCGGGTCATCATGACGGTGGCCGACGCCAAGATCATCCCGGCCAAGACGGGAGCCGGCGAGAGCGACCTCCAGGCGCGTTACCTGCGGTTCGACAACTACACCTTCCTGAAGCAGGGGGCGAAGCGCAACGACCAACGGGTCACGCTGTGGCGCACCGGCATCGGGGCGCAGATGGCGCTGTTTCCCAACCTGAACTGCAACGACCCGGTGTGGCGCGCGCTGAACCGCGACGTGCGCTACCGCCGCGCCCTGTCGCTGGCCATCGACCGCGAGGAGATGAACCAGGTCATCTATTACGGCCTCGCCATCCCGACCAACAACACGCTGCTGGAGGTCTCGCCCCTGTGGGTGCCGGCCTACCACGACCGCTGGGCGCAGTTCGACGTCCGGCAGGCCAACCGGCTGCTCGACGAGATCGGCCTGACCAAGCGCGACGTCAACGGCGTCCGCCTGCTGCCCGACGGCCGCCCGTTGGAGATCGTGGTGGAAACAGCCGGGGAAAGCACGGAGGAGACGGACGCGCTGGAGCTGATCGCCGACGGCTGGCGGCGCATCGGGGCGCGGCTCTACATCCGCTCCTCGCAGCTCGACGTGTTCCGCAACCGCATCTTCGCCGGCGACACCTGCATGTCGATTTCGCGCGGGCTGGACAACGCCATCGCCACAGCGGACATGAGCCCCGCCGAGCTGGTGCCGGTCGATCAGGCCAAGTACCAGTGGCCGAAATGGGGCCAGTTCTTCCAGACCATGGGCAAGGATGGCGAGCGCCCCGACATGCCCGAGGCGCGCGACCTGCTGGAGGCCTTCCGCGCCTGGCGCGACGCCCCGGACGAGGCGGGTCGGGCGGCGGCCTGGACGCGCATCCTGACGCTCAACGCCGAGCAGGTCTTCACCATCGGCACGGTGGCCGGGGTGCCGCAGCCGGTGGTGGCGCGCCGCGCCCTGCGCAACGTGCCGGAGGAGGGTCTGTTCAACTACGACCCCGGCGCGCATTTCGGGCTGTACCGGCCCGACGGCTTCTGGTTCGACGAGAAGGGGTGAGGCCATGCTGGGCTACGTGATCCGCCGCATCCTCATCATGATCCCGACGCTGCTGGCGATCAGCGTCATCACCTTCGTCATCATCCAGCTTCCCCCCGGCGACTATCTGACCACGCTGGTCAACGAGATGCAGAGCCGGGGCGAGAGCATGGACCAGGGCCGGCTGGCCATGCTGCGCGAGACCTACGGACTCGACCGGCCGATGTACGAACAGTACGCGCTGTGGCTGGCCGGCATGCTGCGCGGGGACTTCGGCTATTCCTTCGAATACAACCTGCCGGTGGCCGACGTGGTGGGCGACCGGCTGTCGCTGACCGCCATCGTGTCCTTCGCGACCATCCTGTTCATCTGGGTGGTGTCCTTCCCCATCGGCATCTATTCGGCGACGCGGCAGTACAGCCTGGGCGACTACGTTCTGACCTTCCTCGGCTTCCTCGGGCTGGCGACGCCCAGCTTCCTTCTGGCGCTGGTCATGCTGTATTTCGCCAACGTGTGGTTCGGCACCTCGATCGGCGGGCTGATGGACCCGCGCTACATCGGCCAGCCCTGGAGCTGGGGCAAGGCGATGAGCGTGTTCGAGCACATGTGGATTCCGGTGATCGTCATCGGCACCGCCGGCACCGCCGCGATGATCCGCCGCCTGCGCGCCAACCTGCTGGACGAGCTGCACAAGCCCTACGTCGTCACCGCGCGGGCCAAGGGCCTGCCGCCGGGCCGGGCGCTGGTGAAATACCCGCTGCGGGTGGCGCTGAACCCCTTCGTGTCGGACATCGGCAACCTGCTGCCGCAGGTCGTCTCCGGTGCCGCCATCGTGTCGGTGGTGATGTCGCTGCCGACGACGGGGCCGATGCTGCTCCAGGCGCTGCGCAGCCAGGACATGTATCTGGCCGGGTCCTTCCTGATGTTCCTGGCCGTGCTGACGGTGATCGGGGTCTTCCTGTCCGATCTGGCGCTGGCCGCGCTCGACCCGCGCATCCGCCTGAGCGGGGGAGCCAGCCGATGAGCGCCACCCTGCCCCCTGCACCCCCCCTGCCCCACACCGTCGACACCGCCCCCTGGGACCCCGACGAGGTCGAGCGGCTGTCGCCCGAGCAGGAGCGCTTCACCACCGCCTCACAATGGCGGATGGTCTGGTGGAAGCTGCGGCAGCACAAGCTGGCGGTGGCCTCGGGCATCGTGCTGCTGCTGCTCTACGCCTCGACCCTGGTCAGCGAGATCCTGGCCCCCTACGCGGTGGACAGCCGCAATTCCCACTTCATCCACGCCCCGCCGCAGACCGTGCATCTGTTCCACGAGGGGCAGTTCGTCGGCCCGTTCGTCTACGGTTACAGCTATCGGCTGGACATGGAGATCCTGAAGCGGGACTACACGCCGGACCCCACGAAGGTGCAACCGATCCGCTTCCTCTGCCGCGGCGACCGTTACGCGTTCTGGGGGCTGGTGGAGAGCGACTGGCACCTCGCCTGCCCGGCCGACGGCGGGACGCTGTTCCTCATGGGGACCGACCGGCTGGGGCGGGACCTGCTGTCGCGGATGATCTATGGGACGCGCATCTCGCTGACCATCGGGCTGATCGGCGTCGCGGTCAGCTTCGTGCTGGGCATCGTGATCGGCGGTATCGCCGGCTATTACGGCGGCTGGGTGGACAACCTGATCCAGCGGCTGATCGAGATCATCCGCTCCTTCCCCGAACTGCCGCTGTGGATGGCCCTGTCCGCCGCCCTGCCCGTCACCTGGAACCCGATCTTCATCTATTTCGGGATCACGGTGATCCTCGGCCTTCTGGAATGGACCGGCCTCGCCCGCGCCGTGCGCTCCAAGCTGCTGGCCCTGCGCGAGGAGGACTTCACCACCGCCGCCCAGCTGATGGGCGCCAGCCCGGCCCGCATCATCGGCCGGCACCTGCTGCCCAGCTTCATGAGCCACCTGATCGCCTCGGCGACGCTGGCCATCCCCGGCATGATCCTGGGCGAGACGGCGCTGAGCTTCCTCGGCCTCGGCCTGCGCCCGCCGATCACCAGCTGGGGGGTGCTGCTGACCGAGGCGCAGAACATCAACGTGGTGGCGCTGTACCCCTGGCTGATGCTGCCGGTGCTGCCGGTGATCGTGACCGTGCTGAGCTTCAACTTTCTCGGCGACGGCCTGCGGGACGCCGCGGACCCGTATCGGTAACCCTCAGGGCTTCTTCTTCGCCGCAGGCTCCGGCTGCTCCTTGAGGGAGGCCAGCACCATGCGGACGCGGGCGAGGTCGGCGTCGTTGCCCTTCGCCGGGGCGGAGGCGGGCGCGGCCTTGGCCGGGGGGCGCTTCGGCGGGGCGGGCTCGGCCGCCGCGACCTGCGTCCGCGGGGCGGCGGGTGCCGGTTTGGCGGCGACCGCCTTGCCCGACGCGGCCTTCGCGGGAGTCGCCCTGGCCTCCAGGATGCGGGGGTCGCCGCCCTTCGGGCTCCAGGTACGGACCGGGCCGGTGTCCACATGGACGTGGCCGGTGTGGGGATAGAGCGCGTAGCCGCCGCGCTGCAGGGCCGCGGCCTCGTCGGCGAGGCGGCGGGGCGGGACGCCGGGGATGGAGATGTCGGCGGCCTGCCCGCGCAGGTGATAGCTGTTCTCCGCCACGTTCGGGTTGCTGCGCGCCAGCGTGACGTTGGTCAGCGGCGAGCGGTAGCCCGAGGTGATGTGGACCGGCGTGTCGGCGTCGGCGCCGCAGCGATCCCGCAGGTCGGCCAGAAGCTCCACCAGCGTGGGATCGACGGGCACCGTCTCGCCGGTGCGGCGGTCGCGGAACAGGGTGGCGATGCGGTCCAGGGCCTGCGGGTCATAGCCGTCGGCGCGGCGGTAGGTGACGCTGACCGTCTCGCCGCTGGCGGGATGGTGCAGGACGATCGAGCGGGGGCCGCCATCGAACGAGGCCTGGGGACCCGGAGTGGAAGCACAGCCGGCGAGCATTCCGCCGGCGAGCAGGCCCAGCAACGATAAGCGCAGAAGATGCCGCATGCGTCTCCCCAGAGTTCTCTCTGCGGTTGCAGGCGGTTTTCATACCATAATTGTCACACGATCCGGCAGTGACAACGGGCCACGGGACGCGAACGGAGGCTTGGCCGTGTCATCGGCGCATCACTGTCCAAGGGGATAGTTGCCGATCAGAGGGGAAGCGCCATGCCTTCGCGGGCGACCAGCGTGCCGGGGCGCCGGGCCTCGGCGGCGGTGGCGATCACATCCAGCTCAGCGTCGGTGCGCCGGGGATCGTGGTGGAAGATGACCGCGCGCTTCACATCGGCCTCGTCGGCGATGCGCAGGCACTCCTCCCAGGTCGAATGGCCCCAGCCGACGCGGGCGGCGTATTCGGCGTCGGTGTAGGTGCAGTCGTAGATCAGCAGGTCGCTGCCGCGCACCAGCTCCATCACGGCGGGGTCGCGCCCGGCGGCGGGGTGTTCGGTGTCGGTGACGTAGCACAGGCTGCGCCCGGCGAACTCCACGCGGTAGCCGGTGGCCCCGTCCGGGTGGTTCAGCGCGGTGGTGCGCACGGTGACGCCCGGCTTGACCGCCAGCGTTTCGCCGCTGACGAAATCGTGGAAGGTGCAGTCGGCCCGGAAGATCTCCACCGGGACCGGGAACAGCGGTGCCGACATCATGCATTCCAGGACGGAGCGCATCGTCCGCTCCCGCTCCAGATGGCCGGCCCTGATCCGCACACGGCTGGCCGCGTCGAAGGCCGGCGCGAAGAAGGGCAGGCCGCAGATGTGGTCGAGATGGCTGTGGGTCAGCAGCAGATCGACGTCCACCGGCTCCCCCTGGCGCATCAGCGCCTCGCCCAGCGGACGAAGGCCGGTGCCGGCGTCGAGAACCAGAAGAGCGTCCCCGCAGCGCAGCTCGACGCAGGGGGTGTTGCCGCCGTAGCGGACCGTGTCCGGCCCCGGGGAGGCGATGCTGCCACGCACGCCCCAGAAGCGGACGGTGAAGTCCGGCGGGGTGTCGGGCGCACCGGAACAGGCGTCGGAAACGGTTCGTGCCGTCATGGTACCGACAATTTGGCGGTAGGACCCTCGCGAGTCGAGTGAAAAGGTTGTTTCACGAAACGACCCTCCGGCGCGTCCATAGGCCGGTCCGACGGCAGGCAGGCAGACATTCCGCCTCGATAGAAGGGGGGACGGCACAAGACGGGGGTAAGAGGAAAAGGCGTGCCGCACCGCCAAGATGTGGAGATGCCCAATCCAATAAGATGTGGTAGTTTGCGCCCGTTCGCCCATCGACGCGAAAAATCGCCTCCGGACCCCGACCCCTCGGATGGACCCAGACAAACTCGCCAAAGTCCTCGCCATGGCCGAGTCGGAGCATCAGGGCGAGGCCCAGTCCGCTCTGCGCGCCGCGCGCATCATGCTGTCGAGGGCCGGCCTGTCGTTCCGCGATCTTGCCCGCGGTGCCCGTCCGGTCTCCACCACCCCGGAACCGCCGCCCGCCGCCAGCGCCCCGCCGCCCGACCGTCCGCCGCCGCCCGACCAGCTCGTCCAGGGCTTGCGCCGTCAGGTGCGCGATCTGGAGCTGGAGGTGGCCGGGTTGAAGCGTCAGCTTGAGAAGAGCAACGGCGACATGGAGCGCCAGCGCGAGGAGGCCGACCGCTGGCGCGGCCTCGCCCGCGAAACCGCCGAGAAGCTCTGGGACCTCGGCAAGGCGCTGGAGCGCAAGCACAGCCGCCACACCAGCCTGGACAAGCGCCGCGCCATCCTCGACCTGTTGCAGGACCCCAACAGCGCCCTGCTGGCCGACCACGAGATCGCGCGGCGGGTCGGCACCTCGCCCAAGCTGGTCGCCCACTGGCGCCGCCGGCTGGCCATCGTCGGGCGCAAGATCCGGCTGCTGCCCGTGGTGCCGCGCGGCCGCGGCCTGTGGGGCGGCGGGCGTCCGGCCGGTCCGGCGCGCGGCAGCGCGGCCCTGGAGAACAAGCGCCAGCGCTGGATGGGCTATCCGGTCGCCGTCACCATCTCGGACCGGTCAGGACCGCTCGGCAAGCGGCCCTGACACGGTGTTCCCGTTTCAGTTGGCCCGTTTCAGTTGGCCCGTTTCAGTTGGCCCGTTTCAGTTGGACGATCCGTTCCCATCGGTCGTCGCGCTGCCCAGATCCGCCGGTCCTTCCGCGCTGGGCGAGCGATCGGTCACCGCGACGCGCCAGACCGTGTTCGACAGGTCGTCGGCGATGATCAGCGCGCCCTTGGGGTCCACCGTGACGCCGACCGGCCGGCCGTAGGTGTGGCCGTCCTCGCCCATGAAGCCGGTCACCACCTCGACCGGATCGCCGGCGGGGGCGCCGTCGCGGAAGGGGACGAAGATCACCTTGTAGCCGCTGGGCACGCTGCGGTTCCAGCTGCCATGCTCGCCGACGAACACGCCGTCGGCGAAGCGCTCGCCCATCACCGGCGAGGAGAAGGCCACGCCGAGGGCCGCGACGTGCGAGCCCAGGGCATAGTCCGGCTTGATCGCCGCGGCGACCAGCTCCGGCTTCTGCGGCTGGGCGCGCGGATCGACGTTCTGGCCCCAGTAGCTGTAGGGCCAGCCGTAGAAGGCGCCCTCGCGGACCGAGGTCAGGTAGTCGGGAACGAGGTTGGGGCCAAGCTCGTCGCGCTCGTTGACCACCGCCCACAGCGTGCCGGTTCCCGGCTGGATGGCGAGCGCGGTGGGGTTGCGCAAGCCTGTGGCGTAGGGTCGGTGCGCGCCCGTCTGCGCGTCGATCTCCCAGACCATCGCGCGGTCGGCCTCGGCGGGCATCCCGCGTTCGGTGATGTTGCTGTTGGAGCCGATGCCGACATAGAGGAAGCGCCCGTCCGGGCTGGCGGCCAGCGACTTGGTCCAGTGATGGTTGATGTAGGAGGGCAGGTCGGCGACCTTCTCCGGCGGCCCCTCGGCGCGGGTCTGGCCCTCGCGGTAGGGGAAGCGCACCAGCGCGTCCTGGTTCGCGACGTAGATCTGGCCGTTCACGAAGGCCAGCCCGTAGGGGGCGTTCAGCTGGTCGGCGAAGACCGTGCGCTCCTCGTACTTCCCGTCGCCGTCGGCGTCGCGCAGCAGGGTGATGCGGTTGCCGCTGGGGACCGAGGTCGTGCCCTTGGCCTTGATGATGCCCGCAATGAAATCCTTGGGCCGCAGCGGCGGGGCCGAACCGCCCCGGCCTTCGGCGACCAGGATGTCGCCGTTGGGAAGGACGAGGGTCTGGCGCGGGATGCCGAGGTCGGTGGCGATCGCCGTGACGGTGAAGCCCTCCGGAACGGTCGGTTTCCGGTCGCCCCAGGAGGCGGGGTTGGCGATCTTCATGCTGGGCAGCAGGCCGTACTGCTGTTCCGGCAGAGGCGGGTTGGCGCCGTACACGGGCTGCGACGGGTTGTTGTCGTCGCAGGCGGTCAGCAGGGCGACGAGTGCTGCGGCGGCCAGCAGGCTGGAGCGTGTCATCGCGTCTCTCCCATCCGGCGGCTCATGCCGAAGCTGGAGAAGCCGAACCAAGTCGCCAGGAGGGCGGTCACGGCGACGGCCGCCGACAGGATCATGCCCTCGGGCATGATTCCCCACGCATCCCGCGCATGCACGAAGGCATTGACGAGGCCAAGCGCGACGGTGACGAGCAGCAGGACGAAGTAGACGAGCCCGCGGCCACGGCGCCGGCCGGCGCGGAACAGGTCGATGAAGGCCCAGAGGAGCGAGAAGCCGGCGAAGACCATGCCGCCGGCGATCAGCCAGGCGGCGAAGTTGCTCCACTGGATTTCGAAGCTCCTGGAATAGGCGATGTCGCAGAGCAGGCCGCCCAGGAACAGCGGAAGGGAGGCGGCAAGCAGCACCGCGTGCAAGGGATGGATGGCCCTTGCCGGTCTGCCGTGATCGACGATGGCTACCAAGACGTCATCTCCTTGCCCGACGGGGGTCCGTGCCGACGCGGCGCGGAAATCAATCTTTTCAATGGGCAGGGATGAGGATGGTTCCGCGCTGCGGTGGGCTGGCAGCCGCCGGCCGGGGATCAGGGCACCAGCCGGTAGCCGCCGGGCTCCGTCACCAGGATTTCGGCGTTGGACGGGTCGCGCTCGATCTTCTGGCGCAGGCGGTAGACGTGGGTTTCCAGCGTGTGGGTGGTGACCCCGGCGTTGTAGCCCCACACTTCGCCGAGCAGCGTCTCCCGCCCGATCACCGCACCGCCGGCCCGGTACAGGTATTTCAGGATCGCCGTCTCCTTCTCGGTCAGGCGGATCTTCCGGGCGCCGCCGTCGGCCAGGAGCAGCTTGCCCGCCGGGCGGAAGCTGTAGGGGCCGATAACGAAGACAGCGTCCTCGCTCTGCTCGTGGACGCGGAGCTGGGCGCGCAGCCGGGCCAGCAGCACCCCCATGCGGAAGGGCTTGGTGACATAGTCGCTGGCCCCGGAATCGAGCCCGAGGATGGTGTCGGCGTCGGACGCCGCCGCAGTCAGCATGATGATCGGGCAGCGCACCCCCTCGCGCCGCAGCAGGCGGCAGAGGTCGCGCCCGTCCATGTCCGGCAACCCGACGTCGAGCAGGATGGCGGCGAAGCCGCCCTCCCGCGCCACGGCCAGCGCCGAGGCGCCGTCCCCGGCCTCCACCGTCTCGAATTCCTCCAAGAGCTGGAGCTGCTCGGCGAGGGACTGCCGGAGGGCGGTGTCGTCGTCAATCAGAAGGATGCGTTTCGCAAGCGTCATTCGGGGGCGTTCACCGGTGGCTCCGGGCGCGGAACTTATCATGGCCCGCGCGGGATTGCCCTAGACTTATCGGAAGGACCTGAGCATAGCGCAACCCGGATTCGCCCGCACCGGCAGCGGTTTGCACCACCGTTGCACCGCCGGCAACGGTGTGGCGCGCGGGATTTGCTGGACAGGGGTGCGCCACCTGCGCTTTGCTTCCCGCGCTCTCCGACCCATGTCGGGATCTTTCGCCCTTCGGGGCGCAGCACGCGAAGCCTCCGTTATGTACGCCGACGCCCCTTCCGACTCCGCCCCGCCCGAAGCCGTCCTGCCCATGGACGAAGCCGCCATGCGCGCGGTGGACCGGGCCACGGCCGCCCTGCGCCGGGGCGAGGCCGTCGCCATCGAGACCGCCGACGGCAGCGTCGGCGCCGCGGTGTCGGTGGAATCCGTGGCGATCGACGCCGTGCAGCGGCTGGTGCAGCTGACCGGCGCCGCGCCGGTCCTGGCCGTCACCCGCCGCCGCGCCACCGTGCTGAAGCTGATGGGCGAGGGGACGGGCGTCGTCGCCCTGTCGCTTCCCCGCTGCCTGACCGCGGACGAGGCCCACGCGCTGGCCGACCCCGAACACCGCCCGGACGGAGCGATGCCGGAGGGCCTGACCGCCACGGCCATGGATCCCGGCTCGCGCGAGACCGCGGCGGTGGACCTCGCCCGGCTGGCGCGGCTGCTGCCGGCGGCCATCGTCGCCCCCGCTACGGGACACACGACTGCCGGCCACAGCGGCAGCGCCGCGGAATGGGCGGCGAAGCACGACCTTCTTCTGGTCCGCGCCCGCGACATCGCCGATTACCGCGTCCATGTGGTGCGCACGCTGCGCCGGGTGGCCGAGGCCCGCGTCCCGCTGTCCGGCGCCGAGAACACCAGCATCGCCGCCTTCCGCCCCATCGACGGCGGGCCGGAGCATCTGGCGATCATCGTCGGCAACCCGGTGGCCGGCGAGCCGGTGCTGGCCCGCCTGCATTCGGAATGCTTCACCGGCGACCTGCTGGGCAGCTTGCGCTGCGACTGCGGCCAGCAGCTGCGCGGCGCCATCGCCGAGATCGCCCGGCAGGGCAGCGGCGTTCTGCTCTATCTGGCGCAGGAAGGGCGGGGGATCGGCCTCGTCAACAAGCTGCGCGCCTACCGCATCCAGGACCGCGGCTTCGACACGGTGGACGCCAACGAGATCCTGGGATTCGAGGCGGACGAGCGGGTCTATCTGCCGGCGGCGGAGATGCTGCGGCAATTGGGCTTCACCGCCGTGCGGCTGATGACCAACAACCCGGAAAAGCTGCGTCAGCTCGCCCGCTGCGGGATCGAGGTGGTCGAGCGCGTTCCCCACATCTTCCCGTCCAACGGCCACAACGAAGGCTATCTGCGCACCAAGGCGGAGCGCAGCGGTCACATGTTCTGAGAGTCGATTCTTCGGGAGGCAGGAAACGCCTCTTGCCCGGCAGCTCTTGCCGGGTCGCGGGTCGCATCCGAGACCGAACGCGCCCGAGGGGGCGGGATTTCAGCCCGAGGGACTGGCACGCCGGTTGCTTAGGGTAGGGCTGGACACCGCGACGGGAGACCGCCCATGGCCATCGACGCCACCACCATCGACGCCGCCGCCGCTTCGCGGCCGGTGCAGCGCGAGCGGTCACCGGCCCAAGCGGCGCCCCCCTTGACGGCCATGGAAAGCCGGGACAGCCCCGACCGCTACGAGGCCGAGGCCGAAATGTCCTTCGGCGACTTCCTGGACATCATCAACCCGCTTCAGCACATCCCCATCGTCAACACCATCTATCGCGAGATCACCGGCGACACGATCAAGCCGTCGTCCAAGGTCATCGGCGGCATCCTGTTCGGCGGCCCACTGGGCGGCATGGCGTCCATCGCCAACGCGGTGGTGGAACAGGCCCAGGGCAAGGACATCGGCGGGCAGATCATGGCCTCGCTCGGCTTCGACGGGGACGCCGCCGCCGGCCATCCGCCTGCCGGCACCTCCGGAGCCACCGCGGTCGCCGCCCTGCCGGACTCCGCCGCCGGCACCTCCGCGCCAGCTGCGGCCGCTGCGGCCGCTGCGGCGCCGTCCGCCCAGCCGGCCCGCACCGTCACGGCGGAGTTGCCCGACGCCAAGCGGCCCACAGCGCCGTCCCCATGGGGTGGGGGCGGACCGGTGAGCGGGTCCGGGCGCGACGGCCTGACGGACACGCCGCACCCCTCGCGGATGCCGGCGCGCGACACCCCGCTGGCGAACAGCATGATGGCCAGATACGCCGCCGCCAAGCCGCATCCCTCCACCGTCGGTTTCGCCGCCACGGCGGCTCCCTCCGGCGCGCCGAAGGCCGGAGAAGCCCAGGCGACCACGGCCCAACCGGCCGCTGCAACCGGGGCCGCAGCCGGGGCCGCGAATGCGTCGACCAACGCATCCGCGCAGGCGAACGCCACCCCGGCCGCCGCCAACAGCAACGCCTTCGCGCCCGTGACACCGGACATGCTGTCTGAGACGATGATGCGCAATCTGGCCAAGTACGAGCAGGGCCGGCGGGCCGCGCAGGCCCCCGCGCCCAGCCTGAGGGTGTCGGGCTGAACGCCGGTGACCCGGGACATGGGCGGCGCGGATGCGGGTGAGGGTAGGGGCGATGGAGATCACGGTTCGTCTTGAGGACCCGCCGTCCGAAGGCCGCCTCGACTGGCCGGGCGGGTCGTTCCGCTGCGTGCTGGGCCGCGGCGGCATCCGTTCCGACAAGCGGGAGGGCGACGGCGCCACCCCGGTCGGCCGCTTTGCGCTGCGCCGCGTCCTGTGGCGCGCCGACCGGCTGCCGCAGCCCGAAACCGTCCTGCCGGCGTCCCCCATCGCGCCCGACGACGGCTGGTGCGACGATCCTACGGACCCCGCCTACAACCGCCCGGTCAAGCGCCCCTACGCCGCCAGCCACGAGGAGCTGTGGCGCGAGGACCATGTCTATGACGTCATCGTGGTGATGGGGCACAACGACGATCCGGTGGTGCCGGGTCTGGGCAGCGCCGTGTTCATGCATGTGGCGCGGCCCGACCGGGCGCCGACGGCGGGCTGCGTCGCGCTGCCCCTGCCGGACCTTCTGCGGCTTCTCAAGGATTGCGCGCCGGGCACCGCGCTGACCGTCTCGGTGCCCGCGGAATAGCGCTGCGGCTTGACCGCTGTTATCCGGCGGCGGGGGTGGGGCGCGCGCCGAAGATCGCCGTGCCGACGCGTACGTGGGTGGCGCCGAAGCGGATGGCCGTCTCGTAATCGCCGCTCATCCCCATGCTGACCTCGGGCAGGCCGGCGCGGCGCGCCATGTCGGCGAGCAGGGCGAAATGCATCGCCGGCTCCTCGTCCACCGGCGGGATGCACATCAGGCCGGCCACCGGCAGGTTCCAGGTGTCGCGGCAAGCGGCCAGGAAGGCGTCCAGCTCCGCCGGGGGAATGCCGGCCTTCTGCGGCTCCTCGCCGGTGTTGACCTCGATCAGGCAGCGCGGGCGGCGCCCGCTGCGCGCCATCTCCTCGGCGAGCGCCTCGGCCAGCTTGGGCCGGTCCACCGTCTGGATCACGTCGAACAGGGCCACCGCGTCCTTGACCTTGTTGGTCTGGAGCGGGCCGATCAGGTGCAGTTCCAGGTCCGGGAAGCGCTCGCGCAACGCGGGGAACTTCGCCTTGGCCTCCTGCACGCGGTTCTCGCCAAAGACGCGCTGGCCGGCGGCCAGGGCTTCCTCGATCGCCTCCACCGGGTGGGTCTTGGAGACGGCGACCAGCGTCACCGCGCCGGGAGCCCGCCCGCCGGCGGCGCAGCCGTCCTGGATGGACCGGCGGACGGCCTCCAGCCGGGTCGTGACGCTGCCGTCTGATGTGTCGGTGTGCGAAGCGGACATGCCGGTTCTCCCCCTTTGCGGCCCCCTTGTGCGGCCCCTTCTGCGGTGCCTGCCTGTACAGGAACCGGAGGGCGTGGTAACGGACGGACCGACGAAACGCAAGCACCCCGAGGAGAACACGGCATGCGTGGTTGGATGCGTCCCCTGATCCTGTCGGCGCTGATTCTGGGGGCCGCGCCGTTCACGGCCGGCAGCGCCCTCGCCCAGAACGCCGGAAGCCAGAATGGCGGGAAGCCCGCCGCCGGCAAGGAAGCGGCGGGAAAGGAAGCCCCGAAGGAGGCCCCCAAGACGGCGGCGGGATCGGCCATCGCCCAGGCGCCCTTCGCCGAACAGCCGTTCCCGTTGCAGGACGACGGCACCTACAAGGAGTTCCTGGGCGCCGCCGCCGCCGACCTCAACCGGCGCTGCACCAAGCAGGAGAATTATGGTTGGGTGTTCAAAAAGGACGACGACGCCCGCCGCGACCAGATCCTGGAATCCACCCTGGGCGGCTTCCGAAAGGCTGGTTGGAAGCTGGGCGAAGTGAAGGTTCGCTCCATTCGCGATCCGGGAACCACCGCCTACATGGCGGAGAAGGCCAAACAGCGCCTGCTCGCGGTCTGGACGCCGATGGAGGATGCGGCGATCCTGCTGCTTTGCGAGACCGAAGCGGCGCAAGCCACCAAGAAGTAAGGGGCAATGCCCAAAGGAAAACGGCGGCGGATGGGTATCCGCCGCCGTTTCCGTTAGATTTGCCGCAAGGCCGATCAGAAGGCCAGACGGGTGTCGATCATGATGATGTGGGCACGGTCGTCGAGCCCGACAGCGTCGGTCTTCAGATCGAGATAGCTGTACTCCAGGCCCGTCGTCAGACCCGGCGCGACGGTGTAGGTCACGCCGCCCTGATAGAGGTCAGCCTTGGCCGGAGTCGTGCCGGTCGCAACGTCGTTGCCGCGCGAATGCGAGTAGTTGGCGGCCAGGATGAGCGGACCGGCGGTGTACTGGGCGCCGACGATCCAGATGTCCTGCTTTTCCTTCGTCGTGACCGACTTGTCGTAGCCGCTATCACCGCTGTAGGCGTAGCTGCCGCCGATCTTGAAGTTGCCGTAACCGAGGTTCAGGCCGGCGTGAACCGAGCTCAGCTTTTCGAAGCGGGTGGCCGCGGCGCCGACGCCGTCATCAACGGCATCGCCGAACTGGTAGAAAGCGCTGGCCGCGACGCTGAAGCCGCCGAACTCGTTGGTGTAGGTGCCGCCGACCTCGACGACATCCTGGAAGCCGCCGTTGTCCTGACGACGGTTGATCGAGGTGTGCGAGTCGCCGCTGCGCGGCATGTAGGAGACGCCGCCCTGGAAGCCCGCGATGGTCGGGGTCAGGTAGATGATCTTGGTGCCGACATCGCCCGAGGCGAGGGCACGGAAGTTGTTGGTGGTGCTCGGCAGCAGGTCGTAGGTCGAAGAGCCGTTGAGGAACTCGACCGTGTTGTTGTCCGGACCGCCGGCGATGCCTTCGACGTTCGGGCCGATGATGCCGAACTCGTCCGACAGACCGTTGATCGTGCCGGCCTGCAGCGTGCCGAAGCTGCTGTTCACGAAGATGAAGGCGCGGTCGGCGTCCATGGTGCGGACGTTGCCAGCACCGTTGAAGGCGCGCATGCGGATGCGGCCACCATACTCCAGCCCGTTGTCGGCCGTGGCGACCGGCGTGACGATCACGCGGAAGCGGTTGGCGAACTCCGTCGAGCGGGTGTCCTGGTCACGATCCTGTTCAACGTAGGCGCCCTGGAAGAACGCGTCGCCGCCGATCTTGACCTCGAACTTGGTCTGGGCGGAAGCCACGCCGCTGCAGGCGATGATCGCGATGGCTGCGCAGCCCGTAACAAGAGAACGCTTCATTGATGGTCCATCCTTCTAGCAGGCCCCCAAAGAGACTGGAGCCGTGCGGTTGTGCTTCCCACCAACTACTAAGCCACCCGTTCTCTTACCCGGCAAGGGTGATTCAACAGGGAAACCGGTTCAACTGTAACACAGTTGCTATTCCGACACAGTCATAAGTAATTGAAGGGAAATGGTTTTTCCCGTATGCCGCAAAAATAGCACATTACTTGGCCAGATTTTGAGCGCAGTGAACAAACTTTGCGCACGAAAATGCGTCCTCTCGACAGCGCGCTGGAAGGTGAATGATGCAGCATTATGGACACGGAAAAATGAACAAAGAAAAAGGGCGGTGGCCGAAGCCACCGCCCCCTTCATCCACGGATGACCGCAGATTAGAACGCCAGGACCGTACGGACCAGGACCACGTGACCTTCGTCGTCGCGGTTGACCAGGTCGGACTTGGCCTCGAAGTAGTCGTACTGAGCCTGCAGGGTCAGGCCCGGAGCAACGGTGTAGCCCGCGCCAACCTCGTAGACCTCGAGCTTACGCTTGCCCGGGGTGAGGAGAGAGCCGGCGTCCTGGCCGTTCTTGTAGTTCGCGCCGACCACGATCGGGCCCGCGGTGTACTGAGCGCCGACAACCCACACGCGGCTCTTGTCGTTGTTCGTACCGAGGCCCTGGACCTGGCCCGACTCGCCGAAGTCGGTGTACGAACCACCGATCGCGAAGCCGGCGTAGCCGACCTGCGCACCGACCTGCCAAGCGTTCAGGTCTTCGACGCTGGTGCCGGCAACAGTGGCGTTGGCGGCATCACCCCAGTAGTAGCCGGCGCTGGCCTTCACAGCAACGCCACCGAAGGTGTTGCTGTAGTTGGCGCCAACTTCGACCATGTCCTGGAACGTGGTGGAGAAGCTGCCGGCAACACCAGCGGTCGGCTCAATGCGATTGACATCGCCAGCCGAGCTGTCGTTGCGCGGGGTGTAGCTGGCACCGAGCTGCAGGCCGGCGAAGCGCGGCGAGAAGTACACGATCTTGGTCGAGTTGTTCTCGACGACCAGCGACTGGTTCAGGATCGAGCCGTTCAGGCCAGCCAGACCACCGCCGATGTCCGCACCGGCAACAGCGTTGCCACCGATCCAAGCGGTCACGCCGTCATAGATCGCCAGCGGCAGGTAATCCTGCGGGGCGGTGACGTAGGTGGCGTCGTTGAAGGAGTTGGTCACGCCCATCTGGACCTGACCGAAGGCGCCCTGCGCGAAGATGTAGCCGCGGTCGGCGTCCATCGTGCGGCCAGAGGCAGCGGAACCGGCATTGGCGCGCATGCGGATGCGACCGCCGTACTCCAGACCGTTGTCCGCCTTGGCGGTCGGGGTCACGATGACGCGGAAGCGGTTGCGGAACTCAACCGAACGCAGGTTGGTGTCACGGTCCTGGTCGACCCAGCCGCCTTCGAAGTAGGCGTCGCCGCCGACCTTGACTTCAAACTTGGCCTGGGCGTTGGCGGCGCCGGCACCCAGAGCCAGAGCGGCAGCGGCGCAGCCCGCGAGCAGATAACGGTTCATGATTGTTGCCTCCATCCTGGCAGCAGAATTTTCAGCCCGGTTAACGTCCTGGCTGGCTCTGTGGTACGCAGATGCAGGGACGCCAGCAAGCCGGAAATCGAAAAGTTGCAGCAATGAAGGAACAGTGTGTCCGACGGAACACACCTTGATTGTGCGCCGCCGTCGGGATTCCGCGGTGCACACAGACCCGTTGCAGCGTTCCGGTCCCGGACCCGAACACAGCAAAGGCACAGGCGGAGCCCCGCATCGGCTGTTGCCGCGGGCGGGCTTTTATGGTCTTTTCAGCCGCATCCGCCGCGGTATCGTGCGCGGTACCCCGAATTTATTGATCCAGGTTCCGACCATGCGCCGTTCCCGTGTCCTTCGCCTTGCCCCCGTCGTGCTCGCGGCGTCGCTCGCCGTGGCCGGTTGCTCCAGCTGGGGCGGCCAGACGGAAACCGTCGATGAGCAGATCAAGAAGGAATACAAGTTCGGCAGCCTTCTCGGCACCGACGGCGGCTTCAGCCTGTTCGGCAAGAACAAGCGCAACGGCGCCGAGCAGGGCGACCCCAACGGCATCGGCGTCAACAGCTTCCTGTGGCGCGCCTCGCTGGACACGCTGTCCTTCATGCCGATCGTCTCCGCCGACCCGTTCGGCGGCGTCATCCTGACCGACTGGTACACGCCGCCGGACACCCCGAACGAGCGCTTCAAGGTCAACCTGTACATCATGGACCGCCAGCTCCGCGCCGACGGCGTGCGGGTATCGGTGTTCAAGCAGCAGCGCGCCGGGTCGGACTGGCGCGACAGCGCGGTCGGGCCGGAGACGGCGTCGACGCTGGAGGACGCGGTGCTGACCCGCGCCCGCCAGATCCGCGTCGCCCAGCAGGCCGCGGCGCGCTGAGCGCAGGCGCCGGGCGGGGTGGGGCGCGGGCATCGGTCCGCCGCCTGTTAACCCCGCCATCGGCGCCTTATGTGTCTGGATCCACGAAATTCACGGAACGGCGTCTGCGGTCATGTCGCGTTACAATGTCAAGGAAACCGAAGCGAAGTGGCAGGGCGAGTGGGAGCGGCAGGGCTGCTTCACCGCGCGCGAGGACGCTTCCCGTGAGAAGTATTACGTGCTGGAGATGTTCCCCTACCCGTCGGGGCGCATCCACATGGGGCACGTCCGCAACTACACCATCGGCGACGTGATCGCGCGCTACAAGCGCGCCCGCGGCTTCAACGTGCTGCACCCGATGGGTTGGGACGCCTTCGGCCTGCCGGCGGAGAACGCCGCGCTGGAGAAGAAGACCCACCCGGCGACATGGACCCGCGAGAACATCGCGGCCATGCGCGCCCAGCTGAAGACCATGGGCCTGTCCATCGACTGGGACCGCGAAATCGCCACCTGCGACGTGGAGTATTACCGCCACGAGCAGAAGATGTTCCTGGATTTCCTCAAGGAAGGCCTGGCCTACCGCAAGGAGTCCTGGGTCAACTGGGACCCGGTCGACAACACGGTCCTCGCCAACGAGCAGGTGATCGACGGCCGCGGCTGGCGCACCGGCGCGCTGGTCGAGAAGCGCAAGCTGTCGCAGTGGTTCCTCAAGATCACCGCCTACGCCGACGAGCTGCTGAAGGGGCTGGACACGCTGGACCGCTGGCCGGAACGCGTGCGTCTGATGCAGGAGAACTGGATCGGCAAGTCCACCGGCGTGCGCTTCCGCTTCGACCTCGTCGGGCGGGCGGACAAGCTGGAGGTCTTCACGACCCGGCCCGACACGCTGTTCGGCGCTTCCTTCGCGGCGATCTCCGCCAACCACCCGCTGGCCGCCGAGCTGGCCGCCGGCAACCCCGCGCTGGCCGAGTTCATCGCCGAGTGCAACCGCCTGGGCACCAGCGAGGAGGCGATCGAGACCGCCGAGAAGCGCGGCTTCGACACCGGGCTGCGGGTGGCGCATCCCTTCGACCCGTCCTGGGAACTGCCGGTCTACGTCGCCAACTTCGTGCTGATGGACTACGGCACCGGCGCCATCTTCGGCTGCCCGGCCCATGACCAGCGCGACCTGGACTTCGCCCGCAAGTACGGCCTGCCGGTCACGCCGGTGGTCGTTCCGGCGGACGCCGATCCCGCCACCTTCACCGTCGGCGACGAGGCCTACACCGGCCCCGGCCTGCTGCGCAATTCCCGCTTTCTCGACGGGCTGGAGGTCGAGCCGGCCAAGCAGGAGGTCGGCAAGCGTCTGGAGGAGCAGGGGCAGGGCGAGCGCACCACCCAGTACCGCCTGCGCGACTGGGGCGTCTCCCGCCAGCGTTACTGGGGCTGCCCGATCCCGGTCGTCCATTGCGAGAGCTGCGGCATCGTTCCGGTGCCGGAGCAGGATCTGCCGGTCGTTCTGCCGGAGGACGTGACCTTCGACAAGCCCGGCAACCCGCTGGACCACCACCCGACCTGGAAGCACACGAGCTGCCCGAACTGCGGCAAGCCGGCGGTGCGCGAGACCGACACCTTCGACACCTTCATCGAGTCGAGCTGGTATTTCGCCCGCTTCTGCTCGCCCAAGGCCGAGGACATCGCCTTCACGCGCGAGGCGGTGGACTATTGGCTGGCCGTGGACCAGTACATCGGCGGCATCGAGCATGCCGTGCTGCATCTGCTCTATTCCCGCTTCTGGACGCGGGCGATGAAGCAGTGCGGCTACCTGAACGTGGAGGAGCCCTTCGCCGGCCTCTTCACCCAGGGCATGGTCAACCACGAGACCTACAAGGACTCCGGCACCGGCGCCTGGCTGGCCCCGACCGACATCCGCAAGAACGATCTCGGCGACTACATCCGCAACGACAACGACGGCCCGGTGACGGTCGGCCGTGTCGAGAAGATGTCCAAGTCCAAGAAGAACGTGGTGGACCCGGCGCACATCATCGGCACCTACGGCGCCGACGCCGCCCGCCTGTTCATGCTGTCCGACAGCCCGCCGGAACGCGACCTGGAATGGACGGAAGCCGGCATCGACGGCGCCTGGCGCTACATCAACCGCCTGTGGCGGATGGTGACGGAATCGCCCGTCGCGCTGCCGCCCGCCGGCGCGCCGAAGCCGGACGCCCTTGGCGCCAAGGCCGAAGCCACCCGCCGGATGGTCCACAAGGCCATCGCCGGCATCTCGGAAGACCTGGAGAAGTTCCGCTTCAACAAGGCGGTGGCCCGCGTGCGCGAACTGTCCAACGCCCTGGCCGAGCTGGACGGCACGGGCGAGGGCGAAGCCTGGGTGCTGCGCGAAGGCTTCGAGGCCACCGTCCGCCTGATCGCCCCGATGATGCCCCATCTGGCCGAGGAGCTGTGGGCGCAGCTTGGCCACGCCACGCTGCTGGTGAACCAGCCCTGGCCGCAGGCCGACGCGGCCCTGGTGGTCGAGGACTCGGTCACCATGGCGGTCCAGGTCAACGGCAAGCTGCGCGCCACGCTGGAGCTGCCGCGCGACATGGCGAAGGACGCCGCGGAGCAGGCCGCCCTGGCCGATCCCAACGTCCAGCGCGCCCTGGAGGGTAAGCCGGTGCGCAAGGTCATCGTCGTCCCGAACCGGGTGATCAATGTCGTCGTCTGAGCATCACAACGGCAAAGCCGGCGTCCGGCGGCGGGGGCTTGTCGCCCTCGCCCTGCTGGCGCCGGCGGTGCTGGCCACGGCGGCCTGCGGTTTCCAGCCGATGTATGGGAACCTCGGGACCAACAGCATCGGCACCGCCCAGCTTCAGCAGGTGGACATCGGGGTCATCCCGGACCGCTACGGCCAGAAGCTGCGCAACCTCCTGATCGACCGCTTCTATGCCGACGGCCGGCCGGCCGCCACGCTCTACCGGCTGGAGACCACGCTGACCGCGTCGGAGCAGAAACTGTCCATCCAGAAGGACGCGACCGCCACCCGCGCCCAGCTCGTCGTGCTCGCCCCTTACCGGCTGATCGACGCGACGACGGGAAAGATCCTGTTCCAAGCCAACGCGCGCTCCTTTATCAGCTACAACGTGCTGGAGCAGCAATACGGCGCGCTGGCCGCGGTCGAGAACGCCTACGACCGCGCCATTCTGGAAATCTCCAACGAGATGACGATCCGCGTGGCCGCCGAACTCGGTCGCAAGACCTGATTCACACTGGATAACGGAGGCCATGCCTCCGCCACCGACGGTGTCTTCGTGAAGCTGCAAGCCCGGGCGATCGACGGCTTCCTGCGCAGCCCCGATCCCAAGATCCGCGCGGTCCTGCTCTACGGTCCGGACACCGGTCTGGTGCGCGACCGCGCCATGGGCCTGGGCCGCACCGTGGTCGCCGACCTGTCGGACCCCTTCCGGGTGACCGAGATGCTGGGCCGCGCCGTCGCCGACGATCCGGCGCGTCTGGCCGACGAGGCCGCCGCCCTGTCCTTCACCGGGGGCCGCCGCCTGATCCGCGTGCGCGAGGCGGAGGACAACGTCACCGCCGCCTTCACCGCCTTCCTGGCCAACCGGACGCCCGGCGACAGCTTGGTCGTCATCGAAGCGGGCGATCTCGGCAACCGGTCGAAGCTGCGCACCCTGTTCGAGGGGGCGGACGGCGCCGTCGCCATTCCCTGCTATGTGGAGGAGGAGGCGGCGCTCGGCCGGGTCATCGCCGACATCCTGCATGGTCATGGCCTGACCGCCGACCCCGACGCGCTGACCTTCCTCGCCGGCAACCTGGTCGGGGACCGCATGGTGGCGCGCGGCGAGATGGAGAAGCTGGCGCTCTACATGGGAGCGGAGACGCGCGTCCGGCTGGAGGACGCCCAGGCCTGCGTGGGCGACAGCGCGGCCCTGTCACTCGACGAGCCGATCTGGGCGGCGGCCGAAGGCGACTTCGCGACGCTCGACCGGTCGCTGGCCCGCTTGTTCGCCGAAGGCATGTCCCCGGTGCCGATCCTGCGCGCCGCCCAGCGCCATTTCCAGCGTCTGCAACTGGTCGCCGGGCAGGTGGCGGCGGGCAAGTCGGCGGACGCCGCGGTGGAGGCGCTGCGCCCGCCGGTGTTCTTCAAGATGAAGCCGCGGCTGACCGGTCAGGCCCGCCGCTGGCCGGCGCCGCTGGTGCGGCAGGCGCTGGAACGTCTGGTCGAGGCCGAGGCGGACTGCAAGCGCACCAACATGCCCGACCAGACGCTCTGCGCCCGCGTCCTCTTCCAGCTCGCCTCGCTGGCGCGGCGCTGACCGTTTCTCCTTACTTCGCGGCCCCCTTATTTCGCGGCCAGGAACTGCGGCACGCGGAGCAGGATCAGCTCGTTGTGGTCCTGCTTGCCCAGCGCGCGGCCCGACGAGTAGGGTAGGTTGTTGTCGTTGCCAACGACGATGTGTTCGGCATCGACCACATCGACATTCTCGATGGTCACGAAGGGAAAGGTGAACTTGCCCTTGTCGCCGCCGAGCCGGGCAACGCCCTTCGGATCGTCGATGTCCATCAGGTCGACATAACCCACCTTCTTCACGAAGCCCTCCGCGTCGGCCTGGGCGAGGTCGATCTTGTAAACGCGCTTGAACTGGGCCGGGACGTTGAAGCAGTCCGGGGTGGGTTGGCCGGCGCAGCCCTGGGCCGGGTTGCCCTCGCCGTTGTCGCGCTCGATGATCAGGCCGGTGGTGGCGTCGATCATGTTGAAGTCGCCGATGTTGTTCCCGTTGGCCTCCAGCAGGTACTCGAAGCTGCGGCCGGTAAAGTCGCCCTTAGCGACATCGAATTCGGCGATGCGCAGATACTCCCGCCCGTCCTTGGTCTCCCAGGCACTCCCCGTCCACAGCGGACCTTCGAACAGTGGGTAGAGGAACCGGCCGTCTTTCGATGCCGCCATCCCTTCAAAACCACGCGAGCGCCGCACCTCGAAGCCGACGGCGCCCGGCACCGCCGGGGTGGACACCGCGTAATGGTCGGGAGAGCGCACGGGCTTGCCGTCCACCGTGCTTTCATGCAGGGACAGCAGTTTGCCGGTCCGGTCGGTCACCAGGATGTAGGGGCCGAACTCGTCGCCGAAATACATCCGGTCGCCAATGATCTGCACGCTCTCGACGTCGAAGTCGGCACCCGTCAGGTAGCGTTCCCTGGTCGCCTCGGTGACGATGGGGAAGGGCACCTTGCGGTCGGGATCGCGCAGGAACAGCGTCTCGGCCACCGCCGCCGCGCCGGTCTTCCAATTGATGGTCAGCCGGTGCACCGTCAGCATCGCGTCGGCGGAGTTGCCCTTGCTGCCGAAACCGTTGTCGGTCAGCACCAGGAAGCTTCCGTCGCCCAGCGCCTTGATGCCGGAGAAGCCCTGGACCGGCTGGCCCTCGAAAGGCAACGCCATGCCGGTGGCGCGCGGCGCGTTGGGCGCCGACAGGAAGGACGTGCCGTCGATGCTGCGGGGCTGGTCGACGCGCTTGCGGTCGGCGGCCGTAAACTTGCCGGAGGTGCGGAAGAGATCCGGCGCATCGGCGGGCGGCGCCACGAAGGTCGCCGCCTCGATGACGCCGTGCCCGGCCAGCTCCGCCGGGAATTTCTGGTCTGCGAGAGCCGGCCCAGCAATCAGGGCCGCGGTGAGGCCGGCGAGGCACAGGCCGTGGATGGGCTTCATAAATTTCCCCCTCTGTGTCGGCTCCGGCCGCGTCGCTGCGGCCGGACGACCCTGTTTAGGGGGAGATCATGTTAGTGCCGTTTCACTAAAGTGACAGTTTGGTTCCGCGACGTCCTACTCTCCACCAAGCCGGCGCAGCACGTCGTCAAGCTGGTCGAGCGTCTGGTAATGGATGGTGATGGAGCCGCCCTTGCCCTGCGGCGTGATGGCAACCTTCAGCCCAATGCGGGCGGAGATCTCTTCCTCCAGATTCACCAGATCGACGTCCTTGAGCGTCGGGTCGGTGGCGGCACCACCACGCCCGCCGGCCTTCTTGGCCTTGACCGGCGCGCTGCCGCGCATCAGGTCTTCGGTCTGGCGGACGTTCAGCCCACGCTTGACCACCTCGCGCGCCACCGACACCGGATCGGAGGAGGTGAGCAGCGCGCGGGCATGGCCGGCGCTGAGCGCCCCCTCCTGCACCATGCCCTTGACCGGGTCGGGCAGGGCGAGCAGGCGCATCATGTTGGCGACGTGGCTGCGGCTTTTGCCGACCGAGCGCGCCAGATCCTCCTGCGTGTGCTCGAACTCCTCCATCAGGCGCTTGTAGCCTTCGGCCTCTTCGAGCGGCGTCAGGTCCTGGCGCTGGATGTTCTCGATCAGCGCGATTTCCAGCGCCTCACGGTCCGACAGTTCGCGGATGACGACCGGCACCTCGTGCAGGCCGGCGATCTGCGCGGCACGCCAGCGGCGCTCGCCAGCGATCAGCTCATAGGAGTTGGTCGTCTCCGGGTCCCGGCGGACGAGCAGGGGCTGAAGGATGCCCTTGTCGCGGATCGACTCGACCAGCCCCTGCAGCGCCTCGTCATCGAAGGTGCGGCGCGGCTGGTACTTGCCGGGATGGATGAACTCGATGGGCACCTGCTTGGACTGGCGCACCTTGTCGAGCGCCGAATAGTCCTCCGCCGCCTCGCCGAACAGGGCGGACAAGCCGCGGCCGAGGCTGGCGCGGCGGGCACCGCCGTCCGAACGTTTGGTATCCTCCATCACGCGCTCAGCCTCTTCTCACGGCGCAGCACCTCGCCCGCCAGATGGATGTATGCCTGCGACCCAGGGCAGCGCATGTCGTAGATCAGCACCGGCTTGCCGTGGGACGGCGCCTCCGACACCTTCACGTTCCGCGGGATGACGGTGTCGTAGACCTTCTCCCCGAAGAAGCCGCGGACGTCGGCGGCCACCATGTCGGACAGGTTGTTGCGCTTGTCGAACATGGTCAGCACGACGCCGTGGATGTCGAGGTCGGGGTTGAAGGCGCGCTTCACCCGCTCGATGGTGCGGACGAGGTGGCTGAGACCCTCCAGCGCGTAGAACTCGCACTGCAGCGGCACCATCACGGCGTGGGAGGCGACCAGCGCGTTCAGCGTCAGCAGGCCGAGCGCCGGCGGGCAATCGATCAGCACGTAGTCGTATTCCAGCGCGCTCTTGTCCACCGCCTCGCGCAGCCGGAACTCGCGCCGCTCTGAAGTGACCAGCTCGACCTCGGCGCCGGAGAGATCGACGGAAGAGGTGATGATCGACAGGTTCGGCACCGTCGACACCGTCGCGGCATCCTCCAGCGGCATGCCGTCGAACAGCACGTCGTAGATGCCGACACGACGCTCGGCACGTGGGATGCCGAGACCGGTGGAGGCGTTGCCCTGGGGATCGAGATCGATCACCAGGACGCGCTTGCCGATGGCCGCCAGAGCGGTTGCCAGATTGATGGTGGTCGTGGTCTTGCCCACGCCGCCTTTCTGATTGGCAATCGATATGACGCGAGCAGAGGGAAGGGCGGAGGGCATGTCAGCCTCGCGGGAAGCCTCGGAACGGGAATGCATCAGGGTCGCGGTCTTAGACACGGGCGATACCACTCACACGCAGGATGGTTCCGGTGGGGTCGGTGCGGCTGTCGAAGCGCTCGATCCGTATCTTCCAATATTTGGTGGTATCGGTCAATTCGTCCGCCACATTTTGCCCCTTGGGAAACAGTGCCGCACCCCGATCCTGGAGGAAGGGGTGGGCCCAATTCAGCAGATCGTTCAGCGGCGCCAGGGCGCGGGCGGTTACCACGTCGGCGGCGATCGGCGGCACCGCTTCGATCCGCTTGTTGTGCACGGTGACCGGCGCTCCGGCCACCCGCGCCGCCTCGCGCAGGAAGGCGCATTTGCGGGAGTCGCTCTCGACCAGATGCACCTCCGGCACGCCCATGATGGCGAGGACCAAGCCGGGGAAGCCGGCGCCGCTGCCGAGATCGACCAGCACCCGAGCGCCTTCGGGCAGCAGCGGGAAAAGTTGGGCGGAGTCGAGGAAGTGCCGGCGCCAAGCGTCGGGCAGGGTGGAGGGGCCGACGAGGTTGATCTTCGGTTGCCACTTGCGCAGCGTCGCCTCGTAAGCGGCAAGTCGGTCCAGCGTTTCACGTGAAACACCGGTCTCCGCCTGGAAGGCCGCGGCATCGAACAGGCTCATCAGACGGCCACCTTCACGTCGCGCCGTTTCACGTGGCGGAGCAGGGCGACCAGCGCCGCCGGGGTCATGCCGGGAATGCGGGCCGCTGCCCCCAAGGTCGCTGGACGGGCCTGCCGCAGCTTCTGCCGGATCTCCGCGGACAGACTGCCGATGGTGTCGGGATCAAGATCATCAGGAAGCTCCAGCGCCTCATCCTTACGGAAGGCGCGGATGTCAGCCTCCTGCCGGTCGAGATAGCCAGCGTATTTCCCATCGATCTCCAGCTGCTCGACAACATCGGCGGGGATCGTCGACAGCTCTGGCCACAGCCGGGCAAGGGTGGCAAGGTCGAGGTCCGGGTAGCGCAGCAGGTCGGCAGCGGTCCGGCGCACACCGTCCTGGTTGACCGCAATGCCCTGCCGCTGCAGCTCCGCCGGGGTGGCCTGGAGGGCGTGCACCAGAGTGCGACCGGCGGACAGCGCCTCAGCCTTCGCCGTGAAGGCGTCGCGCCGCGCCGACCCGACGCAGCCGATCGCGAGGCCCTTCGGCGTCAGCCGCTGGTCGGCGTTGTCGGCGCGCAGAATCAACCGATACTCGGCGCGCGAGGTGAACATCCGGTAGGGCTCGTTGGTCCCGCGGGTGATCAGGTCATCGACCAGAACCCCGATGTAGGCGTCGGCACGGTCGAGCACGAAGCCCTCCGCCGAGCCGCCAGCCAACAGAGCAGCGTTGATGCCGGCCATTAAGCCCTGCGCTGCCGCTTCCTCGTAGCCGGTGGTGCCGTTGATCTGGCCGGCGAAGAACAGGCCGGGGGTCCGGCGGGTCTCCAACGTCGGCTTCAGCTCCCGCGGGTCCACGAAGTCATACTCGATGGCGTAGCCGGGGCGGATCATCACCGCACGCTCCAGGCCCGGCATGGTCTTCAGGAAGCCAAGCTGAACGTCGCGGGGCAGGGAGGTCGAGATGCCATTCGGGTAGACCGTGTCGTCGTCCAGCCCCTCCGGCTCCAGGAAGATCTGGTGGCGCTCCTTGTCGGCGAAGCGCACCACCTTGTCCTCGATGGACGGGCAATAGCGCGGGCCGGTGCTCTGGATTTGGCCGGAGTACATCGGCGCGCGGTGGAGGTTGCCGCGGATCAGCGCGTGCATCTCCGGCGTCGTCCAGGTGATCGCGCAGTCGATCTGCGGGGTGTCGATGCGGTCGGTCAGGTAGGAGAAGGGCGGGGGCGGGGTGTCGCCCGGCTGCTTCTCCAGAGCGGCCCAATCGATGGTCTTGCCATCGAGCCGCGGCGGGGTGCCGGTCTTCAAACGGCCAAGCGGGAAGCCCAGACGCGCCAGCGTGTCGGACAGGCCAATGGACGGCGCCTCGCCGACGCGGCCCGCCGGGGTGGTTTCCTCGCCGATGTGGATCAGGCCGCGCAGGAAGGTGCCCGTGGTCAGCACCACGCTTCCCGCCGCGAGGGTCTCGCCAGAACCGGTCACAACACCGGTGACCCGTCCATCCTCGCTGATGGTCAAGTCCTCGGCGCCGCCGGCCTCGATGGACAGGTTCGGCTGCTCCGCGAGGATCGCCTGCACCGCCTGCCGATAGAGCTTGCGGTCGGCCTGGGCGCGCGGGCCGCGGACGGCCGGTCCCTTGCTGCGGTTCAGGATGCGGAACTGGATGCCGCCCCGGTCGATGGCGCGGGCCATGACGCCATCGAGCGCGTCGATCTCGCGCACCAGATGCCCTTTTGCCAACCCGCCGATGGCCGGGTTGCAGGACATCTCACCGATGGTGTCCAGCTTGTGGGTGAGCAGCAGGGTGCGCGCACCCATGCGCGCCGCAGCGGCGGCAGCCTCGCAACCGGCGTGGCCTCCGCCGACAACAATGACGTCGAACGTTCGCATGGCCGGACCATAGCCGAGTCAGCGTCGGACGCCAAGCGCGGCGACGCAGCAAAGCCCGTGTTTCACGTGAAACAGAGCGGCGCGGCGCCTTTGTCACGCCATCCTCGGCTCACTTGCCGATGCAGAAATCCCGGAAGATCACGTCCAGCAGGTCTTCGACATCGACACGCCCGGTGATGCGGCCAAGAGCGCGGCTCGCCAGACGCACGTCTTCGGCCATCAGCTCCGGCAGGGGGGCAATCAAGGCGCGGCACAGGGCATCCCGGCACTCCTCCAAGGCGGAGCGGTGGCGGGCACGGGTCAGGGCTGGCGCACCGCTTCCGGCCAGCCGGTCGGCGGTAAACGCCGTCAAACGCCGCTCCAACTCGGGCAGGCCGACACCGGTCCGGGCCGAGACGGCAACCGCCTCCCAGCCGCCGACCGTCGGCACCGCGGCATCGACCACGTCCGTCTTGTTCAGGACCACCACCGTGTCCTTGTCGAGCAAGGCGACCGTCGCCGGATCGAGTGTGGGTAGGGCGGTGGCATCGAACACGGCGACCTTCACGTCGGCGCGGGCGGCGCGGTCGAGGGCGCGGCGGATGCCTTCCTCCTCGACCTCGTCGGCGGCCGCCTCGCGCAGGCCCGCCGTGTCGGCCAGCACCACCGGGTAGCCGCCGAGGTCAAGATGGACTTCGATCACGTCACGGGTGGTGCCGGCGCGGGCCGAGACGATGGCGGCCTCACGGCGGGCGAGGGCGTTCAGCAGGCTCGACTTGCCGGCGTTGGGCGCGCCGACGATGGCGATGTGAAGACCCTCGCGCAGCCGTTCCCCACGGCCGCGGTCGTCGAGATGGTCGTCGATCTCGGCGGCGAGGGTGTCCAGCACAGGACGCGCGGCATCGGACACACCGGAGGGCAGATCCTCGTCGGGAAAGTCGATGTCGGCTTCGATGTGGGCGAGCGACCGGGTCAGCCGCTCCCGCCAACCGTCATAGAGTTTACCGAGCGCGCCTTCCATCTGGCGCAGGGCCTGACGGCGCTGGGCGGAGGTCTCGGCGTCCACAAGGTCGGCGACCGCCTCGGCCTCGGTCAGGTCGAGCTTGCCGTTCTCGAAGGCGCGGCGGGTGAACTCGCCGGGCTCGGCGACGCGCAGATCGGGCAGGGCGGACAGCGCCTCCGCCACGCCGGCCACCACGGCGCGCCCGCCATGCAGGTGCAGCTCGACAACGTCCTCGCCGGTGAAGCTGCGGGGGGCGGTGAAGCGCAGCACGAGGGCATCGTCCAGCGCCTCCCCGGTCTTGGGATCGCGCAGCCGGACGAGTGTGGCCATGCGGGGTTCGGGCAGCGGCTTGCCGGTCAAGGCGGCGAGGGCGTCGCCGGAAGCCGGGCCCGAAACGCGAACCACCGCCACACCGGCGCGGCCGGGGGCGGTGGCGAGGGCGAAGATGGTCGGGATCATCGTGCCAAATGTCATCGTGCCAATATTATCGTGCCGGTTCCGGAACGATCAGCCGACCTGTTCCGGCAGCAATTCTTTTTGTTCCGGCTTCAGCATGAGCCGCTCCACACGGCCACCACCGATCACATGCGTTTCCAGGATCGCGTCGACATCGGCGAAGGAGTGGTAGGTGTACCAGACGCCCTCCGGATAGACGACCAGCACCGGACCCAGCTCGCAGCGGTCCAGGCAACCGGCGGCGTTGATGCGCACACGGCCGTCCAGACCCAGTTCGCGGGCACGCGCCTTCATGTAGTCGCGGAGCTTTTCGGAACCACGGGCGGCGCAGGAGCCGCGCTTGTTGCCGTCGGGGCGGCGGTTGGTGCAGGAGAAAACATGGGCTTCGAAGTAGGGCTTCGGATCGGTCACTTGCGTCCATCCTGTCCCATGGCGGCGGCCATCTGGGACCAAAACATTTTCTGAAGCTGCTCCATGCCCTGAATTCCCGCCGGCAGCCACGTCTTCATCATCGTCTCCGGGTCCATGGCGAGCAGGGAGGCCTGCATCCGGTCCTGGATCTCCTGCATCATGGCGTCCTGCATGGGCTTCACGTCGGGAAGGCCCAGGAAGTGGCGCGCCTCCTCGGGTGTGCAGTCGATGTCGATGGTGATCTTCATGGCCCCATTTCCTTGGAAGGCGCGCGGTGCGCGGGAAATTAAGGGTTGAGCGCCGCTTCGGCTCATGCCCCACTATACAGATAGGAAGCCCTGGCGCAACGGCACCGCCGCGCCAGTTTATTCCCAACCACGCCACAGACCGGAAACGCCTGCCATGCCCGCGAACCTGCTTGGCCGGGAGACCAGCCCCTACCTGCTTCAGCACAAGGACAACCCCGTCCATTGGATGGCCTGGGGCCGCGACGCCTTCGAACGGGCCAAGCGCGAGAACAAGCCGGTGCTGCTGTCGGTCGGCTACGCCGCCTGCCACTGGTGCCACGTGATGGCGCACGAGAGCTTCGAGAACCCGGAGATCGCCGGGCTGATGAACGAGCTGTTCGTCAACATCAAGGTGGACCGGGAGGAGCGGCCCGACGTCGACCAGATCTACCAGTCGGCCCTGGCCATGCTGGGGCAGCAGGGCGGCTGGCCGCTGACCATGTTCCTGACGCCGGAGGCCGAGCCCTTCTGGGGCGGCACCTACTTCCCGCCGGCCTCGCGCTACGGGCGTCCCGGCTTTCCCGACGTGCTGCGCGGCGTGGCGGAAACCTACCGCAACAAGCCGGAGAACGTGACCCGCAACGTCGCCGCGCTGAAGGACGCGCTGGGCAAGCTGGCCGAGAACCGGGCGGCGGGGGAAGTCGACCTCGCCATGCTGGACCAGATCGCCGACCGGCTGGTCCGCGAGGTCGATCCCTTCCACGGCGGCATCGGCCACGCCCCGAAATTCCCCCAGGTGCCGATCTTCACCTTGCTGTGGCGGGCCTGGCTGCGCACCGGCAAGGAGCCCTACCGCGAGGCGGTCACCAACACGCTGGCCCATATGAGCCAGGGCGGCATCTACGACCATCTGGGCGGCGGCTTCGCCCGCTACTCGGTGGACGAGATGTGGCTGGTGCCGCATTTCGAGAAGATGCTCTACGACAACGCCCAGCTCCTCGACCTGATGACGCTGGTCTGGCAGGCGGAGCGGGAGCCGCTGTTCGAGACGCGCATCCGTGAAACGGTGGGGTGGGTGCTGCGCGAGATGATCGCCGAGGGCGGCGGCTTCGCCGCTACCCAGGACGCCGACAGCGAGGGCGAGGAGGGCCTCTTCTACATCTGGAACGAGGAGGAGATCGACCGGCTCCTCGGCCCCGGCGCGGAGGTCTTCAAGCGCGCCTACGGCGTCACGCCGCAGGGCAACTGGGAGGGGGCGACCATCCTCAACCGGCTGCACCGCATCGAGGCGCTGGACGCCGAGACCGAGGCGGTGCTGGCCGAACAGCGGGCGGTCCTCTGGCGGGAACGCGAGAAGCGGATCAAGCCGGGCTGGGACGACAAGGTGCTGGCCGACTGGAACGGCCTGATGATCGCGGCCCTCGCCCAGGCCGGCATGGTCTTCGACGAGCCGGCGTGGATCGCGGCCGCGCGGCGCGCCTACGCCTTTGTCCGCGACCGCATGACCGAGGGCGGGCGTCTGCTGCACAGCTGGCGGGCCGGGCAGCTCAAGCACCGGGCGACGCTGGACGACTACGCCCACATGGCGCGCGCGGCGCTCGCCTTGCACGAGGCGACCGGCGACGCCGGCGCGCTGGAACAGGCGCGGGCCTGGGTGCGGGTGCTCGACGCGCATTTCTGGGACGCCCAGGCCGGCGGCTATTTCTACACGGCGGACGACGCCGACGACCTGATCGTCCGCACCAAGTCGGCCGGCGACGCGGCGACGCCCAGCGGCAACGGCACCATGCTGGCCGTCCTGGCAACCCTGCACCACCGCACCGGCGAGGCCGCCTACCGCGAGCGGGCGGACGCGTTGGCCGCCGCCTTCTCCGGCGAGCTGAGCCGCAATTTCTTCCCGCTGCCGACCTATCTGAACGCGGCGGAGCTTCTCCAGAAGGCCCAGCAGATCGTCATCGTCGGCGACCCGCAGGCGTCGGACACCGCGGCGCTGCGCCGGACGGTGCTCGACCGACCGATTCCCGACCGCATCCTCAGCGTCCTGCCGCCGGGGACCGATCTGCCCACCGGGCACCCGGCGCACGGCAAGGGCATGCAGGGCGGGGTGGCGACCGCCTATGTCTGCACCGGCATGACCTGCTCCCCCCCGGTGACCACGCCCGACGCGCTGGCCGCCGCTCTGACCCGGAGATGACTTCATGACGCAGACCCTCAAAAACCCGGCCACCGGCAGCCTGACCGTCGACAGCCCGCTGGGTCTGCTGACCCTGACCAGCGCCGCCGGCGCCATCGTGGCGCTCGACTGGGGCAGGCTGGGCGACGACCGGCCGGACCCTGTGCTGGAGGAGGCGGCGCGCCAGCTCCGCGACTATTTCGCCGGGACGCGGTTGGATTTCGACCTGCCGCTGTCCCCCCGCGGGACGGCCTTCCGGCAGAAGGTCTGGGCGGCGATGCAGGCCATTCCCTACGGCGGCGTCCTGACCTACGGCGACGTCGCGCGGCTGCTGGACACGGCGCCGCGGGCCGTCGGCGGGGCCTGCGGGGCCAACCCGATCCCGGTGATCATCCCCTGTCACCGCATCGTCGGGGGCGGCGGGGCGCCCGGCGGCTATTCCGGCATGGGCGGCCTGCGGACCAAGGATTGGCTGCTCCGCCACGAGCGGCGGTACCGGGTGACAGCGGAACAGGCCGGCGATACGCTGGAGCTTCAGCTTCTATAAAAAGGGAAGGGACCAACCACCATGGTTCACGCGATCCGCATCCACGACTACGGCGGACCCGAAGCGCTGCGCTGGGACGAGATCGAGGTGGGCGACCCCGGCCCCGGTCAGGTGCGGCTGCGCCAGACCGCCGTCGGGCTGAACTACATCGACACCTACCATCGCTCCGGCGCCTACAAGCTGCCGCAGCTTCCCGCCATCATCGGGACCGAGGGCGCCGGCGTGGTCGAGGCCGTGGGGCCGGACGTGACGACGCTGAAGCCCGGCGACCGGGTCGGCTACGCGCCGCTGATCGGCGCCTACGCCGAATCCCGCCTCGCCCCCGCCGACCGGCTGATTCCGCTGCCGAGCTGGATCGAGGACCGGCAGGCCGCCGCCATGCTGCTCCAGGGCATGACCGCGCAGTTCCTCCTGCGCTCCACCTACGCGGTGCAGCCGGGCGACACCATCCTGGTCCAGGCCGCCGCGGGTGGCGTCGGCCAGATCCTCTGCCAGTGGGCGAAGCATCTGGGCGCCACCGTGATCGGCACGGTCAGCAGCGACGAGAAGGCGGAACTGGCCCGCGCTGCCGGCTGCGACCATCCCATCGTCTACACGCGCGAGAATTTCGTGAACCGCGTGAAGGACCTGACCGACGGACAGGGCGTGCCGGTGGTCTATGACGGCGTCGGCAAGACGACCTTCATGGACAGCCTGGACTGCCTGCGTCCCCGCGGCTTCATGGTGCTGTTCGGCGCGGCGTCCGGGCCGGTCCCGCCACTGGATCTCCAGGTGCTGGCAGCCAAAGGCTCGCTCTACGTCACGCGCCCGACCCTGTTCAGCTACGTTTCCAAGCGCGACGACCTGATGGCCAGCGCCGCCGACCTGTTCGAGGTGGTGCATACCGGCGGGGTGACCATCAACGTCGGCCAGGCCTTCGCGCTGCGCGACGCGGCCGAGGCCCACCGGGCGCTGGAGTCCCGCGCCACGACCGGGTCCACCGTGCTGCTGCCGTAAGGTTCAAAGCCCTCTCCCGGGACGGGAGAGGGAATGACAGCTCACTCGGCGGCCCAGAGCGGGTTCTTCAGCTTCTTGAGAAGCTCCGCATGGGCCGCCAGCTCCTCCTCGCTCGGGGCGTGGGCGCGCGGGGCGCGGTAGGGGCGGTCGATGCGGATCGCCGCGGGGCCGCCCGTTGCCGGGCCGGAGGCCAGCGCCAGACCGGCCTGCCGCCCGCCGCGCAGCTCCAGATACACCTCGGCCAGAAGCTGAGCATCGAGAAGCGCGCCGTGGTAGGTGCGGCTGGAATTGTCGACGCCGAAGCGCTTGCAGAGCGCGTCCAGGGTGGCCGGCGCACCGGGGAACTTCTGCCGCGCCATCAGCAGCGTGTCGATGGCCCGGTCCTTCGGCATCACCGGATAGCCGGCGATCCGCAGCTCCCAGTTCAGGAAGTGCATGTCGAAGGCCGCGTTATGGATCACCAGCGGCGCGTCGCCGATGAAGGCCACGAATTCCGCCACCACGTCGTTGAACAGCGGCTTATCCGCCAGGAACTCCGTCGTCAGCCCGTGCACCGCCACGGCGTCCGGCGGCACGTCGCGCTCCGGGTTCACGTAGCAATGGAAGGTCTTGCCGGTGGCGACGTGGTTGTGCAGCTCGACGCAGCCGATTTCGATCAGCCGGTGCCCTTCCTCGGGCTTGAAGCCGGTCGTTTCCGTATCGAGGACGATCTCACGCATGAACCACCTGTCCGGGCTGATATCCCCGCGGCGGCCATTGCCGTCCGCGGCGCCGCTTCACGTCGGCGAGGATGTTGCGCAGCGCCCGCCGGGTGGCCCGCCGTCCGTCGCCGGTGTTGACGACGTGGTCGGCGCGCCGCCGCTTCTCTGCGTCGGGCATCTGCCGGGCCAGAATAGCGGCGAACTTGTCCGGCGTCATGCCCGGCCGTGCCAGCACCCGTGACTTCTGCACCAGGAAGGGGGCGGTGACCACCACGCTGCGGTCCACCTTGCGCTCCCCGCCGGTCTCGAACAGCAGGGGGATGTCCAGCACCGCCACCCGGACGCGGCGGCGCGCCGCCTGCTTCAGGAAGCGCCGCTGTGCCGCCTGCACCGCCGGGTGGAGGATCGCCTCCAGCCGCTTCAGCGCCGCCGGGTTGCCGAAGACCGCAGCACCCAGCGCCCGCCGGTCCACCGCACCGTCCACGACCACGCCGGGGAAGGCCTCGTCGATAGCCGGCACCGCGGCGCCGTGACGCCCCAGCAGACCATGCACCACGGCGTCGCTGTCGCAGACCGGCGCGCCCATGCGCTTCAGCATGCGCGCCGCCGTGCTCTTGCCCATGCCGATGGAGCCGGTCAATCCCAAGACGATCATCGCACGACCTCAGCCCTGGAGAACGGCGGCCTTCAGCCCCTCGGTCACCTCCGGCTCCCGGCCGAACCAGGCGGCGAAGCCGGGGCGGGCCTGGTGGAGCAGCATGCCGACGCCGTCCACCACGCGGTTGCCGCGGGCCTGCGCCGCGGCCAGCAGCGGGGTCATCAGGGGCGTGTAGACGATGTCGGTGACGACGGCCGAACCGGGCAGGGCGCGCAGGTCCAGCTCCAGCGGCGGCTGGCCCGCCATGCCCTGTGTCGTCGTGTTCACCACCAGCGCCACGCCTTCGAGAAGCGTTTCACGTGAAACCCAATCGGCGGTCTCGATGGCGCCTCCGATGTCGGCTGCCAACTCGTCCGCCCGCGCCCGCGTGCGGTTGACCAGCCAAACCCGCGGCGCCCCTTCGTCGAGGAGCGAGGCGACGACGGCCCGCGCCGCGCCACCGGCCCCGATGACCAGCGCCGGACCGTCCGCAGCAGACCAGCCCGGTGCGCCGCTCCTCAGGTTCTCGATGAAGCCGAAGCCGTCGGTGTTGCGGCCCTCCAGAGACCCGTCCTCCCCCACCACGATGGTGTTGACGGCGCCCATCCGCTTGGCGGTGGCGTCCAGCCGATCGACCGTGCGGTAGGCGGCCTCCTTGTGCGGCACCGTGACGTTGCAGCCGCGGAAGCCGAGCGCGGGCAGGGCACGCATGGCCTGCTCGATGCGGTCGGGCGGCACGGCCAGCGGCACATAGGCGCCGTCGATGCCATACTGCTCCAGCCAATAGCCGTGCAGCCGGGGCGAGCGCGAATGGCCGATCGGCCAGCCCATCACACCGGCCAGCCTCGCCTTGCCGCTGATCGTCATTCCGCAATCACCCCATGCACCCGCAGGAACCCGAGCAGCGGCAGCAGCGGCAGCCCGAGGATCGTGAAGAAGTCGCCGTCCACCCGGTGGAAGAGCTGCGCGCCCAAGCCTTCGAGATGATAGGCGCCGACCGACCCCAACACGTCGTCGCCCGCCGCGTTCAGGTAGGAGTCGAGGAAGGCGTCGCTGAAGGGGCGCATGGTCAGCCGGGCGCGGTCCACATGGTGCCACAGCCGCTCGCCGTCACGGATCACCACGGCGCAGCTCACCAGCCGGTGTGTCTTGCCGCGCAGGTCCTGCAACTGGGCACGGGCGGCGTCGCGGTCCGCCGGCTTGTCGAACCACCGGCCCTCGCACTCCAGCATCTGGTCGGCGCCGATCACCAGGGCGCCGGGATGCTTGCGGGTGACGCGTTGCGCCTTCAGCTCGGCCAGCGTCTCGGCCACGTCCTCGACCGGGGCGCCCTCGGCACGGGCGGCCAGCTTGATCTCCTCCTCGTCCACCGCGGCGGGGGCAAGCGTGACGCGCACCCCGGCGCGCTCCAGCATCTCCGCCCGCGTGCGGGAGCCGGAGGCGAGGACGACCGTGGGAACCGCTGCGCTCACGTGATCGATCCTTCGGGCGGAAGGCCGGGCAGGCCGCCGGTCTGACGGCGGGCGAGCAGCATCATGATTTCCGCCGCCGTCTCCTCGATGGAGCGGCGCGACACGTCGATCACCGGCCAGCCGCGGCGGGTGAACATGCGCCGCGCGTCGGTGACCTCGGCGCGCACCACCTCGGGATCGACGTAGGTCGAGGACTCGTTCTGGTTCAGCAGCTTCAGCCGGTTGCGGCGGATCTGCACCAGACGGTCCGGGTCCTTGGTCAGGCCAACGACCAGCGGCCGGGTCAGCTTCTCGATCTCTGGCGGCATCGGGCATCCGGGAACGATTGGGATGTTCGCCGCCTTGATGCCGCGGTTCGCCAGATAGATGCAGGTCGGCGTCTTCGACGTGCGCGACACCCCCATCAGGATCACGTCGGCCTCGTGCAGGTCCCAGCTCGACTGGCCGTCGTCGTGCGCCAGCGCGAAGTCCATCGCGTCCATGCGCCCGAAATACTCGGCGTCCAAAGCGTGCTGGCGGCCGGGCTGGCGCTGCGATTCCACGCCGAGGAAGGCGGCCAGCGCGTTGATCAGCGGGTCGAGCACCGGGATGCAGGGAACCTGCACCTCGCGGCAGAAGTCCTGGAGGCGGCGGCGCAGCTTCTCGTCGACCAGCGTGAACATGACGAGGCCACGATTCTCCTGGACGCCCTCCAGAACCATGTCGAGCTGACGCTCGGTCCGCACGAGATTCCAGAAATGCTCGACCGGGCGAACATCGTCGAACTGGATGACGCAGGCGCGGGCGACGCTGTTGATCGTCTCGCCGGTCGCGTCCGACACAAGATGCAGGTGGAACTGTCTCATCCGTCCCCAACGTGTTGTGGAGAACCCGTCCGAATCTGTGGACAACGGGGATCTCCTGGATTCTGTCCCTCCGGGCGGGACTCGTCGCCCCCGCTGGCGCCCCCTTCGGGACAATCCGCGCGCCCTCTCCGGAACATGGGTACAATGACTCCCGCGGACCATGTTATCCACGGGATTCCCAGACTTCCCGATATAGCATTTCCGCCGTTTCCGGCGAAAGCGTCCGGAGTCGTCCACAGAATCCGATTTTCGTCCACAGCACGCCGTCCAGCCTGTGGACGATTCTGCGCAAAGCGGGGATTCCCGTTTTCCACAGGCACCCACCACCCCTTCTTCCTTTCTCTCTTTAAAAAGAATACTGAGTAGAGGGGAGACAACCCGCAGACCCGATTCACTCATAGGGGAACGATCCGCCGTGTCCGAGGCCGTGTCCAAGATTGCCAAGCCGATGCTCGCCGCCCTTGCCGGCGAGGTGCGTCCGCGCCCGCCCTTCTGGCTCATGCGCCAGGCCGGCCGTTACCTGCCGGAATATCGGGAATTGCGCGCCAAGGCCGGCAGCTTCCTGGACATGTGCTACAACCCCGATCACGCGGTCGAGGTGACCCTGCAGCCGCTGCGCCGCTACGACATGGACGCGGCGATTCTGTTCTCCGACATCCTGGTGGTGCCGCACGCCCTGGGCCAGCCATTGGCCTTCCTGGAGGGCGAGGGGCCGAAGCTCGACCCTGTGAGAAGCGTGGAAGACCTCAAGCGCCTCTCCCGCGACCGCTTCCACGAGCGGCTGGAACCGGTCTACGAGACCGTCCGCCGTCTCTCCAGCGCGATTCCGGCGCACACCACGCTGATCGGCTTTGCCGGGGCGCCCTGGACCATTGCCTGCTACATGGTCGAGGGGGCGGGGTCCAAGGAGTACGCGCACGTCAAGCGCTGGGCCTACGGCGATCCCGCCGGGTTCGGCGCGCTGATGGATCTGCTGGTCGAGGTGACCGCCGATTACCTGTGCACCCAGATCGAGGCCGGGGCCGAGGTGGTGCAGCTGTTCGACAGCTGGGCGGGTGTTCTGCCGGCTGGGGAATTCCGCCGCTGGGTGATCGAGCCGACGCGGCGGATCGTGGATCTCATCAAGGCGCGCCACCCCGCGATTCCGGTCATCGGTTTCCCGCGCGGTGCGGGCCTCTCCTATGAGGAGTACGTGGTGGGCAGTGGGGTGGATGCCGTCGGGCTCGACACCACTGTCCCGGTGGCTTGGGCGGCCGGGAATCTGCAATCCAGATTGCCGGTGCAGGGCAACCTCGACCCGATCATGCTCGCCGCCGGTGGCGATGCCCTGCGCACCGCCGCGTCGGAGATTCTGGAGACGCTCGCCGGCAAGCCCTTCATCTTCAACCTGGGCCATGGGGTGATCCAGACCACGCCGCCAGACCACGTCGCCGAGCTGGCCCGTCTGATCAAGGACTGGCCGAACCGCGGCTGAGACACCGGACGGTAAAAAAACGCGCAACGGGAAGGGAAGGGGATTCCAGTGCTTTATCTCTGGGTCAAGGCTCTGCACGTCATCAGCATCATCGCCTGGATGGCCGGGCTTCTGTATCTGCCGCGGCTGTTCGTCTATCATTGCGAGACGGCGCCGGGCTCCGAATCCTCGGAGCGGTTCAAGGTGATGGAGCGCCGCCTGCTGCGCGCCATCATGAATCCGGCGATGGGCGCCGCTTATCTGTTCGGAATCGCGATGATCGTGATGGAGCCGGCCTGGATGAAGCAGGGCTGGCTGCACGCCAAGCTGCTGTTCGTCCTCGCTTTGACTGGCACGCACATGATGATGGCGCGCTGGCGCAAGGACTTCGAGGCGGACCGCAACACCCGCCCGCAGCGCTTCTTCCGCATGTGGAACGAGGCGCCGACCCTGCTGATGATCGGCATCGTCATCTTCGTGATCGTTAAGCCGTTCTGAGGGGACGGGGCGGCGGTCAGCCCCGCCGTCCCATCACCCGGCGGGTGACCGCCTTCTCCGCCTCCACCGCCAGGAAGATCGCCAGACCGGCCGCCGTCATGGCCACCCACTGGGTCCAGTCCACCGCCGCCGTGCCGAACAGGCTCTGCAGGGGCGGGGCGTAGGTGAAGGCGAGCTGGAAGACCAGCATCAGCCCGATGGAGATCCACACCGGGCGGCTGCCGAACAGCCCCCGCCGGTTCATCACCGAGGCGGTGACCGACCGGGCGTTCAGCAGGAAGAAGATCTCCCCCATCACCAGCGCGTTGACGGCCATGGTGCGGGCGACCGGCGTCGGGTCGCCGTGGCCCTCGTGCAGCAGGAAGAAACCGAAGCTGGTGGCGACCAGGAGCGCCATCACCAGCACCATGCGCCCGATCAGGAAGCCGGGCAGGATCGGTTCGTCCTGCGGGCGGGGCGGGCGCTTCATCACCGCGGCCTCCGGCGGCTCGAAGGCCAGCGCCAGGCCCAGCGTCACCGCGGTCACCATGTTGACCCAGAGAATCTGGACCGGGGTGATCGGCAGCGTGTAGCCGGCCAGCACGGCGACCAGGATCACCAGCGCCTGGGCGCCGTTGGTCGGCAGCATGAACAGGATCGTCTTGCGCAGATTGTCGTAGACGGTCCGCCCTTCCTCCACGGCGTGGGCGATGGAGGCGAAGTTGTCGTCGGCCAGCACCATGCTGGCGGCTTCCTTCGCGGCCTCCGTGCCCTTGCAGCCCATGGCGACGCCGACGTCGGCGCGCTTCAGGGCGGGCGCGTCGTTCACCCCGTCGCCGGTCATCGCGACCGTGTAGCCCGCCGTCTGGAGCGCGCGGACGAGGCGCAGCTTGTGCTCCGGCGTGGTGCGGGCGAAGACGTCGGCGTCGCGTGCCACGGCGACCAGCGCCGCGTCGTCCAGCCGGTCCAGCTCGGTGCCCGACACCGCGTCGCCCGACAGGTTGAATTGCCGCCCGATGGCCTGGGCGGTGCCGGCGTGGTCACCGGTGATCATCTTCACCCGGATTCCCGCCGCCTGGCACTCGGCCACCGCCGCCACGGCCTCCTCGCGCGCCGGATCGATGAAGCCGCACAGGCCGAGCAGGGTCAGCCCCTCCTGCACGTCGTCCATGTCCAGCATGGTCTGGCCGGGCAAAGCGGGGCGGGCGGCGAGCGCCAGGACGCGCTGGCCGCGCGCCGCCAGTTCCTCCACCCGCGCCAGCCAGTGGGCGGCGTCGAGCGGCGCGCTGCCACCGTCCGCGGCCCGTACGTGCGCGCACATGGACAGCACACGCTCCGGCGCGCCCTTGACGTACAGCAGCCCGTGCCCCTCATGGTCGTGGTGCAGGGTGGCCATGTACTTGTGTTCGGATTCGAAGGGGATGACGTCCGTACGTGGGCGACGGACGGCCTCCTCCCGCGCGTCCAGCCCGGCCTTCATGCCGAGCGCCAGCAGGGCGCCGTCGGTCGGGTCGCCGGCCACCGTCCAGCCCTCCTCACCGCGCTGAAGCTCGGCGTCGTTGCACAGCAGGGCGGCGCGGGCCAGCTCGGTCAGCAAGGGGTTGGCGGAGGGGTCCAGGGCCTTGCCGTCGCGGCGGAACTCGCCCTCGGGGCGGTAGCCGGTGCCGGTCACCGCGCAATCACCCGCCGTGGTCACCACGGTCTGCACGACCAGTTCGTTGCGGGTCAGCGTGCCGGTCTTGTCAGAGCAGATGATCCCGACCGAACCCAGCGTCTCCACCGCCGGCAGGCGGCGGATGATGGCATTGCGCCGGGCCATGCGGGTGACGCCGATGGCCAGCGTGATCGTCATCACCGCCGGCAGCCCTTCCGGAATCGCCGCCACCGCCAGACCGACCGCGGCCATGACCATCTCCGGCCACGGCTCCCCCTGGACCAGCGAACCGTAGAGGAAGGTCAGCGCGGTCAGCGCCAGGATGCCGATGGTCAGCCAGCGCCCGAAGACGGCCATCTGGGCGAGCAGCGGCGTGGTCAGCTCCTCCACGCCCGCCAGGAGCGTGCCGATGCGGCCCAGCTCCGTCCGGTCCCCCGTGGCCACCACGACGCCGGTGGCCTGTCCCTGGGCCACCAGCGTGCCGGAATAGGCCATGCCGCCGCGCTCCGCCAGGGGAGCGTCCGCCGCCACGGCGTCGGCGCTCTTGGCGACCGGCATGGATTCCCCGGTCAGCGCCGCCTCTTGCACGCGCAGGCCCTTGACGCGGACCAGCCGCAGGTCCGCCGGAACCTTGTCGCCCGAGGCCAGCAGGACGCGGTCGCCGGGCACCAGCTCCTCCGCCGGAACGGTGACCTGATGGCCGCCGCGCAGAACCACCGCCTGCGGCGACAGCATGCTGCGGATGGCGTCCAGCGCCTGCTCTGCCTTGCCTTCCTGGACATAGCCGATGGCGGCGTTGATCAGCACGACGCCGGCGATCACCGCGGCGTCTACGAACTCGCCGAGCAAGACCGTGACGACTCCCGCGCCGATCAGCACGTAGATCAGCAGATTGTCGAACTGCGCCAGAAAGCGCATCAGCGCCGACCGGCGGGGCGGCGGGGTCAGCCGGTTGGGGCCGTACCGCCGCCGGCGCTCCGCCGCCTCATCGGGCGTCAGCCCGTCGTCGGGGCTGTCCAGCGCGGCCAAGGCTTGGTCCGGGGGCTGGGCGTGCCAGGGCAGGGGGTCGGTGGAAGCTTCGGGAGCAACGATGGTTCCGGGTCCGGAACGGTCATGCGGGCTCATGATGTCAATCTAACCGTTTCTGTCCTGCCAAACCGCTTCTGTCCTGAACGTCCAGGTCGTGGCCCGGTGGCCTGGATAACAGGGGATGCGGCATCGTGACCCGGACGAAGACGCGCAAGAATCCACTCCGTTTCCAAGAATTCGCTTTCATTTGACTTGCAGACGGCGTTCCGCTAACCATCTTTCCCACCACGGGGCGGCAAGCCTCGCGGGCACCCATCCCACATCCGCCGTTCCGTCCCTCCCCAACGATCTGGGCGCGACGTCCGACAGGCATTCCCAGCCTTCAGCGCCGTTCGACGCTCAACCGACGCACCCTGCGCCGGCCCGGGACCTCTGGCACTCCCCCTCGCATGACCGATTCCCTTAAGGCACCCCCATGCATCTCCAAGAGCTGAAGTGCAAGAGCCCCGCCGAACTGCTGGCGTTCGCGGAGGAACTGCAGATCGAGAACGCCAGCACGCTGCGCAAGCAGGACATGATGTTCGCCATCCTCAAGCAGTTGGCGGAAAACGATGTTCCGATCTACGGCGACGGCGTGCTCGAGGTTCTTCAGGACGGCTTCGGATTCCTGCGCTCGCCGGAGGCCAACTATCTTCCCGGCCCCGACGACATCTACGTCAGCCCCAGCCAGGTGCGCCGCTTCAGCCTGCGCACCGGCGACACGGTCGAGGGGCAGATCCGCGCGCCCAAGGACGGCGAGCGCTACTTCGCCCTTCTCAAGGTCAACACGATCAACTTCGATGCGCCGGACAAGGTCCGCCACCGCATCAACTTCGACAACCTGACCCCGCTCTACCCGGAAGAGCGGCTGCGCATGGAAGTCGACGACCCGACCAAGAAGAACTACACCGGCCGCATCATCGACCTCGTGGCGCCGCTGGGCAAGGGCCAGCGCGGGCTGATCGTCGCCCCGCCGCGCACGGGCAAGACCGTGATGCTGCAGAACATCGCCCATTCCATCGCGACGAACCACCCGGAAGCCTATCTGATCGTCCTGCTGATCGACGAGCGTCCGGAAGAGGTGACCGACATGGCCCGCTCCGTGCGGGGCGAGGTCATCAGCTCCACCTTCGACGAGCCGGCGACGCGCCACGTCCAGGTCGCCGAGATGGTCATCGAGAAGGCCAAGCGGCTGGTCGAGCACAAGCGCGACGTGGTCATCCTGCTGGACTCCATCACCCGTCTGGCCCGCGCCTACAACACCGTCGTTCCCTCCTCGGGCAAGGTGCTGACCGGCGGCGTCGACGCCAACGCGCTGCAACGCCCGAAGCGCTTCTTCGGTGCGGCCCGCAACATCGAGGAGGGTGGCTCGCTGACCATCATCGCGACCGCGCTGATCGACACCGGCAGCCGCATGGACGAGGTGATCTTCGAAGAGTTCAAGGGCACCGGCAACTCGGAGATCGTGCTGGACCGCAAGCTCTCCGACAAGCGCACCTTCCCGGCCATCGACATCTCCAAGTCGGGCACCCGCAAGGAGGAGCTGCTGGTCGACAAGGGCACCATCTCCAAGATGTGGATTCTGCGCCGCATCCTGATGCCGATGGGCGTGACCGACGCGGTGGACTTCCTGGTCGACAAGCTGAAGCACACCAAGTCGAACTCGGAATTCTTCGAGTCCATGAACCAATAGTTCGGAACCGCGCCTGCCCCGTCCGATCGAAGGGCGGGGGAGGGCACAAAAAAGGCGGGAGGCCCCGGTGGAGCCTCCCGCCTTTTTGTTTGTCCGAAACCGATTGCCCGGATCAGAACGCTGCCGTCAGAACCGCCGTATCAGAACGGCGACTGCGGCGCCTCTTCGGCCTGGGCCTGCTGGCCGGCGGTCTGGCGGCGGTACAGGTCGACGAAGTCGATCGGGTTGATCATCAGCGGCGGGAAGCCGCCGTCCTGGGTGCAGCCGGCCACGATGGCGCGGGCGAACGGGAACAGCATCCGCGGCGCCTCGATCAGCAGCACCGGGCGGTGATGCTCCTGCGGCAGGCCCGGAAGCTGGAACAGGCCGCCATAGGCCACCTCGACCAGGAAGGCGGTCGCCTCGGCCTGCTTGGCCTCGCAATGCAGCTTCAGCACGACCTCGTAGACGTCCTCGCCCATCGGCTGAACCTGCACGTCCACGCCGATGTTGACCTGCGGCTGCGGCTGGCCGGGCAGCAGGCTCTGCGGGGCGTTGGGGTTCTCGAAGGACAGGTCCTTCACATACTGCGCCAGCACATGCATCGGCAGCGACGAGGCGGCTTCCTGATCTTGACCGTTGATCTGCTGATCGGACATGGACAACTCCTGGCCGCGGGGCGGCATCACGATGGAAAGGTCTTCAAGACCCGCTGGCTAGCACGGAACCGCTGGCTCCACAAAGTGAAACCGGTGCGTTTCACCCGCGGTCGTTGCGGTGGGGCGAACCGGGCGGCGCCCAGCGGGAGTCACCGAGCTTGGGCATGTCGTCCGGCCCGTCGCGGTCCGCCGGACCGGCATTTCCCGGACGGCCGCCGTCGGGGTCGACCTCCTGGTAATCGACGTCGATCACCCCCGGCGGCGGGCGGTTGCCCGGCCCACCATGGGGGCCGTTCGGATCGCCGGCGCTCCAACTCCGATTGCCCGTCTGACCGCCCATGCGGCCGTGCATCTGGAAGGAGGCGGCGCCCTTCATACGGTCGAACAGCCAGCGGCCCAGAGCGTTGCGGACCGGGCGCACGAACAGAAGGATTCCGACGAAGTCCGTGAGGAAGCCGGGGATGATCAGCAGCAGGCCGGCGACGACGACGCAGAATCCCTCGAACACGGCCCCGACCGGGCTCTCGCCGCGCTCCGCCGCCTGCTGCGCGCGCTTCAGCACGGACAGGCCCTGCCAGCGGATCAGGACGGACCCGAGGATGGCGGACAGGATGACCAGCCCGACCGTCGGGCCGGCGCCGATCCAGTCGCCGACCTCGATGAAGGTTGCGATTTCCGCGATCGGCAGCAGAAGGAACAACAGCAACAGTGGATTCATGGCCGTCCTTGCTCTTTCAACCCCAAGGGCCTATCTACACCAGGGTACGCACCCGATCTTTGGTTGGAAGAACAGCTCCGGCACGGGTCATCGGGTGGAATCCTCGGCGGAGAGAGCGAGCAGGGACTTGGTCCCGGCACCGTTCCGGTACACTTAATGCTCACCCGCCGGAGGGTCCAGTAGTGGATCAAGCGGGGCCGGTGATTTCGGGGCCGGCCTTCAGTCACCCGGAAGGATGGATGATGGGAGATGGGTTTGTGTTCGTCGAGATCCTGATCTTCGCGATGATCGCGGCGTTTCTCGTGTACCGGCTGCGCAGCGTGCTCGGCCGCCGCACCGGTGAGGAACGCCAGCGGCCGAACCCCTTCACGGCCCGCCCCAACAACCAGCCGGACAACGTGGTGGCGATGCCCAACCGCGAGCGGCCCGTGCCGAACGCCGCGCCGTCGCCCGACGAGCCGGTGTCGCTGGCCACCGCGCTGGAACAGATCAAGGCCGCCGACCCCAGCTTCGACGAGAAGTATTTCCTTCAGGGTGCCCGCGGCGCCTTCCAGATGATCGTGGAGGCCTTCGCCAAGGGCGACACGGCCACGCTGCGCCCCCTGCTGTCGGACGAGGTCTACGATAACTTCGCCCGGGCGGTGCGTGAGCGCCAAGCGGCCGGCGAGACGCTGGAGACCCGCATCGAGACGATCACCGACGCCGACGTGGTGGAGGCCCGCATGGACGGCCGCACCGCCCTGGTCACCGTGAAGTTCGTCTCGGAGCAGATGAACGTCGTGCGCAACAGCGCCGGTGCCGTGGTGGACGGCGATCCGAACAGCGTGGTCGAGGCCGTGGACGTCTGGACCTTCGCCCGCAACACGCGCGCCGGCGACCCGAACTGGGCGCTCGTCGAAACCCGCACCCCCCAATGACCGATCGGTTCTGATGCTCTCTCATCCGGTTGTTCGTCTCAGCGCCGCGGCAGTCCTTGCCGCGGCGTTTCTCATTGGCTGCGAGCGGAAGGAGGAGGAGGCCAAGGCGCCGCCGCCTCCGCCGCCCGAGAAGCTGGTCCTCACCCCCGTCGCCTTCACGGCGCTGCCCGGCTGGAGCGCCGACCGCGTGGCGGAGGCCGTCCCGGCCTTCCAGCGTTCCTGCGCGAAGGTCAAGGCGCTGGCCGCCGACCGCTCCATCGGCCCGGACGGGGTCGGCGGCAAGGCGGCCGACTGGCAGGGCCCCTGCGCCGAGCTGGCCAAGCTGCCACCCGGCGACGACATGGCGGCCCGCGCCTATTTCGAGACGTGGTTCACCCCCTACGCCGCGGCCAACAACGCCGAGCGGCGCGGCCTCTTCACCGGCTATTACGAGGTCGAGCTGAAGGGCAGCCGGACGCCGGACCCGGCCTTTCCGGTGCCGCTCTACAAGCGTCCCGCCGATCTGGTGATGGTCGACCTCGGCGAGTTCGCCGACCGCTGGAGGGGTGAGCGCATCGCCGGGCGCGTCACCGCCGGCCGGCTGAAGCCCTTCGAGGACCGCGCGGCCATCGAGGCCGGGGCGCTGAGCGGCAAGGGGCTGGAGCTGGTCTGGCTGCAGGACCCCATCGCCACCTTCTTCCTGCACATTCAGGGGTCGGGCCGGGTCAGCTTCCCCGACGGAACGGAGACGCGCGTCGGCTACGCCGCCCAGAACGGCCACAAATACGTCGCCATCGGGCGCGAGCTGATCGACCGCGGCGCCCTGAAGCGCGAGGAGGTGTCGCTCCAGACCATCCGCGCCTGGCTGCAGGCCAACCCCGGCGAGGCGGCGGCGCTGATGAACAAGAACCCCTCCTACGTCTTCTTCCAGGAGCTGAAGGGGGAGGGGCCGAACGGCGCCCAGAACGTCGCCCTGACGCCGGGGCGCAGCCTCGCCGTCGATTCCAAGTTCCTGCCCTACGGCGTGCCGGTCTGGCTGGACGCCGAGGACCCGCTGGATGCCCAGGCGCGGCTGCGCCGCCTGCTGATCGCCCAGGACACCGGCGGGGCCATCCGCGGCCCAGTCCGCGGCGACGTCTTCTGGGGCCACGGTCCGGAGGCGGAGGAGAAGGCCGGCGTGATGAAGAGCGCCGGGGAGTATTACGTCCTGCTGCCGAAGACCGTCGCCCCGGCGAGCTGACCACCGCCTCTTTCCCCCCGTCGAGGAACCGAAGCGCAGCGGCTTTGGTTGTGTCAACCACCGCCGATCCTGGTCGTTCTGGCCAACGGCGGCTTTGGTTGACACACGGGGGGAGGGGGCCATGACCCCGCTGCAACGGCAAATCGACAGGCTCAACGAAATCGAAGGGCTGGCGCGGCTCGGCTACGCCGCGCGCGGCCTCGTTTATCTGATCGTCGGCTGGTTCGCCGTCACGGCGGCCTATGGCAGCAACCGGCCGACCGACACCAAGGGCGCGCTGATCGAACTGTTCCAGAACCCCTTCGGCTCGGTCCTGCTGGCGCTGACCGCGCTCGGTCTGGCCGGATACGCGCTGTGGCGGGTCATGCAGGCGGTGCTGGACGTCGACCATGTCGGAACCTCGCCCAAGGGGCTGGTGGTCCGCGCCGGCTTCATCGTCGCCGGGGTGATCCACGCCGGTCTGGCGGTCTTCGCCATCAAGCTCCTGGCCGGGCGCGGCGGAGGCAGCGGCGATGGCGAGGCCGCGGCGCATGACTGGACGGCGTGGCTGCTCACCAAGCCGATGGGCCGCGTCCTGGTCGCCGCGGTCGGGGTCGCCATCATCGGCGCAGCCATCGCCCACGCCGTCAAGGCCTACAAGGCCAGCTTCCGCCGTGAGCTGGACGCCGATCCGAACACCATGAAGGTGATCTGCCCGATCGGCCGCTTCGGCTTCGCCGCCAAGGGTCTGGTCTTCGCGGTGGTCGGCAGCTTCTTCATGGTCGCGGCGTGGCAGTCGGACTCGTCGGAGTCCGGCGGGCTGCTCAAGGCGCTGCAGTTCCTCCAGCAGCAGCCCTACGGCCCCTGGCTGCTCGGGGTGGTGGCCGCCGGGCTGTTCGCCTTCGGCGCCTTCAGCGTCGTCCAGGCCGTCTACTGCCGCATTGACGGCGAAGCGGCGGAGCGGCAGATCCGCGCCATGGTGTGAGCGCGGCACGGGACCGAAAGAAAAGGGCGCCGAGGGTTTCCCCGGCGCCCTTTCCATTCGAGACAATGTTTCACGTGGATCGCCACGCCGAGGCTCACCCTTTGGTGATCACCCCTTGGTAATCATCGGGCCCAGGCGGCGGCCGGCGAAGACGTGGATGTGCAGGTGCGGAACCTCCTGGTTCGCGTCCTCGCCGCAGTTGGACAGGATGCGGTAACCGGGCTCGGCGGCTCCGGCGCCGCGCGCCACCTCGCCGACCGCGCGGAACAGGCCGGCGATCTCAGCCTCCGTCGCGCGGGCGCTGAAATCGTCCATGTCGACGTAGGCGCCCTTCGGGATCACCAGGATGTGCGTCGGGGCCTGCGGGTTGATGTCGTGGAAGGCCAGCGCGTGCTCGGTCTCCAGAACCTTCTTGCACGGGATTTCGCCGCGCAGGATGCGGGCGAAGACGTTGTTCGGATCGTAGGTCTTGGCCATCGCGTCGTTTCCCCTTCCACCTTTATCGATTCAAGCCTTGCGCGCGTTCTTCTCAGCGATGCCGCTGGTGCCCTCGCGCTGGGCCAGCTTCTCCCACACCGCGGCGGGCTCCAGCCCGGCGTCGGCCCACAGCACCATCAGGTGATAGAGCAGGTCCGCCGATTCCGAGGCCACCGCCGCCTTGTCGCCACGCACCGCCTCGATGACCGTCTCCACCGCCTCCTCGCCGACCTTCTGGGCGATCTTGGCGGTGCCGCGGTGGAACAGCTTGGCGGTATAGGAGGTCTCCGGATCGGCGCCCTTGCGCGCCTGCACAGTGGCGTAGAGCCGGTCCAGCACCGCGGCGGTGGCGGCCGCCTTATCGTCAGACATGAGCGGCCTCCGCCGTGGAAGACACTGGCCGCGCCGGGCGCACCGGGATGCCGGCGTCGGCGAGCGCCGCCTTGGCCTGCCCGATGGTGTAGGTGCCGAAATGGAAGATGGAGGCCGCCAGCACCGCCGTGGCGTGGCCCTCGCGGATGCCCTCCACCAGATGGTCCAGCGTGCCGACGCCGCCCGAGGCGATGACCGGGATGCGCAGGCCATCGGCCACCTTGCGGGTCAGGGCGAGGTCGAAGCCGCTCTTGGTGCCGTCGCGGTCCATCGAGGTCAGCAGGATCTCGCCGGCCCCGTAGGACTCCATGCGCTTGGCCCACTCGATGGCGTCGATGCCCGTCGCCTTGCGCCCGCCGTGGGTGAAGATCTCCCAGCGGCCCGGCTCGACCTGCTTGGCGTCGATGGCGACGACGATGCACTGGGCGCCGAACTTTTCCGCCGCCTCTTGCACGAACTCCGGACGGTGGATGGCCGCGGTGTTGATCGACACCTTGTCGGCGCCGGCCAGCAGCAGCTTGCGGATGTCCTCGACCGTGCGCACGCCGCCGCCGACGGTCAGCGGCATGAACACCTGCTCGGCGGTGCGGCGCACCACGTCGTAGATGGTGTCGCGGTTCTCGTGGCTGGCCGTGATGTCGAGGAAGGTCAGCTCGTCCGCCCCCTCCCGGTCATAGACGCGGGCCTGCTCCACGGGGTCGCCGGCGTCGATCAGATCGACGAAGTTGACCCCCTTGACGACCCGCCCATCCTTGACGTCCAGGCAGGGGATGACGCGCATCTTGAGCATCAGCCGGCCTTTCCGGTGACGGGAGCGGGGGAGAGCAGGTCCAAGGCCGTCTTCGGGTCGATGCGCCCGTCGTAGAGCGCACGGCCGCAGATGACGCCCTCGATGCCGGTGTCCTCCTCCTTCTTCAACGCGATCAGATCGTCGATGGAGGAGACGCCGCCCGACGCGATCACCGGGGTGGTCAGGTGGAAGGCGAGGTCGGAGGTCGCCTCGACGTTCACGCCGCCCATGGCGCCGTCGCGGTTGATGTCGGTGTAGATGATCGCGGCCACGCCGCTGTCCTCGAACTTCAGCGCCAGATCCAGCGCCTTGATGGTCGAGGTCTCGGCCCAGCCGGCAACGGCCACGTAACCCTCGCGCGCGTCGATGCCGACGGCGACCTTGCCGGGGAACTCGCGGCAGGCTTCACGGACCAGCTCCGGCTCGCGCAGGGCGACGGTGCCGAGGATGACCCGGCTGACGCCCTTCTCAAGCCAGTGGGCGATGGTCTTCAGGTCGCGGATGCCGCCGCCCAGCTGCACCGGAATGGTCACGGCGCCCAGGATGCTCTCGACCGCCTTGCCGTTGACCGGCTTGCCCTCGAAGGCGCCGTTCAGATCGACCAGATGCAGCCATTCGAAGCCCTGGCTTTCGAACAGGCGGGCCTGGTCGGCGGGTTCGGTGTTGAAGACGGTCGCCTGGCTCATCTCGCCGCGCAGCAGCCGAACGCAGGCACCGTCTTTGAGGTCGATGGCGGGATAGATGATCATCGCGGTGTCTCGTCCTATGGCGTGTCGTGAAGCGTGTCGGGGGTGAGGTCTTTCACATAGAAATGTCCGGCCAGCCTTTTGCCGTCCACCAGCGCATAGAAGGGATGCGTGCCCCAGCGGCGGAAGCCGAGGTCCTCGTAGAGCGCGATGGCCGCGGTCTGCGTCTCGCGCACGTCGAGGTTCAGCACGCGGAAGCCGGACGCCCGCGCCTCCTCCTCGACCGCCACGGTCAGGCGGCGGGCGAGGCCATGGCCGCGCGCCCAGGGGGCGACGAAGCTGGTGGTCAGGGTGGCGGCGTGGGCCTGCGCCTCGTTGTTGCGGGCCGGCTTCACCAGCTGGGCGGAGCCGGCGATGACGCCGTCCAGCCGGCCGACGAACAGGATGCGCTCCGGCACCACCAGAACGCCCTTCCAGTAGCGTTCCATGATCTCGCGGGCGGGCGGCGCGACCCAGCCGAAGCCGCCGCCGGCCTTTACGGCGTCGTCGGCGGCGTCGCACAGGTCGTGCAGGTCGCCGGTCTTCAGTGCGTCGATGCGCTCGACCGTGACGTCGGTCATCGTCAGACCCGCCAGGTCAGGAAGTTGGCGACCAGGGCGAGCCCGGTCTCCTGGCTCTTTTCCGGGTGGAACTGGGTGCCGACCAGATTGTCCCGCCCAACCACCGCGGCGAAGGCGCCGCCGTAATCGGCGCTGGCGATCACGTCCTCCGGCCGCTCCACGGCGAAGCGGTAGGAGTGGACGAAATACGCGTGCGCCCGCTCCGGCAGGCCGGCCAGCACCGGATGCTCCCGGCGCACGTCCAGCTCGTTCCACCCCATGTGCGGGATCTTCAGGGTGGGATCGGCGGGCTCCAGCTTCACCACCTCGCCCTTGATCCAGCCCAGCCCCTCGGTCACGCCGTATTCGCGCCCGCGCTCCGCCATCAGCTGCATGCCGACGCAGATGCCCAGGAAGGGGCGGCCCTTGCCGTGCACCACCTCGTCCAGCGCGTCGAGCATGCCGGGAACCTCCGACAGGCCGCGCTTGCAGTCGGCGAAGGCGCCCACGCCCGGCAGGACGATGCGGTCGGCCTTGCGCACGGCGTCGGCGTCGGAGGTCACCAGGACCTGGAAGGAGGCGTGGCACCCCGCCGCCGCGCGCTCCAGAGCCTTGGCGGCGGAACGCAGGTTGCCGGAGCCGTAATCGATCAGCGCAACGGTTTCCATGAAACGAGGACCTTGTGACAGAGCGCCGGCCTTGTCGAAGCCGCCGGTTTTTTTAGAGGGAGCCGCCCAGCGTCCCCTTGGTGGAGGGCACGGCATCGCGCTTGCGCGGGTCGATTTCGATCCCGGCCCGCAGCGCGCGGGCAAGCGCCTTGTAGCAGCTTTCCACGATGTGGTGGTTGTTCTCGCCATAGAGGCATTCGACGTGCAGCGTCACGCCCGCGGCCATGGCGAAGGCCTGGAACCACTCGCGGAACAGCTCGGTGTCCATGTCGCCGATCTTGTCGCGGCTGAAGGACACTTTCCAGATCAGGTAGGGCCGGTTGGAGAAGTCCAGCGCGACGCGGGTCAGCGTTTCGTCCATCGGGATGTAGGCGTGGCCGTAGCGCTGGATGCCCTTGCGGTCGCCCAGCGCCTTCGCCACCGCTTGGCCGATGGCGATGCCGCTGTCCTCGGTCGTGTGGTGGGCGTCGATGTGCAGATCGCCCTCCGCCGCCACCGACAGGTCCATCAGGCTGTGGCGCGACAGCTGCTCCAGCATGTGGTCGAGGAAGCCGACGCCGGTCTTCACGTCATAGACGCCGGTGCCGTCCAGATTCACGGCGACCCGGATCCGGGTTTCGGTGGTGTTCCGCTCGATCGAGGCGCGGCGGACGCCATTGGCAAGGCTCTGGTCCATGAGTCCGGGTTTTATCAGGAAGCGCGCGGGCGCGCCAGAGGCGCAGCCTCCGAAAACGCCTATGACCGTCGGCCGCGATGCCTCATAATGCGTGTGTGTGCATGGTCGTGCGCACGCTCAACGAGCATAATGGGATATGCCACCGGACATGCCGACGCCCGGACGCCTCTTCCTGGCCCTCGCGGCCCTGCTGGCGCTGGCCGCCTGCATGGGCGGAGACCTGCCGCAGACCCGCAAATCCCCGCCCGTCGCCCGCGGTTCGACGGAGCCGATCCGCTTCGACGGCCTGTCGCTGGGCTCGATGCGGCGGGGCATGGTGACGGGGCGCTATGTCTGGGCGCTGGAGTGCTGGCCGCCCTACGAGGACGTCTATTGGACCAGCGGGCGCAGCCTGCACGAGAACTCCACCTTTCAGGAACGCTTCGCCGAGGTTCTGGCCGACGCCGGCTACGACGTGGCGGGCGTCCAGGGCAGCGACTACGAGGCGGAGTTCGACCGCAAGCGCGCCCGCTACATCCTGCGCGGCGACCTGCGCGCGGTGAACAGCGACCTGTGCCGCCGCCGAAGCTGGCTGACGGGCGGCAGCGAGGGGGTGTCCGGCATCGGCAGCCTGCGGGTTGACTGGGCGGTCTACGACGCCGTGACGGGCCGGCTCGTCCACCGCGTCACCACCACGGGGGTGGCCCGCAAGGACAGCGGCGTGCCGCAGGGCGACGTTCTGCTGATCGAGGAGGCCTTCGCCACGGCGGTGGAGGCGCTGGGCGCCGACCCCGGCTTCCGCGCCGCGGTGTCGCGGGGCGGGGCGATAGCGTCAAGTGGCTCCGCCATAGTGTCAAGTGGCCGGGGAGGAGTGTCAACCGCCCCCCTGGGAGCGTCAAGTGCGGCCCCGGTAGTGTCAAGTGGGGTGGCGGGAGTGTCAAGTGCGCCCCTGGGTGCGTCAAGTGGCCCGGCCGTGGTGTCAACCGCGGCGGTCGAAACGGCGACGGTCGATCCCGGCGGTGCCTCCGCCGGACCGGCTCCCTTCCTGGAGGAGGCCCGCTCCCCGACCTTGATCTTGCGCATCGCCGACCCGCTCCAGGGCTACGCCGACGATCCCGCCGCCCGTGTGTCCGCCGCCACGGTTCGCGTCGGACCGGACGAGCGCAAAGGCCGGGGGATCGTGCTGGGCGAACTGGACGGCCAATCGCTTCTGCTGACGCTCGACGCCGGGCTGGACGTCACTGTCACCGTCGCGCCGTCCCGTGGGGTGTCGCTGGACGGAACGGTGATGGCGCGGGACCGCTCCGGCGGGATCGCCCTGGTCCGCGTGCCGGCCCGGCTGCGCGCGGCGCCGCTGCGTCTGGACGTTCCGGCGGTCAGCGAGCCGGTGATGGCGGTTCTGGAGCGGGGCGACGACACGGCGCCGGGAATCCTGGCGGCCCGGCGCGCCGATCTGCAAGCCGCGCCGGAGGTGGAGGCAACGCTGCTCCAGGCCGATTTGGCCGGGCCGGACCCGGCGCCGGGCGACCCGCTGGTGGACGAGGCGGGCAATCTGCTGGGCATCGCCCGTTCCGGTCCGCTGCCGAGCGGCGGGCACGGCCTGTCCGCCTTCGTCCCGGTGATGGAGGCGCTGGCCCGCCTGGGGGTGGAGGTGACGCAGCTCGCCCCCCGGCCAATTCCGTCACGTGGCAGACCCGCCCATGACGCCAGACTTGACGGGACCCGCCGTCCCCCCACATAGACCCGTGTTCCGATGTGCCTATGTCGGCCGGCGTCGCGCCGGGCCGTTCGGGCACGGGCGCCTCTTCCTTAGACCACGGTCCCGATGACTTCCCACGATCCCATCCAGTGGCACGGCACCACCATCCTCTCGGTCCGCAAGAACGGACAGGTGGTGATTGCCGGCGACGGCCAGGTGTCCGTCGGCCAGACGGTCATGAAATCGAACGCCCGCAAGGTGCGCTGGCTCGCCGGCGGCACGGTGATGGGCGGCTTCGCCGGCGCCACCGCCGACGCGCTGACCCTGTTCGAGCGGCTGGAGACCAAGCTGGAGAAGCACCCGGGCCAGCTGCTGCGCGCCTGCGTGGAGATGGCCAAGGACTGGCGCACCGACCGCTATCTGCGCCGGCTGGAGGCCATGATGGCCGTGGCCGACCGCAACGTCAGCCTGATCCTGACCGGCAACGGCGACGTGCTGGAGCCGGAGGACGGGCTGATCGGCATCGGCTCCGGCGGCGCCTACGCCCTGTCGGCGGCACGCGCGCTGGTCGACGTCGATGGTCTGGACGCGGAGGCCGTGGCCCGCAAGGCGATGAAGATCGCCGCCGGCATCTGCGTCTACACCAACGAGAACGTCACGCTCGAAAAGCTCTAACCCTCAGACCGGGTCCGCCACCATGACTGCCCCCAGCATCGCCGCCGCCACCGCCGCCTTCAGCCCGCGCGAGATCGTCTCCGAACTCGACCGCTACATCGTCGGCCAGCATGAGGCCAAGCGCGCGGTCGCCATCGCGTTGCGCAACCGCTGGCGCCGCCAGCAGCTCCCCGAGGGGCTGCGCGAGGAGGTTCTGCCCAAGAACATCCTGATGATCGGCCCGACCGGCGTCGGCAAGACGGAGATCGCCCGCCGTCTGGCGAAGCTGGCCCAGGCGCCCTTCCTGAAGGTCGAGGCGACCAAGTTCACCGAGGTCGGCTATGTTGGCCGCGACGTCGAGCAGATCGTCCGCGATCTGGTGGAGGCCGCCATCGGCCTGACCAAGGAGCGGCTGCGCAAGGAGGTCGCCGCCAAGGCCGAGCTGCGCGCCGAGGAGCGCGTGGTCGATGCGCTGTGCGGCGAGAACGCCAGCCCGGAGACGCGGCAGAAGTTCCGCAAGATGCTGCGCGAGGGCACGCTGAACGACCGCGAGATCGAAATCCAGGTGGCCGACACCGCCGGCGGCCTGCCGACCTTCGACATCCCCGGCATGCCGGGTGCCCAGATGGGCATGCTGAACCTGAACGACCTCTTCGGCAAGGCGATGGGCGGGCGCACCAAGTCCCGACGCATGTCCGTCGCCGAAAGCTACACCGTCCTGATGGCGGAAGAGTCGGACAAGCTGCTGGACCAGGAGAAGGTCGTTTCGGAAGCGATCCAGGCGGTCGAGCAGAACGGCATCGTCTTCCTCGACGAGATCGACAAGATTTCCGCCCGCTCCGACTACAAGGGCGGCGCCGATGTCAGCCGCGAGGGCGTGCAGCGCGACCTGCTGCCGCTGATTGAGGGCACGACCGTCAGCACCAAGCATGGCGCGGTGAAGACCGACCATATCCTGTTCATCGCGTCGGGCGCCTTCCACCTGTCCAAGCCGTCGGACCTTCTGCCGGAGCTGCAGGGCCGCCTGCCGATCCGCGTCGAGCTGAAGGCGCTGGAGCAGGAGGATTTCCGCCGCATCCTGACCGAGCCGGAAGCCAGCCTGATCAAGCAGTACAAGGCGCTGCTGAAGACCGAGGAGGTCGATCTCGTCTTCACCGACGACGCCATCGACGAGCTGGCCCGCCTCGCCACCGAAATCAACGCCACGGTGGAGAACATCGGGGCGCGGCGCCTGCACACCGTCCTGGAAAGGCTGCTGGAGGACATCAGCTTCACCGCCAGCGACAAGGCCGGCCAGACCGTCACCATCGACGCGGAGACTGTCCGCGCCCAGGTGGGCGGCCTTGCCAAGAATGCCGACCTGTCGAAGTTCATTCTGTAAACCGCCATACGGTGCCGCGGGGGTCCCCCGCGGCGCTTTTCCTCGCCCGCCTTGATCGGCGGCCCGGCTGGCCTTAGGATGGCCGGCGTCTCACCACAGCAGGATGCGCAGAACGATGGATTTCAACCCGACCGCAACGTCCGTTCGTTTCGTCTTCGGGGAAATCCGCGTCCATGCCTGCTTCCATCACACTGCCCGCCATCACCCTGGCGAACCTGTCCTGGTCCACGCCTGACGGGCGTTCCGTCCTTTCCGACATCAGCCTCGGGTTCGGCCTTGAACGGACCGGGCTCGTCGGACGCAACGGCACCGGGAAATCGACCCTTCTCAAGCTGATGACGGGCGCGCTGAGCCCGCAATCCGGGACGGTGTCCGTCCGCGGCAGCCTGGGAATCCTGAATCAGAACCTGTCGGTGAGACCGGACGACACGGTGGCCGGGCTGTTCGGCGCGGCCGCCATGCTGGACCTGCTGCGCCGCGCCGAACGGGGCGATGCGGACGCCGACGCGCTGGCCGAGGTGGATTGGACGCTGGAAGGCCGCATCCGGTCGGCGCTCGGCCGGGTGGGGCTGGAGGCGGAGCCGGAGACGCCGCTGACATGCCTGTCGGGCGGGCAGCGCACGCGCGCCGCCCTGGCGGCGGCGATCTTTCCGGAGCCCGATGTCCTGCTGCTGGACGAGCCGACCAACGATCTCGACCGCGAGGGGCGGGAGGCGGTCGTCGGGTTGCTGGCCGCCTGGCGGGCCGGGGCGGTGGTGGTCAGCCACGACCGCGACCTGCTCGACCGCATGGACGCCATCGTCGAGCTGACCACCCTCGGCGCCACCCGCTACGGCGGAAACTGGAGCCATTACCGCGCCGCCCGGGCGCTGGCCCTCGACGCCGCCCGCCACGATCTGGCGGATGCCGAGAAACGCGTGGCGGAGGCGGCCCGGACGGCGCAGGCCACCGCCGAACGGAAGGCGCGCAAGGACCGGGCGGGCCAGCGGAAGGCGGCGAAAGGCGATCTGCCGCGCATCCTCCTCGGCGGACGGAAAGAGCGCAGTGAGGCCACTGGCGGCGACAACGCCCGCCGCGCGGCCCAGCAGAAGTCCGACGCGCTCGGCGCCGTGACCACCGCCCGCGCGCGCATCGAAGTCCTTCAGCCTCTGTCGGTCGTGCTGCCGCCCACCGGCCTTCCGCCCGGCCGGACCGTGCTGACGCTCGACGCCGTCACCGCCGGCTATGAACCGGGAAGGCCGGTCGTCCGCGACCTGTCCCTCACCATCACCGGGCCGGAGCGCGTCGCCGTCACCGGACCCAACGGGTCCGGCAAGACGACGCTGCTGGCGCTCGTCGCCGGCCATCGCGCCCCCTGGTCGGGGACGGTCCGCGTCGTTGCCGGTGCGGTGATGCTCGACCAGCGGGTGAGCCTGCTCGATCCGTCGGAAACGATCCTGGACAATTTCCGGCGCCTCAACCCGCGGGAAGGGGAGAACGCCTGCCGGGCGTCGCTGGCCCGCTTCATGTTCCGCGCCGACGCCGCCTTACAGCGCGTGTCGACCCTCAGCGGCGGGCAGACGCTGCGCGCCGGCCTCGCCTGCGTCCTCGGCGGCGCCGTTCCGCCGCCCCTGCTGATCCTGGACGAGCCGACCAACCACCTGGACATCGAGTCCATCGAAGCGGTGGAAGCCGGGCTGCGCGCCTATGACGGGGCGCTGCTGGTGGTCAGCCACGACGAGGCCTTCCTCGACGCCATCGGACTCACGCGCCGGCTGGACCTCACCAGTCCGTCAGGAAACGCTCCTTCGGCAGGTGGATGACCACCGACGTGCCGGTCCCCTCCAGCGAGCGGATCTCCAGCCGGCCGCCGTGGCGTTCCACCAGGGACTTGGCGATGGACAGGCCGAGCCCGATCCCCTCGAACCGGCGGGCCAGCGAGGAATCGCCCTGGAAGAAGGGTTGGAAAACGGTTTCCAAGCGGTCCTCCGGGATGCCGACGCCGCTGTCGAACACCTCGGCCACCAGGGCGCCCGCGGAATCGACGCGGGCCGACACGCCGATGCGCCCGCCTTCCGGCGTGAACTTGATGGCGTTGGACAGGAGGTGCAGCAACACCTGCTTCAGCGCCCGCGGGTCGGCGAGCAGGGGCGGCAGCTCGCTGGCGATGTCGGCTTCGACCTGCAGCTTGCCGCGCTCCGCCCGCTTGGCGACGAGACGGACGCAGGACACCACCACGTCGCGGAAGTCGCAGAGCGACTCCTCCAGACCGACCTGGCCGGCCTCGATGGTGGCCATCTCCAGCAGGTCGTTGATGTTGGCAAGCAGCAGCTCGCCCGACCGTTTGATCTCCGCCGCGAAGTTGACGTACATGGGGTTTTCCAGCGACCCCAGCATCTGCTGGTGGATCACGTCGGCGAAGCCCAGGATTCCATTCAGCGGCGTGCGCAGCTCGTGGCTCATGTTGGCGAGGAAGGCGGTCTTGGCGCGGTTGGCCAGCTCCGCCGCCTCCTTGGCCTCGATCAGCGCCTGCTCGGCGGCCTTGAAGGCGCTGAGGTCGCGCAGCATCGCGACGAAGACGTGGAATCCCGGCAGGTCGATCTCCGACAGGGACAGCCAGACGACGATGACGGTGCCGTCCCGCCGGATCGCCGTCACCTCCCGTCCGACGCCGATGACCTGCCGCACCCCCGTCTCCTTGTAACGGCGCATGTAGGAGGCGTGCTGCGCGGCCTCCTCCGGCGGCATCAGGATGGTGATGTGCCGGCCGGTCAGCTCGTCCGGGCTGTAGCCGAGGAGCAGTTCCGCCGCTTGGTTGGCGGCCAGGATGATGCCGCGGGCGTCCACGGTCAGGATGGTTTCGACCGCCTGCTCCACGATGGCGCGGTTGCGCGCCTCGCTGCGCTGGAGTTCCTCATCGGCGGCGCGGGCGGTCGTCACATCCTCGATCACCGCGGCGAGAGCGCGCACCCGCCCGTCGGGGCCGTGCAGGCAGGACGGGCGCATGGCGGCGCGCATCACCCCGCCGTCGGCGCGCAGGAAGCGCTTTTCGAAGGGGTCCGGCGCCGCTTCCCCCCGCATCACCCGGCCGAAGCGCAGGCTTTCCCAGGCCCAGTCCTCCGGGTGGGTGACGTCGGCCAGATGCCGGCCGGCCATGTCCTGCGGGCTGTATCCCAGGCTGCGGGCGAAGGCGGGGTTGGCGGCCAGAATGCGCCCGTCCGGTGCGGCCACGACCATGCCGACCGACGCGCTGTCGAAGATGGTGCGGAACAGGGCGTCCGTCACGCCATCCTGGGGCATCACGGACCCGACCTCGGCGGTCATACGATAATCCCGTCTGGTCAAGCCTGGCTTCGGGGCAACCCAGGCTGGATGGTAAGGGATTCGGCGTGGCGAAAGCGAACGCGAAACGTCCGGTTGCCGAAGCCGAAGGTGCGACCGATTAACCCACAAGGCAAATCAGGACGTTGCGACGCTTCTGCCGACCGTTCTACCGCCGCCGGGGAGCCACCCGCCGCCGCACCGCCGCACCGCCGCGGGCCGGCGCCTCGTCCAGCAGAAGGAGCAGCCGGTCCAGCGTGCCGTCGTCCAGGTCGTGGATGCGTTCGGCCAGCCGGTTCGCCAGCTCGGTCGCTTTCGGGTTGAGCCCGGCGGTGTCCACCGTCACCCGCGGGTGCGACAGGTCGGCCAGCCGTTCCAGCTCCTCCGCCTCGTCCCAGATGATGCCGAAATAGGCGCAGATCTGCCGGACGAGCTGGGCGGAGGGCTGGCCGCGCTTGCCATGCTCCAGCGCCGACAGATAGGCCGAGGAGATGTGCAGGTCGGCCGCCATCTGCTTGAGCGTCACGCTCTTGCCCTCGCGCAGGGCGCGGACCCGTTCGCCGAAGGGTGTCATCGCGGCCCCGTCCTACCGATGATGGTCGCGCCGCCGTTTGACGAGGACGTACAGCGCCCCTTCGCCGCCGTGCCGGGGCTGCGCCGGGCGCACCGCCAGCACCATCGGGCGCAGGGAGGCGTCGGCCAGCCAGCGCGGCACCGACTGGCGCAGCACGCCGACCCCGCCGGTGTAGGTCCCCTTGCCGGTGATGACCAGCACGCAGCGCCGCCCCTCGTGCCAGGCGCGGCGGACGAAGCCGGACAGCGCGCCGTGGGCCTGGTCCTGACTCATCCCGTGCAGGTCGATCCGCCCGTCGATCTCCATCTCGCCGCGCGCGAAGCGGTCGGCGGTGCGGCGGTCGATGTTGTCGAGATTGCCGACCTTCAGCGGCGGCTGCGACGGGCGCCCGCCCTTCGGCACACCGCCGCGTGGCGGCAGGGTGGGGGGTGGGGAGGCGGTGGTGGCGACCGGTTCCGGCTCGCCCGTGGGGGCGGCGGGAGGATCGGGGTCCTCGACGGTCCGGCCCGGCATCGGCTCCGCGTCGCGCATGGCGATCCGCCACAACCGCCGTTCCTCGGTGGAGACCGAGCGGCGGCGGCTCATGACGGGGACCTCGGCGCGGCCCGTCCGGGCGCGCGGGTCGAAGGGCAGGGCGGATCAAACACGGTGAAACACGGGTTCCGGCACGGACAACGCTCCGATAAACCCTTGAACGCTCAGCCGTGTCAATCCTCCACCAGCAGAATGTGAAGGCGCCGCGGCCCGTGGGCGCCCAGCTCGATCCGCATCTCGATGTCGCCGGTCCGCGACGGGCCGGTGATGAAGTTGACGGTGCGGGGCAGGGCGCCCTTTCCGCCATCCGTCGCCCCGGCGGCGCGCAGCCGGTCCCAGGCGTCCTCCATGGTGCCGACGATCTGGCCGCGCCGCAGCACGACGATGTGGGTGTCGGGCAGGAAGTTCAGCGTGGTCGGCCGCTCGGCCCCGGACAGCAGCATCAGCGTGCCGGTTTCCGCCACCCCGGCGAAGGCGCCGGTCAGCGACGCCCCGTCGCTGTCGCGGGCCCGCCCCTTGGTCACGGTCAGGGTCGGGCGCTGGTCCCAGGGGATGGCGTCCAGGGCGGCGTCCGGGGCGACGCGGACCTCGGCGGGCAGATTCAGCCCGGCCAGATAGTCGGCCACCGCCCCCGGCACCTCGGCCATTCCGCCCAGAAGCTCGACGGTGGCGGACACTTCCGTCGCCATGGCGGCGAACAGCTCGACCTGCTCGTCGTGGGGACGCTGGGCGCGGGCCGGGATCAGGTTGCGCGGGTGGGTGGCGAGCCTCTGGCGCGCCTCCTCCGACCCCTCGGCGGAGTTCAGCGCCTTGCGGATGCCGCCCAGGATCTGGGCGCGGGCGGAGCCGGTGTCGGCCATGGTCAGCGCATCCCCTTCTTTTCGGCCGCTTTCCTTTCGGCCCACATCTGCTGGAAGGTCCTGCCCTCCGGCGCCGGCATGTCGCGGTGCTGCGTCCAGCCCTGGGCCAGCGGCAGGCGGGCGAAGCGTCCCTTGCCGCGGCCCAGCATCCCCAACGCCCGCACCGCCATACGAGTGGCGGCGTGGTACAGCGCCGGGCGCCGGGCGAACCAGCCCCACAGGGCCAACCCCCGGCGCATGGCGGCGGGCTGGAGATTCTGTTCGAACTCCTTTTCCCGCCAGTGGCGCATCATCTTGGGCAGGGGGATGCGCATCGGGCAGACCGCCTCGCACCGCCCGCAGAAGGTGGAGGCGTTGGGCAAATGCCCGGCTTCCTTCACCCCCAGCAACGCCGGCTGCATCACCGACCCGATCGGTCCCGGATAGACCCAGCCGTAGGCGTGGCCGCCGACCGCGCCGTAGACCGGACAGTGGTTCATGCAGGCGCCGCAGCGGATGCAGCGCAGCACGTCCTGGAACTCGGTGCCGAGCAGCGCCGACCGCCCGTTGTCGAGCAGCACGACGTGGAACTCCTCCGGCCCGTCGAGGTCGCCGGGGCGGCGCGGCCCGGTGGAGAAGGTGGTGTAGGCCGACGCCTCTTGGCCCGTCGCGGAGCGCGCCAGCAGGCGCAGCACCAGCGCCGCGTCCTCCAGCGTCGGCACCACCTTGTCGATGGTGGCGATCACCACATGGACGCGCGGCAGGATCTGGGTCAGGTCGCCGTTGCCCTCGTTGGTGACGATGACGGTCGAGCCGGTCTCCGCCACCATGATGTTGGCGCCGGTGATGCCGACGTCGGCCTGCTGGAACTTGCGGCGCAGCACCTGCCGCGCTTCGGCGATCAGCACCTTGGGCTCGTCCAAGACGCGGTCCGCCGGCAGGTCGGTGTGGGCCTGGCGGAAGGTGCCCTCCACGTCCGCCTTGGACAGGTGGAAGGCCGGGGCGATGATGTGGCTGGGCGGCTCGCGGCGGAGCTGGATGATGTATTCGCCCAGATCCGTCTCGATGGGGGTCAGGCCGTTGGCTTCCAGATAGTCGTTGATCCCGATCTCCTCCGAGATCATCGACTTGCCCTTGGTGACGGTCTTCGCCCCGACCTTGCGGCAGATGCCCAGGATGGCGTCGCGCGCCTCCTGGTCGGTGCGGCACCAGTGCACATGGCCGCCCTGCTCGATGACCTTGCCCTCGAAGGCCTCCAGATAGGTGTCGAGGTTGGCCAGGACATGGTTCTTCAGGTCGCGGCCCTGGTCGCGCAGCGCCTCGAACTCCGGCAGCCGGTCGGCGGCCTGTTTGCGGCGGTTGACGAAACCGGCCGGCGCGATGGCCAGGACCTTCTGAAGCCGCTCGTCGCTCAGCGCCTTGCGGGCGTTCTCGGGGAAGGCGTGGGTGGTCGGTTGCATCCTCTTCACGCCTTCTCGCCGATGGGAGGGGTGTCGGTGACGCCGGCCAGCACCTCCGCGACATGGCGGACGCGGATGGCGGAGCCTTCGCGCTTCAGCTTGCCCGCCATGTTCAGCAGGCAGCCCATGTCGCCGGCCAGCAGCGTGTCGGCCTTCGTCTCCTTGATGTCCGCGGTCTTGGCCTCGACCATGCGGTTGGAGATGTCCGGGTACTTGACGCAGAAGGTGCCGCCGAAGCCGCAGCAGACCTCCGCCCCCGGAAGCTCGTTCAGCGTCAGCCCCTCGACCTTGGCCAGCAGGCGGCGCGGCTGCTCCTTGACGCCCAGCTCGCGCAGGCCGGAGCAGCTGTCGTGGTAGGTGATCGTGCCGTCGTAGCGCGCGCCGGTGTCCGTCACCCCCAGCACGTCGGTCAGGAAGGACACCAGCTCGTGCGTGCGTGCCGACAGGTGCTGCGCCCGCCCCGCCCAGGCCGGATCGTCGGCCAGAAGCTCCGGGTAATGCTTGCGGATCTGCCCGGCGCAGGAGCCGGAGGGGACGACCACGTGATCGAACCCCTCGAAGGCGGCGATGGTGCTGCGGGCGAGGTCGCGGGCGGTGGCGCGGTCGCCGGCGTTGAAGGCGGGCTGGCCGCAGCAGGTCTGGGACGCGGGCACCTCGACCGTGCAGCCGGCGTCCTCCAGCAGCTTCACCGCGGCGAAGCCGACCGTCGGGCGGTAGACATCGACGAGGCAGGTGACGAACAGCCCCACTCGGGGGGCGGGGCGGGTGTCGGCCATGGTGTCCTGTTCTTCTTGTGTGCTTATCCCCTCACGCTGGCGACTGTAGGTCGTCCTGTTGGGGATGGCAACGGGCCGGACCGGCGGCGTCCGGTCGCGGTACGCCGCTGGTCGAAGGGCCTCTGCACAACCAAAAGTAAAACGGTCGAACATACAGAAAGCGAAACAAACAATGGGGCAGGCATGCTTTCTGTTTCAAAAAGATGGAAAACGTTTTTACCAAAATGAAATCTAAATTCACATATCATCCGTATACGAAAACAGACCGGCCGATCAATTCGGTCATGGGGATCGTCTGGAAGTTGTAGCGATTATCGTGTGAGGGGAGGGGGAAGTCGATGAGTCTGATGGGATTTTTCCGGGGTGGGTCCAAGGACGGCAACGGGCGCGGCGCTGAACTGGCCGAGCTGACCGAAGCGCTCGACCTCTACGGCAACCACGCCGGCGTCGGCCTGTGGGACGCGGTGTTCCACAACGGCGACCCGGCGCATCCGCAGAGCCGCTGGACCTGGTCCGGGCAGTTCCGCCGCCTGCTCGGCTTCGAGGGCGAGCAGGATTTCCCGAACCTGATGACCTCCTGGTCGGACCGCCTGCACCCGGACGACAGCGCCCGCACCTTCGCCTCCTTCGGCGCCTTCCTGGCCGACGCCAGCGGCCGCACGCCCTTCAACGTGCGCTACCGCGTCAAGATGCGCGACGGCTCCTACCGCTGGTTCCGCGCCATCGGCGGCTGTCGGCGCAACGCGGCCGGCGTGGCGCTGCGCGCCTGCGGCTCGCTGATCGACGTCCAGGAGGAGGAGGAGATGCGCCAGCGCGCCGGCTCCCTCGCCGCCGACTTCGACGTGAAGGTCAAGAGCGTGGTGCAGGCGGTGTCCGGCAGCTCGGCCGACATGCAGGGCGTGTCGCGCCAGCTCGGCGCCCTGTCGGAACGGTCGACCCGCCAGAGCGCGGAGGCCGCTGCCGCCACCGCCCAGGCGGCGTCCAACGTCCAGGCGGTGGCGGCCGCCGCCGAGCAGCTCTCCGCCTCCATCGGGGAAATCGGCCAGCAGGTCGAGCGGTCGGTCGCCATCGCCCGCGAGGCGGTGTCGCGCACCGAGCAGATCGGCGGCACCGCCGACAGCCTCGCCCAGTCGGCGCAGCTCATCGGCGACGTGGTCAAGCTGATCCAGGGCATCGCCGGCCAGACCAACCTGCTGGCGCTGAACGCCACCATCGAGGCGGCGCGGGCCGGCGAGGCCGGCAAGGGCTTCGCCGTGGTGGCGAGCGAAGTGAAGAGCCTCGCCAACCAGACCGCCAAGGCGACCGAGGACATCTCCGCCCAGATCGCCGGCATCCAGGCGGCGACCAACCAGACGATCGGCGCCATCCAGGGCATCGGCGAGACGATCCGGTCGATCAACGAGATCTCCACCACCATCGCCTCGGCCGTGCAGGAGCAGGCGGCGGCGACCCAGGAGATCTCCAACAACGTCGCCCAGGCCGCCCGCGGCACCGACGAGATCGCCCGCAGCATCGAGGCGGTGAGCGTGGCGGCGAACGAGACGGCGCAGGCCTCCACCCTCGTCATCCGCTCCTCCTCCGATTTGTCCGGCCAGTCCGACAGCCTGAAGCATCAGGTCGAGACCTTCCTGCAGGCGCTGAAGGCGTCCTGACGGACAGCCGGCGCGGGGAAGGGGGTTCCCTGCGCCGGCCCTCTATCGACGTCCCATTGTTCAGGCCACCAGGGTCACCGCAATCGTGCACATGACGACGCCGATGCCGGTGTCGAGCGCCCGCCACGCGCCGGGCCGGGCGAAGACGGGCCGCAGCAGGCGCGCACCAAAACCCAGCGCGAAGAAGAACAGGAGGGACGCGGTCATCGCCCCCAGCGCGAAGGCGTGCTTGCCCTCGGCGAACTGGGTGGACACCGACCCGACCAGCACCACCGTGTCCAGATAGACGTGCGGGTTCAGCCAGGTCAGCGCAAGGCAGGTCGCCAGTGTCGCGCCGAACCCCGCCGGAACCGCCGAAGCCGGGTCCAGCGCGCCGCCCGCCCGCCAAGCCGAGCGGAAGCTGCGCAGCCCGTAGACCAGCAGGAAGGCCGCCCCGGCGTAGCGGGTCGCCGTCTCCAGCCAGGGCAGCCACTGGGCGGCCTGGGCGAAGCCGCCGACCCCGGCCAGGATCAGCAGGGCGTCCGAGACCGCGCAGGTCGCGCAGACGGCCAGCACATGCTCCCCGCGCAGGCCCTGGCGCAGCACGAAGGCGTTCTGCGCGCCGATGGCGACGATCAGGCTGAGACCCAGCAGAAGGCCGGGAAGGAAGGCGGTGAGCATGGCGGCCCCATTCGTTGGCGATATCGGTGGTGGAGGCCGTTCCCCTACCATCGCCGCCCGGATTAGAATAACTAAAGTCCCTTATCCTGATTAAGGAACGCTAATCTTGCTGGACTACGCCCTGCTCGCCGCGCTGGCCGCGGTGGTTCGCACCGGCAGTTTCGAGCGGGCGGCGCAGCAGCTCCACGTTACCCCCTCCGCCGTGTCGCAGCGGGTGAAGCTGCTGGAGGAGCGGATGGGGACGATTCTGGTGGTGCGCGGATCGCCCTGCACCGGCACCCCCGCCGGCCTGCGGCTGAGCCAGCACGCGGAGCGGGTGGCCCTGCTGGAGAGCGAGCTGCGCGACGGGCTTCCCGGCGTGCCGCAGGACGGGCCGGCGGTCACCGTGCGCATGGCGGTCAACGCCGACAGCCTCGCCACGTGGTTCGTCGCCGCCATGGCCGGGACGCCGGACGTGCTGTTCGACCTCGTCCTCGACGACCAGGAGCACAGCGCCGACTGGCTGCGCCGGGGGGAGGTGCTGGCGGCGGTGACGTCCGGCGCCCAGCCGGTGCAGGGCTGCGACAGCACCCCGCTGGGTGCCTTGCGCTACGTGGCGACGGCCAGCCCGGACTTCCTGCGCCGGCATTTCCCGGACGGGGTGGAGGCGGCGGCTTTGGCGCGCGCGCCGCGTCTGACCTACAACAGCAAGGACCGGCTGCAGACGCAGTGGACCCGGCAGGCCTTCGGGGTGGAGATCGCCTCGCCGACCCACTGGATGCCCTCCACCCACGCCTTCGTGGACGCGGCGCTGGCCGGGCTCGGCTGGGGCATGAATCCGGAGCCGCTGGTCGCCGAGGCTCTGCGCGACGGGCGGCTGGTGGCGCTGGTGCCCGACCAGCCGCTCGACGTGCCGCTGTTCTGGCAGCGCAGCCGCATCGCCAGCCGCACCCTGGCCGACATCACGCGCTCGGTGTTGACGACGGCGCGCGCCCAGTTGACGCAAGTGTGACGCCTGAAGCGGATTGCGATCCGCTTTGGACCGCGACTGCGGTCCCGGTCGCACATGCGACCGGAGCCCGCCGGCGAATGAGGCGATGTGAACCGCTAAAGCGAACGGAAGTTCGCTTTAGCGGTTCGCCGCCGGCACCATCATGCTCGCCAGGAAGAGGGCGGCGGCGGCGACCACGATGCTCGGCCCGCCCGGCAGGTCCCAGTTCAGCGAGGAGAGCAGGCCGCCCAGCACCGCGGCGATCCCAAAGACCGAGGCCAGGGCGGCCATCGCCTCCGGCGTGCGGGAGAAGCGCCGGGCCGCCGCCGCCGGGATGATGAGGAGCGAGGTGATCAGCAGGATGCCGACGATCTTCATCGCCGCCGCGATGACCAGCGCGATCAGCAGCATGAAGGCCAGCCGCAGCGCCTCCACCGGCATGCCCTCGACCCGCGCCAGATCCTCGTCCACCGTCACCGCCAGCAGCCGCCGCCACAGCAGCAGCAGCCCGCCCAGCGCCGCCGCGCCGCCGGTGTAGATCCAGGCCAGATCGCCGGTGGTGACGCTCAGGATGTCGCCGAACAGATAGGCGACCAGATCGACGCGCAGCGTCTCCAGGAAGGCGATGGCGACGAGGCCCAGCGACAGCGACGAATGCGACAGGATGCCCAGCACGGTGTCCGTGGCCAGCGCGCGGCGCCGCTGCAGCCCGACCAGCGCCAGCGCCAGCGCGACGCAGACGCCGACCACGCCGATCAGCGGGTTGACGCCCAGCAGGAAGCCCAGCGCCACCCCCAGCAGGGCGGAATGGGCCAGCGTGTCGCCGAAATAGGCCATGCGCCGCCACACCACGAAGGACCCCAGCGGGCCGGCGACCAGCGCGATGCCGCAGCCGGCGGCCAGCGCGCGCAGAACGAAATCATCCATGGCAGCAATCCCCGTCATGGCCGGGCACCACGGCGCCGTCGCTGGCGTGCGCGTGGTCGTGGTGGTGGACATAGACGGCCAGCGCGTCGGCGTGGCCGCCGAACAGCGCGCGGTATTCCGGGTGGCGCCGCACATCCTCCGGCGCGCCCTGGCAGCAGACATGGCCGTTGAGGCAGAGCACGCGGTCGGTGCGGGCCATCACCGTGTGCAGGTCGTGGCTGACCAACAGCACGCCGCAGCCGCGGGTGCGGCGCAGCGTCTCGATGCGCCCGAACAGCTCGGCCTGCCCATGGACGTCCACCGCCTGGTCGGGCTCGTCGAGGACGAGAAGCTCGGGATCGCCCAGCAGGGCGCGGGCCAGCAGCACCCGCTGCATCTCCCCGCCGGACACCGTCTGGACCGGGCTGGCGGCGAGATGGGAGACGCCGGCCTCCTCCAGCGCCGCGGTGATGCGCGCCTCGGTCACCGGGCGCCACAGCGCCAGGAAGCGGCGGACGGTCAGCGGCAGGGTCGCGTCGACGGTCAGGCGCTGCGGCATGTAGCCGATGCGCAGGCCCCGGCGGCGCTCCACCACCCCGGACGAGGCGCGGACGAGGCCCAGCACGGCGCGCACCAGCGTCGTCTTGCCGGCGCCGTTGGGGCCAATCAGCGTGACGATCTCACCGGGCCGCACCTCCAGATCCACGCGGTCGAGGATCGTCCGCCCGCCCAGCCGCACCGTCAGGCCCTTGGTGTCGACCAGGGGAGGGGCCAGGGCCGGGGACGAGACTGACGAACGCGCCGCGTGGGGGGCCGCGTGATGGGCTCCATGATGGATTGACATGTTATGTTATAACGTGACATTGCTGGAAACGAAGACAGCTATGCGCCGGAAAGACCCGGCTGTCCAGTCAGACGATGAGGAACCCACCCATGCGTGCCGCGATGCGCCCCCTGCCGCTCCTTGCCCTTGCTGCAACCCTCGCCGCCGCCCTTTCCGCCAGCCCGGCGCTGGCCGAAGCGCCGAAGGTCGTCGCCTCGATCAAGCCGGTCCATTCCCTGGTCGCCGCGGTGATGGAGGGGGTGGCGGAGCCGACGCTGATCGTGCGTGGCGCGGCGTCCCCCCACACCTACGCCATGAAGCCGTCGGACGCGAAGGCGCTGGCCGCCGCCGACCTCGTCTTCTGGATCGGGCCGGAGCTGGAGGGATTCCTCGACAAGCCGGTGACGGCGACCGCGAAGAAGGCCACGTCCGTTACGCTTCTGGAGGCGCCGGGCGTCACCCTGCTCGACGCCCGCGAGGGCGGCGCCTGGGAGGCCCACGACCATGGGCATGAGCACAAGCACGATCACGGGCACGACCATAAGCATGACGACAAGCACGACCATGAGGACGAGCACGGGCATGACGAGGTGAACACCCACATCTGGCTTTCCCCCGCCAACGCCCGCGCCATGGTCGCGGCGATCGCCGAGGCTCTGGCGGCCAAGGACCCGGCCAACGCCGCCGCCTACACCGCCAACGCCGAGCGCACCACCCGCTCCATCGACGCGCTCGACGCGGAGCTGAAGGCAACGCTGGCTCCGGTGGCCGGCAAGCCCTTCGTCGTCTTCCACGACGCCTATCAGTATTTCGAGGCGCAGTACGGCCTGAACGGCGTCGGCGCCATCACCGTCAACCCGGAACGCCGCCCCTCAGCCAAGCGGCTGTCGGAGATCCGCGCCAAGATCGGCGGCCTCGGCGCCGCCTGTGTCTTCGCCGAACCGCAGTTCGAGCCGGCGCTGGTCAACACCATCGTCGAGGGCACCCCGGCGAAGAAGGGCGTGCTCGACCCCGAAGGGGCGGACCTGAAGGACGGCCCCGGCCTCTACCCCGCGCTGATGCGCAACATCGCCGCCTCGCTGAAGGATTGCCTGGGGTCCTGACGCGTCTCGGCGCTTAAGCCTTGCCCCCGGCTGTGCTAGACCCGTGTCGGAATTCTCCCAGGGAGGCAGGCATGAAGATCGGGGTCGTCGGGTGCGCGGGGCGCATGGGGCAGATGCTGGTGCGCGAGATCGCCGCCACGCCGGGCTGCACGCTGGCCGGCGGCACGGAGCGGGTGGGCGGCCCCGCGCTCGGCAAGGACATCGGTGTCCTCGCCGGCCTCGAACCGCTGGGCGTCGTCGCCATTGAGGACACGGCGGCGCTGTTCGCTGAGGCCGATGCGGTGATCGACTTCACCAGCCCCGACGCCAGCGTCCGGCACGCGGCGCTGGCCGCCCAGTCGGAAACGGTGCTGGTCATCGGCACGACCGGCATCGGCCCGGCCCAGCAGGAGGCCATCGCCCAGGCCGCCACCCACACTCCCATCGTCCAGTCGCCGAACATGTCGCTGGGCGTCAACCTGCTGCTGGCGCTGGTCGAGCAGGTCGGCCGGGCGCTGGGCGACGACTACGACATCGACATCCTGGAGATGCACCACCGCAACAAGGTGGACGCGCCCTCGGGCACCGCGCTCGGCCTCGGCCGGGCGGCGGCGGCGGGGCGCGGGGTGGCGCTGGAGGATGTCTGGCAGAAGGTCCGCGACGGCCACACCGGTGTCCGCCCGCGCGGCGAGATCGGCTTCGCCACGTTGCGCGGCGGCGACGTGATCGGCGACCACACCGTGGTTTTCGCCGCCGAAGGCGAGCGGGTCGAGCTGACCCACAAGGCGTCGGGCCGCCAGATCTACGCCAAGGGCGCCGTCCGCGCGGCGCTGTGGGCCAACGACAAGCAGCCGGGCCTCTACAGCATGAAGGACGTGCTGGGTCTCTGACCGGTCAGGCTGCCCCTCAAGCGGCCGCCTCGTCCTCCGGCATGGCGTGCCCCTGCTCCCAGGCGAGCAGGGCGCGCTTGCGGGGGACGCCGTAGCGGTAGTTGTGGATGATCCCCGACTTCTGGATCACCCGGTGGCAGGGGATCAGCACGCAGACCGGGTTGCGCCCCACCGCGGCCCCCACCGCCCGCATGGCGGTCGGCTGGCCGATGGCGCGGGCCACGTCCTCATAGGACACGACGGCGCCGGAGGGGATGCGCAGCAGCGCCTCCCACACCTTGATCTGGAAATTGGTGCCCTTCATCAGCAGGCGCATAGGCTCGCCTCCTGCGGAACCGTCCCAGCGGAAGGCGCGGGCGGCGACCGGGCGGGTGGCGTCGGCGTCCTCGACCAGACGGGCGGCCGGCCAGGCGGCGGCCATCTCGGCCAGCGCGTCGCGCCCGTCCTCCTCCTCGGCGAAGCTCAGCCAGCAGACGCCGCGCTCGGTGGCGGCGACCAGCGACGGGCCGAAGGGGGTCGGGTGCAGGCCCCAGCGGATGGTCAGTCCGCCGCCCAGCGCCTTGTACTCGCCCGGCGTCATCGCCTCGCAGGCGACGAACAGGTCGTGCAACCGCGACGGGCCGGACAGGCCGACGTCCAGCGCCACGTCCAGCACGCTCTGGTTCGCGGCGAGCAGACGCTTGGCGTTGTCCAGCGTCAGGAACTGCAGGAAGCGCTTCGGGCTGATCCCCGCCCATTGGGTGAACAGCCGCTGGAAATGGAAGGGGCTCATGCCGGCGACCGCGGCCAGCTCGTCCAGCCCCGGCTGGTCCTGCCAGTGGTCCACGAGATGGCGGATGGCGGTGGCGATGGCACGGTGGCGCCGCGCGTCGACTGGGTCTTCGGCGGGGTTCAGGCACGGCATGGCGTTCTCTCCCAGGCTCCATGACCGGCGCAGGATGCGCCGTCGGAGCGGGCCGACCAACCCGTTTCTTGCGCAACGCGCCTCGCGGTCAGGGCACCGGTTCGGGATGGCAGGGGGCACGGCGCCACAGGGCCAGCGCGCCACGCAGCGCCTTGGCGAAGTCCGCCCGCTCGTCCGGCGTCAGGAAGGCGCCGACGGTCACCGACTGCCCGTGCGAGGTGAGGGTCACCCGGCCGCCGTGCCGGGGTGGGCCGTCCAGGGTGACGCGCAGCCAGTTGGGCTGAAGGCTCCAGCGCCGCTCCGGCTTGTTCCAGACGACGCGCTGGACGGTCAGGTCGGCGTCGGTCAGGCGCACCCGCTCGTACAGTTGGGCGGCACGGTTGTTGACGCGGAAGGCCAGCCAGAGGATCAACACGTCCAGCCCGCAGAAGGGCACCACCGGCCACGCCCCGTTGGCGGCGAAGATGCCGGCGATCAGCAGGTTGACGAGAATCACCACGCCCATCAGGACACGGAACCCGTGCCGACCCAGACTGCGGTGCGGGTGCAGGATCGCGTCGAAGAAGACGCGGGAAGCCGGGGGCAGATTATGACGGGCCATGGTCATGCACACAAACTGGTGTGGCTTGGGCGCGGGTTCCAGCCGTCCTGTTTGCATGGACGGCCAGGGTCCCGCTATGCTGCGCGCCATGAAGCCCGCCGCCGTCCAGGAATTCTTCCGCCGCCTCAGCGCCGCCAACCCGGAGCCGAAGAGCGAGCTGGAATACATCAATCCCTACACCCTGCTGGTCGCCGTCGTGCTGTCGGCGCAGGCCACCGATGTCGGCGTCAACAAGGCCACCGGCCCGCTGTTCCAAATCGTCACCACGCCGCAGCAGATGGTCGATTTGGGGGAGGAGCGGCTGCGCGGCTACATCAAGACCATCGGCCTGTTCAACACCAAGGCCAAGAACGTCATCCGGCTGTCGGAAATCCTGATCGCCCAGTATGGCGGCGAGGTGCCGCGCGACCGCGAGGCGCTGGAAACCCTGCCCGGGGTCGGGCGCAAGACCGCCAACGTGGTGCTGAACGTCGCCTTCGGCGAGGAGACCATCGCGGTGGACACCCACATCTTCCGCGTCGGCAACCGCACCGGCCTTGCCCCCGGCAAGACGCCCGACGCGGTGGAGGCCAAGCTGCTGAAGGTGGTTCCCAAAGCCTACCGCCGGCACGCCCACCACTGGCTGATCCTGCACGGCCGCTACGTCTGCAAGGCCCGCAAGCCCGACTGCCTCGTCTGCCCGGTCAGCGACCTGTGCGGCTTCAAGGACAAGGTCCTGCCGGCCGCCGTGGTGTGAGGCGCGGCGCGATGTTTCCCGTGAAACGCCGGAAATCCCCGCAAAAAGAAAAAGCCCGGCGAGGGATCGATCCCCGCCGGGCTTGATCGCGAAACCGCGTTTAACGGCGTTTAGCCGTCGACCACGATGGGGTCGAGCGCAGCCGGCGCCGGGGCCGCTTCCGCCGGGACGGCGGGGGCCGCGGCCGGCTTGGCCGCCGGGGTGTATTTGCCGATCTCGCCGTTCAGCAGGGCGCCGGCCTCGACCGCCAGCTCGCCATACTTGATCGAGCCGTTGATCTTGCCGGTGGAGCGCACGGTCAGGCGGCCGCGCACGATGATGTCGCCCTCGAAGCGGCCGCCGATGTCGGCCTCGTCGATCTCCACGGCGCCCTTGAACAGGCCGGTTTCGGCGATCTCGATGGACCGGCCGTCGCGCAGCTTGGCCTCCACCGTGCCTTCCACGACCAGCACGTCACAGGACCCGATCTCGCCGTTCAGGGAGATGTCGCGGCCGACGATCAGGCGGCGCTGGTCACTGGCGAGCGGAGCGGTGGGCGCCGGGGCCGGAGCGACCGGCGCGGGGGCGGCGGCGGGCGCCGAAGCCGGGGCGCCGTACCCGTCGGGACGGCGCGGCGCGGCACCCGGCAGGTCGACGGTGCGGCGCGGAATGTCCGTCGGCTTGTAGCTCGAACCGGGGATCGGGGCGCCGGCCGGCGGCTTCGGGGTGCTCGTGTTCATCTCGGGTCCCTTGGAGGAAAACGGCTCGGGTTGCGGCGTGCGGCCGGCCGGGGCGGGGCCGGTCGGCGGATTCGTCGCGGACGGGTTGCTCAGGGAGGCGAGCGGCGACACCGCCGCCGTGGGTTCGGCGGCGCCCGCCTGCGGTGCGGCCGGGGTGGCCGGGTCGGCGCTTTGGGTCTTCGGCGCACCGACGGGCGGATTCTTTCGTCCGAACAGCATGAACGTTGATCCCCAGGTCAGTCAGGTCGTGAAGGTTGGCAGGTCGTCGAGGTCGGGTCATCGGAGGCGGTGTCGCATGACCGGGCCCGACCGACAGCAGCCAAAAGACCACCCCGCCGGGGTAACACGGTCATCCGGCCGGCCGCAAGTGGGCTTTGGTGCACGGTCGGGGCCGCACCGCACCGCGGTCCGTCACGGCCCTTCCCGGCGGGAAAGGCCGGTCATGGACCCCGTCATGGAATGGTAGATGTGGACCATGAAGGCGCTCGCGATCACCGGCACCAGCAGGTTGACGAAAGGAATTGTCGAAAGAAAGGCAATTACCGCACCAGCCAAAAATGGTTTCAACGGATTGGAGCGCCGCAGAAACCCCGCCTCCTTCCGTCCCATCCGCCGGATCGCCACCATCTCGAAATATTCGCGGCCGAGAAGATAGCCGTTGGCGGTGTAGAAGATCAGCAGGTTCAACCCCGGCACCATCAGATACAGGGGCAGGGCGAACAGATTGACCAGCAGGACGATGGCGAAAAAGCGCAGCGCGGTCAGCAGTTCTTCGCCAAGGCCGGTCTGGCGGGGTGGCGGCAACTGGGGATAGTGGCGACGCTCCACCGCCTGCACCACCTCGTCCAGGAAGAAGCTGGACACCATGCCGACCGTGGCGGGAAACAGCACCCAGGCCAGCACCAGCACGGCCAGCCCGCCCAGCACGTCCAGAACCCCGTCCACCCAGGCGTAGCCGGTCAGCGCCGTGTGGAACAGCGCCCACCACACGGCCCCGGCCAACAGGGCGAAGGCCGCGATGGCGGACAGCACGCCGATCCACACGACGCGGCGGGACGCCGGGTCGGAAAGCTGTCCGATGGCGAGAAGCAGGGCGCGGATCATCCGGACTCTCTCTACGATAGGGCCGTTGCGGCCAAGCGACGCTTATCTACGACGGCGGGCCGTTCCATTCCAGGGGGCCTTGCGCCGCGCTTGAGATGTGAAGGCGGACCGCTATACTCGCGCCCGGTTTTCCTTCGCGGTCCAGACACCGCATTTCACCAGCAGCTCAAGGAGCGCCCATGGCCACGGCCGAATTCGACGTCACCGGCATCGGCAACGCCATCGTCGACGTGATTGCCCATGCCGACGACGCCTTTCTCACGGCCAACGGCATCGAGAAGGGGGCCATGACGCTGATCGACGCCGCCCGCGCCGAGGAGCTGTACGGCCGCATGGGTCCGGGCATCGAGGTGTCGGGCGGCTCCGCCGGCAACACCATGGCCGGCATCGCCTCGCTGGGCGGCAAAGGCGCCTACATCGGCAAGGTCCACGGCGACCAGCTCGGCCAGGTCTTCCGCCACGACATCCGCGCCGCCGGCGTGCATTTCGAGACGGCGGCCGGCCATGGCGGCGCCCCGACGGCGCGCTGCCTGATCCTGGTGACGCCGGACGCCCAGCGTTCCATGAACACCTTCCTCGGCGCCTGCGTGGAGCTGGGGCCGGAGGACATCGACGAGGCGCTGATCGCCAACTCGCAGGTCACCTACCTGGAAGGCTATCTGTGGGACCCGCCCCGCGCCAAGGAGGCCTTCCGCAAGGCGGCGTCCGCCGCCCACGGCGCCGGGCGCAAGGTGTCGCTCTCGCTGTCCGACAGCTTCTGCGTCCACCGCCACCACGCGGAGTTCCTGGACCTCGTCGAGGGCCATGTCGACATCCTGTTCGCCAACGAGCATGAGATCACCGCCCTCTACAAGACCGACCGCTTCGAGGACGCGCTGGAAGCGGTGAAGCGTCTCGGCAAGACCGCCGCCCTGACGCGCAGCGAGAAGGGCGCCGTCATCGTCTCCGGCGGCGCGGTGGTCGAGATCCCGGCCGCTCCGGTCGCCCGCGTGGTCGACACCACGGGGGCCGGCGACCTCTACGCCGCCGGCTTCCTCTACGGTTTCACCCGCGGGATGGCCCCGGCGGTGTGCGGCCGCATCGGCGCGCTGGCCGCTGCGGAGATCATCAGCCATGTCGGCGCCCGCCCGGACGTCGTGCTGGCCGATCTGTTGCCGGATCTGCTGAAGGATGCAGGCGTTCCGGCCTGATTGCCGCAAGACGGCCTGTGAGGTATAAGCTGGCGGACCTTCCCGTCCGCCGGCTCCGCCCCCATGCAAGTCTATCTGCCGATCGCCGAGATGTCGGTCAACGCCCTGCTCGTGCTCGGCATGGGGGGGCTCGTCGGCTTTCTGTCCGGCATGTTCGGGGTGGGCGGCGGCTTCCTGATGACGCCGCTGCTGATCTTCATCGGCGTTCCGCCCGCCATCGCGGTGGGCACCCAGGCCAACCAGCTCGTCGCCGCCAGCGTCTCGGGCGTGCTCGCCCACTGGCGGCGCGGCAACGTGGACGTCAAGCTCGGCGTCGTCATGCTGCTGGGCGGCATGGTCGGCACGGTGGTCGGCGTCTGGATCTTCTCCATATTGCAGCGGATCGGCCAGATCGACGCGGCGATCACGCTGTCCTACGTCTTCTTCCTCGGCACCATCGGCACGATGATGATGGTGGAGGCCAGCCGCGCGCTGATCCGCCGCCGCGCCCCCACCGCCAAGCGGGGCAAGCTGCACCGCCACATGTGGCTGCACGGCCTGCCGCTGAAGATGCGGTTCCAGCGCTCCAAGCTCTACATCTCCGCCCTGCTGCCGGCCGGGATTGGGGCGGTCGGCGGGATGCTGGTGGCGATCATGGGCATCGGCGGCGGCTTCATGCTGGTGCCGGCGATGATCTATCTGCTGAACATGCCGACCGGTCTCGTGGCCGGCACCTCGCTGTTCCAGATCATCTTCACCACGGCCATGGCGACGCTGCTCCAGGCGGCGACCAACCAGACGGTGGACGTGATGCTGGCGCTGCTGCTGCTGATCGGCGGGGTGGTCGGCGCGCAGTTCGGCACCAAGGCCGGCGGCCGGCTGCGCGGCGAGCAGGCGCGCCTTCTGCTGGCCTCGCTGGTCGTCGCGGTGGCGCTGAAGCTCGCTTTCGATCTGGTGGTCGAGCCGAACGACGTCTTCACCATCTCGACGAGGATGTCGTGAGCGCTGTCCGCAAGGGCACCGGGCGGCTGTGGTCCGTCCGGATCGCCGGCGGGGTGGTGGGGCTTCTGGCGGGGGTGTTCCTCGCCGCCACGGTGTGGGCGCAGCAGCTCGTCGCCGACCTGTCCAGCCACCTGATCGCCATCACCACCGGCTTCACCGGGACGGAGGTCGTGCTGTTCGGCACCACCGACGGGGCGGGCGACGTCGCCATCGTGGTGACCGGCCCGCGCACCCCGGTCACGGTGCGCCGCAAGGAGCGCATCGCCGGCATCTGGATCAACGCGCGCAGCGTGCGGTTCGAGCAGGTGCCCGGTTACTACATGGTCGCGACGAACCGCCCGCTGGACCAGTTCGTCGGCCGTCCGGTGCTGGAGCGCCACCAGATCGGCCTGCCCAACCTCCAGCTCGGCCCGCGCGAGCAGCTGGCTCCGGACCAGCTCGCCCTGTTCCGCTCCGCCCTGATCCGCAACAAGCAGCGGGCCGGGCTCTACGGCATCACGCTGGGGCAGGTGGCCTTTCTCGGCGAGCGGCTGTTCCGGACCAACATCTATTTCCCGGCCAACGTGCCGACGGGCCTGTACAATGTGGAAGCGCTGCTGATCCGCGACGGCGAGGTGGTCAGCGCCCAGACCACGCCGCTGGTGGTGTCCAAGGTCGGCTTCAGCGCGGAAATCTACGACTTTGCGCGCAACCAGCCGATGATTTACGGTGTTGCCGCGGTGATTGGCGCCATCGCCGCCGGCTGGCTGGCCGGCGCCATCTTCCGGAGGGTGTGACCCATGTCCGATCCGATTGCGTCCATTCCGACTGCGTCCGATCCGGCCGTTTCCGAACCGGAGGTTACGGCCAAGCCGCCGGTCCGCATCTTCCTGGTCGTGGTGGACGAGAGCCCGGAGCTTCAGCTCGCCCTGCGCTACGCCTGCCTGCGCGCCCGCAAGTCGGGGGGCAAGGTGGCGCTGCTCTACGTCATCGAGCCGGGCGAGGTGCAGCAGTGGCTGGCCCTGGAGAACCTGATGCGCGAGGAGCAGCGCGCGGAGGCGGAGCAGAAGCTGCAGAAGCTGGCCCGCGACGTCAACCGCCTGACCGGCACCCTGCCGGCCCTGTACGTGCGCGAAGGCAACCGCCGCGACGAGGTGCTGGCCCTGATCGACGAGGAGCCGAGCATCTCCATCCTCGTGCTGGCCGCCGGCGTCGAACCGGAAGGGCCGGGGCCGCTGATCTCCTACTTCACCAACCGCGGCCTTGCGAAGATGCGCATTCCGCTGACCATCGTGCCGGGCGGCATCGGCATCGACGCGCTGGACGCCATCACCTAAGGCGTCTCAACCTGAGGCATCTCACCGGCCGTAGAGAGCGGTGAGGCTGCGCTGGTCGATGTCGGACCGGTCGTCGGTCAGCACCGGGTGGCCGGCCAGTTCGGCGGGGGCCAGCGTCTCCAGGATGCGCGAGGCGGCGTACGCCGCACCCGGCGGAGCGGCGCGCAGGCGTACGCTCAGCTCCTCGAGCGTACGCTCCTCCTTCGTGGCGATCAGCAGATAGTTCCCGCGCCCGGCGTCGGCGACGTACACCGACGGGAAGACCGCCCCCTGCGTCGCCGCCAGCGGCCCGACCAGAGCGTCGCGGTCCATGGGAGAGGCGACGTTCATGACCAGCACGCCGCCCGGCGCCACCCGCCGCTCCACCGCCGCGAAGAACTCCCTGGTCGCCGTGAAGAAGGGGATCAGCGCGGTTGAATAGAGATCGACGATCACCACGTCGTGCTGCTCCGGCGACCGCTCGACGTGGCGGCGGGCGTCCTCCACGGCGACGCGCACCTCGGGCCGCAGGCCGAACCTCTCGCGCGCCACCTCGACCACCGCGGGGTCCAGCTCAACCCCCAGGATGTCGGCGCCGGGCCAGCTGTCGAGGATCTCCTTGGCGGCGGCCCCGCCGGCCAGCCCCAGCACCAGGACGCGCGTGCCGTTTCCCAGGGCCGGAACGGCGGCGAACAGGTCGTAATAGAGGCCGGTCGGGCCGCCGTCCTTGCGCAGCCGCGACTGGGTCGCCCAGGCCACGTTCAGATGCAGGCGGATCTGCTCGGCGTCCTCCTGCACCATGATCGTGTTGTGCGGCGTCTCGCGGTAAAGGGCGAAGCCCTGCCCCTCGCCATGGCCGGCGGCCCAGGCCAGGGGAACCGCCAAGGCCGCGGCGGCGGCCACCCGTTTCCCACCCGGAACGAACAGGCAGGCGAGCGCCGGCAGGACCGCCGCCAGCGCGTAGCCCGCCGACACCCCGACCTGCGGGATCGCGTAGAAGGAGGCGAAGAAGGTGCCGCCGATGCTGCCCAGCGTGCCGACCGCGTAGATCCGCCCCGCCGCCGCCGCACCGGTCAGGCTGCTCAAGCCCGCGCAGATCGGCGACACCATGGCCAGCGCGAAGGACGGCAGCCCGAGGATCAGCGCCGCCCCGACGACCGACCCCTCGACCGCGTTGAAGCGGCCCGCGGCGTCGGCCAGCATCGGCTTGCCCAGCCAGGGCGTCAGCGCCGCCGCGGCGACCCCGGCCAGCAGGGCGGCGCGCAGCGCCGGCACCGCCTTCGGCCCGTCGCCGAGCTGCCCGCCGGTCCAGTAGCCGGCGGCCATGAAGGTCATCACCACGCCGATGACGGCGCCCCACTGATAGACCGAGTAGCCGAAATGCGGCGCCATCAGCCGTCCGCCGAGGATTTCCATCATCATCAGCGACCAGCCCGCCGAGAAGGCGGCGGCGGCCAGCGCGAAGGAGTGGAGGGACGGGCGGGCGGGGGAGGGATCGCGACCGCTCAAGGCCGGCGACCGGGGGTTCGTTGCAGCGCCCTATTCATTGGTCCCTTCATTGGTCCCTGTCTTCTCCTTCAGCCCATAGACCTCGATCGGGTCGTTCAGCCCCTTCACCGGGTGCCAGCCGACCGAGACGAGACGGCTGGCGCAGGCCTCGGCCACCTCGGCGGAGGTCAGGACGTTGCGCTCCAGGCGGCTGCACAGCCCCTCGATCCGGCTGACAAGATTGACCGCCGGGCCGATGACGGTGAAGTCCAGCCGGTTGGCGGAGCCGATGTTGCCGTACATGACCTCGCCCATGTGCAGCGCGATGCCGCAGCGCAGGGTCGGCTGGCCCCAGGCGGAGCGTTCGGCGTTGCGGGCGGCCATGTCGGTCAGGGCCTCCTGCGCGGCGTCCAGCGCCTTGGTGCAGGCGGCGGCCCCGGTCGGGTCGCTCTCCTCCAGCGGGAAGATGGCCAGCATGGCGTCGCCGATGAACTTCATGATCTCGCCGCCGCGGCTCTCCACGGCGCCGCCCATGATCTCGAAATAGCCGTTCAGCAGGGCGATCAGCTCCTCGCGCGGCAGCCGGTCGGCCAGCGAGGTGAAGCCGCGCAGGTCGCAGTACCACAGCACGGCGCGGACGTTGGCGCCGGTGCCGCGGCGGATGTCGCCGGACAGGATGCGCGCGCCGGTGCGGTGGCCGACATAGGTGTCCAGCACCGTCGTCGCCAGCCGCCGCAGCGCCAGCGTCTCCAGCACCGCGCCCAGCGCCGGCAGCACGGCGTCGACCAGCGCCAGATCGGCGGTGGAGAAGCCGCCGGGCCGGTCGGTGGTGAAGCTCAGCACGTTGCGCCGTCCCCCGGCGAACAGCACGGTCATGGCGACATAGTCCGTCGCCCCCTGCGCTTTCAGCTCGGCGAAGACCGGGTATGGGTAGGGCGGCTCCATCTGCTCCAGCCGGTAGCGCAAGCCGTCGGCGCCGTCCTCGATCAGGGTGGCGAAGGGGCTGGTCAGATATTCGTCGCTGGTCTCGGTGCCGTGGGCGCGGGTGGCGATCTCCACCTGCTCGGCGTTGCGGCGCCAGAAGAAGGCGATGGTGCGGATCTGCGGGTGCAGCAGGGGCAGGGCGCAGACCGCGCGCAGCAGCGGGACGCCGGACGCCATCAGTCGCCGGCAGAACCGGTCCATCATCGGCTCGAAGCCGGGGGCGTGCCGGCCTTCGAGCAACAGCCATTCGACGACCTCCCGCGCGGCGTCGTCGATGGATGGGGCCCCAGGGATGGCCGAGGGGGTTGCCGGTGCGGTGGCCACGGGCGGTGCCATGCTCACGGATCGATAACCATAAAGATGCGATGCTTGATCTGTCGGCGGATTCTGCCCAAGTTTCGCCTACGCCGCCAGTGTTGTTCGGCGCCGATGGAGGATATCACCATGTTCATTCAGACCGAGCAGACGCCCAACCCGGCGACTCTCAAGTTCCTGCCGGGGCGTGACGTGCTCGGACGCGGCACCGCGGACTTCCCGTCCCGCGATGGTGCCGCCGCTTCGCCGCTGGCCCAGCGGCTGTTCGAGATCGACGGGGTCCAGGGCGTGTTCCTGGGCGCCGACTTCGTGACCATCACCAAGGCCGGCGACAAGGAGTGGTTCCTGCTGAAGCCGTCGATCCTCGGCGTCATCATGGAGCATTTCACCGCCAACCGCCCGGTGCTTCTGGAAGAGGCGGCCGGAGACGGCCACGCCACCAGCGCGGACGACGACGAGATCGTCACCCAGATCAAGGAACTGCTGGACACCCGCGTGCGTCCCGCGGTGGCCCAGGACGGCGGCGACATCACCTTCTACGGCTTCGAGGAAGGCGTGGTGTATCTGGAGATGAAGGGGGCCTGCTCCGGCTGCCCCAGCTCCACCGCCACGCTGAAGGCCGGCATCGAGAACATGCTGCGCCACTACATCCCCGAGGTGGTCGAGGTTCGCGCCGTCCGCTGACGGCGTCCACCGGACGGGCGTGGCCGGCACAGGCCGCGCCCGCCGGCGTGTCTCTCCGCTTACTCCGGCCGTTTTATTCCGGCCGTTTTATTCCGGAACGACGAACTGCATGCCCAGCCAGCGCCATCGTCCCTCGGGGGCGGGCAGGGTGCAGTTCACGCGCGTGCGGCCCGGCGGGAAGGGGTCGCGGATGCGCACCTCCACCCGGTCCTCCGTCACGCGCTCCAGCGCCGTCCGGCCCTGGCCGGCGGCGAAGCAGGCCAGCCGCGCGATGTCGCCGATCTCGTCCGACACGGTGAAGCCGATCGACGGCGGGTTGACGGTCAGCAGTGGATCGTCGGGCGTCAGGTCGGTCACCGGCAGCGGCAGCGCGTTGGCGGCCAGCCGGAAGCGGTCGACGCTGCCGAAACTCTCGTTCATCACGAAGCGGGGCAGGGTCGCCCGGTCGGCCTGCGGGTGCAGGACGCCCGACTGCTGGCCGAAGGCGGCGGCGAAGCCCTGCTCCGTCACGATGGTCCGCAGCGCCGACGACACCTCGCCCTGCGGGTAGGCGAACAGGGTGGGGCGCTGGCCGGTCTCCGCCTGCAGCCGGTCGGCCATGCGGCGCAGCTCCGCCTTCACCTCCTCGGCGGGGCGGGACACCAGCGACTGGGTGGAGGCGCCGAGCCCACCGAGCGTGACCCCGGCGGCGGCGAGCTGCCGCACCTCCGCCCAGCTCATGTGGGCGGGCGACCCGCGGTCGATGGCGTCGGTCGCCACGAACAGGGTGAAGGGAAGACCCGCTGCCTTCAGCCGCGGCCACGCCTCGCGGAAGGCGGAGCGGCTGGCCTCGTCGATGGTGATCGCCACCGCCCGGTCGGGCAGCGGCGCGCCGCTGCGCAGCGCGTCCAGGATGCGGGGCAGGGGCAGGACCTGATAGTCGCCGTCCTGAAGCTCGTCCAGATGGGCTTCGAACTGGTCGATCCGGATGCTGATGGACGGGGTCTGGTCCTCGCCGAACCGGTCGTAGGCGAAGACGACGGCGGTGTTCGCGGTTCCGTCTGCCGCAACGCCGGGGCTTCCCGCCAGGGCCTGGAAGGCCCAGGCGGCGGCCACGGCGAAGAGGGTGGCGGCGCGGCGGAACGGCATGGCGGCCTGTCGTGGGTCCGGAACGGTCGCGCGGCCGGACGAGGGTCCGGGCTGCGCCACGGCTGGTGTGGCACAGGCACGCCGCCGGGAACAAGTCCGCAACACATACTCTGTGCTTCGCGTGCTTTCGTGATGCAGCCTTGCAACAACCCCTATGACACTAGGCCTTATGGCGTCCGGCCGCGGAGCCGGTGCCCGCAGCCGGATCGCCAGGGGCCGGATCGACAGGGATCAGCCCATCATCAGCCCGCCCAGGGCCGCGTCGGTCAGCAGGGGGTAGCGCTGCTCGTCCGGCAGTTGATAGTGCCACCACTCGCAGCTGTAATGCCGCCAGCCCGCCGCCGTCATGACGCCGAGAAGGGCGGCGCGGTTGCGCTGCTGCTCCGTGGTCAGGTCGGTGCGGCCATGGTGGGACTGCTCGGTCATGTCGTCGAAGCCGGTGCCCATGTCCAGCGGGCGCCCGGAGCCGTCGGCCAGCGTCAGATCCACCGCGACGCCGCGGGAATGGGTGGAGCCGCTCGACGGATCGGCGATGTAGGACGGATTGGGCAGCGCCCGCCACAAGGCCCATTGCGCCTCGACCGGGCGGAAGGCATCGTACAGCCGCAACCGGCAGCCGATGCCGCGGGCCAGCCGGATCGCCGCGCGCAGCGCCGCCGCCGCGTCGGGGTGCAGCAGGCAATGCGGGTGCCGGTAGATGGGGACCCCGGTCAGGTTGTCCGGCGTGGCGTACAGCAGCTCGATGTCGACGTCGAAGTCCGGTGGTGCGATGGGTGTGAGCATGATCCATGCCGTCAGGGAAGGTCGGGGCTGTCTATCACGCTCTTGACCCAGGCTTGAAGTGGGGCTTTGAAGATGGCGGATCTGACGACGCGTGTGAGGCGATGAGAGTTCTGGGACTGGACACGGCGACCTCTGGCTGTTCCGCCGCGCTGTGGGACGACGGCGCCGTCACCGTGCGGCGGCGCGAGCCGATGGCGCGTGGGCAGGCGGAAGCGCTGGTGCCCCTGGCGCAAGCGGTGATGACGGAGGCCGGCTGCGCCTTCGACGCGCTGGACCGCATCGCCGTGACCGTCGGGCCGGGTGCCTTCACCGGCCTGCGCATCGCGCTGGCGGCGGCGCGCGGCTTCGCCCTGGCCGCCGGGCTGCCGGTGGTCGGGATCACCAGCTTCGACGCGGTCGTTCATGGGTTGCCGGACGCGGAGCGGGACGGCCGCGCGGTGCTGGTTGCCGTGGATTCCCGCCGCAGCGAGCCGTTCCTGCAACTCTTCCACCCGGACCTGACGCCGTTCGGCGAACCGGCGATGCTGGAGCCCGCCGCGGTGCCGGGCTGGCTGGACGGATTGCTCGCCGGTGAAGCCGGTGCCGTGCCATTGCTGATCGCCGGGGACGGGGCGGCCGCGCTGCGCCCGCTTCTGGAAGGGCGTGCCGACACCATTTTCGCCGCCGGGCCGGGCACGCCCGATGCCGCCGTGGTCGCCGCCCTGGGCGCCCGGCGGGAGGTCGGTCTGCCGGCCCAGCCCTTCTATCTGCGCGCGCCCGACGTCTCCCTGCCGCGGAAGACGGCATGACGGCGGCCCCGCCCGAGCTGTCCAGCCCCCGGACGTCCCATCCGGTGCGGCTTCAGGCCGCCGGCCTTGCCGACGCCGCGGTGATCGCGGCCTTGCAGCAAGTCTGCTTTCCCGACGATCCCTGGAGCGGCGAGGCGGTCGCCAGCCTGATCGGCCAGCCCGGCTTCTTCGCCGCGCTGGCCTTGCGGGAGGGCGCGGAGGGCGACGATCCGGTCGGCTTCCTGCTGGCGCGGGTGGCCGCGGAGGATGGCGAGATCATCGCCGTCGGCGTCCGGGCCGACGCGCGGGGGCAGGGCACCGGGCGGCGGCTGGTCGCGGCGGCGCTGGACGGCGCCCGGGCGCTGGGCGCCACGGCGCTGTTCCTTGAAGTCGCCGAAGACAATGGTATGGCGCAATCCCTGTATAAATCTTGTGGTTTCTTTGCCGTTGGCCGTCGTCCCGGCTATTACCGCAGGGCGGACGGAAGGGTTGCCGCCCTGGTGTTGCGGTATTCGTACACCGACAAATAAACCTTAACCTTTCTGAATCCACAAACGGTGCACCCCGTCCGGCTCATCCGGATTTTCGGGCGTTACGGCGAGAATGGAGTGACCCAGTTCGGCTAAGGATCGGGGTACATTCTCCAAGGGTTCGCCAGCGTTCAGCCGGACTTCAAGCGTCTGCCCGGCCGCCATGCGCTCCACCGACAACTTGGTCTTGACGAAGGTTAACGGGCACACCTCGCTGGTGATGTCCAAAAACAAATCCGGAGATTTTTTTTCGTACACTGCTTCCTCTTTAAGAGCAAAGGATGGATATTGCACGCGGCCACAAACCTCTTTATATGGAGAGGAACGCCAAGCTGCGGAGCAAGCTTACATGAGCAATGGTAACCCTTCCAACGCGCTGTTGTCTCTGACCACGGAGATCGTGGCGGCGCATGTCTCGAACAATACAGTCGCTCTCGGCGATCTTCCGACGCTGATTGAGCAGGTGTACAAGTCACTCGCGAATGTCGGGACCGAGCCGGTTGCGACTGAGGAGCGTCCGCAGCCCGCGGTGCCCATCAAGAAGTCCGTCACTCCCGACTACATTGTATGCCTGGAGGATGGCAAGAAGCTGAAGATGCTGAAGCGCCATCTGAAGACGGCCTACGACATGTCGCCGGAGGAATACCGCGACCGCTGGGGCCTGCCGGCCGACTATCCGATGGTCGCCCCGAACTACGCCCGCCAGCGCAGCTCGCTGGCCAAGCAGATCGGTCTCGGCACCCGCGCCCGCCGCGGCGCGGCCTAAGATCCATCGGGCTTGCGCGTTGGTGTCCGGCGGACCGCCGCTGTTCGGTCCGCCCCGGAACCCCATCGCCCGGATGTGATCTTTTCTTCCTTCCCGCGTGATCATTGCCGTCCCGCCTTGCCGCCGTCCCCGTTCGCCGGGGCCGGACCTTGTGGCTTGCCCGGAGTCCGGGCTTGCCGGGGACGGGTTCGTCACGTCGCGGTTGACCGGCAACCGGCCATTCGTGTTATCCCTGTTCCGTGCCCGACCGGGCTCCGGAAGGAGAACCGGCGGTTGCCGCGACCCGAACAACGCCAGCGAAGCGTCGAGTATGGCTGATACAGGCACGGACCAGGGCAGCTCTTCGGATCTGCGCATGGGCTCCCTCGAAGTGCGGCTGGCCGAAAGCGCCGCCGAGATCGATTGGGCGCAGGCGCTGCGCTACCGCGTCTTCTATGAGGAGATGTCGGCGGTGCCGTCGCCGGACATGGCCGCGCGCCATCGCGACTTCGACGATTTCGACACCATCTGCGATCATCTGCTGGTTATCGACCACGCCCGCGGCGACGGCCCGGACTCCGTGGTCGGCACCTACCGGCTGATCCGCCGCCCGGCGGCGGCGAAGGCCGGGCGCTTCTATTCCAGCGACGAGTACGACATCGGGAGGCTGCTCAGCTATCCGGGGGAGATCCTAGAGCTGGGACGGTCCTGCGTCGACGCCGCCTACCGCACGCGCGGCAGCAGCATGCAGCTGCTGTGGCGCGGCATCGCGGCCTATGTCTTCCACCACGACATCGCGGTGATGTTCGGCTGCGCCAGCCTGCCGGGCACCGATCCGGTGGCGATGGCCGAGCCGCTCGCCTATCTTCATCATTTCCATCTGGCCCCCGAGGAGCTGCGCCCGGTGGCGCTGCCGGAACGCTATATCGGCATGGATCTGATGCCCCGCGAGCAGATCGATCCGAAGCGCGCGCTGACCGTTCTGCCGCCGCTGATCAAGGGCTATCTGCGGCTGGGCGGCTTCATCGGCGACGGCGCGGTGATCGATCACCAGTTCAACACCACCGACGTGTCGATCGTGGTGAAGACCGACCTGATCACCAACAAGTATTCCAAGCATTACGAGCGGCGCAGCCGCGACGCCCAGATCGCGTGATCCGCGATTGCATCAGGAGACGGGTGGCATGACGGCGGTGGATGCAACCGGTGCGCGCGCCCTGGGATCGCCGGTGCGCGGCGGCCTGCGTCTGGCGGTCTATCTGCTGTGGACGCTCCTGCTGGTCCCGGTGCAGGCGCTGGCCGTCGCTGTGCGCTCGCCGCTGCGCTTCCGGATACCGCGGTTCTACCACCGGGTCTGCGCCGCCATCCTGGGCATCGGCGTCGTGGTGCGCGGCGAGCGCGCCATGGACGGGCCGGTGCTGTTCGTTTCCAACCATTCCTCCTACCTCGACATCACGGTGCTGGGGTCGGTCATTCCAGGCTCCTTCGTGGCGAAGAGCGAGGTCGCCGGCTGGCCCTTCTTCGGGGCGCTGGCGAAGCTGCAGCAGACCGTCTTCGTGGAGCGCAAGGCCCGCTCCGGGGTGGAGAAGCAGCGGGACGAATTGGGCGCCCGCCTGGACGCCGGCGACAGCCTGATCCTGTTCCCCGAGGGCACCTCCAGCGACGGCAACCGCACGCTCCCCTTCAAGACGGCGCTGTTCGCGGTGGCCGCCCGGCGCATCGGGGACCGGCCGCTGACCGTGCAGCCGGTCAGCATCGCGCCGACGCGGCTGGACGGCATCCCGATGGGGATCGCCTTCCGTCCCTGTTACGCGTGGTATGGCGACATGGATCTCGCCCCCCATCTGTGGACGGTCTTCACGCTGGGCCGCATGACGGTGGAGGTGGAGTTCCATCCCCCGGTGACCATCGACGGCTTCTCCAGCCGCAAGGCCCTGGCCGATCATTGCCAGCGCGCCGTGGCGCGGGGCGTGGAGCGCGCGGTGTCCGGAAAGCCGCCGCCCCCCGCCGCAGCGTGACGGAAACGTTCCACACCGCGAAATGGGCTGCGAAATGGGCCGCGAAATGAATGATCGGCCTGCGGGCACGATTGACTCGTTTTCCCGCAGTCGTGCTACCATATCGGCAAGGTGCGATGCCGCGACGCGGCGGGTCGCGCGCCGGATTGCGCCGCTTGGCCGGTGCCGTCCAGGCGCGCGTTTTTGCATTGGTCGCGATCGCGGCTGGCCAAGACACATTTGGCCGAATTCACGTTTGGTCCGGATCGTTCAGCGCTGTGGAAGGGATCGTTGAGTAAGAAGCTCTTCATCAAGACCTGGGGTTGCCAGATGAATGTCTATGACTCCGCCCGCATGGCGGATGTCCTGGCACCCCTGGGATACCGGCCGGTGGACGAGCCGGACGGCGCCGACATGGTGATCCTCAACACCTGCCACATCCGCGAAAAGGCCTCCGAGAAGGTGTTCTCGGAACTGGGCCGCCTGCGCCAGCTCAAGGACGTCAAGGCCGAGGTCGGCGATGGCCGGATGATCCTCGCCGTGGCCGGCTGCGTCGCCCAGGCCGAGGGCGAGGAGATCGTCGCCCGCGCCCCCTTCGTGGACATGGTGTTCGGGCCGCAGACCTATCACACCCTGCCGGAAATGGTGGCCAAGGCCAGCCGCAAGGCGGGCAGCGTGCTGAACACCGACTTCCCCGTGGAGTCCAAGTTCGACTTCCTGCCGGACGAGAGCGCCAGCCAGGGCGTTTCCGCCTTCCTGGCGGTGCAGGAGGGTTGCGACAAGTTCTGCACCTTCTGCGTGGTGCCCTACACCCGCGGCGCCGAGTTCTCGCGGCCCGGCGCCCAGATCGTGGCGGAGGCCCGGCGCCTCGTCGCCGGCGGCACGCGCGAGATCAACCTGCTCGGCCAGAACGTCAACGCCTGGCATGGGGAGGGGCCGGACGGCACCAGCTGGGGCCTCGGGCGGCTGGTCCGCGAACTGGCGGACATCGACGGGCTGGAGCGCATCCGCTACACCACCTCGCACCCGCGCGACATGGAGGACGACCTCATCCGCGCCCACGCCGAGGTGCCGCAGCTCATGCCCTACCTGCATCTTCCGGTGCAGGCCGGGTCGGACCGCGTGCTGGCGGCGATGAACCGCAAGCACACGGCGGACGACTACCGCCGCATCGTCGACCGGCTGCGCGCCGCCAAGCCGGACCTGGCGCTGTCGGGCGACTTCATCGTCGGCTTCCCCGGCGAGAGCGACGCCGACTTCGCGGCGACCCTGCGCCTCGTCACCGACGTCGGCTATGCCCAGGCCTATTCGTTCAAGTACAGCGCGCGTCCCGGCACCCCGGCGGCGCTGGAGCATGGCCAGCTGCCGGAGGACGTCAAGGACGCCCGTCTCGCCGCGCTCCAGCAATTGCTGAACGCGCAGCAGCAGGCCTTCAACCAGAGCTTCGTCGGGCGCACCGTGCCGGTCCTGTTCGACCGCGTCGGCAAGCGCGCCGGCCAGCTCCTGGGCAAGAGCCCCTATCTGCAGTCGGTGCACGCCGACGCCAGCGAGCGGCTGCTCGGCCGCATCGTCGAGGTGCGCGTCGACGCCGCCCATCCGAACAGCCTTGCCGGCAGCGTGGCGACCGGTGAATACCGCAGCTCCGCCACCGGCACGCAACCCGTGGAGGCGACCGTTTGAACGGCTTGCCCGATCAGCGCCCTGACCCGCGCTCCGATCAACGTCCCGATCAACGCATTGATCTGAACTTCGACGACAACCGGCTGCTGCCGATGCTGTACGGGGAGCATGACCGCCACCTCGCCCGCATCGAGAACCAGCTCGGCGTCTCCCTGATCTCCCGCGGCAACACGCTGACCATCGCCGGTCCGGCGGAATCGTCGGAAGCCGCCCGTTCGGCCATCGACGCCCTCTATGAGCGCCTCAAGCGCGGCATGACCGTCGGCACCGGCGAGGTGGATGCCGCCGTCCGCATGGCGACCGGCGTGGGCGGTGCGGTGCGCGACCAGAATCTGGCGACGCTCAGCCGGGGCGAGGTCGCGGTGCGCACCCGCCGCAAGGGCGCCATCACCCCGCGTTCCCCCATGCAGGCGGCCTATCTCCAGGCGCTGGCGGAAAGCGAGATGGTCTTCGGGCTCGGCCCGGCCGGCACCGGCAAGACCTACCTCGCCGTCGCGCAGGCGGTGGCGCTGCTGACCACCGGCCAGGTGGACCGCATCATCCTGTCGCGTCCCGCCGTCGAGGCGGGGGAGCGGCTGGGCTTCCTGCCCGGCGACCTCAAGGAGAAGGTGGACCCCTATCTGCGCCCGCTCTACGACGCGCTGCACGACATGCTGCCGGCGGAGCAGGTGAAGAAGCGGCTGGAGTCCGGCGAGATCGAGATCGCGCCGCTCGCCTTCATGCGCGGCCGCACGCTCGCCAACGCCTTCGTCATCCTGGACGAGGCGCAGAACACCACGCCCATGCAGATGAAGATGTTCCTCACCCGCCTGGGCGAGGGGGGCCGCATGGCGGTCACCGGCGACATCTCCCAGACCGACCTGCCGGCCGGCGCCAAGTCCGGCCTGCGCGAGGCGCTGGACATCCTGGAGGGGGTGGAGGGCATCCGCTTCGTTCATTTCACCGCCGCCGACGTGGTGCGCCACCCGCTGGTCGCGCGCATCATCCGCGCCTATGACCGTGTCGAGGGCGCCCGCGCCGAGAACGACCGCGCTGGGGAGGATCGTGCCCGGGCCACCCGCGCCGACGGCCGGCGCAAGCCCGCCCCGGACGGGGAGGGAACACCGTGATGGCCGTCGACGTCGTCGTTTCACGTGAAGCGGGCGATTGGGCGGACAACGCCGAATGGCTGTGCGAACGCGCGGCGCTCGCCGCCCTGTCGGTCACCTACGACGAGGATGAGGGGCCGGCGGAACTGTCCGTCGTGCTGGCCGACGACGCGCTGGTGCACCGCCTGAACCGAGAATACCGCGGCAAGGACAAGCCGACCAACGTGCTGTCCTTCGCCCTGACCGAAGCGGAGGAGCCCGAACTGGGCGAGGACGCGCCGGTCATGCTGGGCGACGTGATCCTGGCCTGGGAGACCGTCGCCCGTGAAGCCGCCGAGCAGGGTAAAACACCTTCGGACCATATGACCCACCTTGTGGTGCATGGCGTTCTTCATTTGCTCGGGTATGATCACGAGACGGATGACGAGGCCGAGGAGATGGAGCAGCTCGAAACCGACGTGCTCGCGACCCTCGGAATCGCCGATCCGTACGCTGCCACGCGCTCTCCGCCCGGAGAGCCGAATTTGGACGAACAACCGCCGGACCGATGAGCGAGATTTCCGACAGTCGAACGCCCCGTGAAGACGGGGCCGAAGATCAGCAATCCTTGGGCCACCTGTTTCGCGGGTGGATGAGGACCGTTTTGGGGGGGCGCGACGACGCCACCCTGCGCGCCACGATCGAAGACCTGATCGAGGATCAGGACAGCGGCGAGGGATCGCTGGGGGCGGGCGAACGTGCCCTGCTCGCCAACATCCTGAAGCTGCGCGATCGCACCGTCGACGACGTGATGGTGCCCCGCGCGGACATCGTGGCGGTCGATGTGGACACGCCGTTCCCAGCCCTGGTCCAGCGCATGGCGGAGGAAGCCCATTCCCGCCTGCCGGTGTTCCGTGAAACGCTCGACGACGTCGTCGGCATGGTCCACATCAAGGACGTGCTCGTGGCCATGGCCAGCCGGACGCCAGTCGAACTCAAGGACATCGTGCGCGATCTCAGCATCGTCGCGCCCAGCATGCCGGTGGTCGACCTGCTGGTGCAGATGCGCCAGAAGCGCCAGCACATGGCGCTGGTGGTCGACGAGTTCGGCGGCATCGACGGCCTCGTCACCATCGAGGATCTCGTCGAGGAGATCGTCGGCGAGATCGAGGACGAGCACGACGAGGAGGCGACTCCCCATTTCGTGGAGCGCCCCGACGGCACGATCCTCGCCGATGCCCGCGTCTCCATCGAGGATTTCGAGGACCGCGTCGGCGCCTTCCTGACCGAGGAGGAGCGCGAGGAGGTCGACACGCTCGGCGGTCTCGTCGTTTCGCTGGCCGGACGCGTGCCCGGTCGCGGGGAAATGCTGACCCATCCCTCCGGACTGGAGTTCGAGATCGTCGAGGCCGACCCCCGCCGCATCAAGCGGCTGCGCGTCCGCACCGCCCCCGCCGAGAACTCCGCCCTGGCCGAGGTCGGGTAAGCCCGGCAGGGATTTTCACCGCGAAGGCACGAAGGACACAAAGACGGCACAAAGAGGCTCTACCGCATCCCTGAAATCACGGGCGGAGCGGGGGGCCTCTTCGTGACGCTCTTCGTGTCGCCGTGCCTTCGTGGTGAATCGGTTTCCAGACCGGCGCTTGTCTCGACAGCCGTTACCGGCCCACCCGCATCCGGAGTGTCCTTCCCTTGACCGCCACCGACATGACGACCACCCCGGCCCGGCTGGGCCGCCTGTCCGCGGGTCTGGCCGGGCTGACCGGTTGGCGCCGGCTGCTGGCAACGGCGGGGTTCGGCGGGCTGGCGACGCTGGCCTTGCCGCCGGCCGACGCGGTGCCGGTGCTGCTGATCGCCTTTCCGGGGCTGCTCTGGCTGCTCGACGGGGCGCGGACCAAGCGGCAGGCCTTCGCGGTGGGCTGGTTCTTCGGCTTCGGCCATCACCTGCTCGGCCTCTACTGGATCAGCGCGGCGCTGTTCACCGACATCGAACGCTTCTGGTGGGCGCTGCCGCTGTCCGCGGCGGGGCTGCCGATCCTGCTGGCGATGTTCACCGGCTTCGCCACGCTGCTGGTCTGGACGCTGAAAGGAAGGGGGCTGGGCCAAGGGCTGGGCCGGGTGTTCCTGTTCGCCGCCTCCTGGGCGCTGTTCGAATGGCTGCGCGGCCATGTCTTCACCGGCTTCCCGTGGAACCTCGTCGGCTATGGCTGGACGGGCGTCCTGCCGGTCCTTCAGGGCGTCTCGCTGATCGGCATCTATGGCCTCAGCCTGCTGACCGTGCTGGTGGCGTCGCTGCCGGCGGTGCTGGCCGACGCGGCGGTGCCGCGCCGTCGCGCCTGGGGGGCGCTGGCCATCGGGCTGGCGCTGTTCGCCGCGCTGGGCGCCTGGGGCGGTCTGCGGCTGGCCGGGGCGTCGGACGCGGCGGTGCCCGGCGTGCGGCTTCGGCTCGTCCAGCCGGCCATCGACCAGCGGCTGAAATGGGCGGCGGGCGAGCGGGTGCGCAACGTCCAGCAGCAGATGGAACTCTCCGCCGCACCTTCCACCGAACCCATCACCCATGTGATCTGGGCGGAGACCGCGGTGCCCCTGTTCCTCGACCAGGACGCCCGCCTGCGTCAGGCTCTCGGGTCGGTCACCCCGCCCGGCGGGCTGCTCGTCACCGGGGTGCCGCGCATGGAGGCCGGGCCGGAGGGCGAGCCGCTCTATTACAACAGCTTGGCGGCGGTGGACGGCAGCGGCGCCGTGACGGGGCGCTTCGACAAGTTCCACCTCGTGCCCTTCGGCGAATACATGCCGCTGCGCCGCTGGCTGCCGGTCGGAGCCATCGCCGGCAACGGGGCGGAGTTCTCCGCCGGACCGGGGCCGGTGTCGCTCGATCTCAAGGGCCTGCCGCCGGTCAGCCCGCTGATCTGCTACGAGGTGATCTTCCCCGGCGCCGTGCTGCCCGCCGCGCAGGACGGCGCGGCACGGCCGCGCTGGATGCTCAACCTGACCAACGACGCCTGGTACGGCAACACCGCCGGCCCGCACCAGCATTTCGCCATCGCCCGGACCCGCGCGGTGGAGGAGGGGATGCCGCTGGTCCGTGTCGCCAACACCGGCATCTCCGGCGTGGTGGACTCCCACGGCCGCGTCACAGCCATGCTTCCTCTTGGTTACAGGGGTGTGGTCGATGCGGCCTTGCCGGAAGCGCTGCCCGCCCCCACTCTCTACGGACGGGTGGGCGATGGCGCGTTTGGGTTGCTTCTTTTGACCTGTTTCGCGGTGGGCCTGCGCGCACGACATCGCAGTTAGCGCATCCGAGACTCTTTTTTCAATCACGCGCATCGGGAGCGCTCGGGCGCCCTTGACTGCATACATGGATATGTCGTATCAAGGTTGCACAACTGTTTCAGGGAATTAGAGCAATGCAAGCAACGCCAGCGCGGGGCCGCCGGGCCACTGCCGGCCGTCCCAAGACGGGAAAGCCGAACCCGATCGACGTTCACGTCGGCTCCCGCGTCCGGTTGCGCCGGACCCTTCTGGGCATGAGCCAGGAAAAGCTGGGTGAGGCCATCGGCCTGACCTTCCAGCAGGTGCAGAAGTACGAGCGCGGCGCCAACCGCATCGGCGCGTCGCGTCTGTTCGACCTCAGCCGCGTCCTGGACGTGCCGGTGTCCTTCTTCTTCGACGACATGCCGGCGGAAGCCGCCGCGGCTCCGGTCGACGACGAGGACGGCGCCGCCGCCGGTTTCGAGGAGCGTTCGGGCGGCTACGAGCCGGACCCGATGGCCAAGCGCGAGACGCTGGAGCTGGTGCGCGCCTACTACCGCATCAACGACCCGTCGGTGCGCAAGCGCCTGTTCGAGCTGACCAAGGCCGTTGCCAATTCCGGCATGGTCGAAGCCGCCGAATAAAGGTTGAGAGACCCGAGCCGAGCAACCGGAAGCAATCCGGACGGCAGGATGATTGGGGAACGTGGCCCTCCGGCCCGTTCCCCGATGTTTTTTTTAGGCGAATTTCTGTTGCCCTTGCCCAACCACGGGGAGATCGCTTGACCTGGAACGCAAACCTTGTCACATACGACAAATGACTGGCTTTCCGTGGGTGCTGCGCTGGTCTCCCCTTATAATTCTGTAAAATAGCCCCCGTCCATTGCCGAGGTTCGTCGTGGCCAAGCTCAACTACGTGTTCACCAGCGAGTCCGTGTCCGAAGGCCATCCGGACAAGGTGTGTGACCGCATCTCCGACGCGATCGTCGATCTGTACCTGTCGCACGATCCCTACGCCCGCGTGGCGGTGGAGACGCTGGCGACCACCAACCAGATCGTTCTGGCCGGTGAGGTGCGCGGGCCGGAAAGCATCACCCCCGACATGCTGGTCCAGGTGGCCCGCGCCGCGGTGAAGGACATCGGATACGAGCAGGACGGCTTCCATTGGGAGAAGATGGACGTCAAGTGCTTCGTCCATTCGCAGTCCGCCGACATCGCGGTCGGTGTCGACGCCGCCGGTGAGAAGGACGAGGGGGCCGGCGACCAGGGCATCATGTTCGGCTACGCCTGCAACGAGACCCCGGCCCTGATGCCGGCGCCGATCTACTACAGCCACGCCATCCTGAAGTCGCTGGCCGAGGCCCGCCACTCCGGCGCCGCCCCGCAGCTCGGCCCCGACGCCAAGAGCCAGGTGACGCTGCAGTACGAGAACGGCAAGCCGGTGCGCGCCACCGCGGTGGTCGTCTCCACCCAGCACGCCGACGGCCTGACCCAGGAGGAGGTGCGCGAGATCGTCCGTCCGCACGTCATCAACTGCCTGCCGGCGGGCTGGATGTGCGACGAGGCGAGCTTCTACGTCAACCCGACCGGCCGCTTCGTCATCGGCGGCCCGGACGGCGACGCCGGCCTGACCGGTCGCAAGATCATCGTGGACACCTACGGCGGTGCCGCCCCGCACGGCGGCGGCGCCTTCTCCGGCAAGGACCCGACCAAGGTCGACCGTTCCGCCGCCTACGCCGCGCGTTACCTCGCCAAGAACGTGGTCGCCGCCGGCCTGGCCGAGCGTTGCACGATCCAGCTCTCCTACGCCATCGGCGTGTCCAAGCCGCTGTCGGTCTATGTCGACACCCACGGCACCGGCACGGTGGACGAGGACAAGCTGTCGGAGGTGCTGCAGAAGCTGGTGGACCTCAGCCCGCGCGGCATCCGCACGCATCTGGGCCTGAACCGTCCGGTTTACGCGCGCACCGCCGCCTACGGCCATTTCGGCCGCGAGGCGGAGGCTGACGGCGGCTTCTCCTGGGAGAAGACCGACCTCGTCAACGACCTGCGCACCGCTTTCTTCTAAGAAGCGGCTTCTTCCAAGACCGGACCCGTTCGTCCGGGATGCAGGGGCCACACGGCCCCTGCGTTCGTTTTGGGACCCTGCTGTCACAATGACCGACTCCTTCCTGGACTCGTCCAAGAGGCTCTACGGGCGGCGCAAGGGGCGTCCGCTCCGCAAGCGCAAGACCGAACTGCTCGACGGACTCCTGCCGTCGCTGGAAATCCCGGTGCCGCAGCCGGGCGACCGGATCGACCCCCACGCCCTGTTTGCCAAACCCATGCGCGACGTCTGGCTGGAGGTCGGCTTCGGCAGCGGACACCACATGGCGTGGCAGGCGGCGAACAACCGCGACGTCGGGGTGATCGGCGCCGAACCCTTCATCAACGGCGTGGCTGGCCTGCTCAAGCTGGTCGATGACGAGAAGGTTCAGGACAACGTCCGTGTCCTTCCGGACGACGCCCGCCCGCTGCTCGACGCCCTGCCGGACGCCTCCATCGGGCGCGCCTTCGTGCTGTTCGCCGATCCCTGGCCGAAGAAGCGCCACTGGGAACGCCGCTTCATCGGTCCGGACAACCTGCCGCGTCTCGCGCGCGTGCTGAAGGATGGGGCGGAGCTGCGTCTGGCCAGCGACGATATGGGGCTGGTGCGCTGGATGCTGGAGCACACGGTCCGGCACCCCGATTTCGAATGGACCGCCCGCGGCCCGTCCGACTGGCGCCACCGCATCGCGGACTGGCCGCCCACCCGCTACGAGGAGAAGGCCATCGAGGCCGGGCGAAAGCCGGTCTTCATGCGCTTCATCCGCAAGGCGCGGGGGTAGACACCACCGACTCTCCATAATGCTCCACCACCGGGAACGGGTCGTAGAAGTGGTGGAGCAGGGACTTCCAGCGGGCGTAGCGGCCGGACCCGCGGAAACCTTCGGTGTGGTCCTCCAGCCGCTCCCAGCGGACGAGCAGAAGGTAGCGGTCCGGCGCCTCCAGGCAGGGCCGCAGCTCCAGCCCGAGGAAGCCCGGAGTTGCGGCGATGAGGGGCTGAGCCTCGGTCATCGCCCGTTCGAAGGCCGGGCCCTGGCCGGGTCTGACGGTCAGCAGGGCCGTTTCGAGGATCACGGTGAACTCCCTCCTGGAGGCGTTTTCCGCGCGGTGCGACGGCCGCCGAGGGCTTGACTTTACCCGGGTCGGACCCGCTCACCAAGCGCCGGGCATAGGACCTTGCGGAAAAGCGCTTGCGGCCTGCTCCGGAATGTCTATATTCACCGCATGAACCCATACGGATCGGCGGCTCGGGAAACCGGGCCGGCGGGACGCTTTGCGGGTGGGCCTTGGCCCACTTATTTTTTTATCAGCGTATGGAATCCCCGTGTTGGTCCCAGGGCGCTGTGCCAGGGGAGACCGCGGGGGCGGGTCAGGTGGAATGGAAGCAACCGGTCGTATCGAGCAGATCATCACGCCGTCGGTCGAGGCCATGGGCTACGAACTCGTGCGTGTGCAGTTGACCGGTGGGCAGCGCATGGTTCTGCAGGTCATGGCGGAACGCGCCGACGGCGCGCCCATGACGGTCGAAGACTGCGCCGACATCAGCCGCGCGATCTCCGCGGTGCTCGACGTTGAAGATCCGATCAAGAGCGCCTACACGCTGGAGGTCAGTTCGCCCGGCATCGACCGGCCGCTGACCCGTCTGAAGGATTTTGAGCGTTTCGCCGGTTTCGAGGCCAAGCTGGAGACCCGGCTCGCCGTCGATGGCCGCAAGCGCTTCAAGGGCATGCTGAAGGGCGTCGACGACGGCCTCGTGTGCATCGAATCGGAACAGGGAGCCGCCCGGCTGGAGTTCGACAACATCCTGCGCGCCAAGCTGGTCTTGACGGATGAACTGATCCGCGCCAGCCAGGGCCAGGGTTGACGGCCGCTCCGGGCTTCACTCGAAGAACAAACGCCAGTCCAGGAAGTGTGACGGATGGAACTGCTGCAAGTCGCTGACGCGGTTGCCCGCGAAAAGAACATCGACCGGGACGAGGTCCTGGAGGCGATGGAGCAGGCGATTCAGAAGGCCGGGCGCTCCAAGTACGGCCACGAGCACGACATCCGCGCCCGCATCGACCGCAAGACGGGCGACATCCACCTGACCCGCCACCTGGAGGTGGTCGAGGCGGTGGAGAACGAGGCGACCCAGGTGACCCTCGCCTACGCCCAGCGCCGCAAGCCCGGCGCCCAGGTCGGCGACTTCCTGGTCGATCCGCTGCCGCCCATCGACTTCGGCCGCATCGCCGCCCAGACGGCCAAGCAGGTCATCGTCCAGAAGGTCCGCGACGCGGAGCGCAAGCGCCAGTTCAACGAATACAAGGACCGCACCGGCGAGATCGTCAACGGTCTGGTCAAGCGCGTCGAATACGGCAACGTCACCGTCGACCTGGGCCGCGCCGAAGCGATCCTGCGCCGCGACGAGCTGCTGCCGCGCGAGCACTTCAAGAACGGCGACCGTGTGCGCGCCTACATCTTCGACGTGCGCGAGGAAGCGCGCGGCCCGCAGATCTTCCTGTCGCGCACCCATCCGATGTTCATGGCGAAGCTGTTCGCCCAGGAAGTGCCGGAGATCTACGACGGCATCATCGAGATCAAGGCGGTCGCCCGCGACCCGGGCTCGCGCGCCAAGATCGCGGTGATCAGCAACGACAGCTCCATCGACCCGGTCGGCGCCTGCGTTGGCATGCGCGGCAGCCGCGTCCAGGCGGTCGTCGGCGAGCTGCAGGGCGAGAAGATCGACATCATCCAGTGGAACCAGGAGCCGGCGACCTTCATCGTCAACGCCCTGGCCCCGGCCGAGGTCGCCAAGGTCGTGATGGACGAGGACAACAGCCGCATCGAGGTGGTGGTGCCCGACGACCAGCTGTCGCTGGCCATCGGCCGCCGCGGCCAGAACGTGCGCCTCGCCACCCAGCTCACCGGCTGGGACATCGACATCCTGACCGAGCAGGAGGAGTCGGAGCGCCGCTCGGACGAATTCCGCACCCGCTCGCAGCTCTTCATGGAAGCGCTGGACGTGGACGATGTGATCGCCCATCTCCTGGTCGCCGAAGGCTTCACCTCCGTGGAGGAGATCGCCTACGTCGAGACCGAGGAACTGGCCGAGATCGAAGGCTTCGACGAGGATGTGGCGGAGGAGCTGAAGCAGCGCGCCCTCAACTTCCTCGACGAGCAGGACGTCCGCATGACCGAGAAGCGCCAGGCGCTCGGCGTCGAGGACGCGGTGGCGGAAGTCACCGGCTTCAGCCCGACCCTGCTGGTGAAGCTGGGTGAGAACGGCGTGAAGACGATGGACGACCTCGCCGACCTCGCCGCGGACGAACTGCGCGACATTCTCGGCAAGGAGGCCCCGACGGAAGACGAGGCCAACGAGATCATCATGGCCGCCCGTGCCCACTGGTTCGACGGCGAGGAAGGCGCGCCCACCGCGGCGCAACCCTCGGCGGACGACCAGGCGGCGCAGAGCTGAGCCGGGACTTAGGACGCACAAACGGTACGGATGGTTGGGCTGAGCGACAGGAACGAACAGACTCCGGCGGACGGTGAACCGGACGGCCTTGCGGCCGAAGGGGAGGCGCTGCTGCCGGCGGACCTAGAAAAGGGTCCGCTGCGCCGCTGCATCGCCACCGGCACCGTGCAGTCGAAGGACGGCATGATCCGTTTCGTGGTATCACCCGACGGCGAGATCGTGCCCGATCTGGAGGAACGGCTTCCGGGCCGCGGCCTCTGGCTGTCGGGGGACAAGGCGGCCTTCACGAAGGCCATTGCCAAGAACATGTTCGCCAAGGCGGCGCGGCGCGCGGTGCGCGTCCCGCCCGATCTGGTGGAACGGCTGGAGAAGCTGCTGGAGCGGCGGTGCCTGGATGCCTTCGGGCTGGCGCGCCGGGCCGGGCAGGCTCTGGCCGGATACGAAAAGGTGCGCGAGGCGCTGAAGACCAACCAGGTCGGACGCGCCGGACCGCCCTATCTGCTGGTCGAGGCCAGCGACGGTTCGCCCGACCAGCGGGGCAAGATCACAGCGCTGGCGCCGGATATGCCGGTCGTGGACCTGTTCGACGCCGCGGCGATGGCCGCGGCCCTGGGACGGGAAAACGCCGTGCACGCGGTGGTGGCGCGCGGGAAGCTGGCCAAGGGATTGGCACGCGACTCCGCGCGTCTCAAGGGTATCAAAGGCTTTGTCGCCGGCTCTGCGCCGGCCGGCCACGTAAGCAACGTCTGACCATTCGGGAACCGATGACCGACAGCAACGACCAGGACCAAAAGAAAGTCTTGCACCTCTCCGGCTCCGGCAAAGGGAAGCTGGAGCTGAAGAAGCCGGTCGAGACCCAGGTCCGGCAGAGCTTCTCCCATGGCCGGTCGAAGCCCGTGACCGTGGAGGTCAAGCGTAAGCGGGCCGTGGAGAAGGGCGCCCTGCCGGGCGTGGCCGACGGTGGCGCCGCCGCGCGTCAGGCCGCCCAGGGCATCCCCGTCCGGGGTGGGCCGGGCCAGCGCCAGCGCGGCGGTGGCGGCGGTGCCGTCCGTCAACTGACCAACCAGGAACGCGAGGCGCGCATCCGCGCCCTGCAGGGGGCGGCTGAAGACAACCGCCGCCGCGCCGAGGAGGAGGCCGAGGCCGCCGTCCTGGCCGCCGAGGCCGCCGCCCGCGCCGCCGAGGAGGCGGCGTCCCAGCCGGCCCAGGTGGTCGAGGAGGAGCCGGAGATTCTCGACGCCGAGACTCTGCGCCAGCGCGAGCTGGCCGAGCTGCGCGGCATCGAGGAGGCGGAGCGCGCCAAGGCCCAGGAGGCCGAGCGCCGCCGCCAGGAAGAGGAAGCCAAGCGCAAGGAGGCCGACGAGGCCAAGCGCAAGGACACCGAGCAGGCCCGCCCGCAGGGCGCGGGCGCCCGTCCCGCCGCCGGTGGCGCTGGTGCGCGCACCGCGGCCACCACGGAGGCTCCGGCCGCCCGTGGTCCGGGGGCTCCGGCCGCTCCGCGCTTCGGCGAGGAAGAGGACGACCGCCGCGGCAAGCCCGGGAACAAGAAGGCTCCGGCTCCGGCTCCGGTCCGCAAGGCCGCTCCGGGCGCCGACCGCCGCAAGGGCTCCAAGATGACCGTCTCGCAGGCGCTGAGCGACGAGGGTGGTGAGCGCACGCGCTCGCTGGCCGCCGTCCGCCGTGCCCGTGAGCGCGAGCGGCTCCGTCAGATGAGCCGTCAGGAGACGCAGAAAGTGACCCGCGACGTCGTGCTGCCCGAGGTCATCACCGTCCAGGAGCTGGCGAACCGCATGGCGGAACGCGGCGCGGACGTGATCAAGCAGCTCATGCGCATGGGCGTGATGGCCACCATCAACCAGACCATCGACGCCGACACGGCGGAGCTGATCATCGCCGAGTTCGGCCACCGCGTGCGCCGTGTGTCGGAGGCGGACGTCGAGGTCGGCCTGCGCCTCAACGACGATGCGGAAACGGCGCTGGTGCCGCGTCCCCCGGTCGTCACGATCATGGGCCACGTCGACCACGGCAAGACCTCGCTGCTCGACGCCCTGCGCCAGACCGACGTGGTCAGCCGCGAGGCCGGCGGCATCACCCAGCACATCGGCGCCTATCAGGTGCAGCTGGAGTCGGGTGCGAAGATCACCTTCATCGACACGCCGGGCCACGCCGCCTTCACCGAGATGCGCGCCCGCGGCGCCAACGTCACGGACGTGGTGGTGCTGGTCGTCGCCGCGAACGACGGCGTCATGCCGCAGACGATCGAGGCGATCCATCACGCCAAGGCCGCGAAGGTTCCGATCATCGTCGCCATCAATAAGATCGACCTGCCCGACGCCAAGCCGGACCGCGTCCGCCAGGAACTGCTCCAGCACGAGCTGGTCGTGGAAGAGCTGGGCGGCGACATCCAGACCGTGGAAGTGTCGGCCAAGGCCAAGCGCAACCTGGACAAGCTGGAGGAGGCCATCCTCCTGCAGGCGGAAATCCTGGAGCTGAAGGCCAACCCGGAGCGCACCGCCGAAGGTGTCGTGGTCGAGGCCAAGCTGGAGCGCGGCCGCGGTTCGGTCGCCACCGTGCTGGTCCAGCGCGGCACGCTGAAGGTCGGCGACGTGTTCGTCACCGGGTCGGAGTGGGGCCGCGTCCGCGCCCTGGTCAACGACCGCGGCCAGAGCGTCGAGCAGGCCGCCCCGGCCAGCCCGGTCGAGGTGCTCGGTCTCAACGGCACGCCGCTCGCCGGCGACGACTTCACCGTCGTCGAGTCGGAAGCCCGCGCCCGTGAGATCGCCGAGTTCCGCCAGCGCAAGAAGCGCGAAGCCGCCAACGCGGCGTCGGCCCGCGGCTCGCTGCAGGACATGTTCAGCCGCATCCAGGCCGGCGAGGCCAAGGAACTGCCGGTCGTCATCAAGGGCGACGTGCAGGGCTCCATCGAGGCGATCTCCAACGCCCTGGAGAAGCTCACGGCGGAGAACACCGAGGTCAAGGTTCGCGTGCTGCACGCGTCGGTGGGTGCGATCAACGAGTCCGACATCACGCTGGCGAACGCCTCCAACGCGATGGTCTTCGGCTTCAACGTCCGCGCCAACCCGCAGGCCCGCGACATGGCCAAGCGCGACGGCGTCGAGATCCGCTACTACTCGATCATCTACAACGTGATCGACGACGTGAAGGCGGCCCTCACCGGTATGCTGTCGCCGACCCTGCGCGAGCGTTTCATCGGCTACGCCGAAATCCGCGAGGTGTTCAACATCACCAAGGTCGGCAAGGTCGCCGGTTGCATGGTCACGCAGGGCACCGTCAAGCGCGGCGCCGGCTGCCGCCTGCTGCGCGACAACGTCGTCATCCACGAGGGCACGCTCAAGACGCTCAAGCGCTTCAAGGACGAGGTCAAGGAAGTGCGCGAGGGTTACGAGTGCGGTATGGCCTTCGAGAATTACGACAACATTCTGGCCGGCGACATCATCGAAGCCTTCGAGATCGAGGAGGTGGCGCGCGAGCTGTAAGCCCGCCGCCGCACCCCGGCTCTCGGACCGGCCACAGATGACATTGCAGATGACAAGGGCGCCCGTGCGCCCTTGTCGCGTTTTCGCGGAGGGACAGACCCCTCCCGCACCGCATTCGGGATCGACAGCATGAGAAAGAAACACGATCTGGCCGGAAAGCCGCCGTCCCAGCGCCAGCTCCGCATCGGCGAGGAAATCCGCCATGCCCTGGCGGACCTGTTCCGGCGCGGCGACTTCCACGACCCCGAACTGGCGGAACTGAACGTCACGGTGACCGAGGTGCGGATCAGCCCGGACCTGCGCAACGCCACCGCCTTCGTCACGCCGCTGGGTGGCGGCCCGATGGACGAGACGCTGTCGGCCCTGCGCCGCGCCGCCCCTTTCCTGCGCGGCCAGGTCGCCCGCGCCATCAACCTGCGCCACGCCCCGACGCTGAGCTTCGAGGCCGACACCTCCTTCGACTACGCCGGTCGCATCGACGATATCCTGCACAGCCCGGCGGTCGCCCGCGACGTCGGCTACCGCACGCTCGCCGACCGCGTGAACGGCGACGACGACCATGACGACGAGGACGACGGCTGGGACGAGGAGGACGAGACCGAGACGGACGACCTCGACGGCGATGACGACATCGACGACGAGGATGACGACGAGGACGAAGACGACGGGGATGAGGGCAACGGCGGCGAGGGCGAGGGGCGCCGTGGCTCGTAAGCGCAAGGGTGAGCCGATCCACGGCTGGGTCGTGCTGGACAAGCCGGCGGGGATGACCTCGACGCAGGCGCTGTCCAAGGTGCGGCGCCATCTGAACGCGGAGAAGGCCGGGCACGGCGGCACGCTGGATCCCATCGCCACGGGCATCCTGCCCATCGCGCTGGGCGAGGCGACCAAGACCGTCTCCTACGCCATGGACGGCGAGAAGACCTACCGCTTCACCGTGGCCTGGGGCACCCGCACCACCACCGACGACCGCGAGGGCACGGCGGTGGAGACCTCCGCGGTGCGTCCCGACGCCGAGGCGATCCGCGCCGCTCTGCCCGGCTTTCTGGGTTTCGTCGAGCAGATCCCGCCGCAATACTGCGCTCTGAAGATCAACGGCGAGCGCGCCTACGACATGGCGCGCGAGGGCGAGGTGGTGGACATCGCCCCGCGCACCGTGCGCATCGACCGGCTGGAGCTGATCGAGATTCCGGACGCCGACCACGCGGTGCTGGAGGTGGATTGCGGCAAGGGCACCTATGTCCGTTCCATCGCCCGCGACCTCGCCGAACGGTTGGGGACGGTGGGGCACATCCGCGATTTGCGACGTCTGCGCGTCGGGTCCTTCACGCTGGACGGGGCGATTTCCCTGGACGATCTGACCGCGATGGAGCAAGGTGCCGCGGTCGAAAGACTTCTGCTTCCGATCGAGACCGCGCTGGACGACATCCCGGCGCTGGCCCTGACGGACGCGGAAGCGCACCGACTGAAGCACGGCCAGACGGTGGCACTCCTCACCCGGCAGGACCGCGAACGCCTCACGGCGCTGCGCGGCGATGTTGGTGGGGATGGCACCGTCATTGCGCTTTTCGGCGGCAAGCCGGTGGCGCTGGCGCGTGTGGAGGGGGCGGAGGTCCGTCCGGTGCGCGTTCTCAACCTATGAACGATGGAGACCCCGATGTCGATCACGCCCGATCGCAAGCAGGAACTCATTAAGGACTATTCGCGCGGCACCAACGACACCGGTTCGCCCGAGGTCCAGGTCGCGATCCTGTCCGAGCGCATCCGGAATCTGACCGAGCATCTGCAGGGCCACAAGAAGGACTTCCACTCCCGTCGTGGTCTGCTGGTGATGGTCGGCCAGCGCCGCCGTCTTCTCGACTATCTCAAGAAGAAGGACAACAGCCGCTACGCCACGCTCATCGAGCGTCTGGGCCTGCGTCGCTGATTTCCAAAAGGCGTCCGTGCTGGTGACCGAACATCCGTCCCGATCAGCGCTCGACCCGCCGCACCGCGTTCCGGTGCACCGAGGAGCGTCGCGCCGGTCGGGACGTTCGGTTGTTCGCGAAGGTATGTTCTAGTCAGACGGCCGGCCCGGACCTTCCGGGACCGGCCGTTTGATTTTTTTAGCCCTTTTCGGGTTTTGCCCTTTGTTGGGTTTTCACATGCGGGGTCCGACGACCGATGACCCCGGCTTAGGCCAGCAATCCGGCGGGCCTAGGTGTCGGATGGAAGGAAGAATCCATGTTCAAAGTTTTCCGCAAAGAAATCGAATGGGGTGGACGCAAGCTGACGTTCGAGACGGGCAAGATCGCCCGTCAGGCCGACGGCGCGGTGCTGGTCACCTATGGTGAGACCACGGTCCTCTGCACGGTCGTCGGCGCCAAGTCGCCGAAGCCGGGCGTCGATTTCTTTCCGCTGACGGTCAATTACCAGGAAAAGTCCTTCGCAGCCGGCAAGATTCCCGGCGGCTTCTTCAAGCGTGAAGGCCGCCCGACGGAGAAGGAGACGCTGGTCAGCCGCCTGATCGACCGTCCCATCCGTCCGCTGTTCGCCGATGGCTTCCGCAACGAGACGCAGGTCATCTGCACTGTGCTGAGCCACGATCTGGAGAACGATCCGGACATCGTCGCGATGGTCGGCACCTCGGCTGCGCTGACGATCTCCGGCATTCCGTTCCTCGGTCCGATCGGCGCGGCCCGCGTCGGCTACGTCGACGGCCAGTATGTCCTGAACCCGACCATGGACGCCGTGGACGGTTCCGCGCTCGACCTCGTGGTCGCCGGTACCCAGGACGGCGTGCTGATGGTCGAATCGGAAGCCAAGGAGCTGTCCGAGGAGGTCATGCTGGGCGCCGTGATGTTCGGCCACAGCGGCTTCCAGCCGGTCATCGACGCCATCATCGATCTGGCCGAAGAGTGCGCCAAGGAGCCGTGGGACCTGCCGGAGCCGGCCTACGACCGCGCCGCCCTGAAGGCGAAGCTGCGCGCGACCGTCGGCGCCGACGTGGAGGCCGCCTACACCGAGACGGTGAAGCAGGTCCGCTACGAGAAGATCGGCGCCGCCAAGGCGAAGGCGCTGGAGGCTCTGGCCGAGGCCCATGAGACCCAGGCCATCGTGACCGAGTTCAAGGAGCTGGAGGCCGACATCCTGCGCGGCGCCGTCCTGAAGACCGGCCGCCGCATCGACGGCCGCGACACCAAGACGGTCCGCCCGATCGTGTCGGAGGTCGGCGTGCTGCCGCGCGCCCACGGTTCGGCGCTGTTCACCCGCGGCGAGACGCAGGCGCTGGTCGTCACCACGCTGGGCACCAGCCAGGACGAGCAGATCATCGACGCGCTGCAGGGCGAGTACCGGGAGCACTTCATGCTCCACTACAACTTCCCTCCGTACTCGGTGGGCGAGGCCGGCCGCATGGGCTCGCCGGGCCGCCGCGAGATCGGCCACGGCAAGCTGGCGTGGCGCGCCATCCACCCGCTGCTGCCGAAGAAGGAAGACTTCCCCTACACGCTGCGCGTGGTGTCGGAAGTGACCGAGTCCAACGGCTCGTCGTCGATGGCGACGGTCTGCGGCACCTCGCTGTCGCTGATGGACGCCGGCGCTCCGCTGGCGCGCCCGGTGGCCGGCATCGCCATGGGCCTGATCAAGGAAGACGACGGCTTCGCGGTCCTGTCGGACATCCTGGGTGACGAGGATCACCTGGGCGACATGGACTTCAAGGTGGCCGGCACCGACGCGGGCATCACCGCGCTGCAGATGGACATCAAGATCACCTCGATCACCGAGGAGATCATGAAGATCGCCCTGGGCCAGGCCAAGGACGGCCGCCTGCACATCCTGGGCGAGATGTCCAAGGCCCTGACCGGCGCCCGCGAGGCGGTGAACGAGAACGCCCCGCGCATCACCGTGATCAACATCCCGAAGGAGAAGATCCGCGACGTGATCGGCTCCGGCGGCAAGGTGATCCGCGAGATCGTGGAGCAGACCGGCGCCAAGATCGACATCGAGGACGACGGCACGGTCAAGGTCGCCGCGGTGGACACCAAGGCCGCCCAGGCCGCCATCGACTGGATCAAGGGCATCGTCGCCGAGCCGGAAATGAACGTGGTCTACACCGGCAAGGTCGTGAAGGTCGTCGATTTCGGCGCCTTCGTGAACTTCCTGGGCTCCCGCGACGGCCTCGTCCACATTTCCGAGCTGGCGCAGCAGCGCGTCGGCAAGGTGTCGGACGTGGTGTCGCAGGGTGACTCGGTGAAGGTGAAGGTCATCGGCTTCGACGACCGCGGCAAGGTGAAGCTGTCGATGAAGCAGGTCGATCAGGCCACCGGCGAAGACCTGACCAAGAAGGACGGCCCCGCCGCCTGACGATCAGGTTTTTTCTTCCTCCCTTCCCTGCGACAGCGGGGGAGGGTCGGGGGGCAAGGCGCCGAAAGGCGCCTTTTTCTTTGTCTGGCCCCCTACAGCCGATCCGCCCGGAACGTGTCGCAGGCGTTCAGCTCGCCACGCTCCAGACCGGTGCGGAACCATTGCACCCGTTGGGTGGAGCTGCCGTGGGTGAAGCTGTCCGGCGTCACCGTGCCGCGGGACTGGCGCTGCAGACGGTCGTCGCCGATGGCGCTGGCCGCCGTCAGCGCCTCCTCGACGTCGCCGGGCTCGATGATCTGGCGCTCGCGGTTGGCGTGGTTGGCCCACAGGCCGGCGAAGCAGTCGGCCTGAAGCTCCAGACGCACCGACAGCCCGTTGGCCTCGGCCTGGGACCCGGTTTGCCGCTGGGCCTGCTGCACCCGGTCGGAGATGCCCAGCAGGTTCTGCACATGGTGGCCGACCTCGTGGGCGATCACATAGGCCTGGGCGAAGTCGCCCGGCGCGCGGAAGCGGTCGCGCAGGTCGCGGTAGAAGCTGAGGTCGATGTACACCTTGCGGTCCTGCGGGCAGTAGAAGGGACCCATCGCCGCTTGGGCGAAGCCGCAGCCCGAATCCACCGTGCCGGAGAACAGGACCAGCGCCGGGTCCTGGTAGGTGCGGCCCAACTGCTGGAACTGCGCGGCCCAGGTGTCCTCCGTGTCGGCGAGCACGACCGAGACGAAGCGCTTCAGCTCGTCGTCCCTGTTGTCCGGGCCACCGCCGCGCGGAGCGTCGGATTGCTCGTAACGGGCCTGATCCTGCGGCGCCGTGCCCTGCAGAAGATCCAGCGGGTTGATGCCGAGCAGGAGCGAGACCACGACGATCACCGCCAGCCCGCCGATGCCGATCCCGCCGCGCCCGATGGGAATGCCGATCCCGCCGGTGCGGAACCCGCCGCTTCCGGGCGCGCCGCGCCGGTCCTCGACATTCTCGCTCTCGCGACCGTCCTGCCACCGCATCGCCCGATCCTCCCCCGACGCATTGCCAGAGGAAAACCAGCGAGGGGGCGCGGCTGTTCCGGCGCTCCGCCGGATGAGCCAAACACGCGCTTGACCGCAAGCGGAGCCGTGCCATTTCCTAAGGCATGAACCACCGCTCCTTCGTCCCGACGGAACCCGCAACCGACACCGGCCCGCTGCCCTTCCGCGTGTATTGGTGGCAGGCTCTGGTCTTTTGGCTGCTCACCAACACCTATGGCGTATTCGACCGGGGCGGGGAGCCGTTTCCCGGCTATCAGCCCTCGCCGCTGCAGCCGGCGGGTTGGGCCTTTCCCGTCGTCTGGTTCAGCATCAGCCTGATCCAGCTCTGGGGCTGCGTGCGGCTGCTGAACGCGCCCTGGACGATCCGCTGGCGCCCGGCGCTGATCGGCATGCAGGGGGCGCTGTGGCTGCTCTACGCCAGCTTCGGCTTCGCCTATTTCACGATGGGCAGCCCGATCCTGGCGGCGGCCTGGACCATCGCCTACTTCATCATCGCCTCGACCTGCGTTCTGCTGGTCTGGCCGGACGACCGCGCCATCGCGGCGAGTTGGCTGCCGCTGGTGCTGTGGACCGGCTTCGCCTCCATCGTCGCCGTCCATGGCGTCGTCCTGAACCCGGACCCGCTGTTCGGGCTGGGGCCGGGGCTGGGGACGCGCTGATCAGCCGCGGTAGCGGTGCGTCGCCCCGGTGAAGTCCTCCGCCACATAACCGCCTTCCCCGTCGGGCCGCACCCAGCCCGGCGCGGCGGGGGCCTTGCCGTGCCCGCCGGGGATGTCCAGCACATAGGTCGGCTGGCAGAGGCCGGAGACGCGCCCGCGCAGCCCCTTCACCAGCGCCTGCCCCTCGGCCAGGGTCGGGCGGAAATGGCTGGTGCCGGCGGCAAGGTCGGGATGGTGCAGGTAATAGGGCTTGATCCGGTTGCGCACCAATCCCCGGAACAGCGCCTCCAGCGCCGCCGCGTCGTCGTTGATGCCTTTCAGCAGCACCGTCTGGCCCAGCAGGGGAATGCCGGCGTCGGCCAGCCGGGCGATGGCGCCGCGCGCCGGCTCCGTCAATTCGTCGGCGTGGTTGATGTGGACAGCCATCCAGGTCGCCAGCTCCGGCGCCTTCAGCGCCTCGACCAGCTCCGCGGTGACGCGCGCCGGGTCGGCGACGGGGATGCGGGTGTGCAGCCGGACCACCCCGACATGGGGAATGTCCGACAGGCTGCGGACGATGTGCGACAGGCGCCGCGGCGACAGCAGCAGCGGATCGCCGCCGGTCACCACCACCTCCCACACCTCGGGATGCGCACGCACGTACGCCAGGGCGGCGTCCAGCTCCTCGGGCGACAGGGCCTCGCCGCCCGGACCGACCATTTCCCGCCGGAAGCAGAAACGGCAATAGACCGCGCAGGCGTGCAGCGGCTTCAGCAGGACCCGGTCGGGGTAGCGGTGGACGATGCCCTTCACCGGGCTGCGCACCACATCGCCGATGGGGTCCTCGCGCTCCTCCGGCGCGGTGTACGCTTCCTTGGGAGAGGGGACGTACTGCGCGTACAGGGGATCGCCGGGCGCGGCATCCGCCAGCGTCTCCAGCAGGTACGGGGTCAGGGCGATGGCGTAGCGGTCGGCCACGGCGGCCACGGCCTCGCCCGCCGCGGGCGTCATCAGCCCGGCGGCCACCAGATCGGTCACGCTGTGGGCTGCCTTCATCGCTCGTTCCCGATCCGCCGCTTTGCGCCTAATATGAGAGGCCCGCTCTTACTCCCGCAGGACCCATGCTGTCGACTCTTCCCCGCCTGATCGGCCACCGCGGCGCCAAGGAAAGCGCGCCGGAAAACACCCTCGCCAGCCTGCGCGAGGCCGCCCGCCAGGGTGCCGCCTGGGTCGAGGTGGACGTGATGCTCACCCGCGACCGCGTGCCGGTGCTGATCCACGACGACACGCTGGAGCGCACCACCAACGGCGCCGGGCCGGTGCCGGCCCTGACCCTGGCGGAGCTGAAGGCGCTGGACGCCGGTTCCTGGTTCGACACCCGTTTCGCCGGCGAAACGGTGCCGACCCTGGAAGAGGCGCTGGGCGTGATCCGCAAGTTGGGCCTGGGCCTGAATCTGGAGATCAAACCCTATCCCGGCCAGGAGGTGGTGACGGCAGACGTTGCGCTGGATCTGCTGACGCGGCTGTGGCCCGCCGGACTGCCCCTGCTGGTGTCCAGCTTCGAGGTGCCCTGCCTGGAGGTGGCGCGCGACCGTGCGCCGGAGATTCCGCGCGGCTACCTGTTGTGGGACCCGCCCGCCGACTGGGCGGCCATCGCCGACCGCATCGGCGCGGCCACGCTGAACGTCCATCAGGATCCCCAGACGGCGGAGAGCGTCGCCGCCTACCGCGCCACCGGGCGTCCGGTGCTGGCCTACACCGTCAACGACGCGGCGCGGGCGCGGACGCTGTTCGGCTGGGGCGTGGCCGGTGTCTTCACCGACGCACCGGGCCGGCTGGCGGCGGAACTGGCCGCCGCGACGACCCCGTGAGGCGGTTCTCCCAGGGACCACCGGTTGACGTTTGGGGACATGTCGCCGTGACAGATTTTTTTCTAACACCGCGAATCCGCTCGTCCGCACGGAAATTTCCTCATATATAGATCGCTCATGGCGGCATGGGCCGTCGGGGGCACGACTCCCGGCGGCGTTTTTCGTCGTCTTTCGGGTCGCGCTGTCCGGGTGCCCGCACGCGGGCGCTCTCATGGTCTTGGAGGTTTCGTTGAAGGCGCTTAAGCCGTTGCTGATGTCTGGCCGGGAGGTTCTGCCGCTCGTCGAGGGTGGCAAGGGAATTGCCGTCTCCAACGGGGAAAGCTCGGGCGCCTGGGCGGCGGCCGGGGGTATCGGAACATTCTCGGGCGTGAACGCCGACAGCTACGACGAGAACGGGAATCTCCTGCCGCAGGTCTATCACGGCAAAACCCGCCGCGAGCGTCACGACGAGCTGATCAAGTTCGGCATCCAGGGCGGCATCGCGCAGGCGCGCATCGCGCACGAGGCGTCGAACGGCCAAGGCCGCATCCACATGAACGTCCTCTGGGAGATGGGCGGCGCCGAGCACATCCTGCACGGCGTGCTGGAAGGCTCCCAGGGTCTGATCCACGGCGTCACCTGCGGCGCCGGCATGCCCTACCGCGTGGCGGAGATCGCTGTTCACTACGGCGTGCACTACTACCCCATCGTCTCCTCGGCCCGCGCCTTCCGCGCCCTGTGGCTGCGCGCCTATCACAAGTTCCGCGAGAACCTGGGCGGCGTGGTCTACGAGGACCCGTGGCTGGCCGGCGGCCACAACGGCCTGTCCAACTCCGAGGACCCGCTGAAGCCGGAGGACCCGTTCCCCCGCGTCCTGGCGCTGCGCCAGATGATGAACAGCTTCGGCCTGAACGACACCCCCATCGTCATGGCTGGTGGCGTCTGGTGGCTGTCGGACTGGGAAGACTGGATCGACAACCCCGACCTTGGCCCGGTGGCCTTCCAGTTCGGCACGCGCCCGCTGCTGACCCAGGAAAGCCCGATTTCCAACGCCTGGAAGCACCGTCTGCTGACACTGAAGGAAGGCGACGTCTTCCTGAACCGCTTCTCGCCGACGGGCTTCTACTCCTCCGCCGTCAAGAACCCGTTCCTGATGGACCTGATGGCCCGCTCGGAGCGTCAGGTGGCCTATCTGCCCAAACCGGTGGGCGAGCATTCCGCCGAGCTGCCGCTGGGCCCGCGCGGCCGCCCGGTCTATGTGACCGAGACGGACAAGGCCCGCGCCGAGGGCTGGCTGTCCCAGGGCTTCACCAGCGGCCTGAAGACGCCGGACAGCACGGTCATCTTCGTCACGCCGGAGCAGGCGGAGCGCATCCACCGCGATCAGGTGGACTGCATGGGCTGCCTGTCGGCCTGCAACTTCTCCAACTGGGCGCAGAACGAGGAAGGCACGAACGGCAAGCGCGCCGATCCGCGCTCCTACTGCATCCAGAAGACCCTGCAGGCGGTCAGCCACACCGACGACTGCGAAAACCAGCTCATGTTCGCCGGTCACAACGCCTTCCGCTTCGCGTCGGACCCTTACTACAAGGACGGGTTCATCCCGACCGTGAAGCAGCTGGTCGAGCGGATCGCCACCGGCTACTGACGCCGGCGGTTCGCGGCTTTGCGGGGGGCACTTGCCCCCTGACCTGAAATCGTTCTAAAGTGAGCGGGCTGCGGCAGATCGCCGCGGTCCGTTTCGCGTTCCGACTTTGTGACCTGAACCACGGCGAACAGACGACGATGACCGGCACCCGACCCTTCAAGCGCGCCCTCGACCGCCTGCAGACGGCAGGCTTCCGCCCGACGCGCCAGCGTCTGGGGCTGGCCCGCCTGCTGTTCGAAGGGGAGCACCGCCACGTCACCGCCGAGCAACTCCACACCGAGGCGATGGGGGCGGACCTGCGGGTGTCGCTGGCCACGGTCTACAACACGCTGAACCAGTTCACCGCCGCCGGCCTGCTGCGCGAGGTGGTGGTGGAGGCGGGCAAATCCTATTTCGACACCAACACCAGCGACCATCACCATTTCTTCCTGGAAGGGACGGGCCGGCTGGAGGACATCCCCGGCGACGACGTGGTGGTGCAGCATCTGCCGCCGGCCCCGCCGGGCACGCGCATCGCGCGGGTGGACGTGATCGTCCGGCTGAGCGCGGAGCAGAGCGAGGAGCGCTGAGGGGGGCGGGCGGCTCATGGATGCTGCTGGAAAAAATCCGTCTCCCGACCGGGTCTTCGGGGAATTTCCGGAACATTGACGCGTTTTGGGAGCAATGGCATAAGCCGTAGCCGAGGCTCGGCCGCCGGAGGCCCCACGCCCGCGCGCGGCCGGGCCGGACAGAACCCCGTCTGGAGAACGCCGCCATGTCGCTGAAGGGCACGAAGACCGAGCAGAACCTCAAGGCGGCCTTCGCGGGTGAGAGCCAAGCCAACCGCCGCTATCTCTATTTCGCCCAGAAGGCCGACGTGGAAGGCCACAACGAGGTCGCCGCCGTCTTCCGCTCCACGGCGGAGGGCGAAACCGGCCACGCCCACGGCCATCTGGAATTCCTGGAGGAGGCCGGCGACCCGATCACCGGCCTGCCCATCGGCGACACGGTGAGCAACCTGAAGGCCGCCATCGCCGGCGAGACCCACGAATACACCGACATGTACCCGGGCATGGCCCGCACCGCCCGCGAGGAAGGCTTCGAGGAGGTCGCGGACTGGTTCGAAACGCTGGCCAAGGCCGAGCGGAGCCATGCCGGGCGGTTCCAGAGGATGCTGGACCAGCTGTCGTCATGACGGCGCGCCGGATCGCGATCACCCGCGCCGACATCCTTCCCCTGGACCGCTACGCCCGCGAACGCGCCGCCCGCCGCAGCGCGCTGGTCGCCGTGAAGAAAAAGCGCCGCGTTGCGGTCGGCCCCTACGCCCTCGTCCATTTCGAGAATTACGAGACGATGTGGCAGCAGGTCCACGAGATGCTGTTCATCGAGCGGGGCGGCGAAGACCAGATTGCCGGTGAGCTGCGCGCCTACAACGGCCTGATTCCGCAAGGGACGGAACTGGTCGCCACGGTGATGTTCGAGATTGCCGACCCGGCGCGGCGCGGCGCCGAACTCGGCCGGCTGGGAGGGGTGGAGCGCACGGTGACTCTGCGCTTCGCCGGACACACGGTGACCGGCCGGCCGGAGGAGGACGTGGCGCGCACGAACGAGGCCGGCAAGGCGTCCGCCGTCCATTTCCTGCATTTCGACTTCACGCCGGAGCAGATCGCCGCCTTCCGCACCCCCGGCACGGAGGTGATCCTCGGCATCGGCCATCCCCACTACGGCCACATGGCGGTGATGCCGGAGGCGGTGCGGGCGGAGCTTGCGGGGGATTTCGGATAGGGGAGACCCTTGCCCCCTCCCTGACCCTTCCCCGCTTCGCAGGGGAGGGAACTGTCTCCCTCTCCTGCGAAGCGGGGGAGGGAAGGGGCCTGCGGCGCCAGCCGTGGGAAGGGTGGGGGCAAACGGCCCGCCCGTTACTCGAACGTCTCGTCCTTGTAGGCGCCCCAGAACTCCCCGCGGCTCATCCAGCCGCGATAGCCCTTCAGGTCCACCTCGCACCACTCGCCCTTGCACTTGCGCAGCCAGCCGATCACCCCCGGCTGGGCGCGGGCCACGACGGCGGCGTCGCCGCGCGGCTCCTTGCGGACGGTGCGGATGTCGCCGGTGATGACGATGCTGCGCTTGCCCGACAGCATGCTCTGATGCACCCAGCCCTCGCTGCCTTCCCAGTCGCGGATGCGGCGCCAAGTGTCGAATTCCTGGGTGATCTCCACCGGCATTTCCTTGCGGGTGAACACCCATTCGATGGGGTAGCGCACGTTGGGGCCGGTGCGCGCGTTCACCTCGCCCGAGCGCAGCGACACGAAGCGGGGGATCGGCAGGCCCGAGGCGTGGGTCGGGTCCTTCTCGCGCCGCCCGCCGTCCGACGCGTCGGCGGTGGACGGCGTGACCGGCGCCAAGGCTGCGATGGCCAGCGCCAGAACGGCGAGAGCGCGGCGGATGGCAGACGTCGTCGGCAACGGCAACACCGGCAGCCCCGTGCTGTGGAGATCGGAAGGATTTGAATCGGACGCACTATAATTAGGGGTAGCCGCCGGGAGCAAGCGCAAGGCGCGGGCCGGGGCGCGGCATCGGTTCTTGTCACATGGCGGGGCGGCTCATCGGGCTGGCCGCCGCGCCGAATCGTCACTGCCATCTGGACAGCTTACCAACCGCTTGATAGGACAAGCGTCGGCCCGGAATGGGGGAGGCACCGTCTATGACCGAAAAGAAGAAGCCGCTCGTCGTCGTCACCCGGAAACTGCCCGACGTCATCGAGACGCGGATGATGGAGCTGTTCGACGCACGGCTGAACTCCGATGACGAACCCTTGACCCACGCGCAGCTCATCGACGTGGCGCAGACGGCCGACGTGCTGGTTCCCACCGTCACCGACCGGATCGACCGCGAGGTGATCGAGAAGGCCGGGCCGCAGCTCCGCCTCATCGCCTCCTTCGGCACGGGCGTCGACCACATCGACCTGAAGGCGGCGCGGGAGCGCGGCATCAGCGTCACCAACACGCCGGGCGTTCTGACCGAGGACACGGCGGACATGACCATGGCCCTGCTGCTGGCGGTCGGCCGCCGGGTGGCGGAAGGCGAGCGGCTGGTCCGTTCCGGCCAGTGGAAGGGCTGGGGGCCGACGACGATGCTCGGCCACCGCATCCAGGGCAAGCGGCTGGGCATCCTCGGCATGGGCCGCATCGGGCAGGCGCTGGCGCGCCGGGCGCGCGCCTTCGGCATGTCGATCCACTACCACAACCGCCGCCGCGTCTATCCCGACGTCGAGCAGGAGCTTGAGGCCACCTATTGGGAGAGCCTGGACCAGATGCTGGCGCGCATGGACGTGGTGTCCATCAACTGCCCGCACACCCCGGCCACCTACCACCTGCTGTCGGAGCGCCGGCTGAAGCTGCTGCGCCCGCACTGCTTCATCGTCAACACCTCGCGCGGCGAGGTCATCGACGAGACGGCGCTGACCCGGATGCTGTCGAAGGGCGAGATCGCCGGGGCCGGCCTGGACGTGTTCGAGCATGAGCCGGCGGTGAACCCGAAGCTGCTGCGGCTCGACAACGTGGTCCTGCTGCCGCACATGGGCTCCGCCACCATCGAGGGCCGCATCGACATGGGCGAGAAGGTCATCATCAACATCAAGACCTTCGCGGACGGCCACGCCCCGCCCGACCGCGTCCTGGAAACGCTGCTGTAAAGGTGGAGTGTCGATGAGGGCGTCTACAGGACGCCCTCATACAGCACGGCCATGGGGATCTCGATCCCGACCGAGGGGAAGCGCAGCGTTCCATCCCCGATGACGTCGCGGACCACCCAGCTCCGCTCATCCTCGCGGTGCCACAGCTCGGCGCGGCGCTTCGTCGAGTCGAGCAGCAGGATTTCCTGCACCGACGGGATTTCCCGATAGATTGCCAGCTTCCGGCCACGGTCGAACTGGGCGGTGGAGGGCGACAGGATCTCAACGATGATCGTCGGGTCCACCGTCCCCGGCTTGCTCGACGTCGGTCCACACGCAACGGCGACATCGGCCTGGAACCAGGCATCGTCACGATCGGGCAGGTGGATGCCGGCTTCGACCCGCGCCCGGCAGGGCAGGTGGAGACGTTTCCCGAACTCGACGACGATGTTGGCCGCGAGAAGAGCGTGCGCGTCGGACGGCGGCGCCATGGCGACGGGTTGGCCGCCGTCCAGTTCATAGCGGGTGTCCGTTCCGTCATTCCAGACGAGGAACTCATCCACGGTCATCGGGCGGGGTGCCGGATCGCTCATGCCCATGAGTATGGCCCTCTCCCTCGTCGCTTCCAAGTGGGCGCCGTCCAAGGGGCCGCCGCGGTTATTCCGCGGCCAGCCCGCCGCCCAGCTCGATCCGCACCTCGACCACGCCGGGTTCGTCCAGGTTCTCCTTGCGGATGAAGCCGAGCGCGCGGCACATGCCGAGCATGCTGGTGTTCTCGCGCAGGACCTCGCCGTAGACCTCCTTGATCCCGCGGGAGCGGGCGTAGTCCAGGATCTTGTTCATCAGCTGGTAGCCCAGCCCTTGGCCCTTCATGTCCGACCGCACCATCACGGCGTATTCGGCGCGCAGATTGTCGGGATCGGCGGTGATGCGCACCACGCCGTACATGATGGTGTCGCCGGTCTCCGGGTCCGGTCCGACGGCGACCAGACCCATCTCGCGATCGTAGTCCATCTGGGTCAGGCGGGCGGCGGCCTGGTGCGACAGCCGCTTCAGCGGCGCGAAGAAGCGCAGTCGCAAGTCTTCCTGCGTCTGGTTGGCCACCATGTGGTGTACCAGCGGCTCGTCCTCCGGCAGGATGGGGCGGACGAGGAACTGGCGGCCGTCCTTGATGGTGATCCGGTCCTCCAGCCCCTTGGGATAGGGGCGGATGGCCAGACGCTTGGCGCCGGGCAGGGCCGGGACGCCGACCTTGATGCGGGCGTCCAGAGCCAGCACGCCCTCCGCGTCGGCGAGCAGCGGGTTGACGTCCAGCTCGGCGACCTCCGGGAAATCAACGATGAGCTGGGAAATCTTGTTCAGCGTCAGTGCCACCGCCTCCAGATCGACCGCGGCGCGCGAGCGGTAGCCCTGCAGCTGGCGCCAGATGCGGGTGCGGCCCATCAGCTCGGTCGCCAGCTTCATGTTCAGTGGCGGCAGGGCGAGCGCGTAGTCCTCCACCACCTCCACCCCGATGCCGCCCTCGCCGAACAGCAGGACGGGGCCGAACAGCTCGTTCTCGGTCATGCCGACGATCAGCTCGTAGGCGTCGGCGCGCACCGCCATCTCCTGGACGGTGAAACCCTCGATGCGGGCGTCGGGCACCGCCTCGCGCACGCGGGCCAGCATGGCCTCGGCCTCGGCCTTGACCTCCGCCGGCTCGGTCAGGTGCAGAGCGACGCCGCCGACGTCCGACTTGTGGGTGATGTCCGGCGACAGGATCTTCAGCGCCAGCGGCCCGCCGATCATCTCGGCGCAGTGGGCGGCCTCCTCCGGCGTGTCGGCGCGGCGGGTGTCCACCACCGGGACGCCGTAGGCGGCGAGCACGCGCTTGGCCTCATACTCGCTCAGCCAGTCGCGCTTCTCGGCGATGGCGCGGGAGATGATCTTGCGCACCGTGATGCCGTCGGGCTGGAAATCCTCCGGCACCGACGGCGGCGTCTCCATCAGCAGCTCCTGGTTCCGGCGGTATTCCACCAGATGCAGGAAGGCGCGCACCGCGTGGCTGGGCGTGTCGTAGGTGGGGACGCGGTTGGCGGCGAACAGCTTGCGAGCCTCCGCCGCGGTGTTGTCGCCCAGCCAGCTCGTCAGCACCGGGTGCTTGCGCGTCTTGTTGGCGATCATGGTGTCGACCACCGCCTGCGCCGCGGCCCGCCCGTCGGTCACCGCGGTCGGGCAGTTCAGCACCAGCACGGCGTCGTTGTTCGGGTCGGCCATCAGCGCGTTCAGCGCGTCGGCGTAGCGCTTGGGCGGGGCGTCGCCGCCGATGCGCAGCGGGTTGCGGGCGCTGCCGGCGCCCAGCGCCTTCTCCAGCGCGTCCATCGTCTCCGGCGCGAACTGGGCCAGCCGCCCGCCGGAGAGGATCAGGCTGTCGGTCGCCATCACCCCCATGCCGCCGCCGTTGGTCAGGATGGCCAGCCGGTCGCCGGTGATCGGCGACCCGGTGCCCAGCGTGCCCACCGCGTCGAACAGCTCGTCCAGCCCGGTGACGCGCAGGATGCCGGCGCGGCGGAAGGCGGCGTCGTAGACGGCGTCGGACACCGCCAGCGCCCCGGTGTGGGAGGTCGAAGCCTCCAGCGCCTCGTCGGTGCGGCCGGACTTGATGACGATCACCGGCTTCTGGCGGGCGGCGGAGCGCGCCGCCGACATGAACTTCCGCGCGTCGCTGATGCTCTCGATGTAGAGCAGGATGGCGCGCACGGTGGCGTCGCTGGCCAGATAGTCCAGCAGGTCGCCGAAATCGACGTCCGCCTTGTCGCCCATCGAGATCAGGTGGGAGAAGCCGATCCCCCGCGCCGTCGCCCAGTCGGCGATCGACGTCACCACCATGGACGACTGCGCCACCAGCGCCACGTCACCCTTCTTCGGCGTGACGTGGCCGAAGCTGGCGTTGAGCCCGCGGCCCGGCACCATGATGCCCAGGCTGTTGGGACCCAGGACGCGCATCAGGTGGGGCTTCGCCGCCTCGCGCAGGGTCTGGGTCTGCTCCTTGGAAAAGCCGCTGGAGATGACGATGGCCGCCTTGGTCCCGCGCTTGCCCAGCGCCTCGACGGTGGCGGGCACCGTGGCGGCCGGGGTGCAGATCACCGCCAGGTCCGGCGTGACCGGCAGATCGTCCACCGACTTGTAGGTCAGCACCCCCTCGACCGCGCGCTCGCCGGTCACCGGCATGATCGGGCCGTCGAACCCGGCGTTGAACAGGTTGCGGGCCACCACGGCGCCGATGGTGTTCGGCTTTCGGGTCGCCCCGATCAGGGCGATGGAGGCGGGCTTGAACAGGCGGTCGAGGTTGCGAACGGTCATGGCCGGGTTCCGGGGGTTCGTCTCACACAGCAAGGCTCGAACAGCCGCCATTCCGCTAAAGATCGGACCAGGGCCATCGACTTGCAATCAGCGGTAAGGAGGCAATCGCAGGACGGGAACGCGACCGATCGCCGCTCATGTTGCGGTGCAACATACACTTTGGTCATACCTTTGTACAGGCGCCCTTTGTCGCGCCCCCCTCCGGAACGGATATCCCCGCCGCGCATCGGGGCTTGAGCGGGCGGGCGCGATGCTCCACCCTGTTGACCTTCAACGGAAAAAACTGGGAGCGGGAGCCATGAAGGTCGGGATCGTCGGGGCCGGCGCGGTGGGCGCCACGGCGGGATTCGCCATGGTGATGAGCGGTGCGGCCAGCGAGGTCGTGCTGGTCGACATGAACGAGAAGCTGGCGGCGGCCCAGGCGCAGGACATCGCCCACGCCGTGCCCTTCGCCCGCGCCGCCCAGGTGCGCCACGGCGGTTACGCGGCGCTGGCCGGGGCCGGCGTAGTGGTGCTGGCCGCCGGCGTGGCGCAGCGCCCCGGCGAGACGCGCCTGCAGCTGCTGGAGCGCAACGCGGCCGTCTTCGGCGCCATCATCCCGGCGGTCCTGGCGGCGGCGCCCGACGCCATCCTGCTGGTGGCGACCAACCCGCTGGACGTGATGACGCAGATCGCCACCCGCATTTCCGGCCTGCCGCCGTCGCGGGTGATCGGCTCCGGCACGATCCTCGACACCGCGCGGTTCCGCGCGCTGTTGGCCGACCGGCTGGGGGTGACGCCGAAGTCGGTGCACGCCCATGTGGTGGGCGAGCATGGCGATTCGGAAGTCCTGCTGTGGTCCGGCGCCACCGTGGCCTGCCTGCCGGTGGACCGCGGCGCCGAGCGGCTGAAGCGCCCCCTGACCGCCGAGGACCGCGCCGCCATCGACGAGGGCGTGCGCCGGGCCGCCTATCACATCATCGACGGCAAGGGCCACACCGCCTTCGGCATCGCCGGCGGCCTGTCGCGCATCGTGGCGGCCATTGCCGGGGACGAGCGGGCGGTGCTGACCTGCTCCATCCTCAACGACGAGGTTCTGGGGGTGCCGGACGTGGCGCTGTCGCTGCCGCGGGTGATCGGGGCGGGCGGCGTCCTGGAGACGGTGATGCCCGACCTGTCGGAGGAGGAGGCGGCGGCGCTGAAGCGCAGCGCGGACATCCTGAAGGAGGCGGTGACCTCGGTGGAGAAGTCGCTGCCCTGACCGGGTGAGGGAAAAAGCGGGGCCGGTCCGCGTTGCAGGACCGGCCCCGCGCTGCGGAGCCGGCCCTTGCAACCCGTCCAGTCGACAGGCGCGTCAGACCACCGGGCCGAGCTGGCCCTTGGTGGCGGCAGCGGCGCGCTCCATGCCTTCCTGGATCTTCTTGGCGGCTTCCTGCTCGTCGCCCCAGCGCAGGATCTTCACCCACTTGCCCTTTTCCAGATCCTTGTAGTGCTGGAAGAAGTGGGCGATCTGCTCGGTGGTGATCTCCGGCAGGTCCTTGTAGGACTTCACGCTGCTGTAGAACGGGTGCAGCTTGTCGACCGGAACGGCCAGCAGCTTCTCGTCCTCGCCGCCCTCGTCCTCCATGAACAGCACGCCGATCGGGCGCGAGCGCAGGACGGCGCCCGGGATGACCGAATGGCGGCCGACCACGCAGACGTCCACCGGGTCGCCGTCACCCGACAGGGTGTGCGGGATGAAGCCGTAGTTGCAGGGGTAGTACATGGCGGTGTGCAGGAAGCGGTCGACGAACATCGCGCCCGACTCCTTGTCGATCTCGTACTTCACCGGCTCGCCGCGCAACGGGATCTCGATGACCACGTTCACGTCCCACGGGGCGTTCTTGCCGACCGGAACCTTGCTGAGATCCATGGAAAACCATCCTTCGACTGCAAAAGCGGGTTGCGCTTGGTTGTGGACGCGGGCCAAAGCTCCCGGCGCCGCGCGCGCGGAGTTTAGGCAGATGCGGGCATAAGTCAAAGCCACTTGCGCAGGTGCGGCAAAGGGACGAGCCTTCGCCATGCCCTGCATCCTCTTTGCGCTGCTCTGTCTCGCCTTTTTTCCCCTTGCGGCGCGGGCCGACCCCCCCGCGAAGGCTGTCCACGCCATCGCCATGCATGGCGACCCCGCCTATCCGCCGGATTTTGCGCATTTCGCCTACGTCAATCCCGACGCACCGAAAGGCGGCACGCTGCGCCAGGCGGTGACCGGCGGCTTCGACACGCTGAACCCCCATGTGGTCAAGGGCGTGCCGGCGCTGGGGCTTGGTTTCGTCTTCGAAACGATGCTGGCCCGCTCGTGGGACGAGCCCTTCTCGCTCTACGGTCTGCTGGCCGAGAGCCTGGAGGTGCCGGAGGACCGCGGCGCCGCCGTCTTCCACCTGAACCCCGCCGCGCGCTGGCACGATGGGACGCCGGTGACCGCCGCCGACGTGCTGTTCTCGCTGGAGGTCCAGCGCGCTCACGGCACGCCGAACCGCCGCCAGTTCTACGCCAAGGTGGCGAGCGCCGCGGCACTGGGCGAGCGCACCGTCCGCTTTATCTTCGCCCCCGGCCCGGATGGGCGTTTCGACCGCGAGATGCCGCTGCTGATGGGGTTGATGCCGATCCATGCCCAGGCGTGGTGGGCGGGGCGGGACTTCGCCGCGACGACGCTCGACCCGCCGCTGGGCAGCGGCCCCTACCAGGTCAAACAGGCGGAGGCCGGACGGCGCATCGTCTACGAGCGGGTGGCCGACTACTGGGGGCGGGACCTGCCGGCGCGGCGCGGGCTGTTCAACGCCGACACGCTGGATTTCACCTACTACCGCGACGACTCGGTGGCTCTGGAGGCGTTCCTGGCCGGGCAGGGCGACGTGCGGCGCGAATCCGATCCCGCCAAATGGGCCACCGGCTACGACGGCCCGGCGGTCCGCACGGGGCGGATCGTGCTGGAGGAATTGCCGCACCGCCGCCCGGAGTTCGCCCGCGGCCTGATCTTCAACACGCGGCGTCCCCTGTTCCACGACATCCGGGTGCGGCGGGCGCTCGGCCTCGCCACCGATTTCGCCTGGATCGGCAAGACCCTGTTCCACGGCGCGCTGGTCCGCACCGCGAGCTACTACCCGAACTCCGAACTGGCGGCGGAGGGACTGCCGGGGCCGGAGGAATTGTCGGTGCTGGAACCCTTCCGCGACCTCCTGCCGCCGGCGCTGTTCACCGAGCCCTTCACCCTGCCGCACACCGACGGCAGCGGCCCGGCGGGGGCGCGGGGCAACCTGCGCGAGGCGCTGCGCCTGCTGGCCGACGCCGGCTGGCGGGTGAGCGGCGGGCGGCTGACCGACGGGGCGGGGCGTCCCTTCGCCTTCGAGATCCTGCTGGGCAACCCGGCGGACGAGCGGGTGGCGCTCGAGTACGCCCGTTCGCTGGAGCGGCTGGGCATCGCCGCCACGGTGCGCACGGTGGACAACGCGCAGTATCAGGGGCGGCTTGATCATTTCGATTTCGACATGACCCTGCGCTGGTGGGTTTCCAGCCTCTCGCCCGGCAACGAGCAGCTTTATTATTACGGGTCCGAGGCGGCGGACCAGCCGGGCAGCCGCAACTACCCCGGCATCCGCGACCCGGTGGTGGACGCCATCGCCGCCTCCATCGCCGAGGCGCGGACGCGCGCCGACCTCGTGGCCCGCGTCCGCGCGCTCGACCGGGTGCTGCTGTGGGGCCACTACATGGTGCCGCTGTTCCACAGCCCGGCGGACCGCATGGCCCGCTGGTCGCGGCTGAAGCACCCGGAGGCGACGCCCCTCTACGGCCCGCTGGTCGAATCCTGGTGGATCGAGGAGGGCGGCTGAGCCTCCGCATGTCCACCATGATTCTGCCCGCCATGGACCCGGTGGGCGTGCAGGATCACATCGACCACGGCGTCCAGGTCGGTGAAGCGGTCGGTGTTGACGATCAGGTCGTACTGCAGCGGATCGCCGTTGGAGACCTTGAAGAACTCCTTGAAATACTTGGCGCGGGCGGCGTTGACCCGCTGCACCTCATGCAGCGCGTCGGCGACCTTGGCGGGATCGCCGCCGGCCAGCCGCGCGGCGCAGACCTCGTCCGAGCCGACGATGCGGACGCGGAAGCGCGGCGCCCCGCGCAGCAGCAGATGCGCCCCACGCCCGACGATCACCCCGCCGCGGAAGGCGATGCCGTTGACCACGCGGGTCAGCAGCCGCTGATACTCGGTCAGCGGGTCGTGCAGCCCCATCAGGCTGGCGTAGAGGAACATCCCCGTCCGCCCCGGCAGCTTCTCGTCGAGCTGGCGCATCAGCGCGGGGTCGGAGGTGGCCGTCGCCACCACGGCGTCGAGGATCTCCTTGTCGAAGCAGGACACCCCCAGCGACTTGGCGAGCTTCGCCGCGATCGCCTCGCCGCCGGTGCCGTGCTCGCGGGCGATGGTGACGACGGGGGGCGGCGACTCCAGCGGGCCGGAGCGGGGCCGGTGCGGCTGGAGCTGGTCGGTTCGGATGTAGGTCAGAAGCGCCTGGAAGTCGTCGCGGGCCATGGCTTCCCTCCGCGAACGGTTGCGACGGTTCCAGTGTCCGACCGGGCGGCGGCGGGGTCAACGGCGCCCAAGGGGGAGGGGCACGCCGTCGCACCCCTTCCGCGCGCCGCCGAAAGAGACCCTACAGCACCCGGACCGCGATCACCGTCAGCAGGACGACGATGATCCACAGGGCGATGCGCTCGCTGATCCGGCGTTCCACCCAGCGGTCGAGCATGTGCTTGACCGAATGCGGGTGCAGGCGCAGGCCGCCGTCGGCGAGCTGGGAGGCCGCGCGTTCGGCCTGGTTCACCAGACGGGGCAGGCGGCGGAACGTCGAGACCACGGCCTCCAGATCGTCGAGAACCTGGGCTTCCGGCCCGCGGTTCTCGCGCATCCAGTCTTCGATCAGCGGGCGCGCCAGCTCCCACATGTTGATGTCGGGGTTCAGGATGCGGCCCACCCCCTCCGCCGTCAGCATGCTCTTCTGGAGCAGGAGGAGCTGCGGCTGGGTCTCCATCTCGAACTGCTCGGTCACCGCGAAGAGCTGGGCGAGCAGCCGGCCGACGGAAATCTCGCTCAGCGGCTTGTTCTGCAACGGCTCGCCGATGGCGCGGCAGGCCTGGGTGAAGACCTCGATCGACTGGTGGCGGGGGACATAGCCCGCCTCGAAATGCACCACCGCGACGCGGCGGTAGTCGCCGGTCAGGAAGCCGATGAGCATGTCGGCGAGGTAGGTCCGCGTCGCCCGGTCCAGCCGGCCCATGATGCCGAAATCGACGGCGGTGATGTTGCCGTCCTGGGTGACGAACAGGTTGCCCGGATGCAGGTCGGCGTGGAAGAAGCCGTCGCGGAACACCTGGTTGAAGAAGCTGGCCGAAGCCTTGGCCAGGATCTCGTCGCGGTCGAAGCCGGCGGCGTCGAGCCTTTCCGACTCGTCCACCTTGAAGCCGCGGATGCGCTCCAGCGTCAGGACGCGGCGCGCCGTGCGGTCCCAGTCGATGGCCGGGACGTTGAAGGTGGGGTCGTCCTTGAAGTTGTCGCCCAGCTCCGACGCCGCTGCGGCTTCCATCCGCAGCTCCATCTCCAGGCGGGAGGTGCGGGCGAAGGTGTCCACCACCTCGCGCGGGCGCAGCCGCTTCAGCTTGGGCATGACCGCGACGGCCAGCTCGGCCAGCCAGTAGAACAGGTCGATGTCCCGCTCGAAGGCGTTCTCGATGCCCGGCCGCAGCACCTTCACCGCGACCTCCCGCCCGTCGGCGGTGACGGCGAAATGCACCTGCGCGATGGAGGCGGCGGCGACCGGCACCTCGTCGAAGCTGCGGAACAGCTTGCCGATGGGGGCGCCCAGCTCCTCCTCGACGATGGCGCGGGCCTGGGCGCCGGGGAAGGGCGGCAGCTTGTCCTGAAGCTCGGCCAGATCCAGCGCCATCCGCTCGCCGACGAGGTCGGAGCGGGTGGACAGCAACTGCCCCAGCTTGATGTAGGTCGGCCCCAGGTCGGCCAGCGCGCGGGCCAGCCGCTGGCCGACGCGGCCCGGCTCCTTGGCGTTGCCGACCCAGCGCCAGAACAGCGCGAAGCCGGGGGCGGTCTGCGGCAGCGTTTCCGGCAGCGCGTTGTAGCGCGCCAGCGTGCGGCCGATCACGAAGAGGCGGCCGATGTTTCGGGCGGTCCGGAACAGCATCCGGTCAGATCCGCCAGCCGGAATGGATGGCGGCGATGCCGCCCGTCAGGTTGCGCACGCGCACCGCGCCGAAGCCCGCGGCCTCGATGCGCTTGACCATGGCCTGCTGCTCGGGGAAGCGGCGGATGCTCTCCGCCAGATAGCGGTAGCTGTCCTCGTCCCCGGCCACCATGCGGCCGAGCCGCGGCAGGACCTGGAAGGAATAGACGTCGTAGATCTCGCGCAGGACCGGAAGGACCACGTGGCTGAACTCCAGGCAGAAGAACTTTCCGCCGGGCTTCAACACGCGGCGCGCCTCGGAAAGCGCGGCGTCGATGCGCGTGACGTTGCGCAGGCCGAACGCAATCGTATAGGCGTCCACCGAACGGGAGGCGATGGGCAGCTTCTCCGCGTCGCCGACCGTCCAGTCCACGCCGGTCAGCCGATTGCGGTCGTAGGAGCGGTCGCGCCCGACGCGGACCATCGACTCGGTGATGTCGCAGACCACGGCCCGCCCGCCCCCGCGCTCCAGGAAGCGGAAGGCGATGTCGCCGGTGCCGCCCGCCACGTCGAGCAGCGTCATGTCGGCGCGCGGGGCGACCATCTCCATCAGCGTGTCCTTCCACAGCCGGTGGATGCCGCCCGACATCAGGTCGTTCATCAGGTCGTAGCGCCCGGCCACGCTGTCGAAGACGGCGCGGACGAGGCCGGACTTGGCGTCGGGGTCGACGGGGCGGTAGCCGAACCAGTTCCCTTCGGCCCCGGCGGACACGCCGGTGGCCTGGGCCGGAGCTGCGGGCTGGGACGGGGCGGAGGGGGTGCGCGGATCGGTCATGGCGCGCAACATAGCGCGCGGTCTGGGCTTGCGCCAGCCGGGGCGTTGCCGTGACGCACCCCCGGCGCGCGGTTTTTGCGGGCTTGACCCCGCACCCGGCCTTCGCCATCGTGCCGCAGGTGCACGACGGGGAGACCATGGCCACGCTGCAGGAAGCCCAGCTGATCGCTTGCGACCTCCAGCGGGAGGGGCGCTTCAGCCGGAGTCGGCGGCCATCCGCAACAATCTCGCCGACGGCCACGCGCTCTGCGGCGACTCTGGCCGAGGCGGGGTCGCGGGCGCTTCGCCGAACCCCTGTGCCGCTCCGTCGGGCGCTTCCCGCAGCCGCGGTGGAGCGGGCAGCCGCTGGGCGGCGGGCGGCTGTTCGTCTGGGGAGTGCAGGGGATGGGCGACGAGCTGATGTTCGCCACGCTGCTCCTGTTGTTGACGCAATCGTCAACAGATAAGACGCAATCATCAATAGGGGCGTTGGAGGGCTGCCTGCTGGAATGCGACGCCCGGCTGCGCGCGCTTTTCCCGTAGGTCTGCTACCCTTCGCACCTTTCACCATCCAGCGCGGACACACGCGGACACATGGCGACAATCGCGGAAGCCCTGGCCATCGCCTTCGACCATCACGAGTCCGGCCGTCTGGCCGAGGCCGAGATCCTCTATGGCCGCATCCTCGACGCCGATCCCCATCAGGCGAGCGCGCTGCATCTGCTGGGCGTGCTCTACGGCCAGACGGACCGGCCGAAACTGGCCGCGGCGCTGTTCGTCGGGGCCATCGGGCTGGTCCCCGACAATCCGGGCCTGCGCTACGACCTCGCCCGCGTCCGGCTGATCCTGGAGGACGGGGAGGGGGCGGTGGCCGCCCTGCGGCGGACGCTGGCGCTTCAACCCGACCACGCGGCGGCGCTGTTCCAGCTCGCCCTGGCCTGCCGCAGCGTCGGGCGGCACGGCGAGTCGCTGCGGGTGCTGGAACGCCTCCTGACGCTCCAGCCCGACAGCCTGGAGGCGCGCTACCTCGCCGACCGCGCGGTGGAGCGGGAGGGACGGGCGCTTCTGGAGCGTGGGGAGATCGGGCGGGCGGTGGCGCGGCTCACCCGCCCGGTGGCGGAGGCGGTGGGCGTGCCGATCCTCTCCGCCCACGCCGCCGCCCTCTACCGCGATGGCCGGATGGGGGAGGCCGCCCGGCTGCTGCGCGGGATGCTCGCCGTTCTGCCGGCGGAGGCCATGGCGCTGTGGAACCTGTCGCTGGGCCGACTCGACGGCGGTGACGCGGCGGCGGCGGAGCGGCTGGCCCGCCGCGCCCGCGCTTTGGCCCCGCAGGAGGCGGAGGCCCACGCCAAGCTGGGGCTGGCGCTGGCCGTCCAGGGGCGGCGGGCGGCGGCGGCGGTGGCCGCGCGCGCGGCGCTGGCCTGCGATCCGGCGCATGCGCCGTCCCTGTCCAACCTCGGCGCCCTGATCGTCCGGACGGAGTGCGGGCAGGCCCTGCGGCTGGCCGACCGGGCGCTGCGGCTGGCCCCGGATCTGGCCGAAGCCCAGGTGGTCCGCGGCGATGCCCTGGTGCATCTCGACCGTCCGCGGGACGCGGAGGAGGCCTTCCGCGGCGCTCTGCGCGTGGCGCCGCAACTGGTCGTCGCCCATTGGAATCTGTCCCATCTGCTGCTGCGGCTGGGTGATTACGCCGCCGGCTGGGCGGAGTACGAGTGGCGCTGGCGCAGCGAGGCCCTGGCCGGGCAGCGCCGGCCCTTCCGCCAACCGCTGTGGGACGGCACGGATCTGGCGGGGCGGACCATCCTGATCCACGCGGAACAGGGGCTGGGCGACACCATCCAGTTCGTCCGCTTCCTCGACGCGGTTCTGCGGGCCGGACCGGGGCGCGTCTATCTGGAGGCGCATGGCCCGCTGCTGTCCCTGCTGGAGCGCAACACCGTCCCGGCGCGGGTGACGGTGATCCCGCGGGCCTCCGACTTTCCGGGGGTGGGCGGGTTGCCCGACACCGACGTCCAGATCCCGCTGATGAGCCTGGCCGGCCTGTTCTGCCCGAGCCTGGAGGCGATCCCCGCCCGCGTGCCCTATCTGCGCCCCGATCCGCGGCGCGCCGCCGCCTGGAGCGAGCGGCTGGCGGACGGGCAACCGACGGGTGGGCTGCGGGTCGGGCTGGTCTGGGCGGGCAACCCGTCCTTTCACGGCGACGCCCAGCGCTCGCCACGGCTGGCCGGGCTGCGGCCGGTGCTGGATGTGCCGGGCGTGCGTTTCTTCGGTCTGCAGAAGGGGCCGGGGCGGGAGGATCTGGAGGGGATGGACCTGCCGCCCTCCTTCACCGACCTGGGGCCGGACATCGCCGATGTCGCCGACACCGCGGCGATCATGGCCAACCTGGACCTCGTCATTTCCTCCTGCACCGGTCCGGCCCATCTGGCCGGGGCGCTGGGCGTGCCGGTCTGGGTGGTGCTTTCGCACCCGCCGGACTGGCGCTGGCTGATGGAACGGGACGACAGCCCCTGGTACCCCACCGCCCGGCTGTTCCGCCAGACCCGGAGCGGCGACTGGTCCGGCCCGGCGGAGGCGGTGGCGCGGGCCCTGCGGAGGCTGGTGGACGGTTTGGAGGGCTGAAGGCGCCCCTTGCGTCAACCGGCGCTTCCCACCATCCTCCTTGCCATCATGCCCGAACTTCCCGAAGTCGAAACCGTCTGCCGCGGCCTCGCCCCGCATCTGGAGGGGCGGACCCTGGTCCAGGTGCTCCAGCGCCGCGCCAACCTGCGCGTTCCCTTTCCGGACGGCTTCTGCGAGCGGCTGACCGGCCGCCGCGTCGAGTCGGTGCGCCGCCGCGCCAAATACATCCTGGTCCATCTCGACGACGGGACGGTGCTGATCGCCCATCTCGGCATGTCGGGCCGCATGATCATCACACCGGAGCGCCCCGACGCCTGGGGCGCCCACGACCATGTCGTGCTGGAGACCGACGTCGGGACGGTGGTGACCTTCAACGACGCCCGCCGCTTCGGCCTGATGGACCTCGCCATGGCGGAGACGCTCGCCGAGCACCCGCTGCTGCGCGCGCTGGGGCCGGAGCCGCTGGGCAACGAATTCTCCGGACCGGTGCTGGCCGCACGGCTGGCCGGGCGGATGACCAGCATCAAGGCCGCCCTGCTGGACCAGAGCGTGGTCGCCGGGCTCGGCAACATCTACGTGTCGGAGGCGCTGTTCCTCGCCCGCCTCAGCCCCACGCGCATCGCCGCCACGGTGACCGGCGCGAAGGCGGAGCGGCTGGCCACGGCGATCCGCGCGGTTCTGGAGCGGGCCATCGCCGCGGGGGGATCGTCCTTGCGCGATTACCGGCAGGCGTCGGGGGAACTCGGCTATTTCCAGCATCAGTTCTCGGTCTACGACCGCGAGGGCGCGCCCTGTCCGGGCTGCACCTGCGACGTGGCGAAGACCGGGGGCGTCCGCCGGATCGTTCAGGCGGGTCGTTCGACTTTCTATTGTCCGCAACGCCAGCGTTGATATAGGTGGAAGGTATGACGGCTCCATCGGCCACCGTGAGGGCGACGCTCGCCGCCCTCCTCCTCGCCGGCCCCGCCCTTGCGGGTCTGGCCGGGGTTCCTTTGCCCGCAACCTTGTCCGCCTGGGCGGCCCCCGCTTGGGCAGCCGACTCCGCCCGTTACGTCGAAGGCATGGGGGACGTGCCGGTCATGCCGGGCCTCGCCCCCGCCGAGGAGGCGCCGCTGGTCTTCGACAAGCCCGCCGGACGCATCGCGCAGTCCGTCATGGCGGGGGCCATGGACCGCAACGCGGTCCTGTCCTTCTACAACCAGACCATGCCGCAGCTCGGCTGGAGCCGCGCCCCGCAACGGGCGGGCGGAAGCGCCAGTTTCCTGCGGGAGGGCGAGGAGCTGCGCCTGGAATTCGTCGAGCCGGCCCCCGCCGTCCAGAAGGCGGCGGCCACGGTGGTCCGCTTCTCGCTGATTCCGCGCTGATCCTCCAATAAGAGACCAAGAGCAAACCAGAAGCACCCCCGCCCGGAGCGAGGGGGCAAACCACGGGAGCCTGCTGCATCATGCCGTACGAAACCATTCTCGTCGAAACCCGCGGACCGGTCGGGCTCGTCACGCTGAACCGGCCCAAGGCGTTGAACGCGCTGTCCGACCTGCTGGTGACCGAGCTGGGCCAGGCGCTGGACGCGCTGGAGGCCGACGACTCCGTCGGCGCCATCGTGGTCACGGGTTCGGAGAAGGCCTTCGCCGCCGGCGCCGACATCAAGGAGATGCAGAACTTCTCCTACATGGACGTCTACAAGGCCAACTTCATCACCGCCAAGTGGGAGCGGCTGGCCAAGTGCCGCAAGCCGACCATCGCCGCGGTCGCCGGCTACGCGCTGGGCGGCGGCTGCGAGTTGGCGATGATGGCCGACTTCATCCTGGCCGCCGACACCGCCAAGTTCGGCCAGCCGGAGATCACCATCGGCACCATCCCCGGCGCCGGCGGCACGCAGCGCCTGACCCGCTTCGTCGGCAAGTCCAAGGCCATGGAGATGTGCCTGACCGGCCGCCTGATGGACGCCGCCGAGGCCGAGCGCGCCGGCCTCGTCAGCCGCGTCGTGCCGGCGGCGGAGCTGGTGGACGAGGCGGTGAAGGTCGCCGAGAAGATCGCCAAGCTCTCGCGCCCGGTCGTCATGATGGCCAAGGACGCCGTAAACGCCGCCTACGAGACCACCATGTCCGAGGGCATCCGGGTCGAGCGCCGAATCTTCCACGCCACTTTTGCCGTCGAAGACCAGAAGGAAGGCATGGCCGCCTTCGCCGAAAAGCGTCAGCCGGATTGGAAGCATCGCTGACATCCCCCGACTCCTCCCCCGTATCTAGCGGGGGAGGACCAGAAATCCGTCAAGATCTCGTAATCTTTCCTTTGCCAAAAAACAGTGTTGGACGGTGCCTTGACTCCCATTCGGCTGGAGCGTATAAGGCCCCCTCGCACTGGGACAGGCGTGTCGTCCGGAGTAGGGTTTTCATGGCCAATCATAAGTCTGCTGAAAAGCGCATTCGTCAAACCGCGCGTCGTACGGAGATCAACCGTAACCGCGTCAGCCGTATCCGCACCTTCGTGAAGAAGGTCGAGACGGCGATCTCGTCCGGCAACAAGGCTGAAGCCGCTGAGGCTTTCAAGGCCGCGCAGCCGGAAATGATGCGTGGAGCCTCCAAGGGCGTTCTGCACAAGAACACCGTGTCGCGCAAGCTGTCGCGCCTGTCGGCCCGCATCAAGGCTCTCTGAGTTTACTCGGCGTTATAAAGCCGCGCACCAGGTCTGGGCGCGGCTTTTTGCGTTTTTGGTAAGTACAGTCTCCGTTCTTTCCGAGTCCTCCGGCAGAACTCCGGTGGGGCAGGGGATCGCGGCTGCTGGACGGCGAGTCGCCTCCGGTGGTCCTGGTCTTTGGCAAAGGCAGGGGCGGGTTTCGGAAACGCTGCGTGATTTTTGCCGCAGTCCGGACCGTTCGCTTTCTGTCCTATTGCCACGGCGAGGGCGGCTGATTAGACTTTCCTTCCGTTGGGAATGACGCACCGATGTCGTCTTTGACGTCACGCGCCGTTCGCTGAGGGACGGAGACGTTCAAAGCCGCGGGCAAGGTTGCGGGACGCTCAAGAAGCTCGACTCAACCCGTTGCTCCTGGAGCGATGCTTTTCTTAAAACTCGACGTGGCAAAGGCGGAGTCCAACTTCGCCGAAGGGATAGTATTGCCGTCCAGTTGGGAGGCATCCACCGTTGGAGTCTTCAGGAGAGGAACGTTTTGAAGGCAGGAAGCCTAAGTTAAAGGACCTGCGTTAAGGGGTCCGGGTTCGGTCGGGCGGGATGGTGCCCCCTGCGGCGCGGGGCCGTCCGGGGGGAAGGGAGCGGGGTAGGGGAAGC
>NZ_CP007794.1:0-117500 GCF_000632475.1 Azospirillum argentinense
ATGAACATCATCATCGAACGCGCCGCCCTTCTCCGGTCCCTTGGTCATGTGCAGAGCGTGGTGGAGCGCAGGAACACCATCCCCATTCTGTCCAACGTGCTGCTGCGGGCGAGCGAGGGCGAGCTGTCGCTGGCCGCCACCGACATGGACCTGGAGATCGTCGAGACGGTCCCGGCCACGGTGACCCGCGCGGGCGGCACCACCGCCCCGGCCCACACGCTGTACGACATCGTGCGCAAGCTGCCCGACGGCAGCCAGGTGGAGCTGGACATCGGCGGCGACGGCACGATCCTGACGCTGCGCGCCGGCCGGTCGCAGTTCAAGCTGTCCTGCCTGCCGGTCGACGATTTCCCGCAGCTGTCCGGTGGCGACCTGCCGCACCGCTTCGACCTGACGGCGGGCGACCTGCGGGCGCTGGTCGACCGCACCCGCTTCGCCATCTCGACCGAAGAGACGCGCTACTACCTCAACGGCATCTACCTGCACGCCGCCAAGGCCAAGGCCGGCGGGGCCGAGCTGCCGGTGCTGCGCGCCGTGGCGACCGACGGCCACCGTCTGGCGCGGGTCGAGATGCCGCTGCCGGAGGGGGCCGCCGGCATCCCCGGCGTCATCGTTCCGCGCAAGACCGTGAACGAGATCCGCAAACTGATCGACGAGGCCGCCGACCGCATCGAGCTGTCGCTGTCGGACAACAAGATCCGCTTCGCCTTCGATTCGGTGGTGGTAACCTCCAAGCTGATCGACGGCACCTTCCCGGACTATGAGCGGGTCATCCCGGTCGGCAACGACAAGACGATGGAGGTGGACGCCAAGCTGTTCGCCGCCGCCGTGGACCGCGTCGCCACCATCTCCACCGAGAAGAGCCGGGCCGTGAAGCTGTCGCTGACCCGCGGCACGCTGACCCTGTCGGCCACCAGCCCCGAGGCCGGCAGCGCCACCGAGGAGCTGGAGGTCAATTACCAGGAAGGCCCCCTGGAAATCGGCTTCAACTCTCGCTATCTGCTTGATATCACGCAGCAGATCGAGGGCGAGGGCGCGCGCTTCTCGCTGGCCGACGCCGCGTCGCCGACCATCGTGCGCGACGTCGCCGACTCCACGGCCCTTTACGTGTTGATGCCGATGCGTGTGTGACCGGTCCGGACGGATCGGCGCTTTTCGGGCCGGCGCGCTCCGGACCCCGTGTCTGACGGGGTGCGGCGGCCCGGCCCCCGCACCCCGGATCGGACGCTTTGCTCGACGCCAGACAGACTTCGCCCTACCCCGCCCCCGTGGTGGACACTCCGGCCGCTTTGGCGGTGACGCGCCTGACCCTGACCCGCTTCCGCGGTTATGACAGCGCGCGCCTGGAACCCGACCACCGCCCGGTGGTGCTGACCGGGCCGAACGGCGCCGGCAAGACCAACCTGCTCGAAGCGGTCAGCTTCCTCGCCCCCGGACGCGGCCTGCGCGGCGCCAAGCTGTCGGAGGTCGAGCGGATCGGCGGCAGCGCCGGCAATGGCACCAGCGCCGGCTGGGCGGTCGCCGCCGTTCTGGACACCCCCACCGGCCCGGTGGAGATCGGCACCGGCCGCGAGATCGGCCCCCAGGCGGCGTCGGGCGCCGAGCGCGACCGCCGCGTCGTCCGGGTGGACGGTCACCCCGCCAAGGGCCAGACCGTGCTGGCCGAGCATGTTGCCGTCGTCTGGCTGACCCCGCAGATGGACCGGCTGTTCCTGGAGGGCTCCAGCGGGCGCCGCCGCTTCCTCGACCGACTCGTCTTCGGCTTCGACCCCGCCCACGCCGGCCGGCTCAGCCGCTACGAGCACGCCCTGCGCGAGCGCGCCCGCCTGCTGCGCGAAGGGCATCGCGGCTGGAACGGCGACGAAGGCTGGCTGAGCGGGCTGGAGGACCAGATGGCGACCACCGGAGTCGCCGTTGCCGCCGCCCGCCGCGACGTGGTGCAGCGGCTGCGCGCCGCCTGCGGGCGGGCCGTCGGCCCCTTTCCCGGCGCCGACCTGACGGTGCAGGGCACGGTGGAGCGCTGGCTCGACGACGGTCCGGCGCTGGCCGCCGAGGACGCGCTGCGCCGCTCGCTGCGCGACAGCCGGCGCGCCGATTCGGACGGCGGAGGGGCCACGCTGGGGCCGCACAAAAGCGACCTCGCGGTGCGCCACGCCCAGAAGGACATGGCGGCGGCGCTCTGCTCCACCGGGGAGCAGAAGGCGCTGCTGATCGCCATCATGCTGGCCAACGCCCGCCTTCTGGCGGCGGAGCGCGGGGCCGCCCCGCTGCTGCTGCTGGACGAGGTGGCCGCCCATCTGGACCCGCAGCGGCGCGAGGCGCTGTTCGACGAGATCCTGGCGCTGGGCGCCCAGGCCTGGATGACCGGCACCGACGATTCGGTCTTCGGGCCGCTCGGCGGCGCGGCCAAGCGCTTCCACATCGAGGATGCGACCGTGACCCCGGCCTAGCGATTGAAAAGGCCCCCGAAAAAGGGCTGAAACGCCCAGAAAATCACCTACCGAAGTACGGTATTCCGCCGAAACCCAACGCAGTCTGCTATAGTCGAGCCATGGCACAGGAAGCACTGAAGAACGACCTCCCGCAGCAGGATTACGGCGCGGAATCGATCACCGTCTTGCGCGGGCTGGACGCCGTGCGCAAGCGTCCGGGCATGTACATCGGCGACACCGATGACGGCTCCGGACTGCACCACATGGTCTACGAGGTCGTGGACAACGCGATCGACGAGGCGCTGGCCGGCTACTGCGACGCGGTCGTGGTGCAGCTGAACGCCGACGGGTCGGTCACGGTGCGCGACAACGGTCGCGGCATCCCCACCGACATCCACTCCGAAGAGGGCGTGTCGGCGGCGGAGGTCGTGATGACCCAGCTCCACGCCGGCGGCAAGTTCAACCAGAACTCCTACAAGGTGTCGGGCGGCCTGCACGGCGTGGGCGTGTCGGTGGTGAACGCCCTGTCGGAGACGCTGGAGCTGCGCATCTGGCGCAACGGCCGCGAATGGTTCATGCTCTTCCGCCATGGCGTCGCCGATGCCCGTCTGGCCGACGTCGGCCCGGCCCCGATGGTGGACGACGGCAACGGCGGGCAGAAGCCGCTCTCCGGCACCGAGGTCACCTTCCTGCCGTCCAAGGACACCTTCACCAACACCGAATTCGACTTCGCGACGCTGGAGCACCGGCTGCGCGAGCTGGCCTTCCTGAACTCCGGCGTGCGGCTGGTGCTGACCGACGCCCGCGGGGTGGAGCCGAAGGTCCAGGACTTGCACTACGAAGGCGGCCTGGAAGCCTTCGTGAACTGGCTCGACCGCTCCAAGGTGCCGCTGCACAAGCCGGCGATCTCGATCAAGGCGGAACGCCCGACCGAGCATGGCGGCGTGGTCACCGTGGAATGCTCGCTCCAGTGGAACGACAGCTACCACGAGACGACCCTCTGCTTCACCAACAACATCCCGCAGAAGGACGGCGGCACCCACCTCGCCGGCTTCCGCGCGGCGCTGACTCGGGCGATCAACAACTACGCCAACGAGTCGGGCATCGCGAAGAAGGAGAAGGTCAACCTCTCCGGCGACGACGCGCGCGAGGGGCTGACCTGCGTGTTGTCGGTGAAGGTCCCCGACCCGAAATTCTCCAGCCAGACCAAGGACAAGCTGGTCTCCTCCGAAGTCCGCCCGGTGGTCGAGGCGGTGGTCGGCGAATGCCTCGCCCAGTATTTCGAGGAGCATCCGGCGGACGCCAAGCGCGTCGTCCAGAAGGTGGTCGAGGCCGCCGCCGCCCGTGAGGCCGCCCGCAAGGCGCGCGAGCTGACCCGGCGCAAGGGTGCGCTCGACATCGCCTCCCTGCCCGGCAAGCTGGCCGACTGCCAGGAGCGTGACCCGGCGCTGTCCGAACTCTTCATCGTGGAGGGCGATTCGGCGGGCGGCTCGGCCAAGCAGGGCCGGTCGCGCCAGTTCCAGGCCATCCTGCCGCTGCGCGGCAAGATCCTGAACGTGGAGCGGGCGCGCTTCGACAAGATGCTGTCCTCGGCCGAGATCGGCACGCTGATCGCCGCGCTGGGCACCGGCATCGGGCGCGACGAGTTCAACCCGGACAAGACGCGCTACCACAAGATCATCATCATGACCGACGCGGACGTGGACGGCAGCCACATCCGCACGCTCCTGCTGACCTTCTTCTTCCGGCAGATGCCCGAGTTGATCGAGCGTGGTTACCTCTACATCGCCCAGCCGCCGCTTTATCGCATCAAGCGCGGCAACGCGAAGGAGCGGTACCTGAAGGACGACCGGGCGCTGGAGGAGTATCTGATCGAGGCGGCGCTGGGCGACCTGTCCGTGCGCCCCGCCGACGGCTCCCTGCTGACCGGCGAGCCGCTGCGCGAGATGGTCGAGCAGGCCCGCGGCGCCCGCCTGCACATCGAGACGCTGGCCCGCAAGGCCGGCAACCTGTCGGTGGTGGAATCGGCGGCGGTGAGCGGCGCCCTGTCGGTTGCGTTGTCGCAGGACACCGCCCAGGCGCAGCAGGCGGCCGAGGCGGTGGCCGCCCGGCTCAACGCGCTGGACGTGGAAGGCGGCTGGCGCGGCGAGAGCCTGCTCCAGGGCGGTTACGCGCTGGTGCGGACGCGCCGCGGCGTGACCCACCGCCACCATCTGGACGCCGACCTGCTGAAGAGCGCCGAGGCGCGCAAGCTGGACGCCATCGCAGCGGACCTGAAGCGCGTCTACGCCGAGCCGGGCCGCGCCTTCGAGAAGCAGAAGGAGAGCCGCAGCCTGACCGGCCCCGTCGCCCTGTTCGACACGGTGATGGAGTTGGGCCGCCGCGGCGTGACGATCCAGCGCTACAAGGGCCTGGGCGAGATGAACCCCGACCAGCTCTGGGAAACCACGCTGGACCCGACCAAGCGCTCGCTGTTGCAGGTGAAGGTCAACCACGCCGACCAGGCGGAGGAGGTCTTCTCCACCCTGATGGGCGACATCGTCGAGCCGCGCCGCGAGTTCATCCAGGAGAACGCGCTCAAGGTTGCCAACCTGGACGTGTAAACAGGTTTGTCGGTTGTCTGATAAACCGAGGTTTCGCCACTTTAAGCGAGGCGGGTTGAACACCCCGCCTCGCTTTTCTTTTTGAGATTGCGGTAAATATTCCTAACCTCTCTTTGAGAGCCTCGGGGCGCCGCTTGTCAACATTGCCCGTCCCCGCCGACCGGGCGGAGGATGCGAGGTAACCCGATAGGCGAGACGCGCACCGCCCACACCCCGGGGCCGCGCCCCTCAAACTGTCCTTGGCCCCGCTCACCACCGCCCCAGAGCGTCGGGCGTCCCTCAATGTTGACAGTGTAATCGCCCCTTTCCTTTCCCGTAGTCGCGAAGATAGATCCCCGACGACCTGGTCCTTGAAAGACAGGCCGTCAAAGGATAGGTGCGCCCGGAAGCGATCCTGAGAATATTCGCTCGTTGCTTCGAGGACGTCCGCGCTCCACCATCTTCGCATTTCTCCTTCACGGAGCCTTCGAAAGGGAGCGAAGGACATGGGGCACACACGGGAGACGCCATCCTTTCCCATCCGGCGCGTCGGCGGACCGGAGGCGGATCTGTAACCCATCCGATCGGTCTGACCGGCCGGAACCGTCGGCGCCATCGTCGGGAACGGTGCCGGATCGTACTACCCCGGGGCGTACCCCGACTGCATCCGTGTGCCGGAGAATGTTCCTGTTGCGTTCGCGGCGCGACTGGGTCATGGGAATATATGCCCGTCAAAGGACGGGGTGCGAACCGGGGAGACCGATGTCTTGGTCCGCATGGCAGCGCATGAGGTGGAGGGACCACATGAACGAAGATGACGACATCGCCGGTCCGGAAGAGGCTTCCTTCGGGACCGATGGTCCAGACCCGGATATACGGGCGCCGCCGCGGAAGAGCGGCGGCGAGACCACCGTCCAGAGGAACCGCAACGAACGGGGCCTCGTCGCCAGCCGGAAGAACGGCATCCCGATGCCGTGGAAGCGGGAGGCGGAGCGGGACTTCATGCACCTCCTGGAGTCCGCCCCCGAGGTCCGGTCCTACGAGGGCCGCCAGGGCGCCATCGCGGTCAACGTCGACGGCGAGATCCGCGAACACAGGGTCCAGTTCAAGGTGGAGGTGGCCGACGCCAGCGGAAGGGCGCACACGGTGATGGTGGACGTGTTCGGCAGCCTCGACGGCGCCAAGGGCCGACTGGTCAATGCCGTCGCGGATCACTACTCCGCGCGCGCGATTCACTACGTCGCCATCACCGAGGCGGAGGTCGCCCGCCAACCCCGTCTTGGCAACGCGAAGGCCGTCCTGGCCGGAGGCGCCGCCGAAACGCCGGAGGAGTTCCTTCTCGCCCTCTCCGCCGCCCTCGCACGCGCACCCGCGACACTCGGCGAACTCGAACGCGCCCTCTCGGACTGGCGCCCCGCCGGGCCGACCGAGCCGCCCACGCCACTCCGTCACCTGATCTACGCCGCCACCCTGCGCGGGTGCCTGCGGCTGGAACTCCACAAGGAACCGATCTCGGAACACACCCCCATCCTCACCTGACGGAGGCACCCATGGCACGCCGGTTCACGCCGAAGATGGTCTTCCTGCCCGCCCAGCCGGTCGAGATCCGAGGACGGCGCCACCGGTATGTCCGCCGGGCGCCGGACGGCAGTGCGGTCTTCGAGGACGAACAGACCCAGGAGCAGGTCCGGCACACTGACGCCGAACTCGCCCAACTCCTCGAATCCGGGCAGTTCGACGTCCTGCCCTGGCCGGTTGTGAAGGCCCCGGACAGGGCGGAGGAACTCGCGGCGATGCGGGACCGCGTCGCCAACAACGACCGGCTGCACGCGGAGACGGCACGGCGCTGGCGTTACGTGCGGGCGTGGTTGGACAGCGGGCACGCAACCTACACCAAGGGCGCGCTGAAGGGACTGATCGAACGGGTGGCAAACGACAATGCCGACCCCACGCCGCCGGGGGCGAGCACCGTCCAGCGGTGGATCAAGCGGTTCCGTGAGGGCGGCCGCGCCTTCGAGGCGCTGGCGCCGACGATCCATCGGCGGGGCAACAGGACCGCGAGATTCGGTGGCGAAGTGATGGACCTGACCGACCAGGCCATCGACGAGAGCTACCTCCAGCCAGGGGAACCGCCGCTCACCTTCGCGCACAACAAGCTGCTCGCGCTGGCTGCCAACCGCAACGCCTCGCTGCCCGAGGCCATGAAGATCAAGATTCCCTCGGCGCGGACCCTCTACCGGATCAGGGACCGGCGCATCGACCAGTACACCCTGGTCGCCACCCGCCGGGGCAAGGAGGAGGCCGACGCGCTGTTCCAGCCGGTCGGCTCCGCTCCTGGTGTCGATGCCATCAACCGGATATGGGAGATCGACCATACCGAGGTCACGAGCTTCCTCGTCTGCTACGGCCCGGAACCCGATCCTGATCGCATCATCGGGCATCCATGGATCACGGTCGCCCTCGACAGGCATAGTACCATGCCCGTTGGTCTCTATGTCGGCTTCGAGGGGCCGAGCCTGTTCACGGCCTTCGAATGTCTGCGCAACGCGATCCTGCCGAAGGGCTACATGCGGGAGAACTATCCGCAGATCCAGAACGACTGGCCGTGCTTCGGCGTTCCGGGCTGCACCGTGCCCGACAACGCCGCCGAGTTCCGGTCCCCGCAATTCCCGATCGCCTGCGCCGCCCTTGGCATCGACGTCCAGTACACCCCCGTCGGCAAGGCGCGGTTCAAGGGCAAGATCGAACGGTTCTTCGGAACCCTACAGACCCAATGCCGCTCCGTCACGGGCGCGCGCTTCGCCGACTACTACAGACGTGTGCGCCGCCCGACGCCGGAGACCGCCAGCCTGGTCACCCTGGAGCAACTCGAGTACCTGCTGCACCGGTGGATCGCCGACGTGTACGCCGTCAGCCCGCGCCGCCGGTTCGAAGGGCGCTCCGCCCGCGACATGTGGGAGAACAGCGCACGCATCCATGCGATAGCCCCGCCGAGCCGAGAGCGTGTCCTGACCTCCCTGTCCCTGACCGAATTCCGCGTGCCGCGCAAGGACGGCATCACATTCCTGGGACTTCGTTACAACAGTACGGAACTTGCGAACCTCCGCATCGCTCCGAAGGCGCCTCCCGAGTTCCGCATCAAAATTGATCCCGGTGATCTTGCCGCGATCCAGGTGCACGACGACGCGAACGACCGGCACATCAGGGTTGAGGTCGATCCGGAACAGCGTGACGTCGCCGTCGGAAAAACTCTGCACCAGTACAAAGTCGCCCGCGCCCTCGTCCGCAATAACCCATTGCGGTACGCCGGGCAGGAGGACATCGCACGCGCGATGGTTGAGATCACCGAGTACGGCCTGAAGCGCCAAGGTAAGGGTACCCAGAAGGAACGCCGTGCCCTTGCGAAGCTCACCCAACAACCAGGCGGACGGCGGCGTCAGGCCGATGCCCCCGACACCCCGCCGCTCCCGATCGTCGACGTGCTCCTGGAAGGCATGGAGACGGTCGGCGTCCCCGGCGCGGCGCCCCCTCAGGCGGACGACATCGAGTTGATTGCTCGCCGCCACGGACTCAAGACCGACACCATGCGTCCGCGGGATGGCGACGATGGACTGGAGTGAACGGAGCCTCCGGATCGCGGCCTTCCGCGACGTATACGCCGTCACCCGGCGGGCAGAAGAGGCCGAGGAGCGCATCCGCGACCTCCACCTCAGCCACGGGACCGGCCAGGAGGGGCATTGCCTGCTCCTGGTCGGTCCGCCGGGGGCGGGCAAGTCCGTGGCGCTGCGACGCTACGCGGCCCGCCACCCGGACGTGGAGGAGCAACTCCGCACCCACCGCCGGATACTCGGTATAGAGGTGCCGCCCGGATGCACCCTGCGCTCCCTCGCCAGGACCATGCTGGCCGCCCTCGGGGACGTTGCGCCGTCGCGGGCGAACCAGGTCGAGGCCACGAAACGCGTCCATACGCTGCTGAAGGCGTGCGGCGTCGAACTGGTGATGATGGACGAGGCGCACCGCCTGATCCATACGGACACCGACAGGATCGCCTACGACGCCGCCGACTACATCGTCGGGTTGCTGAACACGAACCTCTGCCCGATCGTGCTGGCCGGGCAGCCGCACATCGAGCGCGTGGTCACCACCAACGCCCAGCTGGGGCGCCGTTCGGTCGGCGAGGTCTACATCGGGGCCTACGAGTGGGAGGACCAGGATCAGAGGAACGAGTTCCGGCTGGTCTTGAACGCCCTCGAACAGGCGCTCCGGCTTCCGTTCCCCTTCCGGCTCGGCAGCGCCGAGACGGCTCTGCGCATCCACCACTTCTCACGGGGGCTGCTCGGACCGGCGGTCCTCCTGATCGAGGAGGCGTTCAAATTGGCCCTGGATCGCTCGCTCGGGGCCCTGTCGCATCCGCTGTTCGCCGAAGTGGTGGACCGGCTCCGGATCGGGGATGGTCGGCGCCTGGTCAATCCTTTCGTCGTGGAGGCGCTCGCCCCGGCCCCGGCGGCCGGGCGCGACGAAGCGGTCAGGCCGAGGGTCGAGGAGGAGTCCGCCCGCAGACAACGGAGACGCCGACAGGCCCGATCGGAGGGCGGCCATGCCGACTGACGACGTCCCCCGACTTCCGATCCGGGTCCGACCGGAACGCGACGAGAGCCTGCTCGGCCTGATGGTCCGCACTGGCGCCGTCAACGGGTTCGGTTCTCCGGATCCGGTAGTGCACGCCTACGTTTTGTCCAACCATGACCTTCCGGCGTTGGCCACCAGTGTTTCGGCGATCCCGCTCCTGTCCCGCCTGCTGGCGCTCGACGAGTCCGCCATCGCCGTCCTGTCCTATGCCGGGCCGGACGGCGGCTCTCGCCTTCTCGGCCATCCCGTCCACCCCCACTTCATCTCGGCCCGACGGCGCAAGGTCTGCCCTCGGTGCTTGGACGAAAGCGGCTACCACAGAGCTCTGTGGGACATGGCCCTGATGACGATTTGCCCCGACCACCGCCTGCGCCTGGTCGAGCGGTGCCCCGCGTGCGGGAGCCGCCTCGGCTGGCGTGTGCCGTCGCCGTGCGCCTGCCGCTGCGGGTACGATCTGAGACGGGAGCCTGGCGTGCCGGTGCCCGTTGGCGAACTCGCCGGGGCCGGGGCGCTGCGACGCCTGTTCCTCACCGCGCCCGACGCCTTGGACGGGTTGGCCGCCGAGGTCGGCGTCGGCGGCGTGCTCCAGCTGGTCTATGTGTTCGGCGGTACGGAACTCGGCGTCGGATACCGCGCCAAACCGGCGCGCTTCGCCGACAAGCACCCGGATCGCGCACACCTGCTGCTCGACGCCGGGTGGCGGGCATGCGCAGAGTGGCCTGGGTCGTTCCACCGGTTCCTCGATGGCCTTGCCGAACGAGCGGTCGCGCGTCACGGCCGCTACGGTGCCGCCAAGCGGTACGGCGGGCTTCCGGCTTGGTTGGGCAGCGTCGCCGACGAACCCCACGGTCGCGTCGCGTGGAAGGCGTTCACCGACCACGTCGCCATGCGTCCCGACTTCTCCACCCGCCTGCGCGCCGTCCGGCGCAAGCGCGCCGAGGCCGCCCTTCCCGACGCGTGCGTCACTCTGGTCGAGGCTGCCCGGACGCTGGGCGTCGCATTCGACACCCTCAGGGCGTTCGTCGACCGCCATGGACTCGTCGTCACCGGAAGCGGCGGAAAGGGCGAGCCGGTGCTGTTGCGCGCCGCCACCGTCGACCGTCTCCGCGCCGACCTGCGGGAACTGGTTGACCAGGACGCGGCATGGCGCCTCCTGGGAATCGGCAAGCGTACCTTCGTCGGATTGCGCGGCACGGACCTGCTGCCTCCGCCCGCATCGGGCTTGGCGGCCGATCTGCTGGGGCGCAGTGCGTGGCGCGTCGCCGACCTGGAGGCGTTCCTGAGGCGCTTCGAGTCCGCCGTCCGCCCGGCGCATGGCACCGGGGAACTCGTCGGCCTGCCGACCGCGGCGCGCGCCCTCGGCGGCCTGGGTATGGGCGCCGAGGCGGTCCTCCGCGCCGTCCTGGAGGGGCAGTTGCATCCCGCGGCCCTGCGCCCCGAACGGCGCGGGCTTGCCAGAATGGTGTTCCACAAGGCGGACGCCGAGGCGCTCCGGGACACCTTGGGAGCGGCGGCGCGGCGCACGCTATCGGTCGATGGGGCGGCCAGGGCGCTCGGCATCAAGCAGGAGGTCGCGTACCACTGGGTCCGCCGCGGCTGGTTGCCGACCGTTAAAGTGCCAGGAACGACGGCCGAACGGGGTGGACGGATCACGGAGGAGGCGCTCGTTTTGTTCCGCCGGGAATACGTTACCGCACCCGATCTGCGCGGCACTAGGGGGTTGGGCACATCGAAGAAGCTGGCGCTCCAGTTGATCGATATGGGTGCGCGGCCGGTGTCAGGGCCCTCGGTGGACGGCGGGCGCCAGTTCCTGTTCCGACGCGCCGAGATCGACGCCCTGCTTGCGCGGCGCCGGAGCGCGGATCACGGAGCCGAGGACACGGACCAGCGGAAGGGCCGATGACGCGGATACGGACAAAAGTGAGGACGACGATGCGCCTGAAAGACATCCCCTACGAACGGCTCCCGCTCAACGCCGACATCCACGGCGAGCTTCGCGACCGTATCGACGTGATGGCGATAGCCTTCGACCGGCTTGGTCACACGGACTTGGCCCGCGAGATGGATGCGGTCCGCGCCGCCCTGTACCGCGCCTGGAATGCCGTCGAGGCCAAGCGGCGGGCTGAAGCCGATTCCGGCATATGATGCGGACGAGTGCTGCGGTTACCTAAAGATCCCGAATGGAGACGAGAATGACGGCGGAACGGCACGGGGACTTCCTGGTTATGCGCGATCTGGCGGGCTGCCGACGCGCCCTGCGCGTCACCGACATCTCCGAGGTGCGGGACCACGACGACACGTGCATGGAAGCCGCCGTCGTGACCCGCCGCGGGGAGGCCGTCATTCTGCCCGACGACTTCGACGAGGTGTTGCCGCTCGTGCTGGCACGATGGGATCGGCGCTGAGCGCCGCCCGTGAAAGCATCCTATGGTATGCCATTGGATCAAACGACTCGCGGCGGCTTGATCGCGAATATCCGACCGGTTAACGGCCTTATTTGCTGATTTCAGACAAAGTGGAGGGCCGCCGTCGCCCTTATGTCATCTTTCACGACAACTCGGATATGGACGGGACCGCTGGCGGTTGGGGTTTCACGCCTGATTTTTCGTTCCGACCAGCGCGGTTAACGCTTGGGCAACTGAAACACGGTATCCGGGATGATGTTCTATCGCCCCGATATCTGGAGGCTGCCTTGAAGCTGCTCCGTGACGCAAGAACCCTGAAGCTGAAGGCGATTGCTTCGCTTCGGACGGCCATGACGGGCTTCAACTCCTTTGGTGAGGACGGCCGTGTGACGACGGTTCTCCTCCATCTCCAACATGCGTCCGAGATGCTGTTGAAGGCCGCGCTCGTGCAGAAGCGGGTGCAGGTCTTTGACCGGGAAAAGCAGGTCTCCTTCGGCTTCGAGAAGTGCATCAACCTGGGGAAGATGCACTGCGGGGTCACCGAGGACGAGGCGGGCATCCTCAAGGCGGTGGACGCCATGCGGGACGCGGCCCAGCACTGGTTCGTCTACGTGGCGGAGGACATCCTCTACCTGCACACCCGCGCTCTGGTGACGGCCTTCGACACGATCCTCAAGCGGTCGCTCGACGACGACCTGTCGTCCCACCTGCCGACCCGCGTCCTGCCGGTCTCCACCATGCCCGCGGGCGACTTCGACTACCTGATCGACCGTGAGTACAGGCTGGTCGCGGACCTCCTCGCCCCCGGGCGCCGCGCCCAGGACGAAGCCCGGGGGCGCATCAGAGCCATGCTGGCGATGGAGTCCCATGTCGCCGACCACGTCGAGGTATCCGAACGCGACATCGAGCGCGTCGTGAAGGCGATCAAGGGCGGGAAGGCCGTCGCCGACGTCTTTCCGCGTCTCATGGCCCTGAGGGCCACCGCGACCGGCGCCGGACCGACGGTGAAGATCAAGATCGAGAAGAAGGTTGGCGCGCCGGTGAGGATCATCGCGAGCGACGATCCGGAGGAGGCCGGAGCCGTCCGCGAGATCGACCTCCGCAAGCGTTTCCACATGAGCGCCAAGGATCTGGCGGCGAAAAGCGGGCTGACGCCGCCGAAGGCCAACGCGGTCCGGCAATGGTGCGGGATCGATCGCGACGCCCAGTGTTGCCACGTCTTCCAGCACGGCAGCATGAAGTTCCCGTGTTACTCGGATCATGCCCTGACGAAGATGAGGCAGGCGGTCGGGGAACACGGAATCGACGCGATATGGGCTGCGCACAAGGGGAGGGTGGCGGAACTGGTGCGCGTATCGGCTATCGAAATGACGTGACCTGCACACCGCCGACAGCCCGGAATCGCGGCTCGGGAAACCCGAGCTTCCCAACCATCCCCTGGCCGAGGAACCCGAGGGGGCAGGCGGCCAGCCCCAGCCATTCCGCGCAGAGGCACAACGTCGCGATCAGGCAGCCGGAGTCCCGAAGCACCAGCGTCGCCGCGTGCTCGTAGGCGGCGTCCGCCTTGTCCATATCGGCCAGCAGGCGAAGCGTGCATCCGCGTGTTGCGCCGACCACGGCGACGAGGGCGGCGGCGTTCGCGGCGGCGATATGGCCGCTGTCCACGTCGAGCGTCCGAAACGCGTGCTCGCGCGGATCGTAGAGGAACGCGCCTTTGGCGGACTCCGGGATGCACACGACGGAGATGGGATGCAGCGCCCCAGCAGACGGTGCCGCGCGCCATTCCACCGGCAGTCCCGCCCGGCCTGCGGGGGCATGCCCCTTGGTCGCCACCGCGTGCCAGAGGAGTTCGGCGACACGATCGAGTTCCACCGGCCCACCGACGGCGGATCGCCTCGACCGCAGCACGTCGATGAAACCGCGCGGCGCTGGATCGGCGGGGATCGGCAGCATCTCCACGCCGGTGCCGCGCGGTTCGAAGGGTGCCCATGGCAGCGGAACCGCGCGCGGCTGCGGCTCGTCAGTAGGGATCCAAGCCAAGGGCTTCCCACGTCCGGTAATGTTTGACGCACCCGCGGCAGCTTCCGCAGGCGAGGTTGCCGACGTGGCAGGAATGGGCCCACGCCAGCACCTCCCTGGGGATGCCGGACGCACGGACAAGTTCCGCCGCGTCCATCCCGATGGCGGGGGCGGACACCGTGATGCCGCCTTCCTGGAGGGACATGAGCCGGGAGATGGCGTCGACGAACTCGGGCCGCCCATCGGCGTGCGCGCCATCGGTGACCAGCGCGCCAACCATCAGGTGTGTCACGCCAATCCGGACAGCCGCCATTCCCGCGAGTGTGAGGATCAACTGGTTGCGGAACGGCCACCATTCCGACACCGGCGCCACCGCGGCCGGTGCCGTGCCCGCCATGTCGCCCGAGCCCAGCGAGGAGCAGTCCGCGCGCACCACCTCGTGCCGGATGCCCATGGCTTCGCAGGCCGCCGCGCTGGCGGTAATCTCCGCCTGCGCCGGACGCTGGCCGTAGTCGACCGTAATGGCGACGTCTGGACGTTTCCACCACGCGATGGAAACGGAGTCCATTCCGCCGGAGAGAAGCAGTCCGATCATGATACCGGCAACCTCCACACCGCGCGGTAGACCGCCGAGGTGTAGTCGTCCACCACCTCGCATCCGGTCCCGACCACCATCTTCAGGTCCTCCGGCTTGACGTTCTCGGCGAACGCCACGACGGGGATGCCGAGCTTCACCGCGTAGCCGACCTCGAAGACCGTGCCGGGATCCATGCCGTTCAGGATCGCGAACATCACATCGCTGGCCTCCAGGCCCTTGATGTCGGCGGGGGCGACGACCTCGGCGCGGCCAGGGCCGACCGCGTGCACGGGGGAGAAGACCTCCGCCCCCATGTCCAGCAGGACGGCGCGCGTCTCCTCGACCAGCCAACGCTGCGCCAGATCGAAGAACGGCCCGGCCAGGTAGATCGTCCCCTTCCCGGGCGTCACCGGCGGGTCCGACAGCGCGGCCAGGTCGGCGGGCTGCCGGATCGGCAGCGTCCGACGGTTGCAGTAGTCGGCGGTGGCACGGGACGCGAGATCCGCGGCCTGGACGGGGTCCATTCCTTGGACGCCCCATAGGGCGGCGAAAGTGGCCGAGAACACGTCGCCCGAGCCGATCTTCCAGACGTATTCGGTGCTGTAGACAGGGACGGTTGCCGTTCCGCCCGGCCAAGCCACGAACGCGCCGTGCCCGCCCATCTTCAGGACGACAACCTCGGCGTTCTCGGTCCGCATCAACCGCCTCGCCACCTCGTCCGGCTCGTCGGTGCCGACCATCGACATGGCTTCGTAGCGGTTAAGCACGACCGCCAGACGGTTCGCCTTGGAACCGTTCTCCGAGAACGGCTTCGCGCCGAACGCGGACTGCGGGTCTTGCACGGCGACCTGGGCATCGACCACCGCGTCCCCTTCGAGCATGCCGTATCGCAGGACGACATCGCCCCGCACCCGCAAGGGGGCGTGCGTCACGATCCGGTCCGGAGACGGTCGGATGACGGGGGTCGCCAGGGGATGGAGATAGGAGAAGGACACCGGGTGCTGCGCGTCGCGCGCGTCGAGGGTGAACCCGAAGCGCGCCGCCAAGTCGTCGGCGTCCACCCGCAAGCTGGCGTCGACATATGCCACGAGCGTCGTCGGCACCAGCGACGACACCGCGGCGGCGGCCCGGCCGCCGGAACCGAACACCTCGTTCCAGAGCGGTTGTATGCACTTCTCGGCATACAGCCCTCCGACGACGATCAGGGAATCCATCAGATGGGTTCCACCCGGACCTCGTAGGCGCCGCCCGCGATCCTGACGATCACAGCACGGTAGGCGACTCCGTGGTTTGTGATGCAGCCGATGACGTCAAGGTACCCGCGGAACGTCAGGGAACCGGCGGCTCGTCCGCCGACGCCGACCACCAGCACCGGCCTGGTGCCGGAGGTGGCCACCCAAACGTCCAGAATGCTCCCGACCGTCAGCGTGGCGAGGATTGCCGGGTTCGGGCTGTTGATCGGACCTTGCCTTACGGTCAGGCAGGGATCGGGTTGTCCATCGCCTCCGCCGCCGAAGTCGCCATCCCCTCGTCCTCCCCCGCTTCCCGACATCGCGTCTGCTCCCTCCGTGGACGGTGTTTAACGTCCTGAAGCACGGAACCGGGGTCAACAAGAAAGTTGAGAAAGCTCGTGGATATCCTCCTCATTGTATCCCACATCACCGCATCCATGACGGATGCGCGTGCATGGGCTCGCGTGCAAAACTGGAGGAAACGCTGCTCAAGCTCGGCATATCTCCGGGCTGGGTCCACGTTCTCGGGAAACACGCCCATCACCCGGCAGGCCCGGACGACGTGGACGTCGAGGATGGCGACCTTGTCGCTGCCCCGCCGGTTGCGCACGATCCAAGAGGCGGTCTTCGGACCGATCCCCGGCAGGGCCAAAAGCGCATCCCGGAACCCCACGTCGTCAAGGGCCGACTCGTTCACGCCGTGTAGACCACGGAGCGCTGCCGCGAGGTAGGCCGACCGTTGGCGGGCGAACCTGTAGCGGACCGCGCGCCCTTTCACGATCAAGGGGGCCGACAGCAGGCGCAGGAGCTCCTCCTCCGGCAAAACCTCATCGGGGGCTTCCCGAAGTTCGTCGCGAACCCGAGCGAATGCCGCGAGCCCGACTTCGGCGGGAAGGCCATGACCGCCGAGGATGCAGGCGGAAACCTCCTCGGCCAGGGTGCCGCCGAGACGGAAACCGTGGTTGGGAACGTCGCCCTCCATCCAGGCCGCGGCCGACCAGAAGGCGGGGGTCAGGGGATGCTCGTGGCGGCCCCACTTCACGCCGGGCAGCAGCCACTCGTCGGGATCGGGCAAGTCGAGGAACCTGTACCCGTCGCCGAACGACGCGATCACCTGTTGCATGGCCGCCTTCCATATGGAATCCATATGCAAGATGCAATTTGGCGACTCGCATGTCAACGACCGGTGACGAACTCCTGAGGGCGGTGAACGAACGCATGGCGCGGCTTCGCCTGCGCCAGGAGGATGTCGCCGCGGCGTGCGGATGCACCCAGGGACACCTCAGCAAGGTTCTGAAACATAAGGTGAAACTGGCCCGGAAGACCGAGGTGGCGCTGCGCGGTTGGCTGGGGAGCGCCGACGGCAGTGACGGCACCGACGACGCTCGGGAGGCCCGGGAGTTGGTGGACCGTCTTGTTCAGGGCCCCGCCGAACGGCGCATGCAGATTATGCAATTGCTGCGGATCATCGACGGCATGGCGAGGTGACCGGCTTCCGTGACGGAACCCGGCGGGAGCCGGACGAACACATCCCAGCCACTCCCCAGCCGATAACGAAGCCCCCGGGATGAGCCGTCGGCGGATGATGGCACGCGGACAGGCTTCCGCGGCCGTCCTGAAACACATGCCGGGCCTCGGGCCGGGGGAAACCTACCGTTGGGTGCTGAATCCCACCGGTGCGGGCTGCCCCATACTGATCCCGGAGGGCATGCCCGCCAGCGGAATGGGCGGGCACCCCGTCCTTGGGATGGGGTGCCCGCCGGTCCTTTACAGCCTGAACGGCCCGCTCGCGGCGAAGCCCCGCGGCTCCACCGTCTCGCGCGCGATGACCGGCAACAGATCCCTCCGGAACGCATTCATCGGCTTGTCGGGGGACTGGAGCCACTTGCCGTCCTTCCGCTCCAGCCACCCGGAGGCGAACGCGTCGCCCGCGAGGAAGCCCGCGTTGGCGGTCCGGACGAACTCCGCCGCCCGCTCGGTCGGCCTCACGGCCACGCTCACCCCCAACTCGCCAAAACCGGCGCCGCGGACGCTGGCGATCGCCGGGAGACCGGCGAAGTCGAAGCGGTAGACCCCCTCCCCGTCGCCCCAGCGGTTGTCACCCGCGTCCAGGCTGAACAGCCCCCGATCCAGCCCGGTGTTGATGGCGGCGACCATCATGTTCCGCCACGCCGCCGTCCGGGTCGGCCCGCCGACGCTCTTCGCCAGCATGTCGCCGCCCCGGCTGCGCCGCGGCCTGTCCGCGGGGGCGATGTTCAGGAAGGCGTTCGGCCCGGTGCCGTCGCGCTTCACGGTAAACCCGAGGTGCAGCGCCGCCGCGATGAACATGCCGTTGCTCACGTAGCTGTCCGGCTCCCCGCGCTCGCGGTGGAACCGCTCCGCCACGTGCTTCCAGTCGTAGCTGATCGAGGTGCGGTTCACCGTGGCGCGCCTCGGGACCTGGGCGAGGAACTCGCAGGCCCGTACGAACTGGAGAACCCCATCGGCCGACGGCATCTCCTCGCGCAGGCCGCGGAACTCGTCCTCCCTCTCCTGGCGGCTCTTGCGGAAATCGTCCGTACGGAACCCGTTCATCGACAGGCCCGGCTCCGCGGCCATGACCGCCTCCACCGCCGAACGCGTCCCGGCGAACTTGCACCGCACCACGGCCTCCTCCAGGGCGCCGTACTTGACGGCCTGGAAGCCGTGTTCCTTCAGGTACTCCGAGAACACCCGGCTGTCGGGCGACCGCGTCTGCGGCCCGACGGCCAACTCGGCGCGCAGGGCGGCGTTGCTGCCCCAGCCGAGGCCGCGGGCCATGGCCTCGACGCGGTGGGACGACTTGAAGTCCGGCAGCATCCCGATGAGTTCACGCTTGATGGACTCGACATCGTCGAGCGAGATCAACGTCTTCATGACGGTTTCCCTAAGTTCGGATGTGGATGCCGCAGATCGCCGATTACCAGCGGCCCATCGAACCTGGGACCGTGAAGACCTGAACCTTATGCTTGTGGCGTCTGACTCGGCGACAAGTCATGGGTGCCACGGACCACGCCACGAACGTAATCGCTGCGCTTCGGCATGTCAACGCGCCGAATCGGTGCGGTGCCGTGGCGACGTCCGGCACGGCCCCGGGCGAGCATTGTGGGATGGTTCTCCGGTTCAGATTGGCATCTACTGGCAACGCCCAAAAACGCTTGCGTGTCACAATAGGAACGCTACCTTGGCGGGCGTCAGCGTGCCGTGGTCCGTGGGCCGGTCCGGCGGGACGCCTTCCGGGGAGCGGCAATGCGCATCGGCAGGGACATCCGGCAGATCATCTTCGACGGCCTGAGGATTGAGAACGTGCGGTGGTGGGGCGCCCTCGACGAGGTCGCGTTCCTCTCCCCCATGTTCGACCTCGAAGCCCTCCCGTCCTACGACAGCCGCTTCCAGGACGCCGCGGGGGACATCTGGCAGCACCGCGAGAACAACCCGGACGACTGGCCCCACGACTGGGTCTTCAGCGACCGCCGCCTGAACCTGCTCGGGTGCGCCGACGAGACCTTCCTGGCGTTCCTGTGCCGCATGCTCCACCCGGTGGTCCGTCCCGACGGGAACGAGGCCCAGGGTTTGGCGGCCAAGCTGAACGAGGCGCTGGCGCCCGCGGGCGTCGGCCTGGTCGAGGAGGGGACCATCTTCGGGCGTCCCGTCTACGTCGCGCGTCCGCTAACCTCGGCTCGTTCGTTCCTAAGGCACGCCAAGGTTTCGGCGGATGTCCTCGACGCCGGGTGGATGGCGAACGAGGTGCTCCGGCTCGAACGTGCGGTCGACGCCGACCCGGACGCCGCCCTCGGCGGCACCAAGGAACTGATCGAAAGCTGCTGCAAGACCATCCTCGCCAAGCGCGGCACCCCGGCCCCGGCCGGGGTGGACCTGCCGAAGCTGGTCAAGTTGGCCCTCACCGAACTGAAGCTCGTCCCCGACGACATCCCTGACGCCGCGAAGGGCGCCGACGAGATCCGGGTGCTGCTGAACAACCTCGCCACGGTCGCCGTGAAGATCGGCAACCTGCGGAACTGGTACGGGACCGGCCATGGCCGAGCGGGGAACCACAAGGGCCTCCAGCCCCGCCACGCCCGGTTGGCGGTCATGAGCGGCATCGCCTTCGTCACGTTCCTGGCGGACACCTTCCGGGGGCAGGAGGCGCAGCGTGCGTTGACCACGGCCGTCCCCTGACGCCGGTCGCGGGACGACCTTCTCGCCGGACCAAGGCGCCCTTGCGCCTGACGCAGCCTGCCGCTACCATGGCGCGATTTTCGTGCTGGGAATCAACCGCCGTCCCGCTCTCCACGAACACGGCTGGCGCTCCTCACCTGCTGCGGACCACGATGGGCAATTTGGATTCAACCCTGCTGGAGCAAGGCATCTATTCCCTGCCCCAGGCGTCACGTCTCGTCGGGGTGCCGCTGCCCAAGGTCCGCCGGTGGATGAAGGGCGGCGTCGTGCGGCGCCGGGGCGAGACGGACTTGGTCTTGGAGCCGCTCTGGTGCCCTCGCCTTCCCGCAATGGACGGCCAGGTGGCGCTGTCGTTCCTCGACCTGATGGAGCTCCGGCTCGTCCATCTCCTCATCGACCAGCACGACATGCGGCTGCCCAAGGTCCGGGAGTGCATCTATGGGTGGCGCCGGTTCGCCGACCGGTACCCATACCCCCTGATCAACCGGAAGGTCGATCTCTTCACAGCCGGGTCGTCGCTCAAGGCGCGCCTGCACGGCGAGGACGGCATCTTCGACCTGACGACGATGCAGTACGTCATGGGCGAGATCCTCAGGCTCCGGGAACTCGACCTGGACTACGACGGTCGGGACCTGCCGACATGCTGGTGGCCACGGGGCCGGGACGGCCTCATCGTGGTCGATCCGCATGTCGAGTTCGGCGACCCCGTGACCCGGGAGGGTCACGTGCCTACACGGGCCATCGCCGTGGCCGTCGGCGCCGAAGGCTCGGAGGCCAGGGTCGCCCGCATGTACCGCATCGAGGAGCACGCGGTGCGCGCCGCGGTCGAGTTCGAGAAGGGGCTGCGCGCGGGGAAGGCCGCCGCTTGAAGCTGCTCCTCGACAACGACCTGTCGGTTCCGTTGGCGGAAGGGCTCGCCCCCATCCTGATGGCGTCGCACGCAGTCGAGGTCGCCCACGTGCGGGACGCGTACCCCGGGATGCGGTGGGACGCGGTCTGGCAACGCCTGTCGGTCGACGGATGGACGTTGCTGAAGGGCGACGGCGAGTCGCGCCACCAATCCCATCGGCTCGACGTGATCCGCAGGAGCAACGCGAGCATCGTCTTCCTCGCGCCGCGCATCTGGCGGACGCCGGTCCACCAGCAGGCCGGAACCGTGCTCCTCAAATGGGAGGTGATCACGGCGGCGCTAGAGATATGCCCGCTGTGTCTGTTCGACGGGCGCGCCGCGACACCCCTTGCGGTCGGCGGGCATTCCGCCACCGCAGCCGGAGCGCCGGGGTTCCGCCGAGCGTCCGGCGCCTGAACACGCCTTCATCCCACCAGGACGGATGTCGCCGACGGCTCAGGGGTGCGCCTGGAGTCCGCAGACCACGACCGGGCCGCCGGGGGAGGACGGCGCCTTCCGCGGCGAGGAAGAGGAACCACGCGCCGACCACCGCGGGGGCGTAGCCCAGGAACCTTCCGGGGCATCCCGCATTCCAAGGATCGTGGCGCAAGGAAAGGGGGGTCGCGATCGGATTGCTTGTCGAGGAGACTGGTGCGGCGGCGCACGCGCCGTCGGTTCCCTAGCGCGGATTTCCGGCCTCGCGTCTGTCCTTAACGTGCGGTGAACTGATATGCCTCCGCCCCCGCCTAGACTGAGCGTGGGACCGGGCGTCGCCTCGGTCGATCTCGGCGATGGATACACCTATGGAAACGACTTTCCCTGTCGATGGCTCCACTCCCGGGGCACCCTCCACGGATACTAGGGAGGCGGGAGCGATTACCCCTTCGAACACAGGCGGCATCTCGGCGGCGAACGGCGGGAAGGTGGCTCCGGCACTAGGCGCGGAAGCGGCGCACGTCGTCCGGGACGTGATCGCCGCCTCCGTGGAGGTGACCTCGGCGTTGCTCGACGCGGGGCGCGGCGGGGTCACGGTGGCTATCGTCGCGGAAGGCCGAATGCAGGCGGGACGTGGCCACTGGATGGTAGACGCCCGTACCGATCCGCTACTGTTCGGCAAAGGCATCCACCTGCTTCTCCGCCCTTATAAGCCCGGGGACGCCCTCCTGCCGAATACCGTGGAAGTGCCCGCTGTCCTGCCGGGCGACGGGACCGATCCCGCCGTGACGAGGATCATCGCAACATTCGATGCGGTGGCGAAGGTCGGGATGCCCATGGCCGTCTGGTTCGACCGCGACCGGTGCCTGGACGTCACCGGCCTGCGCGTCCGATGCGTCGGGATGGTAAGGGAGACAGGGGCGTCGCACGAGGTCGCGCTCCTGGCCTTCGGCGAGGAGGCGTCTGCGCGCTGGGTCGATGTGCCCCTGGTGGTCGGGCTGTCCTAGATTCGTGAGCGAGGCGGGCGCGGCGTCCCCTTAGCCCAATCGGGAAGATAGTCCAGATTGTACACGGGCGGGGAGGCGCACTCCGTCAAGAGTGCCTTGCCAATGACGACGATCAAGCGGTTACGAAGGGACTTGCGCCTGTCCTGGTCGGATCCCGCAATCTCGTCGCAAGCCTCGCAGATCGCGGCGTGCAGTTGCTCAACGAGGTCGCATTTCTCGTCTTCGATCTGGTGAACAAGGTTGGTCATCGTGCCCTGCGATATTTCAGATGGTCGGCATCGCCGATGCGGTTCCGGACCTTACCCGGGGCCGTGTGGCATGTCGATCATGGGATGTGCCCGCCCCGACCGGGTGCATGCCTGCCTTGGCGCAAACGAGACATCCGCCCCGATCGGCGATCTCTCCTTGCTTGCCTCGCGGCTGCGCCGAAGCCGGGAGATGACGATCCGGCCCGCCCCACGGACGGGACGCCTGGGCCGCCCCAGCCCCGCGCCAGGAACGCCTTCCCACGATGGCTGCGTTCGAAAATCTCGCGTTATCCGGCGACCTCGCGCGGGAACCTCGCATTATGCGGCGACGCGCCTCGGGTTATCTGGCGGAGCCTCCAGGCGGAATGCGACCTTCTACCAGGTCGGCGCCCCGGGTTATCTGGCGCCCGACACAGGTGTTGTTGGTGTGGTTGGTCCTTAACGCAAAGCTTGAGAAACCGAACTCTATGATTGAGAAACTTTAACTCTATGATTGAGAAGTTTCACTCAATGATTGAGAAAGGCTGAGATCAAGCGAAGCTGGAACTTGACAGAACAGACGCAGAATGGGGCGGATCCAACCGGGTCCGCCCTTTTTCATAAAGCCCACGTTCCACACATGGAACTGGGGCTGGCGCCCTGCCCCATCAGTCCTTGAGACGCTTGCGCCGCGGCGGCTCGGCGCCCCCTTTCGATGATCAAGCCGGCCAACATGACGGACGGGTGCGTCGCCAGAGCACGCGCCAAATCGACCACCATAGGCAAGCGATGGATTGGAACGGCCGCGTTCCAAATCGCTGAGATAAGGCACGCTCATTCCGGCGCCGAACACGAGTTCCTTCTGGAAAAGGCCTCCTCGCTTTCTGTCCAGCAACGGGCGCCCCGTAACACTCGGCTGTGGGCCGACCAGTTCGGCCAAGGTCCAGCCCGATGCCGCACGCCCACCATTCCGGTGCCGCCCAACACCACGTTCGTGTTCAAATTCGCCTTCCTCCGTCCCACACGGGTGAAATCTCCCCGATCGCCCTGACGCGAAAGACTGGCTATGCTAGAAACGTGCGAGGTTGCTTCCGGGACCACGGAATGGCCCGGGCGCGCCCCCTGATAACGCTGCGATAATCACGGTTATCGGGGGGGGTATCACGTGACTTCCGCTGTTGTCGGGAACGGACGCCGGCACCATGGACCGGCTGTCGGCTGTCGGTTTTCCGGGATCGCTGGACTCAAGCCTGAACCCGCGGAAAGCAGCCGGATCTCAGCCCAGGATCGCCGGATAGGCAGTGCCAGGATCACTGGATTCGAATCGGGATTGGTGGACAGGTTCCGTCTCTCAGACCCTCCCGGCGTCCCCATCAGCACCGCATTTTCCCCAGTGCAAGCCGGTTGGCGACCCGCTGCGGGCGAGGCAGAACACGGCCAGTTTGATTACGTCCGACAAAAGGTATTTCCGGACGGAACCCTTGCGTGCGGCGGCGCGATCCCGCATCCTCCGCGCGAACCGCCCGCCCTTACCGCTTGGAAGCCACATGGCCAAGCACCAGCACCCCTTCACCGTTCCCGGCATCCGCCGCGCCGGCGACGAGTTTCAGGACCTCTGGGGCATCGAGCTTCTGCTCGAATGGCTGGAGCATCCTGAGCGCTATGACTGGGTCCGCTTCGAATGCGACGACGTGGGCGCCCTCGACGACGTCGTCGCTCGGCGCCGTGAGGGCGGGCTGGTCTGCCGACAGATGAAGCACACGGCCGAGCCGGACCGACCGGATCTCGCCGCGTCCTGGAGCTGGCTGACCAAGCGGGAGGCTGGCGCGAAGGGGTCGCGCCGCTCCCTGCTGCAGCGCTGGGCCGACGCCTTGGACCGGACGCTTGATGACGAGGGCATCGTCGACGCCGGCCTGTTCACCAACCGTCGAAGCTCATCGACCGCAACACGACCATCCCGACGAAGAAGAGCCAAGTCTTTTCGACCGCCGAGGACAACCAGACCGCGGTGACCATCCGCGTCTTCCAGGGCGAACGCGAGATGGCGGCGGACAACAAGCTGCTCGGTCAGTTCGACCTCGTCGGCATCCCGCCGGCCCCGCGCGGCGTGCCGCAGATCGAGGTGACCTTCGACATCGACGCCAACGGCATCGTCAGCGTCACGGCAAAGGACAAGGCCACCGGCAAGGAGCAGCAGATTCGCATCCAAGCCTCGGGCGGTCTGTCGGAGGCCGACATCCAGAGGATGGTCAAGGATGCCGAGGCGCACGCCGAGGAGGACCGGAAACGGCGCGAGTTGGTCGATGCCCGCAACCAAGCGGACGCCGCGATGTACACGGCCGAAAAGCAGTTGCAGGAGCACGGCACCCGGGTGAGCGAGACGGAGCGCAAGCCCGTGGAAGACGCCCTGAACGCCCTGCGCGAGGCGGTCGGTGGCGACGACATCGACCGCATCCGGCAACGGATCGACACGCTCTCGCAGGCGCTCACGCGCTTCGGCGAGACGATCCACCGTGCCGCCGCCGACACCGGCATCTGCATCCGCCGCTCCAAGACTGATCCGGAAGGCGAGGGCGCCGAGGTTTGGCTGTCGGCCGAGGCTATGGCCGCGCTCGCCGCGTGGCGGGTGGTGGCGCCCCGTTGGCCGGATTCGATCACCCGGCGCGCCGACGCGGGAGGGGGTGTTCGTCTTCGGCCATCTGCGGCGCGGCGGCCCGGGCGAGCGGATGAGCCCGGCGGCAGTGCGGCGAGTCGTCGTCCGACGCACCGGCGCGGCCGACCCGCTGGCCGTCGGCTTCAGCGGTCATTCCTTGCGCGTCGACGCCGCCCAGGATCTGCTCGCCGCCGGCGTCGACCTAGCCGGCCTCATGCAGGCCGGGCGCTGGGCCTCGCCGCAGATGCCGGCGCGCTACACCGAGCGCTTGCGGGCGGTGCGCGGGGCGGTCGCGCGGATTCGACGGTCCCGGCAGCGGGGCGACCACGGCCAAGACCCACTGTGATCGCCACCATCGACGAAGTCGCCATCAGCACGATGAAGCAGGACAGGTCGCAGGATTTGGTTGGTCCGTGCCTGGGCCGACCGAGCAAACGCCTTCGGACGTCGCCAACCAAGAGGCATCCTGTTCGGTCCCCATCGTTGGACGGGGATGCTCCACTTCGGCTTTTGGCGCAAAGCGGACCCTATCAAGGTGATGACGCTCTCCTTTCATCACACCTCTCCAGACCGCCGATCACCCGGACTGACGCAAACATGTTGGGCAGAGCTCTCCATAAGGGAAGGCTTCGGCTACTCCTTGCCGCTGCAGGACAGAATGAACGGCAGTAGGTCCTCATGTGGACGGGCGTCCCCTTGGCTGGCCGCTGACAGGTTATCGAGCGCCTTGGCGAGCGGGACGGAATCGAGCAGGCCGACGGCGGCGAGCGTGCCAACCACCTGATAGGCCTCGGCGCAGTCCTGCCGGAGGCGCTGAAGCTCGCGCAGCAGCGCGTCTCGGTCATCACCGCGAACAGCGAACGGGTCCGGGTCTTCGGGACCTTCGTTCACACCTTCCACCTGTGCCAACATATCGAGAAGACTGCCACGCTCACTCGACGGCGTGAGCTGGTCGCGAACCGGGAACGCGATGCCGGAAGAGGCGAAAAATTCTGTCCAGCGATCAGGCTCCGCCGCGGCCCGATCTGTGGGGGCGTCGAGCGGCGGGCCGACCTCCACCGGGCGCATTCCCCGCGGATGCCCAAGGATCTCGTACCGGCCGTCCCCCAAATCGCGGCCGGGCTCCCATTCAGCCGTAGGAGACAGTCGTATCCATCGCATTGTGGTCATGCCAGATGCTCCTTCACTTGACGGTAGAGCACCAGCGCCTGTTCCAACTGCGTGACCGCCGCATCCAACTCCTCCGGCGGCACGATCGTCCAGCCGATTTCCGACCCGGCCACAACCAGCACACGCGCCCGGTGGCGAATAGCCGCAATATGTTCGTCAATGCCACCGCCCTGGCTCAGAGCTGGAGCAAGCGCCAGCACCTCGATCTCCGGTGCCGGGCAGTCAGCGCCTGTGCCGCGTGTCAGCGCGTCGGCAATTCCTATCATGTCCAGGTCGGTAAGCTGGCGAACCCAGCCTTGCTCCTGCTGGCCGTTGTTGGACATGATCGGAGGCCCCCGCCCAACATCCGCCCTCCAATCAACCAAGTCGGGCCTGTTATCCGGCGTGATGCCGGCCCACAACTCCTCCAGGGTGTAGCGGTACTGCGGCTTCTGGGGTTCACGACCCTTTTCCGCACAGGCGGCCAGATACTCGTCCACGCTGTCGCGGAACGCTTGCCACAGGTCCGCGGCCGTGCGCCCCTCGGCGTGCACCACGTCAGAGATTTCCGGCGCGACCGCATGCAGCGTACTGGTCACCGGGTCGATCTGGATATCCAGTGCGTAGCCCTTGTAGCTGTCGTCGCGGTCGATCTCACCGGTGCCGGCGCCAAAGCCATCCCGCGACGTGCGCCACAGACACCCACGGAGCCGAGCGATGTCAACTTCGGCCTGCTCGACGCGCTGGCGAAGCTGATCGATTTCGTCGCAGGCCACCTCGAACGCCGGCACGCTCGGCGCGAGGTCCTCGGCGACGCGTTGTCCCGCGATGGTCCGTTTACCGAGAGCATGATAGTGCAGCCATTTCCGGCGCAGATTCGCCAAAGCCGAGCGGTCCCAAGGGGCTGGCGAAGCACTGACGTCCGGCGCCTCGCAGGGGAATTCATCCTCTCTGGCTATGCCTTTGAGGGCGGCGATGACAGCCACACTGGTCTGTCCACTCAAGCCGGCGACGCGGAACGCGTGCGCGAGCGCGTCCCATCCTTCGAAGGAAAGGTGGCGCTGCGGCGGCACGACTTCACCACGCTCCGTTCGTTTCATGGCATCGACTATGTTGCGAGCGGCGTCGTCAAGCATCCGGTCGCCGAAATGGATGTGCAGCGGCGGAGAGGCGCGTTCGGTGTCCTTGCTCATCAACCCCTCCACTGGTATCGGCGGCATCGCTTCCAGCTCCGGTGCCCGAGATCGGAGCGCCATTGGTCATCCCACGCTGTCGGTGGTCGGCCCAATCTTCCGGAGATAGCTACATCGCCTTCATCCACCTCGGCTGCTGCGGTCCGGCGTAACTCTGCGAGCGTTTGCGGATGGCGCAGCATCTGGCCGACGAGACGTCCAAGACGCGGCTTGCCAGTGCCGGGAAATGGCACGCGGCGAATTCTGAACATGACCTTTCTCCGCTAGGTAGCTACCTAGCGGAAGGCCGAGGGCTCCTTGCTCCGTCGACGCTGCATGACCATGGCTTGCGCATCACAACGGTCGCAACATAGCGTGTTCGGGCCGCTCCGCCTAGTCCACCCAGGATCGATGGTCTCGAACTTGGTGCCCCCCTTCGCCACACTCCTATCGGTGGATGGCGCCCCTTCCTGGGTGGCGGGATCGTTCGCTTTGCGCCATGAGCAGCCAGCACCGTTCAGCGCAAGCTGCCCCGATACGCGACCTTGACGCCTTCCGCCCGTCAGGGCGCGCGGCACGATATCCGGATGCCCGGCGCCGTGCCTCACTCATACACGGCGTCGCGCGGACCGGTATCTCCCAACGCCATTTTGACGAAGGCATCAGCCGTCAGGTCTGCGTCGAGCAGCGCGCCATGGTGGGCGAAGCGATCACTCCGGTCGAGCCACAGCCGATCACACAGCGCATCGAGCGAGCCGGAAGCACCGGGGAAGACCGCGTGCGACATCTCCTTGGTACAGATGAACCGGTCCGCCGAGAACGTGTCGGCACCCCATGCGGCGCGTCCGCAGCGCGCGAACTCGTAGTTCAGGAAGTCCATCTCGTTCTCATAGGCATGCGCCACCAGAAGGTCCTCGCCCAGAAAGGCGAAAAGCGCGTCGGCCACCTCGGGAAAGCGGGGCGCCACCTTCAGGTCGGCGGGCTTGATGCCGTGCACCTTGATGGCGTCGGGATGGAGAGGGGCGTCGGGGTTGACCCGCGACTCCCAGCTGCGCGCTTTCCTCCAGCCATCGCCCTCACGGATGATCTCAAGACACCCGATTTCGATGATGATGCCGGGCTGACGCAGGCCCTTGGGCGCCTTACTGATGTCCTGGAGGCTCGGCAGGCGCCGTCCGGTCGTCTCGATGTCGATCGCGACCAGCCGGTCACGGCCTTCCCACGGCTGCATGCTCATTGATATCCAATCTTTCATCGGTGGAGCCACCTGTGGCACGGATGTGAAACAAGGACAACGCTCCGTCACGCCGCCCAGAGTAGCATGGCGAAAGCGCCGGCCGCCGATCAGCGACACCACGGTCACAAGCGGCCGGCCCATGCCGTCGAGGCTCTTGACCCTGATGGGTCAGGATAAAGAGTCGCTGGTATAAGGCATGACGGCCGCGCCATGACCGGCGCGACTACCGGTGAGCAAGGAGTATCGCTGTGAAAATTCCCGGCCCCGAGCATCCCATCACGATCATCCCCAACCCGAATCGGATTCGTGTCGTCTTCGCCAGCCGGGTCGTCGCCGACACGGCACGCGCCCTGACGCTGACGGAGGCGAAGTTGCCCGTGGTCCAATATATTCCCCGCGCGGATGTCGACATGACGGCCTTCGAACGCACGGCGCACACGACGCATTGCCCTTACAAGGGCGATGCCACTTACTACAACCTGTGCGTGGGTGATCGCATCGCGATCAACGCTGTCTGGACCTACGAGACTCCCTATCCCGCCGTGGCCGCCATCCGCGAACATTTGGCGTTTTATCTGGAACGCGTCGATTGCATCGAAGAGCACGCGGCCACATAGCGGCAGCCGGCGGAAGGCTCCGCATGCGGTGTTGCTTTCATCGCAATGCCAGCTCCGTCTGCTCCTGACCGATAGTGTTGAAAAACTCCCTGACGAGTACTTCGCAGCCGTTTTGACGCAATAATGATCCACTCTGCCGGCCTTCAGAGCGATATCGCTGCGTGGCACCCCTATAGAGCGACGGAAAATTATAGAGCGACGAAAAATTTCTCGCTCCGGCAGGCTCGAGAGTTTTTCAACACTATCGGCGCAAAGCGGACCATCAGGGGCTTCGAACTTGGTGCCCTCTTTCACCACACGGCGAACGGCTGGGTGAAGCTGCTGGTCCGAAGGCCTACGGCTGTCGCCGCGGCGTGCCCCGTTACAGCGCTGTCGGGATTTCGACCGGGACGGGGCAAGCCCCTCTACCCGCACAGCCCCAGCAGGCAAGATGATGACCCTGAACATGCGTGTTGGCAAGGGAGTGGCTTCTCGCGGCAGGTTCCCCTTTCGCAACACCCATACTGGCAATTGTCGGTGCGAATCGGCCTCAGACGTGGCAGGGACGGGCCTCCCCTACTCGTTCTACACGGTAGGACAGGTTGCCGCGGTTCGTTGGCACCCAGGAAGGCACCCGAGCCCGACCAGGGTGTCGCGCACCGCCTCGTCGAGCGGGGTGTGGGGCTCAGCCCCAAGCTCAGCCGTCAGCCGGGCGTTGTTCAACTTGACGGGAGTCTCCCAGAGGTAACGCATCTCTACCAATTCCTGAAACAGCGGGACGAATGGGGAGGCTGCGGTCATCAGGAGCCATGGAAACCGACGGACGGGGAGATCAGGCTCGCCAACCACGCGCCTGATCGCTTCCAAGACCCGTGTTCCGTCTTCGTCCCAATGCCCTCCCATGTGGAAGGTGGCGAATGCATCCCGCGCCTCACGTTCAGCCAAACGCACCATTGTCTCCGCAACGTCAGGGAGGTAGGCCCACTGATGTCCGACGCCCGTTTTGCCAGGATAAGTGATGGAGCGGAGTCGGCGTCCGGGCTTCACAAGCCCTTGCGAGAACCAGCTGTTTCCTGCCCCTGGGCCGAAGAAATCGCCGGCGCGCACGATCAGAACTCGAACGTCCCCTTTGTCCGAGGCCATCCGGAGGTGCCGTTCCATTTCGACGCGAATGGCGCCCTTGCGGGTGAGCGGGGTCTGGGGAGAGGACTCATCCAGCAGCGGGAACGCGTCGGGCCCATAGTTGTAGACCGTGCCCGGAAGGAGGATGCGGGCGCCACTCGCGCGTGCCGCGGCAATCGCATTGGCCAGCATCGGAAGCACCAGCTTGCCCCAGTTCCGGTAGGCCGGGGGGTTTACCGCGTGCACGATGAGCGAGGCTCCCTGCGCCGCGTGCGCCACGGCTGAGGCCGACAGGGCATCGCCGCGAATCCACTCCAGGCCGCCTTGCGCGCCGGCTTTGCCGGGATCGCGGGCAAGCGCGCGGACAGTCCATCCACCGTTGCGCAGACGCCGCGCGACGTGCCCACCGATGCCCCCCGTCGCGCCGAGGACCAAGGCTGTCCGATGTGTCATATCCAACTCCTGCCGCTGCGTGTTGCGGCAGGTTGCTCCGTGGTGCTTCTCAACGGAATTGTGGAAAGTCGTGCAGTAGCTATACTGAAATACATGAGCCAGGAGCCCGCTTGGGACCTATACCGGACCTTCCTCGCCGTCCTGCGGGAGGGATCGCTGTCGGCTGCCGCGCGATCGCTTGGCCTCACCCAGCCGACGGTGTCGCGTCACCTCGAGGCGCTCGAAGACGCCGTAAGACTGAGGCTCTTCGTCCGGTCGCAACGGGGACTGACTCCGACCGAGGCGGCGTTGGAGCTTGAGCCTTACGCCGACACGATCGCCTCCGCCGCGGCCGCGATGCTCCGGGTCGCTTCGGGGCATGGTGCCGTGGTCGGCGGAACGGTGCGGATCAGTGCCAGCGAGGTTGTCGGGGTAGAAGTCCTGCCTCCGATCTTGACGGCATTGCGGGAACGACATCCTCATCTAACGATTGAACTCGTGCTCTCGAACACGGTTGAGGACCTGCTTCGTCGAGATGCCGACATCGCCGTGCGAATGGTCGAGCCCGCCCAGGATGCGCTGGTCGCCAAGCATGTGGGGATAATCGCGCTTGGATTTCACGCGCATCGTCGATACTTGGACCGGCGGGGCATGCCCGCCACGTTGGGCGAGTTGGTCCAACACGACGTGATCGGCTTCGACAGGGAGACACCAGCGATCCGGGCGATGCTCAAGCGGGTCCGCGGCGTGGACCGATCCGCCTTCGCGCTGCGGGCCGACAGCGACCTTGCCCAGCTTGCCATGCTCCGGGCCGGCTTCGGCATCGGCGTCTGCCAAGTTCCGGTCGCTGCACGCGATCCCGACCTCGTCCGGGTGCTCGCCGACGCGTTCGTGCTGAACCTTCCGACCTGGGTGGTGATGCACGAGGATCTCCGGTCGAGCCCCCGGTGCCACACCGTGTTCAACGCGCTCGTTGACGGATTGGCAGCCCACTCGAAAGCAGGAGCGTCCAGCGCGCATCGCGAACCTGGGACCCGGCCCGAGATGCCACCGGACAAACCGGAGTGGTAGGGAGGACGTTGTCTTACACCGGTCTGCACGGGATTGCGGCGCCTTTTCCAAAACAGTGACCACGCTAGCTGGCGGCTCCCCTTTCACCACATTGGCTCAAACCGCATTTTGTCCGGCTGACCACCGGCTTTGGCCGGGCGCATGCCCTTTTTTGTCAGTCCTTGCGGCCCCTCACGGCCCAGGCCCGCGCGACAAGATGGATGCTGCCGTCTGCCTGTGCCGGTAAGGACGCCCGCAGGCGCTCACGCAACGCGGCTCGGTTGTCCTCGTCCAACGACATGCAGTAGGCCGGCGCCGGCGCTTGTCCCCCAAGAAACGGAGCCCAGTAGTCGTCGAAGTCGCGGAACTTGGTGGGAACGTCGATCGGGAGGGTCTTCACCTGCGAAAGGCCGGCGCCCTCGAACAGCCGGCGCATTGTCTCCGGCTGGCATATCGGGAAACGACGCCCCTCGTCGAACCCGAGGGCCTGCGTGTCCAGTGCGATCGCCGCATCCCAAAAGCGGCGCATCAACTCCATCTTGCCTGCGTAATCCCAGACATAGAGCGCCACCTCGCCGCCTGGTCGAACGACCCGCGCCATCTCGGAAGCCGCGAGCGGATGATCGGGCAGGAAGTTGAGGACGAGGCCGGACACCACGCGATCGAACTGGGCGGCGGGGAACGGCAGGCCGAGGGCATTGGCTTGAAGCAGCTCGGCGCCTGAGGCCTTCAAGCGCCGATGTGCAAAGTCGAGAAAGCCGGCTGACGGGTCAATCCCGACCAAACGCTTGGGGGCGCATCGCTCAACAATGGCCTCCGCCACCGTTCCGGTGCCGCAGCCCACATCGAGCCAATCGAGGTCGGTCGGGGCGTTCAACCAAGCGAGCAACGCGTGGGCCACCGGACGGCTCCAGCGTCCCACGTAGGGTTCATAGAGGTCACCGCTCTCCCAGCGAACGGCCGCGGCTTCCGTCATCGCCGGGGCTCCCTTGGCCTTTAGGAGCCTGATCGTACTCCTTCCCGGCTTCGCGATCACTGGAACAGGCGGATAGGCGGGAGACCGCGACAAAAGCCTTTTCTTTACCTGTCAGAGGCCTTCTCCTCAACAGCCTCTGACGCGCTTCCGCTCTTGATCCGGACCAATTCGCCAACAGTGTCCGGGCCAAGAACCGACCAGTCACAGAAAAGGCGCACGTTCCCTCTTGCCGCGTCGGGCCCGGTTCTGTTCGGCCTTGCTTCCGTAGGTGTCCGAATGATGGGCGCGCACGGCCCACGCTGATGTTCGCATCCGACTGTTGTTTCAGCTCCAGACATTGGAGGCAAGCATGTGCCACAGCAGTGATCGTTGGAGCTTCTGGTCTCATCGGCAGCAGAAGACGGAGCCGGTGAATCGGAGTACGACACCGGCACCGACCGAGGAGGATGCCCGGAAGCCCGCCGTGGAACCGCGTGAGGACGAGCGAACCCGGCGCGAGAAAGAGTTGGAACGCCTGCCCTAATCGGGAAGCTTCTGAATCGCACTGCTCTCCTGCTCGGCTGCGTTGGCGATCTCCCGCTTGAGTTTGGCGGTGATGGCATGAACAAAGCTTGATCGGTCAGCGACGCTGTGGACAAAGGCGCCGGAGCCGCCAATGACCCGTTGTGCGAAATACGCCCCGAGCCAGGGAACCTCGTCGAGGATGACCAAGCCGTTGATGGTGACACCCTCAGCAACGACGCGGTCGCGCGCGACCTCTGGGAGCGTGCCAACGTTGTTGTAGCCGTTGCTGACAACGTCGATGACACGGCGGGGCGCCGGCATAACGTTGGGAAAGAGCGTCGCGCAGTTCAACAGCGCCGCACCGATGCCGGTGCTGCCGGCACGGTCACGCCGCGGCACGGCGTCGATCGCCGCCGCGAACGCTTCGCCGCTGCTGGCGTCAGCGATCACCGTCCATGGGACGAACACCTTCAGGGCCGTGGGATCCGACCATAGCACCAGGGTCACCGCAATTCGACCGCGATAGCCATCACGGATCAACTCCACCACGGTCCGATCTCGGAATGCGGCCGCATGTCCGTCGAGTTCGAATTCAAACATGGCTTGGTCGATGCTTGCTGATCCGTCAACGGCGAGCACGAGTTCCAGATCGACGGCGGGCTGGGCCGCAAGGGCGCTGCCACAGGAGAGGATGGTCGCGGCAACTGCAGCAGCAACTCCGGTCGGCACCGACATGACTGGCCTCCACCCAGTTATGTGGAGCGGCCCGAAACGTCTGCGACCGCCTGAAGCAACCCATCGCCGTTACGCGGTCGTCCAAACGAGTGTCCCCTTTCACCACACCGGGAAGGGTATCCGTTGGCAGCAAGTGCCGCTCCTTGAGGCTGCCGAGCAAGCTTCACGCTGCCCACCAGAGCCCATCAGGCGGCTTGGTCACGCTGGTATCGCCGTACGGCTTCCAGGTCCCACGCGGAACCCCGCAGGGTTGCCCGATGCTCCGGAGTGAGATCACCGGTAAACACTGGGTATTTACCCCACTGCCGTCAACCAAGAGGTGCCTCAAGACGGCTCACCGACATTCCAGATGGCCGCGCCCGAGCAACCGCCTCGGCTTCGCACTGTTACCTTTATCGCTGGGTGCGCTTACCAACCGAGGGACCGATGGGCGACGAGATGACCCCCGACGAATTTCTGCCCCCGGACGCCAGGGCACGCTTTGATCGCATTCGTGCAACGGCCCGAGAGGTCTTCGGCGACGACTACAAGGCCCGTGATTTCCTGGTGCGACCTCACCCGCAGCTCGAAAGTCGCCGACCCATGGCCCTCCTCCTCACCGAGGGTGACGAAGGCGTCAGGCGTGTCCAAGGCATCCTGCGGAGTCATCGCACGGCTGCCAAGCGGTAAGGATGACCGGCTGCGTTCCCTTGTGCGACGTTAGCGACGGCTTCTGACCAGGGAAGAAACGCACCCGAGAGACGAAGCGGATGGAGTCTGCCGAAAGAGCCCCTGTCCGCTGCCCAACCGTTCCGTCCACGGACGCAATCCGCCCGCAACGCGGATGGGGGCGACAGGGTTATCGCAGGAAGGCCGGCGACCGGAGAAGGCCTCCGCGGCGCGGAGGATAAGCTGCCGGACAGCGCATGAGGGCAGGATGACACGGCCGAACGCGCTTGAATCTCCCAGCACGCAGGTTGGTCCGCTTCCGCGCCAGGGCCTTGTCCTGTATTGGCCGGGCGTAGGAGGCTATGCGCACAGCCACGAGCGGGCCACCCATTTGGAAATCGCGCGACGGCTTGCTGCGCTCAAAGGGTTCGATGGCACCGGGGAATTCGACCCGAACCGGCGTTACGCCGATCCGGTCTATCTCCTGCCGGCTTTCACCCTCGTGGGAACCGACTCGGCAAGCGCGCTCGGCATCCGGAGCGAGCATGACCTGTTCGGCGGTGTCGTGCCTCACTCCTTCGCTGCGACCAAGGCGATCACGCACCCGCTCATCCGGTGCGACGCCTGCGCCCCAGCCGGCTGGTCGGCGGAGATGGGCCAGCGGGTCCGTCGGGTCGTCCTGCCGGGATTCACCGCCTTCAGCCACGGCGACGCCCTTATCGCGGGCCGGCACCTCCTGGATGGCGGGTCGGTGCGCGTCAAGCCCGTCCAGGAAACCGGTGGCCGCGGACAGGCCGTCGTGGGCAATGACGTCGAACTGACGGCCGTTCTGGCCGCCATCGACCCTGCGGACTTGTCCCGGCACGGCATCGTACTGGAGGAGCATCTCGGCAATGCCACAACGCTCAGCGTTGGTCAGGTGCGCGTGTCGGATCTCGTGGCAACCTATTACGGCGTGCAACGCCTGACCATGGACAACAACGGCGCAGTGGTCTACGGCGGCTCCGACCTGACGGTCTGGAGGGGTGGTTTCGACACCCTGCTCGGCCTCGCCCTGCCGCAACCGGTCCGGCTCGCGGTGCAACAGGCCTGCGTCTATGACGCCGCCGCGACCGCCTGCTTTCCCACCTTTTTCGCCTCGCGCCGCAACTACGACGTCGTCCAGGGGGTGGACGTTCGCGGCCGGCGGCGTTCCGGAGTGCTCGAACAGTCCTGGCGCGTCGGCGGGGCCAGCGGCGCGGAAATCGCGGCTTTGGAGGCGTTCCGGGCCGACCCGGACCTGAAGGCCGTGCGCGTCGCCAGCGTCGAGGCCTATGGCGCCGATGCGGCGCCGCCTCCGGATGCGACCGTGCATTTCCGCGGTCGGGACGAGCGGGTGGGCTTCATCAGCAAATACGTGATGGCTGAACGGTTGGGGGTGGGAGACGCTCATGGCGACGAGGGATGAGGGTATCGACATCGCGGTGGACGACCAACGCATCGCCGGGACGTTGGTCACCCCGGCGGCGGCCATTCCGGGCTTCCTGTTCATCCACGGCTGGAGCGGCAGCCAGGAGCAATACCTGGCGCGGGCGCGCGAGATCGCGGCGCTCGGCTGCGTGTGCCTGACCTTCGATCTGCGCGGGCACGCGCGCACCGATTCACAGTTCGAGACCGTCACGCGCGAGGACAACCTGCGCGACGTCATCGCCGCCTACGACGTTTTGGCCGGCCAGCAGGGTGTCGATCCGGACAACATCGCCGTGGTGGGCAGCAGCTACGGCGGCTATCTGGCGACGATCCTCAGTTCGTTGCGTCCGGTCCGTTGGCTCGCGCTGCGGGTGCCGGCGCTCTACAAGGATGAGGACTGGCACGTGCCAAAGCGGCGGCTCGACCGTGACGAACTGGCGACCTACCGCCGTGGCGAGGTGCGCGCGTCGGAGAACCGGGCGCTGAAAGCCTGCGCGGCGTTCGCCGGTGATGTGCTCATCGTCCAGTCCGAGCATGACGACATCGTGCCGCATCCGGTCATCATCAACTACCGCAAGGCGTTTGAGCGGGCGCGGTCCCTGACTTACCGGATGATCGAAGGCGCGGACCACGGCTTGACGGACGAGGCGTGGCAGGAGGCTTACACCTCACTCCTCGTTACCTGGGCAGCGGAGATGGTGCTGGGCGCCCGGGAGGGAGGCGGTGCGTCGGCGGTGCACACACACCGCCAGCCCATGCCGCGTCGGCAGAAACCGAGCCAGGCATAACGCCCACCTGCCGGCTGCTGCGGGTCGGCGCACCCATCATGCTGAATAATCGATAGGGTTCCCGCCAGGGTGGGCAATCGCCGCTACGGGTGCCTCAGCACAGTCAGGATGGTGACGGGCTCCGCATCGTTCAGCGCCTGACGCATCGTCCGTTCGTCGGTGAAACGGCCGCGCAGGAGCCGTCCCTCGCAGACCACCTCGACATGGTCGGCAGCGAAGGGCCAGGGGTCGACGACCAGTTCCACCGGGGCGCCAGACGGTGAACGGAGGCGGATCTCCGTCCGGGCCTCGCCGATGGTCGGGACATTGGGAATGCACGCTTCGCTGGTGAGACCCCATCCGACCTCCAAAGACATGCGGTCCACGGCGGCGACAAGCAATCGGTTGCGCTCGATGGTCTGCGGAGAGAGAGCCGACGTATAACGCGGGTTGCCCGACAGCGCCCCAATGCAGGCCCGTTGGAACCGGTGCTGGTCGTCCAGAAAGCGGCGAACCAGCGCGGCATCCTCCGGTGCCGCCTTGGCAAAATCGAAAAAGCTGCCGTAGATCGTGTCGGCATGCAGCGAGACGAGGAGAGCCGGATAGCGCCCGAACGCGAGCGCGCGGCGCACACCGTCCGTCCAAAGGCTGGTATGGATGGCCGCGCCGAGTTCCTGGAAGCTGTGCGGGCGGGCGGTCTGGGGGTTCAGCGTCGGTTCGGCTTCCCAGGACAGCCAGCCGATGTCGTGCAACTCCGCCCCAAGACAGACCTCCTCGCAGGGTACGGCCGGAGCGAAGATCCCATTGCCCCAGGCGCGGAGCAACTGGCCGGACAGCCAGGCATGGCTCGGCTGCGGGATGGCGATCACATCTTTGCCGACATCGCGAAACAGCATGGTCGACTCCCCAGGTCATGGGCAAGCCCGAGACCGGCGACCTGTGCCCTGTAAACGGATGCTGCCAGGGATCGTCTCATTGGATGCAGGCGTGCCGGTCGGCCATGGATGGAACGCTCGTCTCGCTTACCCGATGACACCAAATCGGTTATGGACCCGTCCGCGGTCCCCTTGGCTTGGGTCACAAAACCTATGCTGCCCGGACGGCATGAGGTGCACCTTCACCCCTCGCAGAGAAGTCCTGCTTTGGGTCAAGCCGGGTTCATCGGTTCGGCAGGCTGGACAGCAGCGTCCTCGGGTTCTGCTGGCGCGGCGGGGATGGGCTCCTCGTCGACTTCCTCCGGAGGGCGGCCAAGGCACGACCCATCAGGGCAGGCGAATGGTGACAAGGTCAGGGGCGCAAACTGGTGAGACTTCATGGCGCATCCTCCTCTTCACGTCAGAACACCGTCCACGCGACAACGTCGCAGGGGAAGCTGAAAACTTGCTTGTGGGTCGGCGCCCGCTTGGGACAGATCACTCTATGCCACGGCAAATCCAGCGCGCTGCCGTGGGGCCCGGTATCCAGGGGTCACCCGAGAGTGTCCAGCACCGCCCCCAGCGGTGGGAATCGAATACGTCGTCGGGGAGTTTGACCAGCGAGATCGGCGCATCACACCACGGACAGTGCGCCCAGGCGCCGCCGGCCTCCTTACCGGGCGGCGGTGTGCGCACCGTCGTCAGGCTCGGCACCGCCTTAAGTAGCTTTGGAATCGCGCTGCGATAAAGCGCCATGAGTTGCGGAATTTTGGTCAAATCACGCGCCGACAGGACGCCACGCGGGGCGAAGATCGTGTGCTCGGGCACGTTGATCAGAGCGGTGAGGAGGTCGATATCCCGACGGCACCGCCAGCATTCGGACGTGATACTGACCACCGCGGGCGCGGAGGCGGGCATCGCCGGACCTTGGAAACTGATGCGCCCCGTCAGAAGCATCGTCGTGAAGCCCGCCAGCCCGGTTCGTCCGCTGTGCCCGTCGGCATCCGTGACGATCACGTGAGGAACAGCATCGGTCGTCTTAGGGCGCACCAGCCGGAAGAGCGGCAGGTCCTGGCGGGGATGATGGCCGGGCACGTCGTAGCCGACAAGCCAAGCGCAGCGGACGCCGATGGTCTGGTAGCGCTCCTGTCGGTCCTCAATGGCGATGAGCGGAATTCGGGACAGTTGCACCTCGACCGCCACGGCCCAGGACGGGTGGCGGATGAGGACGTCGGCGATGGCGGCGCCGTCGTTCAGGCGTGCTTCAGTGGTGACGTCCAGCCCCAACGCCGCCGCCGCGCGCGCGACCACCGTCTTGGCGATCATGTGGTACGGACTTTCCCGGACGGGGCAGTCGGCTCCCTTGTGGCAAAAGAATTGCCAACCGGTTTGGGAGGTGACGGGTACCACGGCGGAACCGCAGCAGTCAGCCGTCAGGCCGCGGGTTCGGTAGCTGGCTTTGAGGGCCTCCCATTCCGCAGAGGACATCATCCACGCTTCGAGACGCGCTCCATCCGACGCAATGGCGAGCAGGGGCATTGAGAACATTTAGCAGATGGCCACAAGCCTTAAAACCTGTTCCTTCATAATGAATGGATCAAGCTCTACTGTTAGGTCAAAGCCCGCCGTCCCCTTTCACCACACCAACGCCAGCGGCTTTTGACCCGATGCCGACCGTCACTTACGACCGTATTGCGCCAGGTGCGGACATTGGCTTACTGCCCGATAGCAGGCGTTCGGCTTCGCACCGCGTTTCGGTCATCCCCTATCCTAACCTGGATCAGGTAATGGTCGATGCCGCTGCGGGTGATGACCTGGGTGGTGCGGTGAAAGGTTTGCGTCACCGAGGCGCAGCGGCCGAGCAGCGCGCCGCCCAGATGATAGGTCTGCAAAGTCCCGCGGAAAGCGCCGACCTCCTCCTTCGGCAGGCTGATGTCGAAGACCGGCGACATCTGGTCCCGCCACAGCCAGAATCCTTCCTCTCCTGGACTCTCCCGGACTCTCCAGGCTGTCGAAGGAAAGAACCGGAGCGGCACCGTGGGTTGCATCGGCCATCAATAGTACCCAAAAAATTCTCTGTGGAAAGGGAAACCACTCCCCGGCACCGCTGTCAAGATTCAACGGGCATGGCTTTTATAAGCAACAGCGGCTTGGCCGGGCCGAACTTTGGCCCGGATGGATAAGTCCCGTCTTGCAACAACGCCCCCTTCGACGGGCGGGGGCGGTGCTGTATTCAATCTCTGCAAGAACAGGAGTGGGTGAACATTATCTTTCCAGCCAATCAACCAATGCTCCCGGCACCGATGGCGCACGGCTTCGTGGCTTGGTGAGAATAAACATGGGCCGGGACGGCGAGAGTCAGGACGGCAAGTTGCCCGGGGTCAGGGACCGCATCCACCGTTCGAGAACACGCTCCGCCGCCCCAACGTCCTTCGGCGCGGACTGCCGCATGCGTTCGGCGGTGTCCCGCGCTTCGCCCGGGGTCATGCCGTAGGCGGCGCGGAACGCCCGGCTGAACGCGGCCTCCGACCCGAAGCCCCAGTGGTAGGCGATGTCGGCGATCCGGGGCCGGTCCGGTTGGGACGCCGCCAGATCGTGAAGCGCCCGCGCCAGCCGACGGTCGCGGACATGCTTCGCCACCCCGCCCAGCGGCTCGAACAGGCGGTAGAGGGTCGAGCGCGACAGGCCGAAGGCGTCGCAGATCAGATCGGTCCCGAGATCGGCGGCGTCGAGCTTCCGGTCGATGAAGTTCTTGATGCGGTCGAGCAGGGCTCCCTGCGGCTCGTCGATCGGGGCGCATGCGTCGAGCGCCGAACCGATGCCCGCGGCGATCACCCCGATGGCGCCGCCGGCCACCGCGGCGGCAGCCTTGATGCTCAGGCCGGGGAGCTGGGCGTGGAGGCTGCGGACATGGTCGTTCAGCAGCGTTCCGATCGCCGACGCGGCCGGCAGCACCAGCCCGTGCAGGAACTCCGGCGCCTTGAACGGAAGAATCAGGCCCGCGCGGGGGATCACCAGCGTCAGGGCGCTGAAAGCCGTGGTCTCGACCGCCAGCGGCTGGGCCAGATCCAGAACTCCGACATCGCCGATCCGCATCGCGAACGCCCGTTCGCCCGCTGTACCGGTGCAGCCCCCGTCGAGATAGACCTGGATCAGGCAGTGCTCCGCGGCGCTGCGGGCGATGGTGGCGCTCGTGCGGCGCGGGGTCACCGGCGGCCGTCGACAGCCCAGTGGTGGCGCAGCGCCGGACCGCTGAGGCCGGCCCGAAGCCGGACCGCCCGACGCCGGAGGTCCGGGAGTCCGGACGGAGGGAGGGGGCGGCCAAGCGGCCACCGCGGCCCTCACGGCGGCCGGAGGTGTCGGGCGGCGACATCCGGGTGTCGGGCGAGTCGGTGAGGATCGCCGGAATGCTCGACGCCTCGGGAACGGCCGGACGGGGCGGGACGCTGGTGGCGACCGGCGGGACGGTGGTGCTGTCCGGGACGGCAGTGCTGGACGTGTCCGGGACGGCGGGCGGCACGCTGCTGGTCGGCGGCGACTACCAGGGCGGACGGAACGCGGCGACGCGCTACCTCGCCGAACCGGTGGCGAGGGCGCGGGCCCTGACGGTGGAGGCGGGGGCGCAACTCCGCGCCGACGGCACGCGGGGGGACGGCGGCCGGGTCGTGCTGTGGTCAGACCGCGACACCGCCTTCGCCGGGACGATCTCGGCGCGGGGTGCCGTCAGGGGCGGCGACGCGGAGGTTTCAGGCAAGGCGCGCCTGGCCTTCACCGGCACGGCGGACCTGCGCGGAACGGCGGGCTTCGGTACGCTGCTGCTCGACCCCTACAACCTGACCATCTCCACCCAGGGGGAAGAGGATGAGCTCGACGCTTCCATCGCGGAGCGGATTCGCGGCGCCGAGGGTGAGCGGATCGAGGCGGCGCGGATCGACGAGGATTCCGTTGCAAAGTTTGCCTGCGGGCGGAGATCGGGTAAAAACCCGCCCTCTTTCGGCGGCAGGGGTGACAGGGTGAAGCGCAGCGGAAAGAGCCCGTTCAAGGGCCGGCAGTTTACGGCAGCGGTGATCCTGTGGGCGGTGCGCTGGTATCTGCAGTTCCCGATCAGCTATCGTAATCTCGCGTAATCTCGGGCAGATGTTGGCCGACCGCGGCTTGGCGGTCGATCACACCGCCATCTTCCTCTGGATCCAGGCCTACGCGCCGGAGCTGGACAAGCGCCTGCGCCCGCACCTGCGCATGACGATCGGTGTGAACAGGCGTGGGGTTCTGATGCCGATTGGCACGGGAACACATTGATAATAATAAGAACTAAGGGGGCCTTGACGTGTGCTGTTTCACATGGGCAGGAAGCGCTGGACCTGGGCGGGGTCTTTGAAGCACTTCCTTTGCCGTTCACGCCGCCGGGTGGGTTGGTGGGAGTTCTCCGCCCGGTTGTTCAGCCCATTGTGCTGGCGGTGTTCCCCGCCCATTCCTCGGCCGCGGTGAGCGCCTGTTCCAGCTCATCGGCATACCGAGTTGATGAGCGTGTGTTCCCCTGTGCGCTTCCCCCGGCTTGCGGGTCGTGCGCCGATCTCCTGCGCGTCGGCTCAATGCTCGGTCCGAGGCGGCTCCAAACGGGGAACGCCAAAATCGGCGAGAATGGCGTCAATGGCCGCGCGGTTCCGCTCCAGCGCACCGCTGACAAGGTCATGGAACGCCCGGTCACCGCGCCGCAGCCCCATGGAGATGTCGAAGGCCATGGGAAACAGCGGGCCTTCGGCGGGCGGTGCGACCGGGGTGAGGGCCAGTGGAACCGGCTGACGGCCGGCGTGGTAACCGGCGACCGGTCCCCAGACGATGGCGACGTCTACGGCCCCGCTGGCCACCGCCTCCACGATGCCCGCCGCCCCGTCGTCACGGCTGTAGTCGCCGTAAACCATGTAGCCGCGCACGTTGTCGATGATGCCCCGCCGCGTCAGCGCGTGCGCCGGCGGCGTGTTGGCGAAGTCGTCGCCGATCATCTGCACGCCGATGCGCAGGCTCCGCAGGCGCGGATCGTCGAACGAGGTTATGACCGGCCCGCCTTGCGCCCTCGCGACGAACACATAGCCGGAGCGGTAATAGGGGGCTGTGGTGGACACCATCTCCAGGCCGCTCGGCACGCCGGGGATGAGGTCGCACAGCCCTTCCTTCAGCGTGTTGCGGATGAAGCCGCGCCGCTGCGGCCACCATGTGTAGGCGACCGGAACGCCGAGGTCGGCGGCCAGAAGCTCCACGATCCTGTTCTCGAACCCCTCGCGGCGCTCGTTGGAGAAGGGAAGGTTGTTCGGATCGGCGCAGACGCGCAGTTCCTCAATGGGGCCCGCGCCGGCGGGTCCCGTGAGCAGCAGGCACAGCGCAAGGGCCGTCCGGAACATCCCCAGCCCCCTCATTTCAAGGTGTAGAGAAAGGCCGCGATGTGCCGCGCGTCGTCCTCGCTCACGTCCAGGGACGGCATGGCGGTTTTCGGGTCAACGCCCTGCGGATCGCGGAGCCACAGGACCAGATTGTCCGGGGTGTTCTGAAGCACCCCCGCCACATAGACCCGGTTGGCGATGCCGCCGAGCGGCGGACCGACGAGGCCGTTGGCCCGATGCACGCCCGGAATGCTGTGGCAGGACCCGCAGCCGTAGCGCAGCACCGCCTCCCGCCCCGCGGACGGGGAGCCGCCGGTGAGGTCGGCGGCCCGCCGTTCCAGTTCCCACCGCTGGTCCTCCCAGGCATAGGCGGCGATCCCGGCGGCGCTCAGCGCCAGCAGCGCGGAAACCATGGCGGTGGTGCGCAAGGACAGGGCCGCGCTCATCGCTCGCATCCCGTCAGGAACACGGCCGCAAGCGCTTGCGCCAGAATCACCAGGATGAAGAAGGCGGCGATCCCGGTGCTGAGCCCCGCGACGAAGCGGCGGTTGCCGAGATCGGGGCTCACCGCCCGCCCATCCCTGGGCCGGCGCGCACGCCAGGAGACCCATCCGGCGACCGCCGTGGCCGTGGCCAGCGCCAGTCCCAGCGCCACCGCCGGCCAGCCGCTGCTCTGCGCGCAGGTCCAGGGCACGAGGGCGCTGCCCCCCTGCTGTTGCAGGAAGGCGGCCACCGGGCCGGTGGCAAGCCCGGCCCAGATGCCGAAACGCCGTGTGCTGTGCTCGGCGGACGGCATGGCATCTCCTCACGCGAACCGTGGGACGAGGTAGAGCAGCGCGTAGATGGGAACCCAGGCGCCGACCACGAAGTTCCAATACATCGCGTTGTCGGTGACGTCGCCCATGCGCCGGGGGGCCTTGCCGTGCCTGGTGAACATCAGCACGGCCAGCACCGCCGTGTCGCCCACGTCGGTCAGCAGGTGAACGGTGTGCAGGCCGAGGATCGTCCAGAGGATGGAGCCGTAGGCGTTGCTGTCCCACAGCGCGTTCAGCACCGTGAACTCGAACCAGCGGATGCCCAGGGTGACGAGACCGACCGCCAGCATCGCCAGCACGGCACGGCGCGTGCCGCGCAGGTCCGACGCCTCAGCCACCCGCTTGGCCCAGACGTTGGGGATCAGGCTCAGCAGGAGGGCGACGGTCATCAGCGTGCCCCAGGTCAAATCGGGCGGGGGCATGCCCGGCGGCCAATGCCGGAACTGCATCATGATGTAGAGATAGGTGAAGCCGGCCAGCACGAAGGCGAAGCCCTCGATCAGCATGAAGCCCATCGTGCCCCACCAGGTCAGGGTGCTCGGCCCATGGCCGTGGGTGGGCAGGTCGGACACGTCCCGGACGAAGTGCCTCTCGCTCATGATTCCACCACCGGTTCCGGAGGGGCGTGGCGCCGCTTCGGCCAGAACCAGCCGACCAGCCCGACCGCCAGCGGCACCGCCCCCCAGACCAGCGCCCATGGCGTGAAGATCGAGCCGATGAACAGCACCGTCACCGCCAGGGCGGACAGCAGCGGCCAGATGGTCGGACGCGGCGAGGGTTCGCGCAGGTCGGGATGCGCGTCCAGGACGGTGGTCAGCAGCACCTCGCGCTCCTCCACCCGCAGGCCGTGGACCATGCCGAGCGGTCCGGCCCTGTCCCACAGCGGCTCCAGCCCCTCCACGACGGGTATATGGGCGAAGTTGTAGCTGGGCGGCGGCGAGGCGGTCGCCCATTCCAGCGTGCCGGCGTTCCACGGGTTCGGGCCCGCGATGCGGCCGGCGCGCAGGCTGACCAGCACGTTGACGAGGAACAGCGCCACGCTGGCCGCGATCAGCAGCGCGCCGAGCGTGGCCGTCAGGTTCAGGCCCGTCCAGCCCAGCTCCGCCGGGTAGGTGTAGACGCGGCGCGGCATGCCCATCATGCCCAGCAGATGCATGGGGAAGAAGGTGACGTTGAAGCCGACGAAGAACAGCCAGAAATTCCACCGCCCCAACCGCTCTCCCAGCATCCGGCCGGTGATCTTGGGGAACCAGAAATAGAAGGCGCCGAACAGCGGGAAGACCGCCCCGCCGATCAGCACGTAATGGAAATGCGCCACGACGAAATAGCTGTCGTGCACCTGGAGGTCGAAGGGGACCGAGGCCTGCATGACGCCGGTCAGCCCGCCCAGCACGAAGATGACGATGAAGCCCACGATAAAGAGCAGCGGCACCGTCCATTGCGGCCGGCCGTCCCACAGGGTGGCGATCCAGCAGAAGATCTGGATGCCGCTGGGGATGGCGATCATCATGCTCGCCGCCGTGAAATAACCGCTGGCGAGATGCGGCAGGCCGGTCGCGAACATGTGGTGGACCCACAGCCCGAAGCCGAGAAAGGCGGTGGCGACCAGCGCCAGCACCATGGGCACGTGCCCGAACACCGGGCGCCGCGCCATGGCGGCGACGATGCTCGACACCATGCCGAGCGCCGGCAGGAAGATGATGTAGACCTCCGGATGGCCGAAGAACCAGAACAGATGCTGCCACAGCAGCGGGTCGCCGCCTTCCGCCGGGTTGAAGAACTGCGTGCTGACCAGCCGGTCCATGATCAGGAAGCTGCTGGCCAGCATCACCGCGGGCATGGCGAAGATGACCATGAAGGAGGTGACCAGCATCGACCAGACGAACAGCGGGATGCGGTTCAGGCCCATGCCCGGCGCGCGCATCTTGAAGACGGTGACGACGATCTCCACCGCGACGGCCAGGGCCGCCACTTCGGTGAAGGTGATCATCTGCGCCCAGAAGTCGGTGCGCTTGCCGGGCGAATATTCCGGACCGGCCAGCGGCACGTAGCTGAACCAGCCGGTCTCCGGCCCCGTGTTCATCAGGAAGGCGACGACGATCATCACCCCGCCGAACAGGTAGACCCAGTAGCTGAAGGCGTTCAGCCGCGGAAAGGCGATGTTGCGCGTCCCCACCATCAGCGGCACGAGATAGACCGCCATCGCCTCCATGATCGGCACGGCGAACAGGAACATCATCGTCGTGCCGTGCATGGAGAAGAGTTGGTTGTAGCGGTCCGGCCCGACCAGCGTGTTCTCCGGCTGCGCCAGTTGCAGCCGCATCAGCAGGGCGAGGACACCGCCCACCAGGAAGAAGACGAAGCCGGTGGCGATGTAGCGCCGCCCGATCCGCTTGTGGTCCACCGTGGTCAGCCACCCCCACAGCCCCGGCGGCGTGCCCCAGGTCCGCTCCAGCCGACGCATGGTGTCCTCCTCACCGAGGGAGGGGCCGTCGCGGAGTTCGGAGGAGGAGACGCCATCCCTGGGACCCATGACGCCCCTCCTTCACTTCAGGCTGTCGAGGTAGGCGACGAGCGCCTGCAGGTCCGATGGCGGCACGCCCACCAGCGGCATGTGGTTGCCGGGCTTGATGCGCTGCGGGTCGGCGATCCAGCCGGCGAGGTTGCCCCGGTTGTACGGCAGGGCTCCCGCGGCGATGCTCCGCCGGCTTGCCAGATGCGTCAGGTCCGGCGCCACGGAGGCCGAAGCCGGCGTGCCGCGGATGCCGTGGCACATCGTGCAGGCGGAGGTGAGGAACAGGGCCTGCCCACGCGCCTGCGCCTCGTCCGCGGGGGCGGGAGCGGGCGCCAGCTGCGCCTCCTTCCAGGCGTCGAACGCCGCGCGGGAGTGGACGATCACGTCCAGCGCCATGTGCGCGTGCTGAAGCCCGCAGAACTCCGCGCACTGGCCGCGGAAGGTCCCTTCGCGGTCGGCGGTCAGGAACAGTTCGTTGTCCCGGCCGGGGATCAGGTCCAGCTTGCCATGCAGGTTCGGAATCCACAGGCTGTGGATGACGTCCGCCGCCTTCAGCTTGACCCGCACCGGCACGCCGACCGGCAGGTGGATCTCGTTGGCCGTGGTGATGCTGCGGCTGGGGTCGTCGTCGGGATAGCGGACGGTCCACCACCACTGCTTCCCCTCCACCTCGACGACGACCTCCTCCCGGTTGGCGAGGTGGGTGAGGCTCTTGTCCACGGCGTAGCTCGCCGTGACGAAGACGAACAGGATCAACACCGTGCCGGCGACCCAGGCGACCAGCCCATTGGTCAGCCGCCGCTCGCCCCCGGCCTGACGCGGCAGGGTTCCGCCCGGCTCCACCCAGCGGTGCCGCCGCGTCAGCGCCCACAGCAGCCAGAGCAGGACGACGGCGTAGACGAAGGCGCAGCCGGCGAGGAGAATCCACCCCATCACGCCGATCCGCGCGGCCTGCCCGCCCGCCGGGTCCAGCATGGATTGCGGGCCGGAGCAGGCGGTCAGGACGAGGAAGGGAACAACCCTCCCCGGTCTCGACAAGGAAACGGGCGCCCCTCTCATGGCCCGCGTCCTTCCGACGACGGAGAGGCCACGCCGCCCGGCTTCGGTGGGGACACGGGCTGGTTCTGCTCGCCCGGCGTGACGGCCATATGATCGTCGCGGCCGGGCGCGACGTCCTTGCGGACCTCGCGCTGCATGGAGCGGACATAGGCGGCGATCTGCCACAATTGCTGGTCGGGGATCTTGTTGCGGAAGGACGGCATGCCGTTGGGCCGCCCCTCGACGATGGTCGCGGCGATGTTCTCCAACTCCCCGCCGTATATCCACACCTCGTCCATCAGCGGCGGTCCGATGTCGCCCCCGCCATGGGCGTGGCAGCCCGAGCAGTTGAACCATTCGAACAGGCGCTTGCCTTCGGAGACGTGGTAGGCGTTGCCCTCATATTCCCGCCTCTGTGGAGGAGGTGGGCTGGGAGCGCCGGCGTAGAGCGTGCCCTGCACGATGGCGCCGGGCTTCACCTCGCCCACCGGCTCGCCACGATAGCTGCGCTCCTCCCGCTCGCAGGCGGCGAGCAGCAGGGTGCCGAGCAGGGCGAGGCTAACGGCGCTGCGGGAGAGCGAAGACATAGAGCATGCCTCCCTTGGTGGTCCGCTGCGGCAGGTCGGAGACGGCGTTGACGAAACCCTTGGCGGCGCTGGCGTCATGGGGGTCGAGATCGCCGGCCACGATGGCGCCGGCCCAGCCGCCCACGCCCGACAGGATCGCGATGTATTGCCGCCCGTCCGGCCCGCGATAGCTGATCGGCTGACCGATGATCCCGGACCCGGTTTTGAACCGCCACAGCAGCTCCCCGCTGCCGGCGTTCACCGCCTTGAACCACCCGTCCATGGTTCCGTAGAAGACGAGGCCGCCGGCCGTCGCCAGCGCACCGGACCACAGCGGCAGGTCCTCCTTGAGTTCCCACACCTTTTTTCGTTGGGCGGGGTCCCAGGCGGTGAAGGTGCCGCGGTGGCCGCCGGGGCCGGCGTACATCTTGACGTTGGCGCCGACGTAGGGCGTGCCGGCGATGTAGTTCGCCTCGACGCTTTCCCAATCCATGCACAGATTGTTGTGCGGAATGTAGACGATCCCGGTTTTCGGCGAGAAGGCGGACGGGTTCCAGTCCTTTGCGCCCGGCGCGGTCGGGCAGATGTCCCGCACCACCTTGCCGACGCGCGGATGCTTCTCCTCGTTGTATTCGATCAGGCCGGTCTTCAGGTCGACGCCCTTGGTGCTGTTGGCCGGGAAATAGGGGTCGGCGGCCAGCACCTCCCCGCTGCTGCGGTCGATGACGTAGAGATAGCCGTTGCGCTCCGGCCGGATCAGCACCTTGCGGGGTTGCCCCTGCCAGGGCATATCGAGCAAAATCAGCTCGTTGATGCCGTCGTAGTCGTACAGATCGTGGGGCACCGCCTGATAGAACCAGCGGGCCTGCCCGGTGTCGGGGTTGCGGGCGAAGATGCCGCCGGTCCATTTGTTGTCGCCGGGCCTCTGCTCCGGATTCCAAGGGCCGGGATTGCCAGTGCCGTGATAGATCAGGTCAAGCTCGGGGTCGTAGCTGATCCAGCCCCAGACCGTGCCGCCGCCGATCTCCCAGGCGTTGGGCGGCCATGTGCCGACGCCGAGGTCCTTGCCCTTTTCCTTGTCGTAGAAGGGTTTGTAATCGTCCCCGATCAACACGTCCTTATCGGGGCCGGTGTTGTAGGCACGCCAGACAATCTTGCCCGTCCCGGCATCGAGCGCGGTGATCCAGCCGCGCACCCCGAACTCCCCACCCGCGTTGCCGACCAGCACCTTCCCTTTCACCACCAGGGGCGCCATGGTCATGGTCTCGCCCTTGTTGATGTCGCCGAGCTTGGTGCGCCACACTTCACTACCCGTCTCCGCGTCCACGGCGACGGTCTGGGCATCCAAGGTGTTGATGAAGATCCGGCCGTCGGCGAAGGCAGGCCCACGGTTCACGTAATCGCAGCAGGCGACTCCCTGCGCGGAGGCGGCCGGTTTCGGCTCGAACGTCCATTTGGTGGGCGCGCCGGGCTTGGTGAGGTCGAGAGCGTAGAGTTTGTTGGGATAGGGGGTCACCACATACATGGTGTCGTTCACCACCAGCGGTGCCGCCTCATGCCCGCGCACAACACCGGTGGAGAAGGTGAAGAAGACCTGGAGGTCGCGAACGGTGTTCGTGTCGATTTCGTCCAGTTCGCTGTAGCGGGTGCTGGCGTAGTTCTTGGCAGCCATCACCCAATTGCCATCGTCGGGCGGCGAGGCCGCCGGAGCGGGAATGGCCTTGGCCAGGGTTTGTGATTCCTGACCCAGCGCCGGAAAAGCGGGGACGGCCGCTCCGAACGCCAAAAGCCATAGAAAGGTGAGGCAAGGAGGCGATCGTCTCAAGATACGAAACCTCCAAATGGAATTCCCCAATTCAAGAACCGGCGAATAGAAGGAAAAGTTCCATCGTCTAGGCTGTCTTGCGACCGGGTTTCGAAAGAGGAGGCCGCCAACAGTTCGCCGCCCAAATGCTTGAGCTGGCTGTAATTTTAATGCCTTGCTGCGTTGCACATTCAGCGTATCTGGTATTTGGTATACCAGTGTACAGTCATCTCCATCAGACACGAGGGAGATGCACCATGGCTTACACCACCGCTTCGCACACCGATCAGGACGGCGCTCTGTCGGGGATCGTCAAGGGCGTTCGCGAGTTCGTGAGCGCTTGGTTCGAAACCTCCGCCGCCTACATCGTCTATCGCGAGCTGTCGGCCCTGAGCACGGCCGAACTGGCCGCCCGCGACCTGCGCCGCGAGGACATCGGCCGCGCCGCCATGGACCTGCCGACGCTGATGCGCGAGTAACCCGCACACCGCCCGCCCTCCCGGATCGGACGTCCGCTTCGCCGCGGCGGCTGCCAAGGGAGAGCGGCGAGCCACCAGTGGGGTCAATTCCCCGCCAGAACCGCCAGACAGGCGGCGGGTGGCTCGAGAATCGCCTTGGGCGGCCGGGGCACCGGCGCTTCCTTCGGCGGCTCGAACCAGCTCAAAAGCTCCTGGCCGCAGCCGTCGCCCGGCGGAATGGGGGCTTGCGGGACGCAGGCCGTCGATCCGGCCGGGCAGTTCATCCGCACATGGAAGTGCGAGTCGTGCCCACCCCAGGGGCGCACGGCGTTCAGCCAGGAGCGGTCGCCCTGCTCGCTCTGGCACAGCGCCAGCTTGATCGCCGGGTTCACGAACACCCGCGCGACCTTCGGACTCGTCGCCGCCAGTTGCAGAAGGCGGGCCTGACGGGGACCGAACCGCTCCGGCAGAACGCGCTGCGTCTGCCGGTTCACCATGGTCGGAAAGTCCGTACGCTCCCGCGCCTCCCGCACAAGAGGCGGCTGGTCGAGATCGAACCACACGTCGACGTCGAGGCCGATCTGGTGGCTGGCATGCCCGCTTTCCATGCGGCCGCCATACACTTTGGAAATGTCGCCGATGGCCAGCCGCCCCAACCGCTCGGCCTGCGCCCGGCGGGCAAGCTCCTGGACGAAGGCGATGGTGTCGGGATGCCCGTGGTTCCGGTTCCGCGACAGATTGACCGCCTGGTACCCGGGACCTTCGGGAGGCAGCGTCTGCGCGCCGCGGATGCAGCCGTTGGCGTAGCCGCCGATCGGCTGTGCCGACAGGGCCGGCAACGGCGGCTGCAAGGCCACCGTGCTGAGGTCCATCGGCACGGCGCCGGAAAGCGGGGGCGCCGATCGGGAGACCGGATCGGCCGCCACCGCGTCACCGGTGAACCAGACCCCGCAAAGGATCGTCAGCGCAGCGAAAGACCTCAGCGCTGCGAAAGACCATTGTCGAGCCATGACCGGCCTGGACCCTCTCATTGTTGACCCGGTCCGACATTAGCACGGTGCGTGCGGTGTGGGCGTTGCATCGGGTGGGCGGCGGCGGGCGTCGTCAGAGGCCGTGTTGATCGAGCAGCAATTGCCCGTCGCGCGCCACGTCGTCGCCGTGGTCGAACAGGTTGCGCCAGGACGCCACGCCCGCGGTGATGTCCGGGTGCGACACGGCGGACGAGAAGGCTTCGACGCCGATCAGCCCCTGATAGTCGGCGGCCTTCAACCGGCGCAGCATCGGGGCGAAATCGATGGACCCCTGCGTCAGGCGGCCGCGATGGTTCTGGTCGATCTCGAAATAGCCGAGATGGGGCATCGCCAGTTCGAGCGCGCCCAGCAGGTCGTTCTCCTCGATGTTCATGTGGAAGGTGTCGAGATGGATGCGGACGTTGTCGGCGCCGATCAGCTTGACCATCCGGACGGCCTGTTCCGCCGTGTTGATCAGGTTGCTCTCGTACCGGTTGACCACCTCGAGCGCCAGCAGCATCCCGTAGGATGCGGCCCGTTCGGCGACGATCCGCAAGCCATCTGCCGCAACCTGGACGTTGGCGTCGCTCGGCACCTTCGACGCCTTGCCGAAGGCGCTGTAGAGGATGCCGCCCATGCGGTCCGCGCCCATGTCGCGCGCCAGGGCAAGGGCCGCGCAGTGCCGCTCGACCCCGCGGCGGTGCACGTCCGGGTCGGTGCTCGAAATGTCGTTGTCGGCCTGAAGCGGCGAGGTCGCGACGGGGCGGACCCCCGCCCGCTCGCACAGCGCGGCGATGGCCGCCGGTTCGATGCTGTCATGGTCGCGGATCGGCACGACGAGCTGGCCATAGCCGAAGGCCGCGGCCCGCTCGGCCGCATAGGCGCCATCCTTGGTGGACCATTTCGGGATCCAGGTGTAACTGTGGATCGACCGTCTGTTCATCGCGTTTCCTCCTGATTGTGCCCGCGTGCGGGGTCGTTGGTCTTGCCGACGGTTCGCAAAGGGCAAGCGGCCCCCTTCCCCGCCGGCGGGCCAACCGGCCTGGGTCTGCGTCCGTCAGCGATGCCCGGATCAACCGTCCGGCGGTGGGGTCCCGGGCGGGGTCTATTCGAAGAGAATGTCGTGGCGCTTGAGGATGTCGTCGCGCATCGCCTCGATCATCTTCAAATGCGCCAGCAGGAGCGACTGGGTTCCCGCGACGTCGTTCGCCATGATCGAGCGCATCAGCTTGACGTGGTCGGCGATCGCATCGTCCTCATGATGTGCCTCCTGAAGCTCGAGGAAGCGCACCCGTGTCAGATGCGTCCTCACGTCGCTCAGCATCTCCAACAGCATGGCGTTTCCCAGAACCCCGATGACGGTGTCGTGGAACGCCACGTCCAGTTCGGTGAAACCGACATAGTCCTTCTCCTGCACGACCTGTATCTGCTGCTCGATCAGCGACAGCGCCTTGCTTTGCGCCACGCTGTGATCGGCGGTCTTGTTCCAGATGCGCGCCACCTCCCCGAACGCCGACACCTCCAGCGCCTCCCGGATGAACTGGGCCTCCTTCACCTTGGCCACGGACAGGCGGGACACCTGCGCCCCGCGCTGCGGCAGGATGCTCAGCAACCCTTCGTTCGCCAGCCGGGAAAAGGCCTGACGCACCGGTGTCCGGCTGACGCCGTATTCGTCGGCGACGGCGTTTTCGTAGATCATCGAGCCGGGCTGGAACGACAGCGAAATGATCCTCTTCCGCAGCTCCTTGTAGATCACGCTGTCCAGCGTGTTGCGTTCCAACACCAGCCGTTCGTTCTTCACCGTGTTCCCCCAGCCGCCGTGCAAGCGGACATCGCCCTTTCCGAGCCCAGAATCGCGATTATCGCCGGATCGGATTGGCCCACGCAAGGTCGCAGCGCCGCTGAACACAGTCCGGAACGCGGGTGGAACCGGGCCGATGACTGATACAGCCGGGCGAACACTTTGTCACTATTGGTTGCACCTCCCCTCCGTCACGCCGCCCTTGGCCGGCGAAATCCATCCGAATGCGGGTTTGATTGCATTCCAATCAAATCGCCTTCTGGATAATCCGTACCATCTTGCATCCTTGGATACAAGTGTGCAAGATAACCGAACGTTGCGCTGGATGAGCCGTTCGCCATCCGCACACCGCCTGTCCGCTCCGCGCGGGCGATCAGTAAACGAATGGCATAAGGGCAGTCTCAGGCTCCGCGCTCAAAGCAACGGGCGCCCTTGATCACCAAACTCATAATAAATCCTAGGGAGTAGGCAGTGACCAATATGTCCAAGCGCCTTGGCGCTTTTCTCGGAGCCACCGCGCTGACGCTGATCGCGGGCATGGGGATGGCCCAGGCCCAGACGCAGAAGCACATCCTGCGCATGAACCACGTTCACAGCCCAGTCGAAGCCTATCATTCGGCGTTCCAGGAATGGGCCAAGCGCGTCGAGGAGCGGACCAATGGCGGCCTGAAGATCGAGGTGTTCCACAGCGCCCAGCTCGGCAACGAAGAGGACATCATCGAGCAGATCCGCCAGGGCGCCAACATCGGCCAGAACACCGACGCGGCGCGCCTCGGCAACTACGTTCGCGAGATCGCCGTCCTGAACGGCCCGTACTTCGTCGAGACGCTCGACGAGGCCTTTGCGCTGTCGAAGCTCGACACCGTCAAGAAGTGGAAGGCGGAACTGGCGGACAAGCACGGTCTCCAGGTCGTCTGCTTCGACTTCGTGCAGGGCAAGCGTCATGTCTTCGCCAACAAGCCGGTCCGCAACCCGGGTGAGCTGTCCGGGCTGCGCATCCGCACCCCGCCCGCCCCGATCTGGCAGGAATCGGTGCGCGCCATCGGCGCGGCCCCGACGGCGATGAGCTTCGGCGACATCTACCCCGGCCTGCAGCAGCGGGCCGTCGACGGCGCGGAGCTGACCTACGCCAACATCCGTCCCGGCAACCTCCAGGAGGTCGTCCGGAACGTCAGCGAGACCGGCCACATCCTGCTGATCAACTTCGAGGTCGTCAGCGCCTCCTGGTTCAAGAAGCTGCCCGCCGACTACCAGACCGCGCTGGTCGAGGAATGCAGCGCCGCCGGCCAGAAGGTGTCGAAGGTGCTCGCTGACGCCGCGGAGAGCGAGAAGGCCGCGCTGGTCAAGGGCGGCATGAAGGTGACCGAGAACGTCGATGTGGAGGCCTTCCGCAAGGCCGGCGACGCCGCGTACCAAGCGCTCGGCCTCACCGATGTGCGCGCGGCGATCTACAAGGAAATGGGACGCTAAGTCATCCGAAGCCGGCGAGGCCTGCCTTATGAAAACTCTCTACGACTATATGCTGAAGCTGGAGGCGATCCTCGCCGGCTTGTTCCTGATGCTGATGGTGGGGTTGCTTCTGCTGGGCGGCGTGGCGCGGATGATGCAGCACCCGCTCAACTGGACCATCGATCTGGCGACCTGCTTCTTCGCCTGGGCGGTGTTCCTGTGCGCGGACATCGCCTGGCGCAAGGACATGCTGATGTCCCTCGATCTGGTGACCGCGAAGCTGTCCGAGCGGTACCAGCGGACCCTGCTGTTCGTGAACTACGCGCTGATCGCGCTGTTCCTCTGCTACGCCATCTACGGCGGCACCCTGCTCGCCTGGACCAGCCGGTCCCGCACCTTCAACGGCATTCCCGGCGTCAGCTATTCCTGGGTCACCGCCAGCATCGCTGTTGGCGCGGCCCTGATGCTCGTCACCACCATTCTCAAGATACGGGCCCTGATGCGGTCCGACGGCGTGCCGTGCGCCGCTGCCGCCAGCGGGGAGATCGCCTGACCATGCTGCTCGTCGTTCTCGCCTTCGCGGTCTTCCTGCTCATCGGCATGCCCGTCGCCTTTGCGATCGGCATCTCCGGCGTGCTGTTCTTCCTTCAGCACCCGGAGCTGCCCTTCACCATCCCGCTTCAGGTGACGGTCTCCCAGACCCAGAATTTCGCCCTGCTCGCCGTTCCCCTGTTCATCATGGCGGGCAACTACATGAACCGGTCCGGCATCACCGAAAGCCTGCTGAATCTGGCGTCGGTGGCCACCGGACACCTCAAGGGCGGGCTCGCCCAGATTTCCATCGTCCTGTCGGCGCTGATGGGCGGCGTGTCGGGGTCGGCCATCGCGGACGCGGCGATGCAGTCGCGCATCCTCGGCGAGGAGATGACGAAGCGGGGCATGTCGCGCGGCTTCACCGCCGGCGTGATCTCCTTCACCTCGCTCCTCACCCCGCTGATCCCGCCGGGCATCGGCATGATCCTCTTCGGGACCATCGGCCAGGTGTCGATCGGGCGGCTGTTCGCGGCGGGCTTCGCCCCGGCGCTCCTGCTCGGCATCGCCATGAGCGCCGCCGTCTGGTACACCTCCAACAAGCGCGGATACCCCGCCGAGCGCGAGAAGCGGGCGTCGCTGGCCGAAGTCGGCAGCGCCCTGAAGGGCGGCGTCTGGGCGCTGCTGTTCCCGGTCATCCTGCTCGTCGGCTTGCGCATGGGCATCTTCACGCCGTCGGAGATCGGCGCCTTCGCGGTGCTCTACGCCCTGTTCATCGGCTTCGTGGTCTACCGCCGGCTCAAGGCGAAGAGCTTCGTCGAGGCGCTGGAGGTCAGCCTCGCCGACGTCGGCTCCGCGATGTTCCTCATCAGCCTGTCGGCGATCTTCAGCTACGGCATCGTCTTCGAGCGCATTCCGGAGGTCATCGCCTCGTCCCTGACCAGCCTCACCGACAACGTCCAGCTGGTGATGGTGCTGATCGTCCTTCTGGTGCTGGCGGCCGGTCTGTTCATCGACGCGACGGTGATCATCATCATGATGACGCCGATCTTCCTGCCCGCCGTGCGGGCGATGGGCGGCGATCCGGTGCATTTCGGCGTCGTCTTCATCGTCGCGGCGACCATCGGCAACTTCACGCCACCGGTCGGGGCGGCGATGTTCACCGTCTGCTCGATCCTGAAGGTGTCGGTGGGAGCCTATGTCCGGGAGTCCCTGCCCTTGATGATTGCCATCGGGCTGACAACCATCCTTCTGATCTTCGTGCCCGAGTTCATCCTCCTCATCCCGAACCTGCTCTTCGGATGATGGCGGCGCGCCGGGAGTTGGCGGCGGAAACGCCGCCCTCCCGGCCCCCGGGCACATCGAATCCCTGCGTCCAATCCGGCGCCCGGTACGGCGCCGACTGGTGGAGTTCCAAACACGATGACCGGCAGACTAGACGGAAAACGCGCGCTGGTGACCGGCGCGGGACAGGGCATGGGACGGGCCATCGCGCTCGCCTTCGCCAGGGAGGGGGCCAGCGTCGTCGCGGCCAGCCGCACGCTGTCCAAGATGGAGGATCTGCCCCGCATCGATTCCCAGATCACCCCGGTCGCGCTCGACGTGACCGATCCGGCGGCGGTCCGGCGCGTCGTCGCCGAGGCCGGGCCGCTCGACATCCTCGTCAACAACGCCGGGTGGGTCCACAACGGCACCATCCTGGACTGCAGCGACGAGGATTGGGCGCGCAGCCTGGACCAGAACGTCACCTCGATGTTCCACACCATCCGGGCGGCGCTTCCCGGCATGATCGAACGGCGCCGGGGCTCCATCGTGAACGTCGCCTCGGTGGCGTCGAGCCTGACCGGCGTCGCCAACCGCACCGCCTACGGGACCAGCAAGGCGGGGGTGATCGGCCTGACCAAGGCCGTGGCCCGCGACTTCATCGGCGTCGGCGTCCGCTGCAACGCGCTGTGCCCCGGCACCACCCACTCGCCGTCGCTGGAGGAGCGCATCCAGTCGAGCGCCGATCCTGAGGGCATGCGGGCGCAGTTCATCGCGCGCCAGCCGATGGGCCGCCTGGGAACCGTGGAGGAGATGGCCGCCGCCGCGGTGTATCTGGCCAGCGACGAGTCCGGCTTCATGACGGGCAGCCTGCTCGTCGCCGACGGAGGGCAGACGCTGTGACCGGACCGGCTCAGCCGACCGCGCGCTACGGCGCGGATGCCCTGGACTCCTTCTGCCGCGCGGTGCTTCTGGCTGCGGGAGCGGACGAGGCGACGGCGGACGCGGCCACCCGCGCGATGATGCACGGCTCCCGGCTGGGGGTGGACAGCCACGGCGTGCGGCTGCTCGGGCATTATGTGGCCACCATGACCCAGGGACGGGTGAACCCGCGCCCTGCCCCGCGCATCCTGTCGGAATTCGGGGCCGTCGCCACGCTGGACGCCGACAACGCCCACGGCGCGCTCGGCGCCTACCGCGCCCAGGAGAAGGCGGTCGAGCTGGCCGGCCGGTTCGGCATCGGCGCGGTCGCCATCCGCAACAACTCCCATTTCGGCCCGGCCGGCGCCTTCGCGCTCGCCGCGGCGGAGGCGGACTGCATCGGCATGGCCGTCTGCAACTCCGACAGCTTCATGCGGCTGCACGACGGTGCCGAACGCTTCCACGGCACCAACCCGATCGCCATCGCCGTTCCGGTGAAGGACGGCGATCCGTGGCTGTTCGACATGGCCACCAGCGCCATCCCCTACAACCGCGTCCAGCTCTACCGCAGCCTCGGGCTTGCGCTTCCCGAAGCCACCGCGTCGGACCCCACGGGACGCAACACCACCGACCCCGAGCGGGCCGAGATGCTGGCGCCGCTGGGCGGCGAGTTCGGCTTCAAGGGGGCCGGGCTGGCGGGCTTCGTGGAAATCCTCAGCGCCGTCCTGACCGGCATGAAGCTGAGCTTCGAGATCCTGCCGATGCCAGGACCGGACCTGAGCACGCCGCGCGGCATGGGCGCCTTCGTGATGGCGATCCGTCCGGAGGCTTTCCTGCCGCAGGAAAACTTCCAGGACAGCATGGCGCGCTATCTGGCCGCCCTGCGCGGGTCCCGGACCGTGCCGGGCCGAACGGTCATGGCGCCCGGCGACCGCGAATGGGCCGAGGCGGAGCGCCGCAGGTCGTTTGGCATCCCCATCGACCAGACGACCATCGACAGCTTCGACCAACTCGCCGGGGCCTATGGCATCCCCGCCCCGGTTCCGGTGGGCTCGCCCGTGTAAGGCGGAACTCCGGACACGGTATGCGGATTTGGCGGGGCGGCACGGCTCCGCCTTTTTCTTGTTGCCCGCGCCCCGTAAATGCAGAATCCCTCTCATAATTGAAAAGAATGGGAAGGGAGAGTCCCCCGCCATGAAACGTCGTTCCTTTCTGACCAGCGCCGGGGTCGGGCTGGCCGCCAGCACCGTCGTCGCAGCACCGGCCATCGCGCAGAGCCAGCCCGAGATCAAGTGGCGCATGGCGTCGAGCTACCCCAAGAGCCTCGACACCATCTTCGGCGGGGCAGAGCTGATCGCCCGCCGGGTCGCCGCCGCCACCGACAACAAGTTCCAGATCCGCACCTTCGCAGCGGGCGAGATCGTTCCGGCGCTCCAGGTGCTGGACGCGGTGCAGAACGGCACGATCGAGTGCGGCCAGTCCGCGGCCTATTTCTACATCGGCAAGGACCCGACCTTCTGCTTCGACACGGCCATGCCCTTCGGCCTCAACACGCGCCAGCACATCTCCTGGATGATGCACGGCGGCGGGCTGGAGCTGATGCGGGAGCTGTTCCGGGAACACAACATCTACAACATCCCCGCCGGCAACACGACGGCCCAGATGGGCGGCTGGTTCCGCAAGGAAATCAAGACGGTGGAGGACCTGAGCGGCCTCAAGATGCGGGTCGGCGGGCTGGCCGGGCAGATCATGGGCAAGCTGGGCCTCGTCCCGCAGCAAATCGGCGGCGGCGACATCTACCCGGCGCTGGAGCGCGGCACCATCGACGCGGCGGAGTTCGTCGGCCCCTACGACGACGAGAAGCTGGGCTTCCACAAGGTCGCCAAATACTACTACTCGCCGGGCTGGTGGGAGGGCTCCGCCCAGATCCCGCTGATGATCAACATCACCGCCTGGGAGCAGCTTCCCGAGTCCTACAAGACGATCCTGGAGCAGGCCTGCTGGGAGGCCAACACCTGGATGATCGCCAAGTACGACGCCGTCAACGCCGCGGCGCTGAAGCGTCTGGTCGCCGGCGGCGCCCAGCTCCGCGCCTTCCCGCGCGACGTCATGATGGCCTGCGAGAAGATCGCCAACGAGCTGTACGACGAGCTGTCGGCGAAGAACCCGCGCTTCAAGAAGGTCTACGAGGCGTGGAAGCCCTTCCGCGACGAGGAGCGGCTATGGTTCCGCGTCGCCGAGAACAGCTTCGACTCCTACGTCTACTCCCAGTCGGCGCAGCGCCGCTGAGAACGGCACGGCCCCTCTCCACCCAGGCGGGGAGAGAGGGGCCGCCTGTTTCACGCGGTCAGTGCGAGACCGCGCCGGCCGCGCCCAGGCCGGTTTCCGAGCGGATGTACTGGTACTCGTAGGCCTTCGCCTCCGCCGCCGCCCGCGCGCTGCGGTCGGTGACCGAGAAGAGCCAGGTCGTCGCGAAGGCGATGACCATCGAGAACAGCGCCGGATGCTCGTAGGGGAAGATCGGCGCCGGGAACTTGAAGACGCTGACCCACACGGTCGGCCCCAGCACCACGAAGGCGACGCAGCTTACCAGACCGGCGAAGCCGCCGATGAAGGCGCCGCGCGTGGTCAGGCCCTTCCAGAAGATCGACAGGATCAGCACCGGGAAGTTGACCGACGCCGCCAGACCGAAGGCCAGCCCGACCATGAAGGCGATGTTCTGGTTCTCGAACAGCAGGCCCAGCGTGATGGCGATGACGCCCAGCGCCAGCGTGGCGAGGCGCGACACCCGCATCTCCGACGCCTCCGTGGCGTTGCCCTTCTTGATGACGCGGGCGTAGAGGTCGTGGCTGACCGCCGACGCGCCGGCCAGCGTCAGGCCGGCGACCACCGCCAGGATGGTGGCGAAGGCGACCGCCGAGATGAAGCCCAGGAAGATGTTGCCGCCGATGGCCTTGGACAGATGGATGGCCGCCATGTTGCCGCCGCCCAGGATCTTTCCCGCCGCGTCCAGATAGGCCGGGTTGGTGCCGACGATCACGATGGCGAGGAAGCCGATGGTCACCGTCAGGATGAAGAAGTAGCCGATGAAGCCGGTGGCGTAGACGACCGACTTGCGCGCCTCCTTGGCGTCCGGAACCGTGAAGAAGCGCATCAGGATGTGCGGCAGGCCCGCCGGTCCGCACATCAGCGCGAGGCTGAGCGACACCGCGGCGATGGGATCGGCCATGGCGGCGCTGGGGCGCAGGATGGCGGCGTTCGCGGCGTGGGCGGCGACGGCCTGCTGGAGCAGCCGCTCCGGGTTGAAGCCGAACTGCGCCAGCGCCAGCCCGACCAGCACGGTGCAGCCGCCGAGCAGCATCACCGCCTTGATGATCTGCACCCAGGTCGTGGCGAGCATGCCGCCGAAGGTCACGTACAGGATCATCAGCACGCCGACCATGACCACGGCGTAGGTGTAGTCCAGGCCGAACAGGAGCTGGATCAGCTTGCCCGCCCCGACCATCTGCGCAATCAGGTAGAAGCAGACCACGGTCAGCGACCCGACCGCCGCAAGCGAGCGGATCGGCGTCTGGCCCAGCCGGTAGGAGGCCACGTCGGCGAAGGTGAAGCGGCCGAGGTTGCGCAGCCGCTCGGCGATCAGGAACAGCATCAGCGGCCAGCCGACCAGGAAGCCGATGGTGTAGATCACCCCGTCGAAGCCCTTGGCGAAGACCATGCCCGACAGGCCGAGGAAGGCCGCCGCCGACATGTAGTCACCCGCGATGGCCAGCCCGTTCTGGAAGCCGCTGATGCCGCCGCCCGCGGTGTAGAAGTCCGACGCCGAGCGGGTGCGCTTGGACGCCCAGTAGGTGATGCCCAGCGTACCCGCGACGAACAGCAGGAACATGGCGATGGCCGTCAGGTTGACCGGCTGGCGCTCCACCGCGCCGTCGATGGCGGCGGCGTGGACGGGCCCGGCGACCAGAACCGGCAGCAGCGCGGCGGAGGCGGAAGCCAGAAGACGCGCGGCGCTCATCGGCCCACCTCGTTCAGCAGGTCGCGGTTCATCGCGTCGTAGCGGCTGTTGGCGCGCAGGACGTAGACGCCGGTCATCAGCGAGCAGAAGACGGTGATGACGATGCCGGCGGCCAGCCCGACCGGGAAGGTCATGCCCTCGGCCAGCGGGCGCGCCATCAGGTCGGGCGCCAGCGCCGAGGCGAACACGAAGGCGTAGTAGACCGCCAGAACGATCAGCGCCAGCCGCCAGCTGAAGCGCGCGCGGCTCGCCGTCATCGCGGCGAACTTCGGGTTGGACAGCACCCGCTCGTAAATCTCGTCGGACATGGTTTTTATCGCTTTTTTCTTGGAACCCAGGCATTGCGCATCGCAGCAATACCCTGAGCGCATGGCAGCAAAAAGCGAAATTAAATTTCTTATTACACGAAATGACGAAATATTCGCTCGAATCCGCTCCCGTTTAACCGGACAACGGTTGATCATTAGCCAAGAAGCGGTTGATCTCGATGCGCGGAATGCGACAACGGGTCGCGCTGCGTCGCAACATGAGACAACACTGTTATCCCGCCGTCCGCCCTTTCAGACGGGCATCCTTCAGCCGGACATGGATCAGGCCGCTGCCCGTGGGGTCGGAGCGGTCGGGCTTGACCATCGCCTCCAGCAGCTTCTCGTCGCTCGACCAGTAGGGCACGTACCACAGCCGGTCCACGTCCATGACCAGCACCCGGTGGGTCTCCGCGTCGTAGGCGCCGAGCGGCGCGATGTGGCCCACCGTGGCGTCGCCGGTCAGCGTGCCCTGGTCGTAGGCCAGCAGGATGATGTCGCTGTCGTCGCGCTCGTTCTCGTCCAAGATGCGCCGCAGCTCGTCCAGCGTCTCCGGCGAGGTGTCCTTGGGCCGGAAGACCTCCACCGTGGCGTCCAGCCCGAAGGCGTCCACCGACCTCTGGACCAGCCCGGCGAAATCGGCGAAGGACACGCCGTCCCCGTTCTCCGCCGTGGCCGCCTTCCACCCGTCGTCGTCCACCTCGTTCAGCACCCGCGCCTGGGTGACCAGCCGGTTGGACGAGAGCGGCGGCAGGCCGCGCAGCGCGTTGATCATCATCGCCACGCTGGCGACCGAACAGGCGCTGCCCGTCTGCTGGGCCGTGTAATAGGGCATCATCGCCCAGAAGTCCGGCGCCCCGGCCCGGCGCAGATAATCGCGGTCATCGGTCATCGGCACGGCGTCCGGGCCGAACTTCGGCTTCGTCTCGCTCTGCGCGTCCTGCGCCGCGGCGGGGGGACCGGCCAGACACGCGACGGTCGACAGGACCAACAGAGCCGAGCGGAACGGTGCCTTCATCACCGGCGTTTTCCTCAATGGTGTCACGGTCGATGCCTCTGCCGGCTCTAGCCGGACGGGGTGGGCCTTGGCGGAAGGCTCTGCGGCACGAGCGCCATGCAGTTCTGCACGACCGCGGCGCAGGCGCCCAACGACGACGCCCGGTAGACCAACTGCTCGACGGCCCCGTTCCTCAAGGTGAAGGTCGCTTCGCACCGGTTGTCCACCACGTCGCCAGCCCGCGGAGGATAGTAGTCCCACGGGTCGTAGTCGAGCCCGCGATGGCGCCAGCCGGGGTAGCCCCACGGATACCCCCATCCGTAGCCCACCGGCGGCGGCGGTGGGGCGTAGTAATCGATGGAGCCCGCGCGGTAGGTGAAGAACTCCAGGTCGCCACTGGCCGCCTGCCGGTGCGGCACCCCGGCGCACGACAGCAGCGTTCCCTTGGGCATGCCGACCAGCACGCTCTGGGCGGCCAGCGCGACGTCGGCCCGGGGGTCGGCGCACCCCGCCAGCCCCCCGGCCACGACGAGCAGAAGGACGGCGGCGGACCGCCGCAAGGGTTGCAAATGCGGGAGCACGGGCGGAGCCTCCTTCCCCGGGACATATCCCGGAAGAACAAGCCTCCGCCCGTTTTTGATCCCACTCAGGCTATGGCCGGGCCCGGGATCAGGCGTCCCAGAAATGCGGCATGCCGTCCGACGCCGTGTAGCCGCTCTGGCCGATCAGCGCCCAGTTCAGGTCATGGATGCCCATGGCCAGCGCCGGGGAGTTCGGCTGCAGCGAGTAGTCGCCCCAGTAGGGGTTGTTGAACAGCGGCTTGCCCGTCACGTCGTTGTCGCCGTAGCGCGGCACGTTGTGGACGAGGTTGCCGTCGATCACCGGATTCCCGGCGGTCAGCAGTTCCATGTAGTCGTCCAGCGGCAGCGTCCCGCTGATGACGTTGCCGGTGATGGTGTTGTTGCGCGGCAGGCCCGGATCGCCGTGCTTGGGCGCCCAGCCGACGCGGATGAACTCCTCCACGTTGCTGGCGATGATCGAGAAGTTGTTGGTGACGAGGTTGTTGTCGCCGCCGTGGATGTGCACCCCGGCCAGCCCGGTGTCCTTCAGGAAGTTGCCGGTCACCGTGACGCCGCCGGCCATGTCGTCCAGATAGATGCCGAAGCCCTTGTGGTTGGTCAGCCACTGGTCGGTGTTGCTGGTCGCCAGCCCGCCGACATGCTCCACCCAGTTGCCGCGGATGATCGTTCCGGTGTCGACGCTGGACCGGCCCAGCACCTCGATGCCGCCGCCGTCCGCCGTCTCCAGGTTGGTGTTGGTGACGCGGTTGTACTCGATGACGTTGTTGCGGTTGATGTTGCTGGAGTCCCAGTTCTTCAGCGAGATGCCGTAGCGCGCGCTGGAGTCCACGTCGTTGTGGGCGATCAGGTTGTTGTCGACCCCGGTGCCGATGATCCCGGCCACACCCTTGCGCACCTCGCCGACGTGGGAGATGTCGTTGGCGTAGACGGTGTTGCCGTTGCTGCGCCCGTCCAGCTCGATGCCGTTGACCGCCAGATGCTCCAGCGTGTTGCCGCCCACCAGGTTGTTGGAGGACGCCGCGGTCAGCTTGATCGCCGTGCCGACGTTGAGGAAGCTGTTGTTGCCGATGCTGTTGCCCGACGCCCCCTTCAGCTCCACCGCGTAGCCCCAGGTGGTGGTGTTGGTGAAGCCCAGCCCCTCGATGGTCACGTCGCTGCTGCCGTTCAGGCGGATCAGCGTGCCCAGCCGCGCCACCTCGACGCCGTCCTGCGCCAGGGTGGCGGGATGTTCCGGCTTGAACACCAGCGACTTGTCCGAGGCGCGCCACGCGAACTCGCCCGCCTGATCGACGAAGGACGGGTTGTTCAGCAACTTGTAGGTGGTTCCCTCGGCGAAGGGCAGCGAGGTGCCGTTCTTCAGCGTGATGGTGCGGGTGGCGTCGTTGACGCTGGCGATCTCGGTCAGCGTGTCGGACAGCCGCTCGGCGTCCATCAGCTGGATCTTCATGCCGGGGATGATGTCGCCCGACGACATGTCGCCGGTGTGGTAGCGCACCGACCAGCCGCTGGGGCCGCCGTTGGCCGCGTCGGCGAAGTACCAGCCGGTGGTGGTGGGGTTGTCGGCGTCGACGATGCCCTTGCTGGCCAGCGTCTGGCGCACGCCGCCGATGGTCAGGTCGAGGTCGGTGGCCTGCGACAGCTTCGCGGAATAGATCCCGTTGCCCTCGCTGACGAAGTTCGTGACCTTCTCCGCCCCGTTCAGCACCGGCGTCTCGCCGGGATAGTTGCGGAAGCTGTGGCCGTTGTCGGCGCCGGTCAGCTCCAGCGTCTTGGTCAGGCGGTAGACACCCTCACGCACATAGGTCGTGTCGACGTCGCTGTCCCGCATGGCGTCGCGGGCGCGCTCCAGCGAGGCGAAGGGACCGTCGGTGCCGTCGGCGTTCGGCGCGGACAGCTTGCCCGACCACGTGTCCTTGCCGTTGGCCGCGACGTAGAAGGCCGGGCCGGACGGCGGCGGCGGGGGCGGCTCGGCCGGCGGCTGGAACAGCGACGCCGGGGCATCGACGTTCAGAGCGCCACCCCAGAACAGCCCTTCCTGCCCCTTCACCACGTCCTTTCCATCCACCGCCCCCTTGTCATAGGTGACGATGCTGTCGGTCGCCGCGACGGTGTTGCCGTTGATCGACACCGACTTGACGAACAGGTTGCGGTCCTGGCCGTTCACCATGGAATCGTTGTCGTAGTGGATCTGGATCCTGTGGGCTTCCTTGGCGTCCAGATCGACCGTGAAGCTGAAGGGCTGCGGGTCGCTGGAGGTGGCGCGGCCCTCGCCGATCACCTTGCCGTCGACCAGCAGCTTGAAGTGCGGCGCCACCCCGCCGGCCGACTGGCCCCAGGCGGTGACGACGATGTCCGTCGGCGTCAGCTTGGCCGGCGGCGGAGGCGGAGGCGGCGGGACGTAGGGTCCGTCGAAATATTCCTCCGGCACGCCGAAGGTCAGGGCACCGCCCCAGAACAGCCCTTCCTGGCCCGCGACCACGAACTTGCCGTCCACCGGCCCCTTGTCGTAGGAGGCCATTGGGGAGGTCGATTTGATCTCCTGCCCGTCGATGGTGATGCCCTGGACGAACAGGTTGCGGTCCTGGCCGTTGACGGTGGCGTCGTTGTCGTAATGGATCTGGATCTTGTGGGCCTCGTTGGGGTCCACATCGACCTTGAAGGTGTAGCCGGTCGGGCTCGTCGCGCTGACCCAGGCGTCGCCGACCACCTTGTCGTCCACCAGCAGCTTGAAATGCGGCGGCGTACCGTTGGCGGCGGCGCCCCAGGCCTTCACGACGATCTCGGTCGTCATGGTGGCCGGGGCCTCGGGCTCCGGCTCCTGCGCGCTGGCGAACATGGTCTTGGGCAGGTCGACGTTCAGCGCGCCGCGCCAGTACATCTCGGTCTGCCCGGCGATGACGTTCTTGCCATCGATGTCGCCGGTGTCGTAGGTCACCAGCGGGTCGATGCTGAGGATCGGTTTCCCGTTCACCTCGAACGATTTGACGAAGAGGTTGCGGTCCTCCCCGTTCACGAAGCCGTCGTTGTCGTACTGAAGCTGAAGCTTGTGGGCCTTGTCGGCCGGAACGCGGGCGTTGAAGGTGTAGCGGCCCAGCGACGCCGACGCGACGGTCGCCTGCCCGATCTCAACCCCATCCAGCCGCAGCACGAAATGCGGCCACTTTCCGCCTGCGGGAGCGCCCCAGGCGTTCACCGTAAAGGTGACGTCCATCAGTTCGGTAGTTTCGGCAGCCATCTCGGACCTCATAGAACTCTAGACCAACGTCTTAGCCCAGAGGTTGAGGTGCTCCGCTTAACGGAAAAATAAGAATCGTGGTAAATATTTTACTAACGACGCTGATTCCTGTGACATAAACAGGCAGTTGTAGTCGGACAAAAATGTTTGCACATTGACAAGAAAGTCTGCACATCGACAAAAATGTTTGCTCCTAACCGAGCTTGAGCTTTGCCCTACACCTGTCGGCATCCAGCTACTTCTCCTTGACTCCCCTCCCTGTGGCGGACAAGCGTCTCTGCTTCCCAACACTCCACGGACTGAGCTTTCCCTGAAGCAGTGGACAGCGGGTTATGCGGCCTGTCGCTCGGCCTGCTCAGGGGTGATGTAGCCAATCGCCGAGTGCAGGCGTTGGCGATTGTAGTAGCCTTCGATGTAGCCGAACAGGTCCCGCTTGGCGTCCTCACGGGTCGCGTACCGGTGATGGTGGACGAGTTCCGATTTCAGGCTCCCGAAGAAGCTTTCCATCGGCGCGTTGTCCCAGCAGTTCCCCTTGCGGCTCATCGACGGGGTAATGCCGTGGCTTTTCAAGGCCTTGCGGTAGGCCGCCGAGGCGTATTGGCATCCGCGGTCGGAAGGGTGCAGAAGGCCGGGGGCCGGCCGCGGGCGCTGGAGGGCCATGGTGAGCGCCGCCAGCGGCAATTCGGTGCGCAGATGATCGCGCATCGCCCACCCAATCGCCTTGCGGCTGAACAGATCCAGCACCACTGCCAGGTACAGCCAGCCCTCGTCGGTTGGCACGTAGGTGATGTCGGTGAGCCAGACCTGGTTCGGAGCGGTGGGAGTGAAGTTGCGGTCCAGGAGGTTGGGGGCGATCGGCAGAGCGTGATTGCTGTCGGTGGTGCAGACCCGGAAGGCCCGGGGACGCTGGGCGCGAAGACCATGACGGTGCATGAGGCGTTCGACACGCCCCCGGCTGACGGTCCGGCCCTGTGCCCACAGGGCGGCATGGATGCGCGGCGCTCCATAGCGCTCGCGGTGATCGGCGTGAAGCCGCCGGATGTCATCGAGCAATTGCCGGTTCGCCGCCTGACGCGGGCTCTCCGGTCGCGTGCGCCAAGCATAGTAGCCGGACGGCGACACGCCGAGCGCATCGCAGAGCACCCGAACCGGGTATTCGTCGCGGCAATCCTCAACGATCCGGAACCTCATTTCAGAGGCTCCGAGAAAATGCTCACAGTTTTCTTTAATATGTCTCGTTCCATGCGGACGCGGTCCAGTTCGCGTTTCAGGCGCGCGATTTCCGCCGATTGATCGCCGGCGGCCAGGGGGGCCGGCGCTTGCCTAGTGGGGAGCTGCGCCGGCCCCCCTGGCCCGGAAACGCGCCGCCGCCACGTGCGCAGCATCGACGGCTGGATGCCCAAGTCCTTGGCAACATGCTCCAGGGGCCGGCCACTGCTTTCCAACAGGGCCACGGCTTCCCGCTTGAACTCGTCCGTGAAGAAGCGCCGTTTCGTCGTCATGTCCACCTCTCCGCTCCCCGCGGGAGCTTAACAAAGGTGTCCACCGATTCGGAGGAGGCTCACCTTTCACCTCCGCCATGATCATGGTCGGGCGTCAGGGGACCCCGACGTCCGACGCCGATCTTTCATCGCCTGGGCCGAGGAGGCCGGCCAAGGCCACCCCACCCTCGGAAAGCGGAGTGGGATGGCCAGGGAACGACCGCCGATGGTCAAGCGCCGTTCGTCGCTCAGTTGAACAAAGCGGAGAACGAGCTGGTCACTCCCTCGATGGTGATGCGGTTGCCTCCGCCCGTTGAGAAGACGGTGTTGCCATTCTCCACCCGCGCCGAAGCGATCACATCGCTCAGGCTGGTTCCGTCATACAAGGCCAGATGGTCCTGATTGACGACGAAGTCCTTCACCACCGAGCCGCCCGACGTGGCGCCGAAAGCGAACAGGTCGCTTCCATCACCACCCCACAGTTCGTCGCTGCCACCGTCGGCGAAAAGCATGTCATTGCCGATACCACCCCACAGCGTATCATTGCCGTCGCTCCCCCACAGCGTGTCATTGCCGGCCTCGCCCCATACCCAATCGTCGCCCGCTTCGCCGGTCACCCAATCGTCGTCGGCGCCGCCGTTCACAGCATCGTTGCCGTCCCCACCCCACAGGGTGTCGTTGCCCTCCTCGCCGAAAAGCGTGTCGTTGCCGGCGTCGCCCCGGCCTTGGTCGTTGCCGGCTCCCAAGCCGATCAAGTCGTTCCCGTTGTTGCCGGACACGATGTCGGCGCCGGCATTGCCATGCAGCGTGTCGTTGCCCTCCTCGCCAAACAGCGTGTCGTCACCGTCCTCGCCGATCAGCACGTCGTCGCCGTACCAACCCAACAGCACGTCGTTGCCGTCTCCACCCCACAGCGTGTCGTCGCCAAAGCCACCGGCCAAGGTGTCGTTGCCGCCAACGCCGAGAATCTGATCCGCACCGTCACCCCCGTTGATCCAATTGCCGAGGTAGGAGCCAGACAGGGTGTCGTTATAGGCGGAGCCGTCGAGGTTCTCGATGTCGATGAGCACATCGCCCGCCGCGTCACCAGCGCTGCCGCTGCCGCTGCCCAGGCTCACCGTGACCGCCGCCGAGGAGGTGGCATAGCTGGCGGTGTCCGTTCCGCCGCCGCCGTCCAGCGTATCCGCCCCGGCCCCGCCGGCCAGCATGTCGTTGCCGTCGCCACCAACGAGCGCGTTGGCCGCGGCCGAACCGGACAGGGTGTCGTTGTAGGCGGAGCCGATCAGGTTCTCGATGCTGACGAGCACATCCCCCGTCGCGTCGCCGCCGAAAGCGGTCCCCGCACCCAGATGCACGCCGATCGCTGCGGCGGAGGTTGCATAGCTGGCGGTGTCCACCCCATTGCCGCCTTTCAGCTCATCGCCCCCGGTGCCGCCTGCCAGCGTGTCGTCGCCATCGCCCCCGTCCAGGGAGTCATTGCCGTCCAAACCGAAAATCTGGTCCGCGCCGCTACCGCCCAGCAGCACGTTGGCTGCGGCCGAGCCGGTGAGGGTGTCGTTGTGGTTGGAGCCGGTCAGGTTCTCGATGCCGATGAGCACGTCGCCCGCCGCATCGCCACCCGTACCTGTACCGGTGCCCAGGTTCACGCTGACCGCAACCAAGGAGGTTGCGTAGCTGGCTGTGTCCGTTCCGGCACCGCCGTCCAGCGTGTCCGCCCCGGCCCCGCCGGCCAGCAGGTCGTTGCCGGCACCACCAGCGAGCGTGTTGGCCGCAGCCGAACCGGTCAGAGTATCGTCATAGTTGGAGCCGGTGAGGTTCTCGATGTTGACCAGCACGTCGCCTGCGGCATCGCCGCCGGTGCCGGTGCCGGTGCCCAGGTTCACCACGACCGCGACCAACGAGGCGGCGTAGCTGACGGTGTCCGTTCCCGTTCCGCCGTCCAGCGTGTCCGCACCGGCTCCGCCGATCAGCAGGTCGTTGCCGTCACCGCCGTCCAGATAGTCATTGCCGTCCAGACCGAAAATCTGGTCCGAGCCGCTACCGCCCAGCAGCACGTTGGCCGCGGCCGAGCCGGTGAGGGTATCGTTGTAGCCGGAACCGGTGAGGTTCTCGATGCCGAAAAGCACGTCGCCCGCCGCGTCGCCGCCGGAGGCGGTTCCCATGCTCAGGTTCACGCTGACCCCCGCCCCGGAACCCTCGTAGCTGGCGGTGTCCGTGCCGGCGCCGCCGTCCAGCGTGTCCGCCCCGGCTCCGCCGGCCAGCATGTCGTTGCCGTCGCCACCGACGAGCGCGTTGGCCGCGGCCGAGCCGAACAGGGTGTCGTTGTAGGCGGAGCCGGTGAGGTTCTCGATGCTGACGAGCACGTCGCCCGCCGCGTCACCGCCACTTCCGGTGCCTGAATTCAGGTCGACGCTGACCGCGACCAAGGAGGCGGCGTAGCTGACGGTGTCCGTTCCCGTTCCGCCGTCCAGCGTGTCCGCCCCGGCTCCGCCGATCAGCAGGTCGTTACCGGCACCACCAGCGAGTGCGTTGGCGGCGGCCGAGCCGGTCAGCGTGTCGTTGTAGGCAGAGCCGATAAGGTTCTCGATGTTGACCAGCACGTCGCCCGCCGCGTCGCCGCCGCTGCTCGTGCCGGTGCCTAGGTCCACCGAGACCGCCAGCGCAGAAGCGGCGTAGCTGGTGGTGTCGGTCCCGGCGCCGCCGTCCAGCGTATCCGCTCCGGACCCGCCGATCAGCGTGTCGTCGCCATCGCCACCATCCAGATAGTCATTGCCGTCCAGACCGAAAAGCTGGTCCGCACCGGCGCCACCATCGATCAGATTGGCGGCGGCCGAGCCGGCCAGGACGTCGTCGTAGCCGGAACCGGTAAGGTTCTCGATGCCGATGAGCACGTCGCCCGCCGCGTCGCCGCCGGAAGCGGTCCCCATGCCCAAGTCCACCGCGACCGCGGCCGCAGACGTGGCGTAGCTGGCGGATCCGTGCCGGCGCCGCCGTCCAGCGTGTCCGCTCCGAACCCGCCGACCAGCATGTCGTTGCCGTCGCCACCGACGAGCGCGTTGGCCGCGGCCGAACCGAACAGGGTGTCGTTGTAGGCGGAGCCGGTGAGGTTCTCGATGCCGATGAGCACGTCGCCCGCGGCGTCGCCGCCAGTGCCGGTGCCTGAATTCAGGTCGACGCTGACCGCGACCAAGGAGGCGGCGTAGCTGACGGTGTCCGTTCCCGTTCCGCCGTCCAGCGTGTCCGCCCCGGCTCCGCCGGTCAGCAGGTCGTTTCCGTCGCCACCGTCCAGGGAGTCACTGCCAACGCCGCCATCCAGGCTGTCGTTGCCAGCGTTGCCCATCAACGTGTCGTTGCCGGCACCGCCAGCGAGCGCGTTGGCGGCGGCCGATCCGTACAGGGTGTCGTTGTAGGCGGAACCGACGAGGTTCTCGATGTTGACGAGCACGTCACCCGCCGCGTCGCCGCCATTCCCGGTGCCCGAGTTCAGGTCCACCGCGACCGAGGCCACGGACGCGGCGTAGCTGGCGGTGTCAGTCCCGGTGCCGCCATCCAGCGTGTCCGCCCCGGCCCCGCCGATCAGCGTGTCGTCGCCATCGCCACCATCCAGATAGTCATTGCCGTCCAGACCGAAAAGCTGGTCCGCACCGGCGCCACCATCGATCAGATTGGCGGCGGCCGAGCCGGCCAGGACGTCGTCGTAGCCGGAACCGGTAAGGTTCTCGATGCCGATGAGCACGTCGCCCGCCGCGTCGCCGCCGGAAGCGGTCCCCATGCCCAAGTCCACCGCGACCGCGGCCGCAGACGTGGCGTAGCTGGCGGTGTCCGTTCCGGCGCCGCCGTTCAGCGTGTCCGCTCCGGCTCCGCCGATCAGCAGGTCGTTGCCGTCACCGCCGTCCAGGGAGTCATTGCCGTCCAGCCCGAAAAGCTGGTCCGCGCCGCCACCACCCAGAAGCACGTTGGCCGCGGCCGAACCGGCCAGGACGTCGTCGTAGCCGGAGCCGTAGAGGTTCTCGATGCTGACGAGCACGTCGCCCGCCGCGTCGCCGCCGGAGGCGGTCCCCATGCTCAGGTCCACCGCGACCCCCACCGTGGAGGTGGCATAGTTGGCGGTGTCCGTGCCGGCACCGCCGTCCAGCGTGTCCGCCCCGGCCCCGCCGACCAGCATGTCGTTGCCGTCGCCACCGACGAGCGCGTTGGCCGCGGCCGAACCGAACAGGGTGTCGTTGTAGGCGGAGCCGGTGAGGTTCTCGATGCCGATGAGCACGTCGCCCGCGGCGTCGCCGCCATTCCCGGTGCCCGAGTTCAGGTCCACCGAGACCGCCGCCGCGGACGCGGCGTAGCTGGCGGTGTCCGTTCCGGTGCCGCCGTTCAGCGTGTCCGCCCCGGCCCCGCCGGTCAGCAGATCGTTGCCCGCGCCGCCGTCGATCAGGTTGGCCACGGCCGAGCCGGTCAGGACGTCGTTGTAGGCCGAGCCGGTGAGGTTCTCAATGTTGACCAGCACGTCGCTGGCGGCATCGCCGCCCGTGCCGGTGCCAGTGCCCAGGTTCACCGCGACCGCGGCCGCGGACGTGGCGTAGCTGGCGGTGTCCGTTCCGGCGCCGCCGTTCAGCGTGTCCGCTCCGGCCCCGCCGATCAGCAGGTCGTTGCCGTCACCGCCGTCCAGGGAGTCATTGCCGTCCAGACCGAAAAGCTGGTCCGCGCCGCCACCACCCAGAAGCACGTTGGCCGCGGCCGAACCGGCCAGGACGTCGTCGTAGCCGGAGCCGTAGAGGTTCTCGATGCTGACGAGCACGTCGCCCGCCGCGTCGCCGCCGGAGGCGGTCCCCATGCTCAGGTCCACCGCGACCCCCACCGTGGAGGTGGCATAGTTGGCGGTATCCGTGCCGGCGCCGCCGTCCAGCGTGTCCGCTCCGAACCCGCCGACCAGCATGTCGTTGCCGTCGCCACCGACGAGCGCGTTGGCCGCGGCCGAACCGAACAGGGTGTCGTTGTAGGCGGAGCCGGTGAGGTTCTCGATGCCGATGAGCACGTCGCCCGCGGCGTCGCCGCCAGTGCCGGTGCCTGAATTCAGGTCGACGCTGACCGCGACCAAGGAGGCGGCGTAGCTGACGGTGTCCGTTCCCGTTCCGCCGTCCAGCGTGTCCGCCCCGGCTCCGCCGGTCAGCAGGTCGTTTCCGTCGCCACCGTCCAGGGAGTCACTGCCAACGCCGCCATCCAGGCTGTCGTTGCCAGCGTTGCCCATCAACGTGTCGTTGCCGGCACCGCCAGCGAGCGCGTTGGCGGCGGCCGATCCGTACAGGGTGTCGTTGTAGGCGGAACCGACGAGGTTCTCGATGTTGACGAGCACGTCACCCGCCGCGTCGCCGCCATTCCCGGTGCCCGAGTTCAGGTCCACCGCGACCGAGGCCACGGACGCGGCGTAGCTGGCGGTGTCAGTCCCGGTGCCGCCATCCAGCGTGTCCGCCCCGGCCCCGCCGATCAGCGTGTCGTTGCCGGCACCGCCAAAGAGCGCGTTGGTCACGTCCGAGCCGGTCAGGCTGTCGTCATAGGCGGAGCCGATGAGGTTCTCGATGAAGATCAGCTGGTCACCCGCCGCGTCGCCGCCGTTACCGCCACCCGCGCTGTAGCCGTTGCCCAGGGTGACGCTGACCGCCGCTGAGGAGGTGGCGTAGCTGGCGGTGTCCGTCCCGTCCCCGCCGTTCAACGTGTCCGCCCCGGCTCCGCCGATCAGTGTGTCGTTGCCCTCGGTGCTGACGAGCACATTGGCTCCGGCCGAACCGACCAGGAGGTCGTCGTAGATGGAACCGATCAGGTTCTCGATGTTGACGAGCACATCCCCCGCCGCGTCGCCAGCGGTGCCGGTGCCGGTGCTCAGGTTCACGCTGACCCCCGCCCCGGAACCCTCGTAGCTGGCGGTGTCCGTGCCGGCGCCGCCGTCCAGCGCATCCGCTCCGGCCCCGCCGTGCAGAAAGTCGTCGCCGTCGCCACCGTCCAGGCTGTCATTGCCAGGATTGTAGCCGGTATCACCGTAAAGGGTATCGTTGCCGGCGTTGCCGATCAGCGTGTCGTTGCCATCCCCGCCGGTCAGCAGATTGGCGACCGCCGAGCCGGTGAGGGTATCGTTGTGGTTGGAACCGGTGAGATTCTCGATGCTGACGAGCACATCGCCCGCCGCGTCACCGCCCGCACCCGTGCCCGTGTTCAGGTCCACGCTGACCCCCACCGCGGAACCGGCATAGTTGGCGGTGTCCGTGCCAGTGCCGCCGTCCAGCGTGTCCGCCCCAGCGGCGCCGTACAGCAGGTCGTCGCCGGCGCCGCCGACGAGCAGGTTGGCGACGGAGGAGCCGAACAGGAGGTCGTTGTAATTTGAGCCGATGAGGTTCTCGACGCTGACGAGCACGTCGCCCTCCGCGTCGCCCCCCACGCCCGAGCCGGCGCCATAGCCGCTGCCCTCCTCCAGGTCCATATAGACCCAGGTCGCGGAGGTGGCGTAGCTGACGGTGTCCGTGCCGTCGCCGCCCTGCAGGGTATCCGCTCCGGCCCCGCCGATCAGCAGGTCGTTGCCCGCGCCGCCAACCAGCGCGTTGGCAGCGGCCGAGCCGGTCAGCGTGTCGTTGTAGGCGGAGCCGGTGAGGTTCTCGATGCCGATGAGCACGTCGCCCGCCGCGTCGCCGCCGCTGGCAATGCCGGTGCCCAGGTCGACGTTGACCGCTGCCGCGGAGGTGGCGTAGCTGGCGGTGTCCGTTCCGGTGCCGCCGTCCAGCGTGTCCGCCCCAGCCCCGCCGGTCAGAAGGTCGTTGCCGGCGCCACCGGCGATCAGGTTGGCCGTGGCCGAGCCGGTCAGGACGTCGTTGTAGGCCGAGCCGGTGAGGTTCTCGATGCTGAGGAGCACATCGCCCGTCGCGTCGCCACCACTCCCGGTGCCCATACCCAGGTTGACGTTGACCGCCGCCGTGGACTGAGAATAGTTGGCCAGATCAATTCCGGCGCCGCCGATCAGCGTGTCGGCTCCAGCACCGCCACGGAGAGTGTCATTGCCATCTCCGCCGTCCAGGCTGTCATCGCCCTCGTAACCAGCGATCGCATCCGCACCGGCGCCGCCATAAATCGTGTTGGCGTCGGCCGAACCCATCAAGTTGTCGCTGTAGCTGGAGCCGATGAGGTTCTCGATGCCGTCGAATACGTCGCCTGTCGCATCACCCGTGGAGTCGACGCTCCCAGACAGACTGACCGTAACAGACTCGGAGGATGCGGCGTAGCTGACCAAATCGATGCCGGCACCGCCGAGAAACGTGTCAGCTCCGGCACCACCAATCAACGTATCGTTGCCATCACCGCCATCCAGGAAATCATCCCCGTCTCCGCCAATCAGCGAATCGTCACCTGCATATCCAAAAATTATATCGTTTTGAGAACCCCCAATAATGTTGTCATTGTTATTAGTTCCGTTGATATTTGGCATTTTTGTTCTCCTAGATTTTCTTTTGATTGTGCAAAAACCAATCAACGATTGTATAGATTACACATATAATATTTTCTATTCTCTTAGAACGCTTTTCGTGAAAGCGAATTGTGCGTAATTATATCTTGATGTTTAAGATGATTATTCTGTATAAGCAGAAATTAAGAGATTTTCCCTGCTTGTTTTTGGATTGATCCCAATGGCGAAATTTTTTGCTTTTGGAATCGCGAACCGGCTGGTTTGTCGGTCACCGCCTATTTGGTGCATTGATATTAAGTTTTTCTCCCAAAAGACGATCTCGCGCCTGACTGCAACCTTTGGAGGGAAGATTGGCGGTGAAAACGACCATAACACACAGTTATGGCTAATTATAACTATTTTGATACGGTAATCTGCCAAATATACGACTTTTTGACGCATTTCGCGATCAAGCACGCGCATTTCGGGGTATCGATAAGGCGCCGCACGGCAGGAGAGGTTGCCCCTGCAACCGCAGGGATGGGCGCGTAAACCCTCCTCCGAATCGGTGGTTCTTCCGCGTTTGGTGTGGATAGCGGGTGAACGCATGCAGAAAAGAGTGCTGCGCTCCATATGAAATGGAGAATGAACACGCTCTCCTTTCTGCCAAGCTGTCGGATCGGCTTTGTCACGAAAGCTGTGCCGCCGCGCAGCATGCTCCGACTTTCCGACAGGCTCACACGGAGGCGGTCGCCGCCCGCCAATCAGTCCTGGCCTGCGGCCGGAAGGTGCGCAGGGTCCGGCGGGAGATTGAGCTGGTCCTCGTTTCCCGGACAGTCGGATAAGCTTGGTTCGCCCAGAATGAAGGACGGACCCGATGACGGTGAAACGGAAACGGTGTTCGTCCGAATTTAGACTCTATGTTCGCGGCCTGAGAAGGCTGGCGGCCCGCCCTGCGACATGCCCCAATCGAGGGTTGCGCCGGACTGGCCGGCGCCGAGCCTCAGACATGGAGGGCGGGCCTGATGAACGATACCATCTACGTGGGACTGGATGTCCACAAGGCGACGGTGGCGGTCACCGTGGCGGAAGGCTGCGGGGCGGTGAGGTGCGGCAACTGGGAAGCGTCCGCCACACGCCTGAGCAAATCGCCAAGCTGGCGGAAAAGCTGGCCAAGGGTGGCCGGCGGCTGAGCTTCTGCTACGAGGCCGGTCCCTGTGGCTACGGTCTGCATCGGCAGCTGACCGACTTGGGGCACGACTGCATCGTGGTGGCGCCGTCTCTGATCCCGATGAAGGTCGGCGACCGGGTGAAAACCGATCGCCGGGATGCGGTGATGTTGGCGAAGCTGCACCGCTCCGGAGACCTCACGGCTGTTTGGGTCCCGGACAGCGCACACGAGGCGGTGCGCGACCTGATCCGGGCGCGGGCCACAGCCGTTCGGGTGCTCGGCAACATGCTCCAGGGGCCGGCCACTGCTTTCCAACAGGGCCACGGCTTCCCGCTTGAACTCGTCCGTGAAGAAGCGCCGTTTCGTCGTCATGTCCACCTCTCCGCTCCCCACGGGAGCTTAACAAAGGTGTCCACCGATTCGGAGGAGGCTCAGCTCCCGGAACCGCCGTTCAGGCGGACTCCGGGCGTGATTATGCCGCGGCCAGCAGCTTGGGCAGGCGGATCAGGTTGTAGGCGGTGGCGGTCAGCATGAACATCCAGCCGACACGGGCCGTGCCGCGATGACGCGTTTTGCGCAAGCCGGCTCCCTTGATCCAACCGAAGACCTCTTCGATCCGCTTGCGAATTCGCAGGCTGACGGCATAGCCGGGGTGACGGGTGGTCCGACCGTCGATCGCCGAACGGCGGTTGCTCGTGTTCCGCGCGACGTGCGGGGCGGCGCCCAGGCCGCGCAGGTTCGCCACGAAATCCTTGGTGTCGTAAGCCTTGTCGGCGCCCACCGTGATGCGGTGGCGACCGGGGATCGCCTCGACCATGGAGACCGCCGCCTCGCGTTCGGCCAGGGCGGTGGCCGCCGTCAGCCGGACATTCACCACCAAGGCGTTCCGGTTCTCCATCAGCGCGTGCCCCAGGAAGGCCAGCTTCGCCGGCTGCCCGTTGCCCTTGCGGTAGAGCCGCGCCTCGGGATCGCTCGTCGAGGCATGGGTTTCGTTGGATCGCTTCTCGCCATGGAAGTCGCGGTCGCCGTTGCGCCCCGGGCCCGGCGGCTCGCCGCTGCCGTCCTTGGGCCGGAAACTCTTCACGCTGGCCCAGGCTTCGATCAGCGTGCCGTCCACCGAGAAGTGCTCGTCCGACAGCAGCGTCTTGACCTTCGGCTGGCCCAGCACGGTGGCCAGGAACTGGGCCGCCACGTCGCCGGTCAGCAGACGCTCACGGTTCTTGGTGAACACCGTCACGTCCCACACCGGGGCGTCCATCGACAGGCCGACGAACCAGCGGAACAGCAGGTTGTAATCGAGCTGCTCCATCAACTGGCGCTCCGAGCGCACTGAGTAGAAGGCCTGGAGCAGCAGCGCCCGCAGCAGCTTCTCCGGCGGGATTGAGGGGCGTCCGATCTTGGAGTACAGCCCCTCGAACGCCGGCGACATCACCTCCAGCGCTTCATCCACGATGGCCCGGATTGGCCGCAGCGGGTGATCAGACGGGACCCGTGCCTCGCAGCTCACGTAGCTGAACAGACCCTCGCTGCGTTCGTCCGAGCCCCGCATCGCCCCCTCGCCGGCTGCATTCTCCTCAACCGTAGAGAATCACGACCAGCCGGCCATGCACAGCCTTTTTCCGCGTCCTGCTAGGAGCAAACAATTTTGTTTCGGCATATCAACGCACGAGGTACGCACATGACGAGTAGGTGCAAACGTTGTTGATTTCGCATATTCAGCACATACGGCGAATCAATGGCTTACGCCGCATTTACGTGCAAACATTTTTGTCCATCTACAGCAGCTCCAGTCAGGCGAAAATGATTGAGCATTGGAAAGGAAGTCATCACATTGACAAGAGGTTCGATCCTGGCCGAGCTTGAGCTTGGTCTTAACTTTTCTGGCCTCCACCATCCTCCAACTACTTCTCCTCGACGCGCTTCCCGAGGATGAACCAGCATCTCTGCTGAACCAGCACTCCACGGATTGAGCAACTTGACACTCATCGGCTCATAGTCGCGCACGTCGCGCGTGATCACGATCAGCCGGCGGACAAGCGCGGTGGCGGCGATCGGGCCGTCACGTTTGGTGCATGGGTTTGGGTACAAACCCGCCAGAGCCCTCGTGCTCTCGTCCATGGCAGGCCTGAACTCCGTTGATCCGTGGCGAGACTGCTTCAGCGCCGGAGGATGATCCGGGCTGGTACGGTGCGTCGAGGGTTAAGATTCACGCCGATCCCGTTGCTCACTTGCCGCCCGTGACATCGAGGAAGGTGCCGGTGATGAAGGAAGCCTCGGCGCTTGCCAGCCATAGGATCGCCCGGGCGACCTCTTCAGGCTGACCGCCCCTTCCCATGGGGATCGAGTCCTTGACGCGATCCACCCGTCCCGGCTCTCCGCCGCTCGCATGCATGTCCGTGTAGATGTGCCCGGGGCGGATGCAGTTCACGCGGATGCCGTCCCGCGCGACCTCCTTGGCGAAGCCGGTCGTGAAGGTTTCAAGGGCCCCCTTCGAGGCGGCGTAGTCGACATATTCGTTTGGACTGCCGAGCCGGGCCGATGCCGATGAGATGTTGATCACGGCGCCGCCCCGCCCGTTGTGGCGATACGACATGCGCTTTGCCGCCTGCTGCGCACAAAGGATAGGGCCGATCGCGTTGACCGCGAAGATGCGCTGCATCCGCTCGAAGTCGAGATCCTCGGTCCGGGACTGCCGCGCAAGCACCGCGGCGTTGTTGACCAGGACGTCGATCCGGCCGAACTCCTGGTCAATTGCGGCGAACAGCCGGACCACCTGCGCCGGGTCCGCGCTGTCGGCGCGCACGGGTAAAGCCCGGCGCCCCAGCGCTTCCACATCCGCCGCCACCGCACGGGCGGCGGACTCGTTGGCGACGTAGCTGATCGCCACATCGTAGCCCTGAGCGGCGGCCAGCCTCGCAGTCGCCGCGCCCACGCCACGCCCTCCACCCGTTATCAGAACCAGCGGCGCTTGAGGAACGGTGTTCATTGGAAGAACCTTCCTGTGGTGGCGAAACGTTCATGCGGATCCGCAAGCGGCGGAAATGCCGGCGACTTACGGCCGGCCTTGGCCGATCCACCTCGACATTCGGTGCCGGGAGACGCCGGGGCGCTCGTGCGCTCCCGCGGTGGAGTCGCTCAGATGCGGCCTCAGCATCAGGACAAGCGGAACGATCAGGGCGGCGGTCGCCGCCGAAGCCAGCACGCCGATCGTCTGGGTGCTGTGATCGGCAATCGCGCCGTAGAGAATCGGCGCGACGCCTCCGGAACCGATGACACTCGTGTAGAAGACCGCGAAGGCCCGCCCCGTATCGCCATCGGAAAGCTCCGGCACGGTGCCGTAGAGCACCGAAGAGGTGCCGTTGAGCACGACGCCCAGCAACGGCAACAGGATGAGTGTTGGCGTCAGCGACGTGAACAGCGTCGCCACGATGAGCAAGGCCGTGGCGGCTTCGGTCACCATGACGCTGCCGACGACACCCAACCGCTCCCCAAGCCGGCTGCACGTCGCTTTCCCGAACGCGCCGCCGATGAACAGCAGGGCGAGGGCAAGCCCGACCGTCGCCGTGTCCCCGCCCTGTCCATGGATGAGGAAGGGCAGAAAGAGCAGATAGCCCATGCGGGTTGCCGTATCGAGAGCGCCGATCGTCGTCAGAACGCCGAAGCCGCCGCGGCCCTGGCCGGAAGCCGTCCTCGTCGTGGCGGTCCTGGCGATGGGAGTGGCCGGCGTCAGCGGCACCAGGGCGACCGATAGAACAATTCCAAGCACCGCCATCAGCCCCAGCACCGGCTGCCAGCCGAGAGTCGGCAACAGCACAGCGACGAGTGCGGGCAGCGCGGCTTTCCCGAGATCGCCGGAAAAATTGTAGATGCCGAGTGGATGTCGCGCCGCCGCGCCATAACTCGCGGTGACAAGCATCGAGCCACATGGATGCTGAATGCTCGATCCGATTCCGGCCACGATGAGGCCAACGCAAAGCCCCGCAAAGCCGAACGGCGCCGCCATGATCAGCAAGCCCGTCAATGCGAGGACGGTCGACAGGATCAGCGCCGCTCGCGGCGACAAGCCACGCAGGGCACGATCAGCCGGGATTTGCAGGCCGCCCATCGTCCCGGAATAGAGGGCGCGGACGACGGCAAGCGCCGCATAGGAAAGGCCGAACTGCGCCTGCCATACTGGCAGAAAAACATAGAGAGCATCGGTGTAGCCGTCATGAAGCGCATGAGCAAGACACGCACCTGTCAGGCTTTTCTTTTTCTCAGTCCACCAATCTCTCGATTTCATATCTATTCTGTTCCTCGATGACGCAACAGGCCCTGTTCAGCTGGGGTAATTTCAATAGCATGGTATACGTGTGAGATTTCAGCGACTAGTATGCTTTGCATCACGGATACCGTTCGTTTTTCTCACGGATTTCCCATGCGCCGCCTTCCCCCCTTGAACGCCCTGCGCATTTTCGAGGTCGCGGCTCGGACCGGCAGCTATGCCGAAGCCGGAGCCGAACTCGGTCTCACCCATGGTGCGGTCAGCCGGCAGATCGCCGCACTCGAAAGCTGGCTCGGCCAGAGGCTTTTCATGAAGGACGGGCGCCGCATGGTCGCGACGCCGATGGCGAGAATCTTCGCCGCCGAGGTCGGTCTTTCCTTCGATCGCCTGGCTGTTGCGGCGGAAGCCTGTGGCCGGCCCGACGCGCGCCGCATCCTGCGTGTCAGCGCCCCGACCAGCTTCGCGATGCGCTGGCTGATCCCGCGGCTCAACCGATACCACGCCGACCATCCGCACATTGAAGTCGCGGTTACGACGGTTTCGACCGTGCTCGAGGACTTGCGCGGTGGTGTCGACGTGGCGATCCGGCGTGGCGCCGCTCAGCAGCATGTGTGGCCTCAGCATCGCGTCGTCCCGGTGCTGGATGATGCGGATACGCTGATCATGAGCCCGACGCTGTTCGCGCAACGGCCCATCCTGAAGCCCGCCGACATCAAGGGACATACGCTGCTTGCAAGCGAAACACGTGCCGGCGATTGGACGGACTGGCTCGAAGCGGCCGGGCTGCAGCACCTTGCCGGGCATCCCCGCCAGATCTTCGATCACTTTTTCGTAACCCGTCAGGCGGTGGAAGATGGGCTTGGCATTGGTATCGGCCCGTTCCCAATGCTGGAGATCGATGTCGCCCGCGGAAGGTTGATGACGCCACTGCCGGAGATCCGGGTTCCGAGGACGGGGTACGTCGCGCTTGTTCCACGTCACGCCGATGCCGGAAACCTGATTGCCGGCTTCGTCGACTGGCTCGTCGAAGAGACGCGGGGAGCACGGTGACGAGCCGGGCGGAACCCCGGTTCTCTCGGCCATCTCCCTCTTGAGGGCATGAGCGGCGAAAGCGTGCGATTGGAGGTTTGCGCCCCTTTCTGCCGAAAGTGAAACACGCCGGCGCCTTTATGGAAGCGCTTGCCGTGCGGCATCGTTAGGGCCTTTTGGTAAGGGATCTCCCTTAGGCACGCGCCGAATGGTCGAACGGCGATGCGGCACGATACTTCATGGCGTGAATGCGGGGGCTTGTGTGCAGCGACCTCGGCCGGCGGCGTCCCCCTCGACGTTCCTCAAACCCTATGCCGCGCCGTCGAGGGTGACGGTCATCTTCGAAGCACAGTCTGCACACCGCCGCTGAAGACCCTTCCACCGGCGGAAAGCTCGACCGCTGACCTCCGGCTCACCACCGACGGTGGGCCGGAAAATCTCAGTCGGCAGGCACGTTTGGGAGATTCCAATGGGCGTTTGCGTGAAACGAGAATGGCTGCGTGAGGCACCGGGTGCCTCTGCCGAACTGAAGCCCCCCTCCGAGTTGCAGCAACAGCAGGCTGTCCGCAGCGAGGTTCCGGATCAGCCGCAGGAACGAGACGCATCGCGCGGTGAAAACAGGAGGGACCGGTAGCATGGCATTCGCCTTATGCAGCCCGGCCTTCCCCAAACGGGCAGGCCAGAAAGCCACGATCGTGTCGAGATCCGAGAAAACCGGGGGCTGGGGCACGCCAAGGAACCATTTGCCCCACCCGCAGGTTGGAGGGATTGATGGCTTGTTCCGTCGACGGTGACGGGAGTTGCCGATGTCCTCCGTTGTCCATGCGCGTGGCTGTCCGCGCTGCCTTCCGCGACCGGGCACCGCTTAAGGGCGCCGCTCGGCGCACGGAAGACCGCCGTTCGTCTCGCGAATGCGATGCGCAGTTCCACGCCGCCGGCGAACCTGTCATCAGTGTTCCTGTCATCAGTGTTGGTGTGAAAAAACATACGTTGGCCATTAACGACAAAAACGCCGGCCCTGTTTGAGCCGGACGGCCGAAGGCGTGCTGGTGCAAGATTGCCCGCAGGATGCCATCGGTCAGGCGATCCCCTGTGGAATCGATGATCTGACGACCAATCGCGGCTTCGCGATTGGCGCCGCGCGCCCGTCTGCCCGGCGTGGAGTGACACCTATCGCCACGAACCAACCGGGATGATGCATGAGCATACAGTTCCCTGCGACGCCCAGGCGCCTTCACAGAGGACATGAGGTGAACGCGACGGACGGTTTTCCCGGTGCCGGCATCATGGGCGAATGCGTGCGAACCCACGACTGGACGGCCACGCCCCTCGGGCCGGCAGAGACTTGGCCACAGTCGCTCCGCACCGCCTTGAGCATCATGCTGAGTTCCGCCTTCCCCACCTATCTGGCCTGGGGGCCGGAACTGACGAGCTTCTACAACGACGCCTACATTCCGATCATGAGTGACAAACCGAACGGCCTCGGGCGGCCGTTCCCCGAGGTCTGGTCGGAGGTGTGGGACACCATCGGTCCGATCACCGAACGGGCCATGCACGGCGAAGCCAGCTACTTCGAGGACCTGCCGCTGACGCTCGTGCGCCGGGGCCATCCCGAGGCGACATGGTTCTCGTTCGCCTACAGCCCCATTCGTGACGAGACGGGCGGGATTGGCGGGGTCCTGTGCACTGTCCATGAGACCACACAGCGTGTCCACGCCGAGATGGCCCTGCGCCAGAGCGAGGCGCGGCTCCAGGCCGCCATCGACCTCGTCGATGTCTCACCCTATACGTGGGATCCGGCAACCGGTGCGCTGGACTGGGATGCTCGCCTGAGGGCGATGTGGGGCCTGTCCCCGGATACGCCGGTCTCCTTGGATGTCTGGATGTCCGGCATTCATCCTGAGGACCGGGCCCGGGTCGAAGCCGCGCTGGCCCATTGCGTGGATCCCGCGGGCGATGGTGTCTACCACATCGACTATCGCGTCATCGGGATTGAGGACGGGGTGGAGCGCTGGGTCTCCACCCATGGCCGGACCACCTTCGAAAATGGCCGGCCGGTGTGCTTCACCGGGGCTGCGCTTGAGATAACGGAGCGCAAGCGGGCCGAGGCGGCCCTGCGTGAGAGCGAGGCCCGGCTCTCGGCGATCCTGGACCAGCTGCCGCTCGGTGTGGGACTCGTCGACCGGGAGGGGAACATCACGCTGGGGAACCAGATGCTTCAGCAATACGCCCTCGTCACCATCCCCTCCAGAAGCCCGAAGCAAGCCGGGCATTGGCGAGCCTACACTCCCGAGGGCCAGCCTCTCAGCCCATCGGACTATCCAGGCGCGCGGGCGTTGCGGGGCGAAACGGTCGTCCCCGGGATCGACTTCATCTTCACCTTGCCGGATGGGCGAGAGGCGTGGACGCGTGTGAGCGCGGCACCCTTCCACAACGCCGCCCGGGAGAGGCTGGGCGCGGTCTTCGTGGTGCAGGACATCGACCGTGAGAAGCGGGCCGAGGAGCGCTTCCGCGAATTCGCGGCGCATTCCACGAACGCGTTCTGGATCGCCAACGCGGGGGACCGAACGCTTGAATATCTCAACCCGGTCTTTGAAACGGTTTTCGGGACAGCGCAAAACGCATTCCGACATGACATAAGCCGGTGGATCGAGGTCGTTCATCCCGATGACCGTGCCCGCGTCGCCGAGGCTTTCGGCAGGACGGCGCTCGGTGTGGTCTCCGTGGAGGAATTCCGCATCACCCGAACCGACGGAGCGTTGCGTTGGATCCGCAACACCTTCTTCCCCATCCGGGACGAACAGGGCCGGGTCCGGCGCACCGGCGGCATCGCCCAGGACATCACGCGCCATGAAGGGCGCTTCGTGTACATCGTCGACGCGGATGGGACTTCACGCGAGAGCCTCTCTCGCGTGCTTTGGGAGGCCGGCTATGACGTCAGAGCCTTCCCTTCCGGCAAAGCCTTTCTGGAGTCGGCACCCGCCCTGGTGTCGGGCTGCGTCGTGCTCGACATCCAGCACCCTGACGCGGGCGGCCTTGCCGTCCCGAGAGAACTCAAGGCTCGGCGGATCGGCCTGCCGGTGATCGTTCTGGGTGATGCCGGAGGCGATGTAACCTTCGGAGTGCACGCGATGAAGGCCGGCGCGGTGGATTTCCTGCCGTTGCCTTATCGTACCGACACCCTGCTCGCCGCCGTCGCATCAGCGGCGGCCGACATTCGTCAGACTGAAGAGGCCGACCACGAGACCGGCCGGGCCCGGGCTCGCATGGCCGAGATGTCGGAGCGCGAACGGGAGGTGTTGGCCGGCATCCTCGCTGGCCAGACGAACAAGCAGATCGGGCGGGACATCGGCATCAGCCCGCGCACGGTGGAGACCCACCGGGCGCATGTCATGCAGCGGCTTGGCGCCAAGACCGTACCGGACGCGGTGCGGATTGCCGCATCGGCCGGTGTGCAGGCGCCGCGGCGGTCAGGTGATGGAGGTTAGAAACCCCTGGCGCGGAGGTTCCCTGAGGAACCATCCCTAGGAACGCGGTGAGGCTCGCTCAGGTTTTGAGGCTTTCAATCCGACAGGCCACCCCCGCAGAGACAGGCTCTTCGGTCCGAAGCACTTCCGGAAGCGCAGGCCTCTGCATCTTGGCAGGATGAAGGAGGAAAGCATGCGAGCCTTGGTTTGGCATGGCAAGGAAGACATCCGGTGCGACACCGTCACTGACCCCGAACTCGAGCAGCCGCGCGACGCCATCGTCAAGGTGACGAGCTGCGCCATTTGCGGCTCGGACCTGCACCTGTTCCACAACTTCATCCCGGCGATGCTGCCCGGCGACATCATGGGGCATGAGATGATGGGGGAGGTCGTCGAGGTCGGGCCGGAGGCCAAGCACAAGCTCAAGGTCGGCGACCGGGTGGTGGTTCCGTTCACGATCATCTGCGGCGAGTGCGACCAGTGCAAACGCGGCAATTTCTCGGTGTGCGAGGCCACCAACCGCAAAAAGTATCTCGCCGACAAGGTCTTCGGCCACCCGACCGCGGGCCTGTTCGGCTACACGCATCTGACCGGCGGCTATCCGGGCGGACAGGCCGAATATCTCCGCGTCCCCTTCGCTGATGCGACGCACATCAAGGTGCCGGATGGGATCCCGGACGAGAAGGTTCTCTTCCTCGGTGACATCTTCCCGACCGGCTGGCAGGCCGCCGTCCAGTGCGACATCCAACCGACCGACACCGTTGCGATCTGGGGCTGCGGTCCCGTCGGTCAGATGGCGATCCGCAGCGCCGTCCTCCTCGGCGCCAAGCAGGTGATCGCCATCGATCATCTGCAGGAGCGCCTGGAAATGGCGGAAGCCGGTGGCGCCATCACCATCAACTTCGACGAGGAGAGCGTGGTCGAGCGCCTGAACGAGCTCACCGGTGGTTTGGGCCCGGAGAAGTGCATCGACGCCATCGGCATGGAAGCCCATGTCTCGCCCTCCATGCCGGACACGGTCTACGACCGCGCCAAGCAGATGCTCGGCGCTGAAAGCGACCGGCCGCACGTCCTTCGCGAGATGATCTACGTTTGCCGCCCGGCCGGCGTGATCTCGATCCCGGGCGTCTATGGCGGGTTGGTCGACAAGATCCCGATGGGCCAGCTGATGAACAAGGGGCTGACCATCCGGACGGGCCAGACGCACGTCAACCGTTGGACCGACGACCTCCTGCGCCGCATCGAGGAGGGGCAGATCGATCCATCGTTCGTCATCACCCACACCGTGAGCCTCGATGAGGGGCCCGAGATGTACAAGGTGTTCCGCGACAAGCAGGACAACTGCGTCAAGGTCGTCCTGAAACCTTGAAGACCGGGGAGAGAAGACGTGACTTACACAATCTCGAACATTGCCCGGTCCAAGGGCGACCCGAAAGTCCTTCACTCCGGGCCCAGTTCGCTGGGTGCCTCCGACCGCTTGGCCAGAGCGCTCGGCTGGTACAGCATCGGGCTCGGCTTGACCGAGCTGTTTGCGGCGAAGCGCATCACCCGGACGCTTGGCATGGAGGGCAAGGAAGCCCTTGTGCGGGCCTATGGCGTCCGCGAACTCGGGCACGGCATCGTCTCGCTCTCGCCCGACAAGCATCTCGGGTTGTGGAGCCGGGTGGCCGGAGACGGGCTCGACATCGCCACCCTGATGACGGCCATGCGGCACGACAACCCGAAGCGCGACAATGTCGGGATTGCTCTTGCGGCGGTGCTGGGGGTGACTCTGCTCGACATCATCGGCGCGCAGGGGGTCACGGCCCGCCACCGCCGCCCCCATGACCGGCCACGCTCCTACAGGGATCGGACCGGCTTCCCGCAGGGTGTCCAGGCGGCGCGTGGCGCCGCCAGGGACTTCAAGGTGCCTCCGGACATGCGGGCCGCACCGGCCCTCGCGGCGGTGTCCAATCGCGCCCCGCAGGAGAAGGCGCAGGAGAAGGCGCGGCCGCACTGAATCACCAACGACACGGCTGCGTTTGAGCGGAGTTCACGCTCTTGAGGTGGCCGTCGCATCCCCCATGATCACGGCCACGCGATCACGGCTACGCAATGGAAATGAACATGCAACGGCTCGCAACGGTGACCCTGCTTTTCGGAACGCTCCTGGCCGGCACATCCATGGCGCAGCAGGGCGCCGCACCATCTCAGGGCACGGGGCATCTGGAGCAGGTCGCCAGTTTTGAACATCAGGTGACCGGAGTGACCGTTTCGAAGGACGGGCGCATCTTCGTCAACTTCCCGCGCTGGACGGAGGATGCACCGATTTCGGTCGCCGAAGTAACGCGCGACGGCCACATCAAGCCGTACCCGGACGACGCGTGGAATTCCTGGCGCAACGCCAAGAAGAACCAGATGTCCGCCGGCGATCACTTCGTGTGCGTCCAGAGCGTCGTGGCCGATGCGCGCGGCAATCTCTGGGTCGTGGACCCGGCCGCGCCAGCCACGGCACCGGTCGTCCAGGGTGGGCCCAAGCTCGTCAGGATCGACCTGAAGACGAACAAGGTTGCGCAGGTGATCCACTTCGACGAGACGGTCGCGCCTCAGGGCAGCTACCTGAACGATGTCCGGTTTTCGCCGGATGGGCGGCATGCCTACCTGACCGATGCCGGGGCCAAGGGTGCTCTCGTCGTTGTGGATCTCCAGGACGGCAAGGCCCGACGCGTCCTTCACGGCCACCCGAGCACCCAACCGGAAAAGGATGTGGTGGTGAAGACCGATGGGCAGGAGTTGCGCCGTCCCGACGGGCGCGGGGTCGAATTTGCCGCTGACAGCATCGCGCTCTCTCCCGATGGGCGCACGCTCTACTGGAAAGCGCTGACCGGCCGGACCCTCTATCGCATCCCGACGGACGCCTTGGAAAACCCACGTCTGTCCGGGAAGGATCTCGAAGCTCGGGTGGAGCGTGCCGCAGAGACCGAGCCGACGGACGGTCTTTGGATCGACGGGCACGGACGGTTTTACCTGAGCGCGATCGAGCAGGATGCCGTGAAGGTCCGTGATGGCGATAGCATCACCACCCTCGTACAGGACAAACGGCTGCGCTGGCCCGATACATTCTCGGAGGGACCCGACGGGAGCGTCTACGTCACCAGCTCCCGCATTCAGGACATGAGCTGGTTCAAGCCCGAGACCGGCCCGCGCCTCGAGACGCAGCTGTGGCGCATCGAACCTGGACCGGGCGCGGAGGCGACCGGCCCGGTCGGGCAGTCCCAATGAGCCCGACCGAGCCGGTGGGATGACAGGAGGCCGCGATGATGGGACGACTGGAGCAGGGTCTTGGAATACTGCTGATCCTGACCATCCTGCTCGATGTCTTTCTGACCGTGCTCTACGCCCGGATCGGCACCAGCATCGTCGGATTCAGGGTCGAGCGGCTGATCTGGGCCTCCTTCGTCAAAGCCTCAAAGGTTCTTGGTTCTCGGCAATTTGGCCCTCGACAAGGAGCCGTTCTGTCCTTCTGTGGTCCGGTCATCCTCGTGCTGCTGGTCGGGGTCTGGGCTCTCGGGCTGACGCTCGGGGCGGCGCTGATCATGCACCCGGAACTCGGCACCTCCATCCGCGCCACCAACGGCGAAACCCCCACGGACTTCGTCACCGCGATGTATGCCGGGGGAACCAGCATGGCCATTGTCGGGGCGAGTGACTTCACCCCGCACACGAGCCCCACCCGGCTGCTTTTCCTGTTCAATTCGCTGATCGGCATGTCGGTGATGTCGCTGACGCTGACCTATCTGATGCAGGTCTATACGGCGCTCCAGCGGCGCAACGTGTTGGCCATGAACATCCATTTCCTCTCCGGGTGCACAGGCGATGCCGCCGAATTGCTGGCACGTCTCGGACCTGAGGGGCAGTTCAGCGGCGGCTACACGAACCTGTCGGAACTCGGCGTCGAGATGACCCAGACCAAGGAGGCGCACCACTTCTACCCGGTGCTCTTCTACTTCCGCTTCAGTGATCCATACCACTCGGTGTCCCGTTCCACGCTGGTCGCGTTGGACACGGTGAGCCTGATCAAGAGCGCCCTGGATGATCAGAAGCACCGCTGGCTGAAGGAGGCAGGAGCCGTCACGCAGCTCCGGGAAGCGTCCATGATGCTCCTCACATCCCTGGAGAACACCTTCCTTCCCCATGGGGCACCGGACCGGGAGGCGCAACCGGACCAGCAGACCCGGGACCTTTGGCGAGCACGCTACCACGCTGCCCGGCAGCGGCTTCGGCAGGCGGGGATCCAGATCACGGCCGACGGGCAGGCCGGTGCCGAAGTCTACATCTCCTGCCGAATGCAATGGGACCATCACATCACGAACCTGGCACCCGCGATGGCTTACAGCATGGAGGAGATCGACGCGGCAATGAACGGTCTTGGATCCAAGGACAGGCCAAACGATCCCCGGCCCCGCCTTCACATCGCCGAATGACGGTGATGATGCTCTTCGTGCCCCAAGCATTGGCATGTCATGCCGACCGGTGTCCGGTTCGGGGCGATAGTGTTGAAAAAATCGGGATTGCCGGCGGCGTTAAGTCCTGATTCAGTTCTCCCGAGCAGAGGAGGACGCAGCGATGATGGGCGAGCGGACGGTGATGCAGGAGGCGCTGTTTTATGAGTTCAGCCTCGAGCGCCACGTCCCGGCGGCCCGCCCCCGCCGTCACCGGCGCTTCGCGGGCCAGCCGGATCGTCGTCCGGTCCGCAACCCGTTTCCCCTACCCCAGTCCCAGCCCGAACAACCGCATCGACGACAGCCGGTCGCGCACCTGATACTCGGCCTGCTCGTCCGGACGACGCGGGAACGCAAGCGTATCCTGCCCCCGTCAGCCTGCAGACGTTGATCCGTCACCCTGGAAGGACCTTGTGATGGCCAACCACCACCAAGCCCGTGCTGTTTTCGCCGACCTTCACCATGCCGGCTGCTTCGTCATCCCCAATCCATGGGATGTCGGAAGCGCCGTGATGCTGAAGCATCTCGGGTTCCGCGCGTTGGCCACCACCTCGGCGGGGTATGCCTTCTCGCGGGGACTTCCCGACACCGATTGGGCGGTGCCCCGCGGCGACATGCTGGCCCACATCGCCGAGATGGTCGGGGCAACCGACCTGCCGGTGAACGCCGATTTCGAAGCCGGTTACGCCCATGATTGCGAAGGGCTGGCCCGCAACGTGCGCCTCTGCGCCGACACCGGCGTGGCCGGTCTGTCCATTGAAGACGCCACGGGCGACCCGGAGAAGCCGCTGTACGATTTTCATCACGCCGTCGAACGCGTGGCCGCGGCGGCGGAGGCGTTGCGGGGAACCGGCGTCCTTCTGACCGCCCGCTGCGAAGCCCTGCTGGTGAACCACCCGGCGGCCGTCGAAGAGGCACTGCACCGCTTGCCGGCCTACGCCGCTGCCGGAGCCGATGTCCTCTACGCGCCGGGCTTGCAGACCCCGGATGTCATCCAGGCAGCGGTCGAAGCCGTCCGCCCGAAACCGCTCAACCTTCTGGTTTCCTCACCGATCGGCCTGTCGGTGGAGCAGATCGCCGCCCTGGGCGTGCGACGCATCAGCCTGGGCAGCGGGTTCAACCGCGCCGCCTGGGGCGGCTTCCTGCGGGCGGCCCGGATGCTCGCCGACCACGGGCGCTTCGACGCCCTTGGCGAGGCCGAACCGTTCGATGCGCTCAACGGGTTCTTCCGGACCCACGGCCGGCCAACACCCTGAACGACGGGCTGCGGAACCAGCACGGCACGGATTGAGCAACTTGACACTCCTCGGCTCAAAGTCGCGCACGCCGCGCCTGACCACAATCAACCGGTGGACAGGCGCGATGGCGGCGATCAGGCCGCCATGCTTGGGGTGCGGGTCGGGTGCATGAAGCGCGGCCCACGCGAGCCGGCCCACATGAGCCGGCCCTGGGCGGCCCGATCAACCGTTCATGCGGGCCAGGACGCGATCGACCATGACCCCCGATTGTCCGAGGTAGTTGGCCGGGTCGCACAGCTTGGCCAGTTCGGCGCGGCTGAGGCAGGCGCTGATCTCCGGCGTCTCGGCCAGGAGGTCGAGCAGCGGCCGGTTCTGGCGCACCGCCTCGCGGCAGAGGTCGTAGACGAGGTCGTGGGCGTACTCGCGCCCGATGTGGCGGCCGAGCCCCATCATCACCGCCTCGGACGCCACCAGCCCGTTGGTCATCTCCAGATTGGCGCGCATCCGCTCGGCATCGACCTCCAGCCCGCTCACCACGAACCGCGCCTGTTTCAGGGCGCCGGCCAGCAGGCAGAAGGCCTCCGGCAGGACGATCCACTCGATCTCCCACGGGCCGGTCGACCGTTCGTGGTCGGCCACCATGGCGTCGAGCAGGGCCGCCGTGTGCTGGCGCAGCACGGAGATCGACGCGTGGATGTAGCAGCTGGAGATCGGATTGCGCTTCTGCGGCATGGTGCTGCTCGACCCGCGGCCATGCGCGAAGGGCTCGTAGACCTCGCCGACCTCCGTCTGCATCATCAGCTTCACGTCCATCGACAGCTTGCCGAGGGTGCCGCCGACCAGGCCCAGGAAGCAGCCCACCTCGGCGATGGTGTCGCGGATGGTGTGCCAGGCGATCACCGGCTGGGCGAGGCCCAGCTCCTTCATCAGCCCGGCCTGGGTCTCCATGGCGCCGTGCTCCAGGGAGGCCAGCGTGCCGGACGCTCCGGCGAACTCGCCCATCAGCACGCGCGGACGGAGCTGCGCCAGCCGCTCGCGATGGCGCTCCACCGCCGACAGCAGCCCGGCCATCTTGTAGCCGAAGGTCACCGGCACCGCCTGCTGCAGGTTGCTGCGGCCGATCATCGGCGTGTCCCGGTGGCGCTTGGCGAGGGTCGCCAGGGCCGCCGACAGGCCCGCCAGATCCTCGTCCACGATGACCAGCGCCTCGCGCATCTGCAGGACCGTGGCGGTGTCGGTGATGTCCTGCGTGGTGGCGCCCCAGTGGCAGTACTCGCCGAGCCGGTCGCGGCACAGCGCGTTGAGCTGCGAGACGACGCCCAGCACCGGATAGCCGATGCGCTCCGTCTGCGCCTTCAGCGTCGCCATGTCGATCTTGTCGAGCGAGCAGTTGGCGACGATCTCGTCGGCGGCCTCCTGCGGGATGATGCCCAGGCGGCCCTGGACGCGGGCGAGCGCGGCCTCGATGTCCAGGTATTTGCGGGTTCGGTTCTCGTCCGACCAGACGGCGCGCATGGCCGGGGTGCTGAAGATGTCGCCGAAGATGGCGGAGTCGATGATCGTGGACGGCATGGTGCTGGTCCTCCCAGAAAATGTCGTTCTGTTCGCGGCGCGGCTCAGACCGCCTTCGCGTCGCGCAGCCGGGCGATGTCGCTGGGCGCGTAGCCCAGCTCGGCAAGAATACGGTCGGTGTGCTGGCCGAGCGCCGGCACCGGGTCCATGCGCGCATCCCCGTTGCTTGCCATGCCCGGCGGCAGCAGGGCCGGCACCGGCCCGTTCTGGGTCTCCACCGTGCGCCAGCGATCGCGGGCCGCCAGTTGCGGGTGGTTCCAGACGTCCTGCATGGCGTTGGCCTGGGCGTTGGCGATGGCGGCCTGCTCCAGCCGGGCGACCACCTGCTCGGCGGTCAGGCCGGCGAAGGCCGCCACGATGATCCCGCGCAACTCGTCGCGCGCCGCGTTGCGGCGGGAGTTGCTGGAGAAGCGCTCCTCCCGCGCCAGCTCGGGGCGTTGCAGCACCGTCTCGCAGAAGGCCACCCATTCGCGCTCGTTCTGCAAGCCGAGCAGCACCGTCTTGCCGTCGCCGGCCGGAAACGGGCCGTAGGGGTAGATGGTGGCGTGGCTGGCGCCGGTGCGGGCCGGCGGCGGCGCGCCATCGAAGGCGTAGTAGAGCGGGTAGCTCATCCACTCCACCAGCGATTCCAGCATGGAGACGTCGATGCGGCAGCCCTGCCCCGTCTGCTGGCGCTGGAGAAAGGCGGCCAGGATGTTGCTGTAGGCGTACATGCCGGCGGAGATGTCGGCGATGGACGGGCCGGCCTTGGCGGGCGTCTCCGGCGTGCCGGTCACCGACAGGAAGCCGGACTCGCCCTGGATCAGCAGGTCGTAGGCCTTCTTGTCCCGGTAGGGGCCGTCGTCGCCGTAGCCGGAGATGTCGCAGACGATGATTCCCGGCTTTTCGGCGGACAGCGCCTCGTAGGACAGGCCGAGGCGGGCCGCCGCGCCGGGGGCGAGGTTCTGCACCACCACGTCGGCCTGCTCGCGGATCAGGCGCTTGAGGATCGCCTGCGCCTCCGGGTTCTTGACGTCGAGCGTCAGGCTTTCCTTCGAGCGGTTGGTCCACACGAAGTGCGAGGCGACGCCGCGCACCCGCTCGTCGTAGCCGCGGGCGAAGTCGCCGACGCCGGGACGCTCCACCTTGATGACGCGGGCGCCGAGGTCGGCGAGCTGGCGCGTCGCGAAGGGGGCGGCGATGGCGTGTTCCAGGGTGACGACGGTGATTCCAGACAGCGGTTTCATAGGGGGCGTCCTCACGTCAGGACCGCGGTGGCGTCCATGGTCAGCCAGCCTTCATGGTCCTTGGCCCACAGGTGGACCGTCTTGCCGTCGGCGAGCGGCGTGCCGCACACCGAGAAAGGGTTGATGTCGAAGGTCGGCCGCACCGCCTTGAAGCGGAAGGAGGCGACCTCGGCTTCCGGCAGCCGGTGGCGCAGCAGGTCGAGCAGCAGGGTGGCGATCAGCGGGCCGTGCACGATCAGCCCCGGATACCCCTCCACCCCCGTCACGTAGCGCCGGTCGTAGTGGATGCGGTGGCCGTTGAAGGTCAGCGCCGAGTAGCGGAACAGCAGCACGTCGTCGGGAACCCAGCGCGTCTCCCAGGCCGCGTCCGCCGGCGCCGGCTGCGGTTCCGGCGGCGCATCCTGCGGCGTGGCCGCCTCGCGGTAGACGATGTCGTGGAACTCGGTCAGCGCCACCTCGGTCTCGCCGGCGCGGCGGATCTCGTGGCGGACCTTGACGAAGACCAGCGGGCCGGTGCGCCCGGACTTCTCGGTCACGTCATGGATGGTCGAGGTCCGGGTCAGGGCGTCGCCGACGCGCAGGGGGCTGTGGAACTCGAACTGGCTGCCGGCCCACATCCGGCGGGGCAGCGGCACCGGGGGCAGGAAGCCGCCGCGCCTGGCATGACCGTCCGGCCCGATCTCCGACTGGCGGTGCAGCGGCAGGAAGTACAGCCAGTGCCACAGCGGCGGGAGCGGGGTACCGGCGGCGGGGCGCTCGGCGGGCCGGTCCAGAGTGGCCGAGAGAGCGGCGTAGGGGGTCGGGGTGACGGTGTCGGACACGGTCTCGCTCCGGCCGATCCAATCCTTCGCGCTTGTGGTGGAAACGGTCATGGGGGAGGCGGTCATGGTGGCGTCCTCGATGCGTGGGGGCGGCCTGCGCCGGATCAGTGCGACGGCTGGGCGGGGGCGGTCAGCGGCAGGACGGCGATGTCGCCCTTCTCCTCCAGGCACCGCTCGGTGCTGGCGTAGCTCTGGTTCAGCTCCCGCTGCAGAACCTCGCGGTCGCAGGCGTTCTCCCAGATCGAGACGACGATGCTGGCGACGCAGTTGCTGATGATGCTGGTCAGGGCGCGGGCCTCGGACATGAAGCGGTCGATGCCGACGAGCAGGGCGACGCCCGCCACGGGAAGGTCCGGCATCACCGTCAGCGTGGCGACCAGGGCGACGAAGCCGCTGCCGGTGACGCCGGCCGCACCCTTCGAGGTCAGCAGCATGACGCCGAGCATGGCGAAGATCTGGCCACCCGACAGGTGGATGTCGCAGGCCTGGGCGATGAACAGGGAGGCCAGCGTCAGGTAGATCGCCGTGCCGTCGAGATTGAACGAGTAGCCCATGGGCAGCACGAGGCCGGAGACGCCCTTCTTGCAGCCCAGCGCCTCCAGCTTCTGCAGCACGCGCGGCAGGACCGGTTCGGAGGAGGAGGTGCCGAGCACGATCAGCAGCTCTTCACGGAAGTAGCGCAGCACCTTCCACAGGCTGAAGCCGTGCAGCCGCGCCAGCGTGCCGATGATGACGACCAGAAAGACGCTGCAGGCGATGTAGAAGGTGAGGATCAGCAGGCCGAGCGAGCCGATGCTGTCGATGCCGTATTTGCCGACGGTGAAGGCCATCGCGCCGAAGGCGCCGATCGGGGCCAGCTTCATGATGAAGCCGAAGGCGGCAAACAGCACGTGGGAGAAGGATTCGATGCCCTGGACCACCGGCTCGCCGGCCTTGCCGACCCGCGTCAGCCCGAAGCCGACCAGGACGGAGATGAGCAGCACCGGCAGCACCTCGCCCTCGGCGAAGGCGCCGAAGAAGGAATGCGGGATGATGTGCAGCACGAAATCGGTGAAGCCGACCGGAGCCGCCTGCTTGGCGTAGCGCGCCGCCACCGTGGGGTCGAGCGACGCCGCCGACACGTGCATGCCGACGCCGGGCTCGATGATCATCACCGCGGCCAGCCCGATGAGCAGCGCCGCCACCGTCAACGCGTAGAACAGCGCCATCGACTTGACCAGCGTCTTGCCGATCTCGCGGGTGTCGTTGAGGCTGGTGATGCCGCTGACGATGGTGCAGAAGACGACCGGCGCGATCATCATCTTGACCAGCTTGACGAACCCGTCGCCGAGCGGCTTCAGGGAGGCCCCGAAGTCCGGCCAGAAATGACCGGCCAGGATGCCCAGGGTCAGGCCGACGACGACCTGGAAATAGAGAGCTTTGTAAAAGGCCTTGGGCTTGGTCGGCGCCGGGGTTTGTTCTCCCGTTTGTAGGCGCATGGCGTTTCCTCCTCGGTGCGTTGTGGATCAGGCGGCCATGGCGGCCCGTGGTGGGTCCAATGGCCGTGCGAACACGGTTCCTTCGAACAGGCGTCGTGACGTGCGCAGGATGCTGGCGGTTGGGGCGGATTGACCGGCTCCCGGATCGAGGCGGACGGTCAGCCGGCCGGCAGGGTGCTCGAAAGTGACGTCGCCGGGCAGGGCCGAATGTCCGGCCAGCGCGGAGGCCACGGTTCCCGGGATCGTGCAGGCGGTCGCGGTGGCGACGGCCCCGGTGATGGCCATCGCCCGGTGGCAGTCGTGCGGCATGAAATAGCGGACGGCGAGCGTGCCGCCGCGCGTCGGCGGCGCCAGCAGGACGGGCTTGGGGATCACCATGCCGGCGGCGTTGGGGAAGCCCATGCGGCGGCCGGCCTCGACGCGCAGCGCCTCCAGTCGGGCCATGAAACCCCGGTCGAGCCGGTAACTGTCCATCGGCTCGTGCCCCGTCTTGCCGAGGTCGGCGGCGCGGACCAGCATCACCGGGATGGCGGCGTCGATGCAGGACACCTCGATTCCGCCGATGCGGTCGATCGGCGCCCCGGTGGGCAGCAAGCGGCCGGTGTTGGCGCCCGCCGCGTCGAGAAAGGCGAGGTGAATGGGCGCCGCGGTGCCGGGAACGCCGTCGATGACGGCCTCGCCCTCGTAGGTCACCCGGCCGTCGGGGGTCTGGACGCGCGCCTCGATCAGCTTGCCGGTGTTGACGTTGTGGATGCGCACCACCGTCACGCCGTCCGTCGCCGGGACCAGCCCGGCCTCGATGGCGAAGGGGGCGACCGCGGCCAGCATGTTGCCGCAGTTGGGTGAGGTGTCGACGATCCCTTCCTGCACCCGCACCTGGGCGAACAGATAGTCCACGTCCGCGCCGGCCAGGGTGGCGGGACCGACGATGGCGACCTTGCTGGTCAAGGGATTGCCGCCGCCGATGCCGTCGATCCCCAGGTCGTTCCCCGCCCCCATGACGGAGAGCAGAAGGGCGTCACGCTCCGCCGGGGATGCCGGAAGGTCGGAGGCCAGGAAGAAGGGCCCGCGGGAAGTTCCGCCGCGCATCATCACGCAGGGAATGCCGATCTGGCGGCTGGTCAGGTGGTTCATGGCGCTTGCTGTCTCTTGGTCTCGCCGTCGCGGCGAAGAAAGCCGATGGACAGATATTCCGCCCCGGAACCGTATTTGTTAAATGCAATGATTCGGGATATTATTGCGCATCGCGCATCAATGGGCGCCGCCGCGGGGAGGAGAGCATGAATTTCGAACTGGTCGATCTGAAAGCCTTCGTGGCGGTGGCCGACCTGGGCAGCTTCAACCGCGCCGCCCAGCTGCTGAACCTCTCGCAGCCGGCGCTCAGCCGCCGCATCCAGAAGCTGGAGGACACGCTGGGCGTCGCTTTGTTCGAGCGCTCGACGCGCCATGTCGCCCTGACCATGGTCGGACGCGACTTCATCCCCAAGGTCCGGCGCTTCCTGGACGAGTTCGAGTCATCGCTGCTGGGGATCAGCGACCTGGGGGCGCGGAGCGGCGGGCAGATCACCATCGCCTCCGTCCCGACGGCGGTGTTCTACTTCCTGCCGAACGCGATCAGCCGATTCAGCGTCGCGTTCCCGCGCATCCGCATCCGCATCCTCGATCTCGGCGCCAACGAAGGGCTGGAGGCGGTGGCCCGCGGCGAGGCAGACTTCGGCATCAACTTCATCGGCACGTCACACCCGGACATCGAGTTCACGCCGCTGGCCGAGGACCCGTTCGTCGTCGCCTGCCGGCATGACCATCCGCTGGCCTCCCGGCGGGAGGTCGGCTGGGACGAGCTGGCGGCGCACCGGGTCATCACCGTGGGCAGGACCAGCGGCAACCGGGCGCTGATCGACAACGCCCTGGCGCAGCACAGCCTGAAGCTCAATTGGTCCTACGAGATCACACACCTCGCCAGTTCGCTCGGGCTGGTGGAGGCCGGGCTCGGCGTCGCGGTGCTTCCCAAACTCGCCACCCCGGCCTCCGGCCACCCCATCATCCGCACCATCCCGCTGAGCCACCCGAAGATTTCCCGGACGATCGGCGTCGTTCGCCGGCACGGCGCCATCCTCTCGCCCATGGCGGCGCGCTTTCTGGAGGTGCTGCTCGGCTCCTGGAAAGCCTGATGCCCCGAGAGCCTGTTTGGGAATGAGGGTTTGTCTGTTCCGGTGTGGAACCGGGAGACAGTCGATGTGGACGAAGGCTCATCGAGCGAAGCAGGCGGAGGAGGAACGGCGATCACAAAGGCGTTGCCACCGGTGCCGCTTCACGCCGCGGATGGGCCACGGGAGATGCCTCCACCGTCCCGGATCTCGGCGGGACGACGCCGGCCAAGACCGGACGCCTCCCGGTCAGCGCATCTCCACCAGCAGACGCCGCAGCCAGATGCCGGAAGGGTCGGCTTCGGTCCGGCGGTGCCAGACCAGCGAATAATTGAAATTCGGAATCAGAAACGGCAACGGGAAGGACAACAGGCCTTGCGACAGGGCGATCGATTCCAGCAGTGACGGCAGGGTCGCGATCATCTTCGTCCCCACGATGGCGGTGATGTTGCTCATGAAACTGGGGGAGCGCAGGGCAATGGCCCGGTGACGTCCGATGCCCTTCAGAAAGACATCGATCGGGCTCGATCCCGAAGCGCGGAACTGCGCGATGGCGTGTGGATAGAACAAATAATCGTCGATGGAAACGCCTTGCTCGCTTAGCTCCACCAGAGGGTGGTCCGCGGAACAGAACCCGACGAAACTGTCATGGAAAAGGAATTGCGACAGATAGGGTGACTCCGGAGGCTGGAGCCCCCAGAAGGTGCAGTCGAGTTCGCCGCCGGCCAGCTGGTTCAGGGTGTTCTCCCCGACGTTGATCAGTTCCAGCGTCACGTTGGGGGCGATCTGCTGAAGCTTCCGGGTGAGCCTTGGCACGATGGTCAGGGCGGCGAAATCGCTGATGCCGATCCGGAAATGGCGGTTGTCCTCGACGATGTCCGAACCGTCGCTTCTCATCAGGACGCGGACGGACTGGAGGATGCCCGCCACCGGACCAATCATGGATTGCGCCCGCTCCGTCGGCACCAGACGGTTGCGGGCGCGCACGAACAGCGGATCGTCCATCAGGACCCGGAGCCGGTTCAACGCATGACTGACCGCCGGTTGGCTCAGCGCCAGTTGCGGAGCCGCATCCTTCACCGAACCGGTGCGCGCGATCGCGTCAAAAACCACCAGCAAATTCAAGTCGATACGGTTCAAATTCATGGCGCGAATTCCGATCTTTATAACCCTGCATTTTACTAAAGCAACTTGCGTATGTATAGGCCGAAGGGAGGTCTCAAAGCGCCTAACCCCTTCGAGGATTGCTCGTCATGCTCCATTCGACCGTGTCCCGGCCCGTCCCCGCTATCCTGGGCTGCGAGGGTGTTCCCGAGGCTTCGAGGCGCGAGATCGCGTTCATCGACATGGCGCTCGATGACTGGCAGGCGCTGGAGGCCGGGATGCCGGCCGGCATCGAAGTCTTCCTGATCGACAGCCGGGCGGACGGCATGGCGGCGATGGCGCGGACGCTGGACGGGCGCCGCGACATTCACGCCATTCATGTGCTCAGCCACGGCTTCGAAGGCGGTCTCCAACTCGGCTCCGGCCGGTTCGACACCGCGGCCCTGGCCCAGCGTGTCGAGGAACTGGCCTCTATCGTCTCCAGCCTCGCCCCGGATGGCGACATCCTGCTCTACGGCTGCAACGTGGCGGCCGGCCGGGGCGCCGACTTCCTCACCGCGCTGGCGGAGGCGACGGGGGCCAACGTCGCGGCCTCGCGGACGCCCACGGGTGCCGCGGACCGGGGCGGCGACTGGGACCTCGACTGGGTGCACGGCGCTGTCACCACGGACTCTCTGCGCTTCGATTCATATCGCGGGGTGATGGTCGCTCCGGTCATCGTGAGCGGCGTCGCCTACATCGGTGAAAACATCGTCGTGTTGACGTTCGATCAAGCGCTGGATACCGGAAGCCAGCCGAACGTGAATTCCTTCGCCTCCGACGCGTTGACCCCGGGCAGCGCGCGGATCAACGGCATCCCGACCAACCTGACGTCCGCTGTGGTTTCCGGCAACACGCTGACGCTGACGCTCCCACAGCAGACGTTCACCAACAACGACATCCTCACCATCCTGTACGAGGACCCGTTTGGCGACCAGTCCAGCAGCGTTCTTCAGGGTTCGTCCTCCGGTGAGGATGTCGGAACCTTCCAGTACGATATCACCGTCGCGACGGCCCGTCCGACCACGGCTCCGACACTGACGGCGACGGGCGGCACGACGACCTTCACCAACAGCCAAGTGGACCTGTTCTCGTCGGTCACGGCCAGCACCAACGACACGGGGCAGGTCTTCACCAGCCTGACGCTGACCGTAACGGGCGTCCAGGACGGTGCGGCGGAATCCCTGACCTTCTACATACCCGGCGCGACCAATCCGCTTCAACTCAGTTTGGTCAACGGAACAGGCATCGCGAATCCGATGATGCCAGGCGGAGCGGTCGTCACCGCGACCGTCATCGTCACCGGCAGCACGGCGACCGTGACGCTCACGGGCCTGGAGGCGTCGGATGCCGATATGGGGTGGCTCCTCGACGACCTCGTCTACAACAACACCGCCAGCACGCCGTCCAATGGCCAGCGCGTCATCACCGTCAACAGCGTCACCGACGACGGCAGCAGCAACAGCACCGCCAGCATCTCCGGCGTCTCCAGCACCGTCAATATCGGTGCGGCGGCTTCGACTCTGCCGACGCTGACGGCGACGGGCAGCACGACGACCTTCAACGCCAGCGCGGTGGATCTGTTCTCGTCGGTCACGGCCAGCACCAACGACACGGGGCAGGTCTTCACCGGCCTGACGCTGACCGTGACGGGCATCGTCGACGGCGCGTCGGAAATGCTGGGCTTTATCATACCGGGGATGATGGGGGGGCCCGTCACCATCGCGCTGACCGGCGCCGGCACCCTGACGGGTCCCTTCGTCGGGTCGGCTGTCGGCGGCGTCACGCTCAATGGCAGCACCGCCACGGTGACGATCAGCGGCCTGCAGTACTCGGCCGCCGACATGCAGTCGTTCATCGACAGCATCGCCTACAACAACATCGCCGGCACGCCGTCCAACGGCCAGCGCGTCGTCACCCTCACCGGCGTCACCGACGACGGGGCGAGCAACAACACGGCCAGCCTGACCGGCATCGCCGCCACCATCAATGTCGGCGCACCGCCGCTGACCCTGCCCACCCTGACGGCGACGGGCGGCACGCCGGCCTTCAGCCAGGGATCGCCCGTGGGCGTCGATCTGTTCTCCACGGTGACGGCGAACACCAACGACACCGGGCAGGTCTTCACCGGCCTGACCCTGACGATCACCGGCGTGTCCGACGCCGAGGCGCTGCTCGGCATCGGCAGCAATCCCCTGGCCTTGTCGATCGCCGGCGGCGGCCCGACGCCCTTGCCGGGAATCACCGGGTCCGGGCTGGGCGTCTTCGCCAACGTGGCGGTCAACGGCACCACGGTGACCGTAACCCTGACCGGGCTGTACCACACCAACGCCCAGCTCGAGGCGCTGATCGACGGCCTGTCCTACATCAATTACACCGGCGGAACCCTCGTCTCCGGCAACGTCACGCCCGGCAACCGCGTCATCACCGTCACCAGCGTCACCGACGACGGCGGCAACAACCACACCGCCAGCCTCACCGGCGTTTCCGCCACCGTGAACGTCTCGGGCCCGGCGGCGCCCGTCCTGGTCAGCGCCGTGGCCCATGCCGGCGAGAACACCATCACGCTGACGTTCGACACGGCCCTCGACAGCACAGGCACGATTCCGACCAGCCTGTTCCTCGGCACCTCCGGCCCCTGGTTCTACGGTGCGAACAAGGTCGTGCTCACGAGCAACGGAAGCACCGGCCCGGTCGACGTGAGCTCCGTGTCGGTGTCCGGCAACACGCTGACGCTGACCCTCAGCAACGCCACGCTCACCGCCGGCGACTCGATCAACTTCCGCTACCTTGATCCGAACAGCGGCGACGACGCCAGTGGCGTCATCCAGAGCGCCACCGGGGGGCTGGACGCCCTCGGCTTCGACGCCGCCCTGACCGTGGGCGCGGCCCGCCCTGTCCCGGTCCTGCAAAGCGCCGCCGTCACCGGCGATTCGCTGGTGCTCACCTACGACGTGGACCTCGATTCCGCCAACCCGCCGGCGCTGGGAGCCTTCACCGTCACGGTCGGCGGCACCTCGGTGGCGATCAGCGGCGTCGCCGTGGACGGCGTCGGCAAGACGGTCACGCTGACGCTCGGCCAGGTGGTCGCCTATGGCGACACGGTCGCCGTCTCCTACACCGACCCCACCGCGAACGACGACGCCAACGCCATCCAGGCCGGCAGTGGCGGGCGCGACGCCGCCAGCCTTTCCGGCCAGTCGGTTACCAACAATTCGCCCGACCCGAGCACCACGCCGCCCTCCGTCACGGCCATCGACGCCTATGTCGGTGAAAACGTCATCATCGTAACGTTCGACCAAACCCTGGACGCCCAGAGCCCGCTGCTGCTGTCCAGCTTCGGTGCCGTCGACAGCTACATTCCGCTGGACCTGGGCACCGGCGCCATCCTCGTGGGCAGCACGAAGGTCGATCTGCGCTCGGCGGTCATCTCCGGCAACAAGCTGATCCTGACCACGGTGAGCCCGCTCGCTCAAGGGGATTACGTCCGCTTCACCTACACCGATCCCACCGCGGGCAACGACACCGCCAACGTCCTGCAGAACCTGTCGGGCCTGGATCTCCCCGACACCCGCTTCGCCACCATGGTCACGGCCGCCCGCACGGTCAACGCCCCGAGCCTGACGGCGACGGGCAACGCGACGACCTTCATCAACTCTTCGAGCCCGGCGGACCTCTTCTCGTCGGTCACGGCGAACGCCAATGATCTGGGTCAGACCTTCACCGGTCTGACCTTCACCGTGACCGGCGTCCTGGACGGTATGTCGGAATACCTGATCTTCATGGTCCCCGGGGGCACGTCCTCCATCATGAATTTGGCCGATGGTGCCAGCTTGATGAGCGGCACCTTCGGAGTCACTGGCGGCGCCACGCTCAACGGCAGCACCTTGACGGTGACGATCAGCGGCCTGCGGTTGTCGGCTGACGAAATGCAGTACCTCCTGGACGGCTTCTACTACAACAATAACGCCGGCACGCCGTCCGACGGCCAGCGCATCATCACCCTCGCCAGCGTCACCGACAGCGGCGGCAGCAACAACATCGGCACCCTCACCGGCATCTCCGCCGTCATCACCATCGGCGCCCCCCCGACGCCGGTCCTGCAAAGCGCCGCGGTCAACGGCACGTCGCTGGTGCTGACCTACGACACGGCGCTCGACGCCGTGAACGTTCCGTCCGCGGGCAGCTTCACCGTCCTGGCCGGCGGCTCCCCGGTGACCGTCAGCGGCGTCGCCGTGGACACCGCGAGCAAGACGGTCACGCTGACGCTCGCCCAGCCGGTCGCCTACGGCGCCGCGGTCAGCGTTTCCTATGCCGACCCCACCGCGGGTGACGACGCCAACGCCATCCAGTCCTTCGGCGATGGCCTCGACGCCGCCGGCTTCACCGGCCAGTCGGTCACCAACACCACGCCCGACCCGAACGGCGTGCCGCCGACGCTGACTCTGACGGCAAAGAACGGTGGTTTCTCGTCCGGCCAAGGCAGCAGCGGCACCGACCTGTTCGATGGTGTGACCGCCTCGACGGTGGACAACGGTCAGACCTTCACCGGCATGGTTCTGACCGTTCACAACGTCGGCGGCACCGGCAGCACCGAGTTCCTGAGCATCGGCGGCACCGACATCGCCCTGAGCAACGGCACCTCGGGCAGCTTCGCCAGTGGCAACTACGCGGTCACGCTGGCGAACGGCGTCGCCACGGTGACGCTGAGCGGCATGGCGCTGAGCAACGGCGGCATGGACACGCTGATCGACGGCATCGCCTACAAGAACACCGACGCGGCCGGCACGAACTACGGCAGCAGCGAGACCCGCTCGGTCGTTCTGCGCTCCATCACCGACAGCGGGGCCTCCAGCAACTCCACGGTGATCGACCAGGTCGCCACGGTCACGATCGCGGACACGGCCACCTACACCCCGTTCCTGACGATCGTACCGACGAACCCGACCATCACCTTCACGCCGGGAACGCCGCAGCAGGTGTCCTTCACCCTGACGGCCACGCAGATGAGGACGTTGGTCGGTTCGTCCATCACGTTCGGGGTCGATGCCCCGAGCGGCTGGTCGGTGGGAAACGTCAGTCTCACTCCCGCGATCGCCGGGATCATCAATCAAGGCGCCGTCTTCACGCTGACCTTCGACGTGACGTCCTCCGGCACGGACACGTCCGGCGCGTTCCCCATCAGCGTCCACGCGATTTCCACCGGCATTGACCTCACCAGTTCGGTCCTCTCCAGCTCCGTCATGGTGACGGTCACCCCTCCGCCGGTGTTTCAAAGCGCGTCGGTGGACGGCGCGACGCTGGTGCTCACCTACGACAGCGCGCTGGACGCGGCCAACCCGCCGGCGGCCGGCGCCTTCACGGTCAAGGTCGGAGGCACCACGGTCACGGTCAGCAACGTCGCTGTGGACAGCACCAACAAGACGGTCACGCTCACGCTCACCCAGCCGGTCACGGACACGGACACGGTCACCGTCGCCTACACCGACCCGACCGTGGGCGACGATGCCAACGCCGTACAGTCCCCTACCGGCGGCGATGCCGCCAGCTTCACCGCCCAGCCGGTCACCAACAACTCGCCCGACACCACCCCGCCGACTCTGACCTCGGCGCGGCTGAACGGAACGCAGCTGACTCTGACTTATTCGGAGACGCTGAACGGCGCCCAGGCGCCCACCTCGGCCTTCACGGTGACGGTGGGCGGCGTCACGCGGACGGTCACTGCGGTCGTCACCAGCGGCAGGACGGTCACCCTGACGCTGGACGCCGGGGCGACGCCCTATCAGAGCGTCACGGTGGACTACACCCCGCCGGGCTCCGGCGCGAAGACGGCGGACGCGGCCGGCAACGCCGCGGGCGCGTTGAACGGCCGGACTGTCACGGTGGTTGGTGATCCGACCTTCACCCTGGAAGGCACCAACCTCTTCGGCCTCGGCGATGTTGGGGACAACGCCACACCGATCTTCGTGGACATCGATGGTGACGGCGACCTCGACGCCCTGGTCGGCAACTTCGCCAGCAAAATAGTCTTCTATCGCAACGTCGGGACGGCGACGCAGCCCACCTTCACGCTGGAGGGCTCCAACCCCTTCGGCCTCAACACCGTGGGTTCCGGCGGGGCGCAACCGACCTTCGCCGACCTCGACGGCGACGGCGATCTTGACGCCCTGGTCGGCACCGCTAGCGGCAACACCTACTTCTATCGCAACGTCGGGACGGCGACGCAGCCCACCTTCACGCTGGAGGGTTCCAACCCCTTCGGTCTCAGCCGCGCCGGGTTCGGATCGTCGGTGGAACTGGCGGATATCGACGGGGATGGCGACCTTGACGCCCTGATCGGCGTTGACGACGGCCACACGGTCTTCTATCGCAACGTCGGGACGGCGACGCAGCCCACCTTCACGCTGGAGGCCACCAACCCCTTCGGCCTCGGCAACGTCGGGGTCAGCGCGACGCCGAAGCTGTTGGACATCGATGGTGACGGCGACCTCGACGCCCTGATCGGTAGCGGGGATGGCCAGACATACTTCTATCGCAACGTCGGGACGGCGGCGGCGCCCACTTTCGTCCTGGAGGGCACCAACCTCTTCGGCCTCGGCGATGTTGGGGACAACGCCACACCGATCTTCGTGGACATCGATGGTGACGGCGACCTCGACGCCCTGATCGGCAATACGGACGGTGATACGGTGCTGTTCCGCAACGGTCCGCCGCCGCCGGCCGCACCGGGCGGTCTGACGCTGACGGCGGGATCGAACAGCGGTTCGACGACGGACACGCTGACCAAGGTCACGACGCCGACGATCACCGGGACGGCTGAGGCCTTCGCCACAGTGGTGCTGTACGACGGGGCGACCGTGGTGGGCACCGCGACCGCCAACGGCGCGGGCCTGTGGACGGTCACGTCGGCGTCGCTGAGCGACGGCGCGCATTCGCTGACCGTCAAGGCAAGCACCGCCAACGGCACGTCGGCGGCTTCGACGGCGCTGAGCGTGACCATCGACACGGCGGCGCCGTCGCTGACCTCGGCGGTGCTGAGCGGGACGCGGCTGACGCTGATCTATTCGGAGGCGTTGGACGGCGCTGAGACTCCGGTGGCCGGCGCCTTCACGGTGACGGTGGGTGGCGTGGTGCGCACGGTCACCGCGGTCGCCACCGACGGCCGGGCAGTCATCCTGACGCTGGATGCCGGCGCCTCCTCGATCTATGAGGGCGCGACGGTCAGCTACACCCCGCCGGGCTCGGGCGCCAAGACCGTGGATGCCGCCGGCAACGCCGCGGGCGCCCTGAGCGGCCAGCCGGTCCGCGTGGGCGGCGACCCCAAGTTCACCCTGGAAGCCACCAACCCGTTCGGCCTCGGCAGCTTCGTCGGCCAGTCCGCCCCGGTCTTCGCCGACATCGACGGCGACGGCGACCTCGACGCGGTGGTCGGCGACTGGTACGCCAACATCGTCGTCTACCGGAATGTCGGCACGGCGGATGCGCCGAGCTTCACCCTGGTGGGCACCAACCCCTTCGGCCTGAACACCGTCGGCGGCGGCATGCCCGCCTACGCCAAGCCGGTCCTCGCGGACATCGACGGCGACGGCGACCTCGACCTGCTGGCCGGCAACGCGGGCGGCGGCATCGTCGTCTACCGCAACGTCGGGACGGCGGCGGCGCCCAGCTTCACCCTGGTGGGCACCAATCCCTTCGGCTTGAGCAATGTCGGGGGCTTCGCGTCGCCGTCCCTGGTGGACATCGACGGCGACGGCGATCTCGACGCCCTGATCGGCAACGCGGATGGCGACACGCTCTTCTATCGGAACGTCGGAACGGCGGCGGCCCCCACCTTCGCGCTGGAAAGCACCAATCCCTTCGGCCTCGGCGATGCCGGAAGCAACGCCACGCCGATCTTCGTGGACATCGATGGGGATGGCGACCTCGACGCGCTGATCGGCAACGACAGCGGCAACACGGTCCTCTACCGGAACATCGGGACGGCGGCGGCGCCCACCTTCACGCTGGAGGGCACCAACCCCTTCAACCTGGGCGACGTCGGCAGCAACGCGAAGCCGACCTTCGCGGACATCGACGGGGACGGCGACCTCGACGCCCTGATCGGCCGGGACGACGGCAAGACGGTCCTCTACCGGAACACCACGCCGCCGCCCGCCACCCCCACGGCGCCGACGCTGACGGCGGGTTCCAACAGCGGCTCGACCACCGACACGCTGACCAACGTCACGGCGCCGGCGATCGTCGGAACCGCGGTCGCCTCGTCGACGGTGGTGCTGTACGACGGCGCGACGGCCATCGGCACGGTGACGGCCGACGCCTCCTCCGGCCTGTGGACGCTCTCCACCGCCTCGCTGAGCGATGGCACCCACTCGCTGACCGTCACGTCGAGCAACGCCAACGGCACCTCGTCGGCCTCGACCGCATTGACGCTGACGATCGACACCAAGGCGCCGACGCTCACCTCGGCGACGCTGAACGGGACGCAGCTGACCCTGACCTATTCGGAGCTTCTGGACGGCGCCCAGACTCCGGCCGGCGCCTTCACGGTGATGGTGGGCGGCGTGGCGCGGACGGTCACCGCGGTCGCCACCAGCGGCAAGACGGTCACCCTGACGCTCGACGCCGGGGCGACGGTCTACCAGAGCGTCACGGTGGACTACACGCCGCCGGGCTCCGGCGCGAAGACCGCGGACGCCGCCGGCAACGCCGCGGGCGCGCTGACCGGTCAGGCGGTCCGCGTGGCGGGCGATCCCAGCTTCGTCCTGGAAGCCACCAACCCCTTCGGCTTGAACGGTCTTTTCCCGCAAGCCAAGCCGGTCTTCGTCGACATCGACGGCGACGGTGACCTCGACGCCCTGGTCGGCAACATCGGGATCAATCTCCAGTTCTACCGCAACGTCGGCAACGCGACCGCACCCAGCTTCACCTTGGAGGCGGCGACCGATCCCTTCGGGCTGAGCGGTGCGACGATGTCCACCCCGGCCTTCGCGGACCTCGACGGCGATGGCGACCTCGACATCCTGGTCGGAAGCAACTCCGGCTCCCTGCTGTTCCTGCGCAATATCGGAACCGCGACGGCGCCCAGCTTCACCCTGGAGGCCACCAACCCCTTCGGGCTCAGCACTTTCATCCCCCTCGCGTCGCCGAGCATCGCGGACCTCGACGGCGATGGCGACCTCGATATCCTGGTCGGCAGCCAGGGCGGCGACACGCTGTTCTACCGCAACGTCGGAACGGCGACAGCGCCCAGCTTCACCCTGGTCGGCACCAATCCCTTCGGCCTCGGCAATTCGGGGGGGCAGGCGTCGCCGACCATGGTGGACATCGACGGCGACGGCGACCTCGACATCCTGGTCGGCAACATCATCGGTGACACGGTGGTCTACCGCAACGTCGGGACGGCGACGGCGCCCAGCTTCACGCTGGTCGGCACCAACCCGTTCGGGCTGAGCAACGCCGGGATGATGGGGGCGCCGAGCATCGTCGACATCGATGGCGACGGCGATCTCGACGCCCTGGTCGGCGCCTTCACAAGCATCACCCTGTTCCGCAACGTTCCGCCGACTCCGGCGAGTCTGGCGCTGACGACCGCGTCCAACAGCGGTTCGACGACGGACACGCTGACCAACGTCACGGCTCCGGCGATTACCGGCTTGGCCAAGGCGTTCACAACCGTGGTGCTGTACGAGGGCGCGACGGCGCTGGGCACGGTGACGGCCGATGCCAATGGGCTTTGGACCGTCACGACGGCCTCGCTGGGCGACGGGGCTCATTCCCTGACCGCCGTGTCGAGCGATGCCACCGGCACGTCGTCGGCCTCCAGCACGCTGACGGTGACCATCGACAGCGCGGCTCCGAACGCCCCGACCGTCACGACGGCGCTGAGCAACAGCGCGACGCCGACCCTGACCGGCACGGCGGAAGCGGACAGCACGGTGACCGTCACGGTGGGTGGGGCGACCTACACCACGACGGCGACCAACGGCACCTGGAGCCTCAACCTCGCCACGGCGACGCCGACCTCCGGATCGCTGAACCTCAACGCCAACGGCACGAACGCCGTCTCGGCGACGGCAACGGACGCGGCGGGCAACACCTCCACGGCCGGCACCCAGACGCTGACCATCGACACTACCGCGCCCAACGCCCCGGCGGTCACCAGCGCCGCGCTGACCAAGAACGCCACGCCAATCCTCACCGGCACCGCCGAGGCCGACAGCACGGTGACCGTCACGGTGGGCGGCGCCACCTACACCACGACGGCAACCAACGGCAGCTGGAGCCTCAACCTCGCCACGGCCACGCCAGCCTCCGGCACGTTGAGCCTCAACGCCAACGGCAGCAACGCCGTCTCGGCCACCGCCACCGACGCGGCGGGCAACGTCTCCACGGCTGGCACCCAGACGCTGACCATCGACACCACTGCGCCCAACGCGCCGGCGGTGACCAGCGCCGCACTGAGCAACAGTGCCACCCCGACCATTGGCGGTACGGCCGAGACCGGCAGCACGGTGACCGTCACCATCGGCGGGGCGACCTACACCACGACGGCGACCAACGGCACCTGGAGCCTCAACCTCGCCACGGCCACGCCGGCCTCCGGCTCGTTGAGCCTGAACGCCAACGGCACCAACGCCGTCTCGGCGACGGCAACGGATGCGGCCGGCAACACGTCTACGGCTGGCACCCAGACGCTGACCATCGACACCACTGCGCCCAACGCGCCCACCGTTACGACGGCGCTGAGCAACAGCACGACGCCCACCCTCACCGGGGCGGCCGAGACCGGCAGCACGGTGACTGTCACCATCGGCGGGGCGGCCTACACCACGACGGCGACCAACGGCACCTGGAGCCTCAACCTCGCCACGGCCACCCCGACCTCCGGCTCGCTGAGCCTCAACGCCAACGGCACTAACGCCGTCTCTGCCACCGCCACTGACGCGGCGGGCAACGTCTCCACGGCCGGCACCCAGACGCTGACCATCGACACCACCCTGCCCGATGCTCCAACGGTGACCAGCGCGGCGCTGACCAAAAACGCCACGCCAATCCTCACCGGAACGGCGGAGGCCGACAGCACCGTCATCGTCACGGTGGGTGGGGCGACCTACACCACCACCGCCACCAACGGGACCTGGAGCCTCAACCTCGCCACGGCCACGCCGGCCTCCGGCTCGTTGAGCCTGAACGCCAACGGCACCAACGCCGTCTCGGCGACGGCAACGGATGCGGCCGGCAACACGTCTACGGCTGGCACCCAGACGCTGACCATCGACACCACCGCGCCCAATGCGCCCACCGTTACGACGGCGCTGAGCAACAGCACGACGCCGATCCTCACCGGCGCGGCCGAGACCGGCAGCACGGTGACTGTCACCATCGGCGGGGCGGCCTACACCACGACGGCGACCAACGGCACCTGGAGCCTCAACCTCGCCACGGCCACCCCGACCTCCGGCTCGCTGAGCCTCAACGCCAACGGCACTAACGCCGTCTCTGCCACCGCCACTGACGCGGCGGGCAACGTCTCCACGGCCGGCACCCAGACGCTGACCATCGACACCACCCTGCCCGATGCTCCAACGGTGACCAGCGCGGCGCTGACCAAAAACGCCACGCCAATCCTCACCGGAACGGCGGAGGCCGACAGCACGGTCACCGTCACGGTGGGTGGGGCGACCTACACCACCACCGCCACCAACGGGACCTGGAGCCTCAACCTCGCCACGGCGACGCCGACCTCCGGCTCGTTGAGCCTGAACGCCAACGGCACCAACGCCGTCGCGGCCACGGCAACCGACACCGCCGGCAACACATCCGCGCCGAGCACCCAGTCCCTGACCATCGACACCACGGCACCCAACGCGCCGGCAGTGACCTCGGCGACGCTGACCAACAGCACGACGCCGATCCTCACCGGCGCGGCCGAGACCGGCAGCACGGTGACTGTCACTATCGGCGGCGCCACCTACACCACCACCGCCACCAACGGCAGCTGGAGCCTCAACCTCGCCACGGCGACGCCGACCTCCGGGTCGCTGAGCCTGAACCCCAACGGCACGAACGCCGTCTCGGCCACCGCCACCGACGCGGCGGGCAACACCTCCTCGGCCGGCACCCAGACGCTGACCATCGACACCACCCTGCCCGACGCGCCAACGGTGACCAGCGCCGCGCTGAGCAACAGCACGACGCCCACCCTCACCGGGGCGGCCGAGGCGAATGCCACGGTGACCGTCACGGTGGGCGGCGCCACCTACACCACGACGGCGACCAACGGCAGCTGGAGCCTCAACCTCGCCACCGCGACACCGACCTCCGGGTCGCTGAGCCTCAACCCCAACGGCACCAACGCCGTCTCGGCCACCGCCACCGACGTGGCGGGCAACACCTCCACGGCCGGCACCCAAACGCTGACCATCGACACCACCCTCCCCGACGCCCCGACGGTGACCAGCGCCGCGCTGAGCAACAGCACCACACCCACCCTCACCGGCACCGCCGAGACCGGCAGCACGGTCACCGTCACGGTGGGTGGGGCGACCTACACCACGACGGCGACCAACGGCACCTGGAGCCTCAACCTCGCCACCGCGACGCCGACCGCCGGGTCGCTGAGCCTCAACCCCAACGGCACCAACGCCGTCTCGGCCACCGCCACCGACGCCTCGGGCAACGTCTCCGCGCCGGGCACCCAGACGCTGACCATCGACACCACCCTGCCCGACGCACCGACCGTCACCACCGCGCTCACCAACAGCACCACGCCCACCCTCACCGGCACCGCCGAGGCCAACGCCACGGTGACCGTCACGGTGGGCGGCGCCACCTACACCACCACCGCCTCGGGGACCGGCGCCTGGAGCCTCGACCTCGCCACCGCCACCCCGACCGCCGGCTCGCTCAGCCTCGACCCCAACGGCGCCAACCCCGTCGCGGCCACCGCCACCGACGCCGCCGGCAACGTGTCGAGCCCCGCCACCCACACGCTGACCGTCGACACCACCCCACCGACGGCCAGCGTGCTGTTCGACGACGACAGCATCGACGCCATCGAGCAGTCCAGCACCGCCTTCACCATCAGCGGCGGCGAGGCCGGCGCCGCCTTCACCTGGACGATCACCTCCGCCGGCGGCGGCCAGGTCTCCGGCAGCGGCGTGATGAGCGGCCCGACCGCGCAGGTCGGCGGGCTCGACCTCTCCGGCCTGGGCGACGGTACGCTGACCCTGACGCTCGCCCTGACCGACCCGGCGGGCAACGCCTCGCTGCCCTTCACCGCGACGACGCAGAAGCTCACCGCCACCGTCGACAAGCCCGCCCCCGTCGCCCCGCCGCCGGTCGCCACGGTGGACGGCGCCACCGTCACCGGCGCGGTCACCACCAACGGCGACGGCAGCCGCACCACCACCGTGACCATCGAGGCCAGCACCGGCACCCGCGTCGAGGACACCAGCACCGCCAACCCCGACCTCGCCGACGTCCCGGTGGTGCGCGAGCAGGTGGTCGACGCGCAGACCGGCCAGGTCTCCACCCAGACCACGCTGACGGTCAGCGTCTCCACCGGCGTCGCCGTCACCGCCACCGGCGGCGCCGAGCGGCAGACCGCCGCCCAGGCGCTGACCGGGCTGACCGGCCTGATCGCCGCCATCGAGGCGCGCACCGACGAGGGCACCGCCGCGCGCAGCGGGCTGACCGGCGGCGGTTCGGGCTTCCTCTCGGTGCTGTCGGCGCAGGCCCAGCTTCTGGTCCGCGCCATCGACTTCACCGCGCCCGGCGTGGCCGCCGGCCAGGCGGTGCAGACCAAGGTGACCGGCACCACGCTGGGCGGCACCGGCCCGACCAGCACGGCGCCGACCGCGGTGGTGCTCAACACCACGGGCCTGACCGGGCCGGTGACCATCCAGCTCGACAACGTCGAGTTCGCGGCGGTGGTCGGCAACGCCACGCTGGTCGGCGGCGACGGCGAGCAGATCGTCTACGGCGACGACCACGAGCAGTACATGCATCTGGGCGACGGCGACGACCTCCTGCACGGCGGCGGCGGCAACGACACGATCACCAGCGCCGGCGGCAACGACACGCTGTACGGCGACGAGGGCGACGACCTGGTGCACGGCGGCGAGGGCGACGACTGGCTGTNCGGCGGGTCSGGCAACGACCTGATNCGGCGGCGGCACGGGCGACGACCGCGGCTTNCGGCGGCGAGGGCGACGACSTGCTGTTCGGCGAGGAGGGCGACGACACGCTGMCSGSSAACGAGGGCAACGACACGCTGAGCGGCGGGNCGGGCAACGACCTGCTGTTCGGCGAGGASGGCGACGACCTTCTGTACGGCGACGAGGGCGACGACACGCTGAGCGGCGGGGACGGCAACGACACGGCGCTGGGCGGGTCGGGCCACGACCTGATCGCCGGGCAACGACCTGCTGTTCGGCGAGGACGGCGACGACCTTCTGTACGGCGACGAGGGCGACGACACGCTGAGCGGCGGGGACGGCAACGACACGGCGCTGGGCGGGTCGGGCCACGACCTGATCGCTCTGGGGTCGGGCAACGACCTGGGGCTGGGCGGGGACGGCAACGACACGCTGTTCGGCGAGGAGGGCGACGACACGCTGTTCGGCGGGGCGGGCGACGACGTGCTGCACGGCGGGGCCGGCAACGACGTGCTGTTCGCCGACGGCGGGGCGGACACGCTGTGGGGCGGCGAGGGCGCGGACGTCTTCGCCTTCGGACGCGGCTCCGGCGGGTCGGTGGTGATGGACTTCGAAGTGGGAGTGGACCGCCTGGCCTTCTACGAGGCCGGCGTCGACCTCGGCGCGGTGATCCGCTCGGCGCGGGTGGAGGGCGGCAACACCACGCTCGACGTCGGCGGGGGCAACCGCATCACCATCCTCGGCCAGACCGGCAACGTCGCCGCCTGGTTCGGCTGAGCGGCGGCGGCGCAGCGCGCTCCGCAAACGAAAGGCGGGTGCCGGGGCCTTCGGGCTCCGGCACCCGCCTTTTTCTTTGCGGGCGGTGGGTCAGCTCAACCCCGGAGGCGGCCTTCAGGCTGCCTCCGGCGCCGACGCAACCGGGCGCTCAGTAGGACTTCGGCAGGTCCAGGACATGCTCGGCGACGTAGGCCAGGATCAGGTCGGTGGAGACGGGGGCCACCTGATACAGCCGGGTCTCGCGGAACTTGCGCTCGACGTCGTATTCGCTGGCGAAGCCGAAGCCGCCATGGAACTGCAGGCAGGCGTTCGCCGCCTCCCACGAGGCCTTGGCGGCGAGGTACTTGGCCATGTTGGCCTGGGCGCCGCAGGGCTCCCCGGCGTCGTAGAGTCGGCAGGCCTCGAAGCGCATCAGGTTGGCGGCCTCCACCTCGATGAAGCTCTCGGCGATGGGGAACTGCACGCCCTGGTTCTGGGCGATCGGGCGGCCGAACACCTGACGGTCGCGGGTGTAGTCGCACACCTTGTCGATGAACCAATAGCCGTCGCCGATGCATTCCGCCGCGATCAGCACCCGCTCGGCGTTGAGGCCGGTCAGGATGTATTTGAAGCCCTGCCCTTCCTCACCGATCAGGTTCTCCGCGGGGATTTCCAGATTGTCGAAGAACAGCTCGTTGGTCTCATGGTTGACCATGTTGCGGATGGGCCGGACGGTCATGCCCTTGGCCATCGCCTCCTTGATGTCGACGATGAAGATCGACATGCCCTCCGATTTCTTGCGCACCTGATCGAGCGGCGTGGTGCGGGCGAGCAAAATCATCAGGTCGGAATGCTGGACGCGGGAGATCCACACCTTCTGCCCGCTGAGCACCTCGATAAACCGGCCTTGAGCGCGGGTTGAGGCGAATGGAAGGGCCACACCAGTGTGGAAGCGGCGTTCTTCGGGGGTTGAACTGTCGGTTTTGACTGAAAAGGTGGAAATATGCGGCAGTTTTGGCGCTATACGGGCGCAGTTCGCCCCTCAAGCCAGATCAGGCGTCGGAAATTGTAGGCGAGGTTGGCGAGACCGATCTTCACCGTCGCGCGACCCAGGCCGATGGTGCGGATGAACAACCCCATGCGCGCCTTCTGGTCGGCGAAGACATGTTCGACGGCCGAGCGCACTGCCGAGCGGGTGCGGTTGGCACGCTGGTGGGGCTCCAGCATCGGCCGGCCCTTCGGCTTGCGGAAATGCATCATGCTGCGGCGCCCTGCCGCCGCGATGGCCGCTTCGTTGGCCTTGGAGCGGTAGGCGCTGTCCGCCACACCCGCGTCATCCAAGACATCATGGCGCTGATCGAGAGCGGCGCCGGCAGCCGCACCCTGGTGGCACGGCTCCGGGAGCTTGAGGCACGGGAGGACGAACTGAACGCTCACCTCATCCAGGTCCCGGTGGACCTGCCCGACATTCACCCGAACATCGCGGAACTTTACGCCCGCAAGGTGGCGCGTCTGGCCGAGGCGCTGAATCGCCCGGAGGAGCGCGACGAGGCAGCCGGTGCCATCCGCGGGCTGATCGAGCAGATCACGCTCACGTCCGGCCTGAAGCGCGGCCAGTTGGACGTGACGCTGTACGGTGAACTCGGCACGCTCCTGGAGTGGACGGCCAAAAAGCAGAACACTCCCGGCCCAGGTGGCTCGAGAGTGTCTGTATCGGTGGTTGCGGGGGCAGGATTTGAACCTGCGACCTTCAGGTTATGAGCCTGACGAGCTACCGGGCTGCTCCACCCCGCGGGTGTTCCTTGGGAAGGGACCGTGTGCGACGATTGTCAAGCGAGTGCGAAGCCTTGCTGCGTCCACGTCCGTGTTGGTGTGGCGTGTGCCGTGGTGACCTGGCGGCGACCTACTCTCCCACGTCTTAAGACGCAGTACCATCGGCGCTGAGGCGTTTCACGGCCGAGTTCGGAATGGGATCGGGTGTTGGGAGCCTCGCCATGACCACCAGGTCACCAAGGCACACGCGAACCATCCGGACGGGGACGGCAGAGGTTTGGTTTGAGCGAGGACGTTTGCTCTTGTTCTTTGCGGTGTTGGCTCGTGCGCCCAGGGCTTGCCGCTGCGCGCGGGCCGCCTGCTGGGAAGGATCAAGCCGATCGAGCGATTAGTAAGGCTCAGCTTCAGGCGTTGCCGCCCGTCCACATGCCTCCTATCGACGTGATGGTCTGTCACGGCTCTCAAGGGAGTTCTGGTTTAGAGGTGGGTTTCCCGCTTAGATGCTTTCAGCGGTTATCCCGTCCATACTTAGCTACCCGGCCATGCCACTGGCGTGACAACCGGTGCACCAGAGGTATGTCCATCCCGGTCCTCTCGTACTAGGGACAGATCCTCGCAAAACTCCGACACCCACGGCAGATAGGGACCGAACTGTCTCACGACGTTCTAAACCCAGCTCACGTACCACTTTAATCGGCGAACAGCCGAACCCTTGGGACCTGCTCCAGCCCCAGGATGTGATGAGCCGACATCGAGGTGCCAAACGACTCCGTCGATATGGACTCTTGGGAGTCATCAGCCTGTTATCCCCGGCGTACCTTTTATCCGTTGAGCGATGGCCCGTCCACATGGAACCACCGGATCACTATGGCCGACTTTCGTCTCTGCTCGACTTGTCTGTCTTGCAGTCAGGCGGGCTTATGCCATTGCACTCGACGAGCGATTTCCGACCGCTCTGAGCCCACCATCGCGCGCCTCCGTTACACTTTGGGAGGCGACCGCCCCAGTCAAACTACCCGCCATGCAGGGTCCCGGCTCCGGATGAACGGAGCGCGGTTAGATGCCAGAGACCTCAAGGGTGGTATTTCAAGGGTGGCTCCACCCGAGCTGGCGCCCGGGCTTCCTAGCCTCCCACCTATCCTACACATGAGATC
>NZ_CP007794.1:122500-300000 GCF_000632475.1 Azospirillum argentinense
ACGTTCCGGCGGACGAAGCAACCAACGCCATCGCGGCCCTGCGCAAGGTCTACGATCCGCGCAAGCTGCAGGTCGGCCAGCAGGTCACCGTCCTGTTCGAGCCGCGCCGTGGCGGGACCAAGCGATTCGTCGGGCTGGAGTTTCTTCCGGACGTGGTCCGCTCCGTCTCCGTCTCCCGCAAGGGCGACACCGCCTTCACCTCGAGCGAATCGGAGAAGGCGGTCACCCGCCAGCCGGTCGCCGCGCAGACGGTGATCCGGTCGAGCCTGTTCGAGGCGGGGAATGCCGCCGGCGTGCCGGTGTCGGTGATGATGGCGCTGATCCGTGACTATTCCTATGACGTGGACTTCCAGCGCGACCTTCAGCCGGGCGACCAATTCGAGGTCCTTTATGAGCGGCTGGTCACCGCGGACGGCAAGAGCGCCGGCGAAGGCGACGTGCTCTACGCCGCGCTGGTGCTAAGCGGCAAGGAGTACCCGATCTACCGGCACAAGAGCCGGGACGGGCGGATCGACTATTACAACCGCGACGGCGAGAGCATCCGCCGCGCCCTGCTGCGCACGCCGATCGACGGCGCGCGGATCACCTCGGGCTTCGGCATGCGCCACCATCCGATCCTGGGCTTCAGCAAGATGCACAAGGGCATGGATTTCGGCGCGCCGACCGGAACGCCGATCTACGCCGCAGGCGGCGGTGTGGTCGAGGAGGTCGGGCCGAACGGCGCCTACGGCAATTACATCCGCATCCGCCACAACACCCAGATCGCCACAGCCTACGCCCATCTGAGCCGGATCGCCAAAAGCACGCGCCGCGGCGCCCGTGTCGACCAGGGCGACGTCATCGGCTATGTCGGCACCACCGGGCGGTCCACCGGCCCGCATCTGCATTACGAGGTGCTGAAGGGCGGCCAGCAGATCAATCCGAAGAGCATCGACCTGCCGACCGGCGACAAGCTGGAGGGCCGTGAACTGCAAGCCTTCGAGCAGACGGTGCGGTCGCTGGAGAAAACCTTCGAGCAGGCGCGCAGCGGCCTCCAGCTCGCCCGCACCCCGGGCCCGCACGAGGACAAGGGCTGCACCAAGGCGACGACCTGCTGAGGCGTCGCCCCGCCTACTCCTGGTGAAGGAAACGGCGGATGGCGCTGGCGAGGATCTGGACGCCCTTCTCCTCGTCGTCCGCCATCTTGCGGAGACGGTCGCGCATGGCCTGAACCTGCGGCTTCATCTGGGCCGCCTTGGCGATGGCCAGTTGCGCCTCTTCCGGTTTCATGTCGTTGTCGGCCATGGCGTGCTCCTTCCGCTCGCAACCAGGATGAGACAGTCGGCGCCGGGATTCAACGGCACCCTTTCCGCGGATCAGGATCAGCGAAACAGGCCGGCGCTCTCCGCCGCCTGACCGCCGGTTCCCAGCTTGAATTCCGTGACGCCCGGCGCGCTGTCCGGGTTGATGCCGCCGAGGTCGAGCCAGCCCACGCCACGCGCCTTGAGGGCCAGGGCCGCCCGCCACAGCACCAGCCGCATCGCGCCGCTCTTGCGCCCCGACTCGCTCGACCAGCCGATCTGGTAGGTGGCCGAGCCGCCATGGATGTAGAAGAGCGCGCTCGCCGCCGGCGCGGCGGTCTTCGAGCGATCCTCCAGGGCGGCGACCATCAACACCCCGTCGCCCTTCCCTCCGCCCTTCAGCAGCGCGTTGCGGATGCGCACGGCCAGCGCGCCGGTCATCGGGCGAAACTGCTTGGTCAGGGCCTGCTCATGCTCCTGCTTCATCAGCCAGGGCAGGTTCTTGGCCTCCCAGTCGAGGTCGATGACCAGACCCGCCTTCTCCGCCCCCTTCAGCCTCTGGCGCCAGTCGCGGGCCATCGCCGCGCGCAACTCCTCCTCCCCCCGTGACAGGTCGAGCCAGACCGTGCGGTAGCCGGGGCCGAAGCGGCGAAAACCGCAACGTTGCAGCATCGCCTCGGCCTCCGGCCCGGCGGCCAGCTCGGGCAGCAGGCTGGCCCGGTTCAGTGGGTTGTCGGGGCAGGCCTGGCGCAGCAGGCGGAAGACCGCCTCCTGAATCTCCAGATCCGGCTCGATCCCGTCGAGCCACAGCGGGCCGCGGTGGATCTGGCGCTGGTGGAACAGGCGCAGCGTGCGCCGCTCCAGAAGCTGGACGATCCCGATGGGCGTGCCGTCGCGCCGGATCAGGCCGAGCCGCGGCACGAAGCCATGGGTGCGCCCCATGGCGCCGGCGTAGGCGAAGCACTGCGGCAGGGTGGAGCGGGGAACGCGGGCGAAGAGCGCCGCCCACTCGCCCACCGTCCCCTCGTTCCACAGGATGGTGACGGCGCCTTCGGAAGTGCTCGGGGACGGCATAGGAGGATCCGGCGTCAGGCGGGCGGCAGGGCCGAGGTGGCCTCTTCCACCTGGGCGAAGCTCGGTCGGTACTCGGGCTCCAGCACGTTTCGCGAGTATTCGACCGAGATGGCCGGGGCGTAGCCAGACAAATGGGCAATCAGGCCGATCTTCATCGCCTGATAGTATTTCCCTTCGGCGTGGTAGATGTTCTTCAGGCCGCTGGCGATCGGCGCCAGGAAGCCGTAGGCGACGAGAATGCCGGTGAAGGTGCCGACCAGCGCGCCGCCGATCAGCTTGCCCAGAACTTCCGGCGGCTCGGTGATCGACCCCATGGTGTGAATCACGCCCAGCACCGCCGCGACGATGCCCAGCGCCGGAACGGCGTCGGCGACCGCCTGGATGGCGTCGGCGATCCGCTGGTGCTCGTGGTGCATGGTCTCGATGTCCTCGTCCATCAGGTCGACCAGCTCGTGCGGGTTGTCGGCCCCGAGCGACATCAGACGCAGATAGGTGCAGAGGAAGGATATGGCGTGGTGGTCGCCGTAGAATTTTGGAAACTGCTGGAAGAGTGGTGAGTCCTCGGGTTTCTCGATGTGCTGTTCGAGGGCGAGCAGCCCTTTGGTCTTCGCGATCTTGAAGACCTGATACATCATGGTGAGAAGTTCGAGGAAATCATCCTTTTTGTATTTTGGCCCTTTGAAGAGGTGGCCGAGTTCCTTGCCTGTGTGTGTGACCACCGCTTTTGGATTGCCGATCAGGAACGCGCCGGCGGCGGAGCCCAGGATGATCATGAACTCGAAGGGCATCCACAACACGCCCAGGTGGCCGCCACCCAGGACGTAGCCCCCGAAGACGCTGAACACCACGACGCCGAAGCCGATCATCACGAACATGTCTTCCGTCCTCCAGCGTCATTTTCCGTGCCTTGGCCGGTCCGCTCCGCGGAAAGCCGGTCAGGCGGGGGTGCTTGCGTTCTGCCGGCCCAGTGACGCAGCAATCCCTTGAGTTTTTGTAAATCACCCGGCGTCGGACGCGATCCTAGCCGTGACAAAGGATCGTGTCACGAAAGGAGTACCCAAAAAGCACCCCGCCGCAGCCACACGCGCAAAAGAAAAGGGACCGCCCGCGGGCGGTCCCTTTTTGCACGCTCGGACGATCCGGCGCCGGCCCGATCAGCCGATCCGCCAAGTGTCCGGAGCCTCCTCAAGACGCTTGAGGAGCGCCACGCGCTGCTGCTCGATCTCGTCCGGCAGGTGGCTGCCGAAGCGGTTGAACAGCTCCTCCTGGTCCTTGGCCTCGGCCTCGGCTTCCTTCCGGTCGATGTCCATGATCTTGCGGAACTTGTCCTCGGCGAAATCCAGACCGGCCCAGTTCAGGTCCTGATAGCGCGGCATATAGCCGAACGGGCTCTCCGCCGCATCGACCGCACGGCCGCGGACACGATCGACGATCCAGCGCAGGACGCGCATGTTGTCGCCGAAGCCCGGCCAGACGAATTTGCCGTTCTCGTCCTTGCGGAACCAGTTGACGCGGTAGATGCGCGGCAGGTTCTCCACCTTGCCTTCCATCGCCAGCCAATGGTTCCAGTAGTCGGCCATGTTGTAGCCGCAGAAGGGCAGCATGGCGAAGGGGTCGCGGCGGATGGCGGCCTGGCCCACGGCGGCGGCGGTCGCCTCCGAGCCCATGGTCGCCGCCCAGTAGACGCCCTCGCGCCAGTTGTAGGCCTCGAACACCAGCGGGAAGGTCTTGGACAGGCGGCCGCCGAAGATGAAGGCGGAGATCGGCACGCCCGCCGGGTCTTCCCAAGCCGGATCGATCGACGGGCACTGCGCCGCCGGGGCGGTGAAGCGCGAGTTCGGGTGCGCGGCGGGACGGCCCGACGCCGGGGTCCAGTCGTTGCCCTGCCAGTCGATCAGGTGAGCCGGCGTCTCGTCCGTCAGGCCCTCCCACCACACGTCGCCGTCGTCGGTCAGCGCGACGTTGGTGAAGATGACGTTGGCGTTCAGCGTCTTCAGCGCGTTCGGGTTCGACTTGATGCTGGTGCCCGGCGCCACGCCGAAGAAGCCGGCCTCCGGGTTGATGGCGCGCAGCGTGCCGTCCGGCTGCGGCTTCACCCAGGCGATGTCGTCACCGATGGTGCGGACCTTCCAGCCTTCGAACTCGGCCGGGGGGACCAGCATGGCGAAGTTGGTCTTGCCGCAGGCCGACGGGAAGGCGGCGGCGACGTAGGTCTTCTCGCCCTCCGGGCTTTCCACGCCGAGGATCAGCATGTGCTCGGCCAGCCAGCCCTGCTCGCGGCCCATCGAGGAGGCGATGCGCAGCGCGAAGCACTTCTTGCCGAGCAGGGCGTTGCCGCCGTAGCCCGAGCCGAAGGAGACGATCGAGTGATCGGCCGGGAAATGGACGATGTACTTGTGGTCGGCGTTGCACGGCCACGCCACGTCCGGCTGGCCGGGCTCCAGCGGCGCGCCGATGGAGTGCAGGCAGGGCACGAAGTCGCCGTCGCCCAGGATGTCCAGCACCTTCTGGCCCATGCGGGTCATCATGCGCATGTTCACCGCGACGTACGGGCTGTCGGAAATCTGCACGCCGATGTGCGCGATGTCGGAGCCCAGCGGCCCCATGCTGAAGGGCACCACATACATGGTGCGGCCCCGCATGCAGCCCTCGAACAGGCCGTCCAGCTTCGCCTTCATCTCCGCCGGGGCGACCCAGTTGTTGGTCGGGCCGGCATCCTCCTTGCGCTCGGAGCAGATGAAGGTCCGGTCCTCGACGCGGGCGACGTCGCCCGGATCGGAACGGCAGAGGTAGGAGTTCGGGCGCTTGGCCTCGTTCAGCTTGATGAAGGTGCCCGATTCCACCATCTCGGCGCACAGGCGGTCATATTCCTCCTGCGATCCGTCACACCAGTGCACCCGCTCGGGCTTGCACTTGTTCGCGATCTCCTCGACCCAGGCCAGGAGCTTCTTGTTCCGCGTGCGCGTTGTTCCGGTCATCCTTTGCCTCTCAACTCGTCTCCGGGTTCGCCGCCCCCTTGGAATGCGGGGGCCGGTGCCCGGAGGTCCGGACGGCTGGCCTTTTCGGCCCTTATCGAAGCCGTCCTCGTTCGGTGGCGGTGTCGTTCCGCCGGCTCAAACCACCGCAGCCCGGCCCACAGGCCGGACGGCGGTCATCCCGACGCGCCCCCCGGGCGCGCCCGATGTCCTGATTGGCAAGAGAGGGGTGGCCCGAGGGCCACAAACCCAAAACGGCAACGGGTCGGTCCGTTATGGTCCACTGACGTTTTCTCCTGGTTGCGCTCTTTTTTGCGCGCCGCTTGCCGCGGCGTCGTGGTTAGCCGTCACGATCATTCGATTCCACCGGCGAATCCACCGGGTCATCCGCCGCGCCGGGCGCGCTGCCGGACGCGCTCTGGCGGGCCTGCCGGGCGAGCCCGGCAAGAGTGACCCTAGCGTCTTCGGGGTTTTCCACGCTGTGATCGAAATCAACCCGCGCCATTTCGCCGCTGCGGCGCAGGTCGCAGCCGTCGGGGTCGATTCCGGTCATCGTCCACGGCTCGGCGCCGTCGGCGGATCGTCCGGCGAGAACTGTGGCGTACAGCCGCAAGGCGTCGGCGTGGTCGGCGTTCATGTGGCCCAGGATGGCGCCCTCGGCCTCGGCCAGCGCCGCGGGGACGCCGGGCAGCAGGAGGTCGGCGCGGTCGAGCCACCGCACCCGGCCGAAGCCGGCCACCAGATGGGCGCGCTCCACCGACACGGCATAGACGCTGAAATCGGCGAAGCCGGCGTAGAGAGCGGCACCGGGATGGCGCGCCAGGAAGCGGGCGCGGTGGCGCGGCTCCTCCGAACGCTCGGCCCGCCCGAGAACCGACAGCCTCGGCCCGGACAGCGGTTCCGCCAGCCCTGCCGTTCCGTCGAACAGCAGGCCGACGCGCGGGTCCCGCGCGATGTTCTTCGTGTGGTCGGCCAGCGTGGAGAGCAGAAGAAGGGGCGTGCCGTCGAGGTCGAAGGCCACCTGGACCAGAGAGGGATAGGGCCAGCCGGCCCGGCCATCGTGTTGGCCATCATGCTGGTCGTCATCCCCGCGCAGGGCGGTGGACAGCGCCGCGAGCCCGGCACCACGCATCAGGCGCCTTGCGGCGCCTCCCGTTCGGCCGCCAACGTCCGATGACGCCGCGGCGCCCGGCCCCGATGGGGTCGGACGGATGGGGGACTCGTCGGAACTCATGCCCTGAAACGAATGCGTTCTCCCGCGCAGCACCGTTTCCCCGGCGCCGCATTGGTGCCATATTGGCCCAGACAAATAGGTTGGGAAAAGCGAAAAGTTGGCTTTTCATGCCTTTGCGCCGCCTCATAGGCATCGTGGAGCATTAGGAAAGTCCGCTTTTCGAAATAAGACGAAACCATTCTTCCGTAGTAAGCGACCGTAAGGGGCCGGTCATCCGCTGGAATTGGCCGCGGACGCCGATCGCCGACACCGGCGGTTGCTGAAAACGGGGTGTGTGATTGGGAACGCGAACGACATGTCTCACACCGTAGCGTTGGTGGATGACGACCGGAACATCCTGACCTCCGTTGCCATGGCGCTGGAAGCGGAGGGGTTCGAGGTGCGCACCTACACCGACGGCGCCGAAGCGCTGCGCGGCCTGACCCAGCGCCCGCCGGACCTCGCCGTGCTGGACATCAAGATGCCGCGCATGGATGGGATGGAGCTGCTGCAACGCCTGCGCCAGACCAGCCATCTGCCGGTCATCTTCCTGACCAGCAAGGACGACGAGGTCGACGAGCTGATGGGTCTGCGCATGGGCGCGGACGACTACATCAAGAAGCCCTTCTCGCAGCGCCTGCTGGTCGAGCGCATCCGCACCCTGCTGCGGCGCGAGGCGGCGACCCGCGACAAGACCGCGCCGGAACCCGGCGTGATGCTGACCCGCGGCCCGCTGGTCATGGACGGCGCCCGCCATTCCTGCACCTGGAAGGGCCAGCCCATCGACCTGACGGTGACGGAATTCCTTCTGGTGAAGGCGTTGGCCCAGCGCCCCGGCCATGTGAAGAGCCGCGACCAGCTCATGGACGCCGCCTACGGCGAGAACGTCTATGTCGACGACCGCACCATCGACAGCCACATCAAGCGGCTCCGCAAGAAGTTCAAGGCCATTGATTCCGACTTTGCGCAGATCGAAACGCTCTATGGCGTCGGTTACCGATACAGGGAGTGAGGTCCGCGCGCCGGACCACGCCCCTTCCCCACCCGTCAAGCCCGGCGCCGCGCCGCGCGCCGCGTCCCGGCGCCGGGTGCGCGGCGTGCCGTCGCCGCTGACCCTGCGGATTCTCGCCGTCAACGTGCTGGCGCTGCTGCTTCTGGTCGGCGCCCTGCTCTATCTCGGCCGCTACCAGGACCGGCTGGTCCAGGCGGAGCTGGACGCGCTGGAGACGGAGGCGCGCATCTTCGCCTCGGCGCTCGGCGAGGGCGCCGTGCAGCGGGCCGCCGAGGAGCCGGAGCAGGGCCAGGAAAGCTACGAGCTGTCGCCGGAACTGGGACGCCAGATGATCCGCCGGCTGGCGCTGGCGACGGAGACGCACACCCGGCTCTACGGCCCGGACGGGCGGCTGCTGTCGGACAGCCGCGTGCTGACCGGCTCGCCCGGCAAGATCGAGATCCAGGAACTGCCGCTGCCGCCCGCCGGCGACCCGGCGTCCCGCGCGGTCAACGAGTTCTACGCCCGCTTCATCGACGTGGTGCCGAGCCGGGAAAACCTGCCGCTCTACCGCGAGCCGCCGGGCCACGCCGCCGAATCGGTCGCCCCGCCGCCCAACGTGGAGCGCGCGCTGGCCGGCGAGAACAGCGCGACGGTGTGGCGGCTGGCCTCGCCCGTCGCCCGCTCCAACCTGCTGCTGACCGTCGCCGTCCCGGTCCAGCGCTACAAGGAGGTGCTGGGGGCGGTGCTGCTGTCGCGCAGCGGCACCGTGATCGACGAGGCCATCCGGTCGGTGCGCACCGACATCCTGCGCGTCTTCGCGGTGGCGCTTCTGGTCACGGTCCTGCTGTCGCTCTATCTGGCCGGCACCATCGCCCGGCCCATCCGCAAGCTGGCCCAGGCCGCCGACCGGCTGCGCACCGGCCATGGGCGCCACACCGAGATCCCCGACTTCACCCGCCGCGGCGACGAGATCGGGGAGCTGTCCGGCGTGCTGCGCGACATGACGGCGGCGCTGTGGGCGCGCATGGACGCCATCGAGCGCTTCGCCGCCGACGTCGCCCACGAGATCAAGAACCCGCTGACCTCGCTGCGCAGCGCAGTGGAGACGGTCAGCCGCATCCAGGACCCGGCCCGCCGCGACAAGCTGATGGCGATCATCGCCGACGACGTGCAGCGGCTGGACCGGCTGATCAGCGACATCTCCAACGCCTCGCGCCTGGACGCCGAGCTGTCGCGCGCCGCGCTGGAGCCGGTGGACATCGGCGCGATGCTCCGCACGCTCGCCGACATCCACCACACCACCGCTGAGGATGAGGACGAGGAGGACGGCGACGGAACAACGGACGCCCCGCCGAGCGTCGTCATCGAGCCGCCGCGCGGCGGGTCGCTGACCGTCAAGGGGCTGGAGGGGCGGCTGACCCAGGTCTTCCAGAACCTGATCGCCAACGCCCTGTCCTTCTCGCCGCCCGGCGGGCAGGTCCGGCTGGCCGCCCGGCGCACCCCGGACGGCGCGGTCGAGGTGACGGTCAGCGACGACGGCCCCGGCATCCCGGAGGGCAAGGAGGAGGCGATCTTCGAGCGCTTCTACACCGAGCGGCCGGCTGGCGAAAAGTTCGGCACCCATTCGGGGCTCGGCCTGTCGATCTCCAAGCAGATCGTGGAGGCCCACGGCGGCACCATCCGGGCCGACAACCGGCTCGGCCCCGGCGGGGAGACGACCGGCGCCGTCTTCACCGTGCGCCTGCCCCGCCCTTGACGGACGTCCAGGTTGGATTTCCACATTCTTGGATTTCCACATGGTGGATGCGGCATAGTTGCAATTTGAGAAAAGACGTATGGACAAAGTCGTGGGTGCGGCGGATGCTCGATTCTGGTCATTCCCGCGCCTGCGACGGCTGGCCTTTCGACAACCGGACGTCACCTACCGGAAGAGGGGCCATGTCAGACGCCACGTCAGACGCCAAGTCCGAGTCAGACGCCAAGTCCGACTTCAAGCCGATCGCACCGCGCCAGACCGACGAGGCCGCCCCGACTTCGGTCGCCCCGGCCTCGATCAACGTCATCGACTTCCGCCGCTACCGGCTGGCCCGCCTGATCCGCGAGGCCAGCGTCCAGCAGGGCGAACTGGCCCGGATGATGCGCGCGTCGGCCGACGAGCGGACGCAACTGGCGCAGGCGCTCCAGGGCGCCCAGCGGCATCTGGCGACCATCGCCGACAGCTACAGCCATCTTCTCACCCGCTTGGCCCGCGAGAAGGATTTCCGCACCGCCTGCCAGGAAGCCGCGGAACTGGACGATCTGGACGAGATGATCCGGCGGCGCGATGCGCTGGCCAGCGAGCTGCTGGACATCCGCCGCGCGGCGCGTCCCGGCGGCCCCTGCCTGGGCTTGGCCGCGGGATGCGACCGGCCAAGCTGAGGGCGGCCAGGCTGAGGGCAGCCGGGAAGCGGGCGGCGGGCCATGGCCGTCGCGGCGGCGCATTCGAGGCGGACCGGGCGGGAAAAGGATGCATTTTCGGCATCCCATTGACAGAACCGGCGGCACGCCTCACCTTCGCGGGATCATGGCAACGATTCACGGCACCTGCGTCCTGGTCGGCCCATGGAATGGCGGCCATGGAAACGGCGGCAACCGGGGCGAAACACCCATCGGCGTGCTGTTGCGGGGACCGTCGGGCAGCGGCAAGTCCGATCTCGCCCTGCGGATGATCGACGCGGGGGCGCTGTTGGTTGCCGACGACCGGGTGGAGCTGCGTGTGGAGGATGGCAGGGTGATGGCGACGGCGCCGGCGGCGCTGGCCGGACTGCTGGAGGTGCGGGGCGTCGGCATCATGCCCATGCCCGCCGCCGCGGAGGCGGAAATCACCCTGGTCGTCGATCTGGTGCCGCGCGGCGCCGTGGAGCGCCTGCCCGAGGAGGAGACTGCCGACCTTCTCGACCGGGCCGTGCCGCGTCTCGCCCTCTGCCCCTTCGACGCCTCGGCACCGGCCAAGCTGAAACTGGCCGCCGCCGCGGCGCGGGCCGGCTCGCTGGGAAAGGTACCGAACCTGCCATGACCGACCGCCTCACCGTGCAAGACCAGCCGATGGAACAGCCCGCGGGCCAGGGCGGACAGCTCGTGCTCGTCACCGGCATGTCCGGCGCCGGCATGTCCATCGCTCTGAAGGCGCTGGAGGATCTGGGCTACGAGGCGGTGGACAACCTGCGCCTCTCGCTGGTCCCGGCGCTTCTGGAGCAGGCCGACCCGCGCAAGCGCCCGCTGGCCCTGGTCATCGACAGCCGCACCCGCGACTTCTCCGCCCACGCCATGCTTGAGGAGGTCGAGGCGCTGAAGGCCCACGCGGAGCTGGAGGTGCGGCTGGTCTTCCTCGACTGCGGGGACGAGACGCTGCAGCGCCGCTTCACCGAGACGCGCCGCCGCCACCCGCTGGCCATCGACCGCCCGGTGCCCGACGGCATCCAGCTGGAACGCGCCATGCTGCTGCCGCTGAAGCAGCGGGCCGACGTGACCATCGACACCACGCAGCTGTCGATCCACGACCTGCGCCGCATCCTGGCCGGCAACTTCCAGATCGGCACCCAGGCGGCGCTCCAGGTCTTCGTCACCTCCTTCTCATTCCGGATGGGGTTGCCTCGCGAGGCGGACCTCGTGTTCGACGTACGCTTCCTGACGAATCCACACTATGATCCGGATTTGCGACCGCTGACCGGCCTGGACCCCCGCGTGGCGGCGCGGGTCGAGGGCGACCCGGATTTCGCCGAATTCTTCCGTCATCTGACGGACCTGTTGCAGCCGCTTCTGCCGCGCTACAACCAGGAGGGCAAGAGCTACCTGACCATCGCGGTCGGCTGCACGGGCGGCAAGCACCGCTCCGTGTTCGTCGCGGAACGGCTGGCCGCGTGGCTGGGCGGGCTGGGGTTGAAGGTCGGGATCAGCCACCGGGAGCTGGAACGTCAGGCCCCGCGGGCCGGCTGACAGCCGAAGGGCGGCCAGGGGGGCTGGCCGAAAGGGTGGGTTGGATCGATCCGGATAAGGGATCGTTCATAAGTGCCGCAATAAGAATGTGGCTTCGGGGGAGGCTCCAGAATTGAAGGATGTCCCATGATCGGTATGGTTCTGGTAACCCACGGGCGCCTCGCGGAAGAGTTCATCGCCGCGCTGGAGCATGTGGTGGGTGAGCAGCAGCAGGTGCGGGCCGTGTGCATCGGCCCAGACGACGACATGGAGCAGCGCCGCCAGGACATTCTGAACTCCGTGGCCGACGTGGACGACGGGTCCGGCGTCGTCGTGCTGACCGACATGTTCGGCGGAACCCCGTCCAACCTCGCCATCTCCATCATGGACAAGGCGAAGGTCGAGGTGATCGCCGGCGTGAACCTGCCGATGCTGATCAAGCTGGCCAGCGTGCGCCGCCAGGAAACGCTGACCCACGCCGTGACTGCCGCGCGGGAGGCCGGGCAGAAATACATCAACGTGGCGTCCTCGCTGCTGTCGGACGGGTGACCCGATGAGTTCTCCAGACGAGAAGGCGCCCGCACAAGGCGCCCCTGGTATCGACGGACAGAATCCGGAGAGGAATCCCGAAATCTGCCAGACCGTCACGATCAGCAACCAGCGCGGCCTGCACGCCCGCGCGGCGGCGAAATTCGTGAAGCTGGTCGCCACCTTCGATGCCGAGATCGAGGTGCGGCGCGGCGAGACGCAGGTGTCGGGCGAATCCATCATGGGCCTGATGATGCTTGCCGCCGGCCCCGGCACCTCGGTGGAGCTGTACGCCTATGGCCGCGAGGCCGAGGAGGCCATGGCCGCTCTCGTGGATCTGATCACCCGCAAGTTCGATGAAGACTGACGTTCCGGCCGCCGGCCAGGGACGGTCGTTGCGCGGGTTGGGCGTTTCGCCCGGCATTGCCATCGGCCCGGCCCATGTGGTGGAGAGCGGAGCCATCCGCGTCCCCGAATACACGCTGACCGCCGACCAGGTGGAGGCCGAGGCCGCGCGCTTCGCCGACGCCTGCAGCAAGGCGCGCCGCCAGATCCGCAAGCTGAAGGCCAAGGCGCTGACGCTGCCCGGCTCGGCGTCGGAGGAGATCGGCTTCCTTCTCGACGCCCATCTGGCGATGGTCACCAACTCCCGCCTGACGCGCGGCGTCGAGCGCCGCATCCAGCAGGAGCTGGTCAACGCCGAGGCGGCGGTCCAGGCGGAGATCGCCACCATCGCCCAGACCTTCGCGAGCATGGAGGACAGCTACCTCGCCGGGCGCATCGCCGACGTGCGCGAGGTGGGACGGCGACTGATCCGCAACCTGATGCGGCACGAGTATCAGGCCTTCTCCATGCTGAATCCCGGCGCGGTGATCCTGGCCGAGGAGCTGACCCCGGCGGACACCGCCCTGCTCGACCCGCGCCGCGTCGCCGGCTTCGCCACCGTGCTCGGCGGCGCCGAGGGGCACACGGCGATCATGGCGCGCTCGCTGGGCATTCCGGCGGTGCTGGGCGTCGGCGGGCTGCTGGCCGGGCTGAAGAACGGGATCACGGTCATCGTGGACGGGGTGCAGGGGCGCGTCATCATCGACCCCACCCCCGAGGTGCTGGAGGACTACCGGCAACGCCGCGCCGAGCGCGAGCGCGAGCGCGAGCAGCTGAAGGGCCTGCGCAAGCTGCCGGCGGTCACCCGCGACAACACCGCGGTGACTCTCCAGGCCAATCTGGAGCTGCCGCGCGACCTCGACCACGCGCTGGAGAACGGGGCGCAGGGCATCGGGCTGCTGCGCACCGAGTTCCTGTTCATGAACCGCGACCAGCTGCCGGACGAGGACGAGCAGTATACCGTCCTGCGTTCCATCGTGGAGGGCATGGGCGGCCGCACCGTCACCGCCCGCACCATGGATGTCGGCGGGGAGAAGCTGGCCGGCTGGATGGCCGGCCGCTATGGCGAGCCGGCGAACCCGGCGCTCGGCCTGCGCGCCGTCCGGCTGGGCCTGCGCGAACCGAAGCTGCTGGAGACGCAACTCGCCGCCATGCTGCGGGCCGGCGTCCACGGGCCGCTGCGCATCCTGCTGCCGATGATCTGCTCGGTCGCCGAGGTGCAGCGCGTGCGCGAGATGATGGGCCAGGTGGCCCGTCGCCTGCGCCGCCGCGGCGTTCCCATCGCCGACCCGCTGCCGCCGGTGGGCGTGATGGTGGAGGTGCCGGGCGCGGCGCTGTCCGCCGACGCGCTGGCCTACGCCGCCGACTTCTTCTCCATCGGCACCAACGACCTGACCCAGTACACGCTGGCCATCGACCGCGGCGACGAACAGGTCGCCTCGCTCTACGACCCGCTGCACCCGGCGGTGCTGCGCCTGATCCAGTTCACCATCGAGGCGGCGCTGCGCGCCCGCATCCCGGTGTCGGTCTGCGGCGAGATCGCCGGCGATTCGCGCTACACCGCGCTGCTGCTCGGGCTCGGCGTGCGCGACCTGTCGATGGTGCCGCCGGCCATCCCCCTGGTGAAGCGGCGCATCCGCAAGCTCGACCTCCAGGAGGCCACCCGCCGCGCCCGCGTCATCATGGACCAGAGCGACAGCGGGCGCATCGCCGCCCTGCTGGACGACTTCAACGCCGTGGGCTGAGTCGGCGGCGCCCTCGACGGAATGAGCCCGATCCACCGGACCGGGCTCATCCTCAGGCAGAATGCGTTACTGGCCCTTGCCGTCCGAGGGCACCGCGGCCGCATCGCCGGAGGAGGCCGCGGTGGAACCGCCGGCACCCTTCGCCGGGCTGCCCGGCACCCACCAGCGGCGGGCCTCGCCGTCCGCGGCTTCCGGAGCCGCATCCGCGCGGGTCTTCAGCATCGAGAAGACGATGGAACCGCCGACCAGGACGGCCGTGATGCCCAGCGCCACCGCCGTCGGCATCTTGTAGATGTCGATCATCAGCATCTTGGCGCCGACCACCACCAGAACCAGCGACAGGCCGTATTTCAGGTAATGGAAGCGGTGGATGATCGAGGCCAGCGCGAAGTAGAGGGCGCGCAGGCCGAGGATCGCGAAGACGTTGGAGGTCCAGACGATGAACGGATCGGTGGTCACCGAGAAGACCGCCGGGATAGAGTCCACGGCGAAGACCAGATCGGTGAACTCGATCAGGATCAGCACGAGGAACAGCGGCGTCATCATCCGCACGCCGTCGCGCATCACGAAGAACTTCTGCCCCTCGTAGCCGTCGGTCATGCGGAAGCGGGAGCGGACGAACTTGACGATCCGGTTGTTCTCCATGTCCGGCTCGTCGTCCACCGACATCAGCATCTTGATGCCGCTGAAGATCAGGAAGGCGCCGAAGATGTAGATGATCCAATGGAATTCCTGAATCAGCGCCGTGCCCGCCACGATCAGCACGCCGCGCATCACCAGCGCGCCCAGGATGCCCCAGAACAGCACCCGGTGCTGGTACTGCGGCGGCACCGCGAAATGCGTGAAGATCAGCGCGATGACGAAGATGTTGTCGACGCTCAGGCTGTATTCGATCAGGTAGCCGGTCAGGAACTCCAGCCCCTTCTGCGACCCTTGGAAATGAAAGACGCCGGCGGCGAAAATCATCGCCAGCGTGGAATAGGCCGCGCAGCGCATCAGCGCCTCGCGGCCGGAGATCACATGGGATTTCTTGGAAAATACACCAAGATCAAAGGCCAAAAGCACGCCAACGAAGACGGCGAAGCCGGCCCACATTAAAACGATCTGATCCATGGAACTGTCCCTTGCTTCATGCACTCCGCTCCCGCAAGCGGAGACGTCGATCGTCACATGAGCAGTCCGACATCACCGATGCGCCACGGCGGGACGCATCGGCCAGAGGGGCCCGGACTGGAATCGTGACCGCAAGGTCTGCGGTCAACGGACAAGCGCGCGCGACGGCTATGCTGCGGCGCGCCAGGATACCCGCCCCCATCGTTGTCCGTGGAGGCGTGGCGGTCGTTCAGGAAGTTGGTTCGCTGCGGTCCATGCCGATGTCTCCCAAAGGCCCGTCGGGGACCGTCGTCCGGCGGTGGACCTTGTGGTGGAGCGGGACCCAGGGGGGAGGATAGGGCCAGCTTCCGCAAGGCCGCGCCAAAGCGACGGCTCTATGGGAAGTCCGACATCACAGCGCCGGGCGACGCTGCCAGAGGGGCCCGGACCTCACCCGTCATGTAGTCAGGCCCCCGCGCGGCGACAAGAGGGGGCGCGTCCTTTCCGGACCATGATCGGCGCGATGGCCGCGGGCATTGATATCACCCGGTTGATCGCTCATGGGTTGCCGGCGTTCCGGTCCGGGAGCCGGCTTTGCGAATTCCGTGTCGCCCATGGATGATTCCGCACCGGTGGGTTGTTCGTAGCGATTGACGGTAATTCACGGCAGGACACCCACAATGATGCGGCGTTCCATTTTGCTCGGCTGCCTGCTGGCGGCCGGATTGGCTGGTTGCGGCCCGCGTTTCGAGACGGTCGCAAGCTATTTTCCACCCGTCAGCGAGGCGGGAAAGCTCTGTGTCGCCCAGTGCAAGCAGGCACAGACGATCTGCCAATCCGCAAAGGAGCTGGCCGTACAGACCTGCCGGGCCGAGGCGACGACCCGCGCCCAGGGCGAATATCAGGCCTATCTCCGTTCCTTGCCCAAGGACGCGGACAAGAAGAAGATCAAGACGTTCAGCGATTTCGACCGGAACCCCAGCTGCTACAGCAACCTCACCTGCTCCTCCGATTACAACGATTGCTACAAATCCTGCGGCGGCCGGATCGAAGCGCAGACCTATTGCGTCGGCAATTGCAAGGAGATGAATCCCCCCATGCCGGATGGGTCCGCGGTCGGGCCGAGAACCACACTCTGACGCCAGTCGGGCGAGGACGGGCGGATTGCGGCTTGACCGGAGCCGTTCCGCCCGCGTAGCTTCGCACCCGACGGTTGCCCGAAAGGGCTGAAAATGGGAACACGGTGCGGACCCAGCGGCGATTTGCCGTGCGAGGGTCCTACGCCGGGGCTGCCCCCGCAACTGTAAGCGGCGAGTCGTCCATCGGAATGCCACTGGGATCGCGATCCTGGGAAGGCGATGGGCCGACGATAACCCGCGAGCCAGGAGACCTGCCGTCAGTCGTGGTCACACGCGAACACGTTCGGGCGGGGTGCACCGAAGGTCGTCGAGCCGGCAGTCCGTTCGCGGAGCGTCCGGTGGGACTTCGTTCGCGGTGACGTGCCACCGGCGTCCCGCCCGAGGTCTCAATGAGTGTCCGCGTTCCCCGCCTTCACCGGACGGCGTCCTTCGCCGCCCTTCTGGGAAGCCTTGCCCTTCCCGTGTCGGCCCTCCCCACGTCGGCCTTCGCCGATTCCACCACCATCACGACGCTTCCGCCGGTCTCGGTGACCGCCAACCGCGTCCCCACCGCCGCCGAGGAAACCGGCAGCGCCCTGACCGTCATCACCCGCGAGGAACTGGAGCAGCGCCAGACCCAGGTGCTGTCCGACGCGCTGCGCGCGGTGCCCGGCGTCGCCGTCAACCGCACCGGCCCTATGGGCACCCTGACCCAGCTCCGCATCCGCGGGTCGGAGGGCAACCAGACGCTCGTCCTGATCGACGGGATCGAGGTGAACGATCCCGCCGCCGGTTCCGAATACGACTTCGCCAACCTGCTGGCCGGCGACGTGGAACGCGTCGAGGTGCTGCGCGGCCCACAGAGCGCGCTTTACGGCTCCGACGCGGTCGGCGGCGTCGTCAACATCGTGACCCGCCGCGGCGCCGGCGCCCCCCGGTTCGGCGCCGCCGTCGAGGGCGGGTCCTTCGGCACCGCCGCCGGGCGGGCCTCCTTCGGCACCGGGACCGACCGTTACGACCTGTTCCTCAGCGGCCAGGGCGTCACCAGCGACGGTGTGTCGGTCGCCGACAAGCGGCTCGGCAACCCGGAGAAGGACGGCTACCGCAACGGCACGCTGACCGGAAACGCCGCCGTCCGCCCGACCGAGCGCAGCGAGATCGCGGTGACCGGCCGCTACACCCGCTTCCGCACCGACACCGACGGCTTCGTCGGCGGGCGCGGCGCCGTCGACGACGGGACCAGCACCGCCGGGGAGCAGTATTTCGGGCGCCTCCAAGGCAAGATCGCCCTTCTCGACGGAAAGTGGGAGCACATCGTCGGCCTGACCCATGGCCGCCAGCAGCGCGACTACCGCGACGACGCCAAGACGGTCACCAGCCGCTACGACGGGCGCAAGACCAAGACCGACTACCAGACCAACCTGACTCTGAACAGCGGCCCCGCCGACCATGTGCTGACCGCCGCCGTGGAGCATGAGGAGGACAAGGCGATCAGCCGCAGCAGCTTCTCCAGCTTCGACCGCTCCATCGGCTCCACCGGGCTGGTGGGCCAGTACAAGCTGGGGCTGTTCGACCGGCTGACCCTGACCGGCAGCGTCCGCCACGACGCGAACGACCTGTTCCGCGACGCCACCACATGGCGCACCACGGCGGCCTATCTGATCGAAGAGAGCGGGACGAAGCTGCGCGCCTCCTACGGCACCGGCGTCAAGAATCCGACCCTGTTCGAGCTGTACGGCTACACCGCCACCTACGCCGGCAACCCGAACCTGAAGCCGGAACGGGCGCGCGGCTGGGACGCCGGCTTCGACCAGGCGCTGTGGGGCACGCGGGCCTCCGTGGACGGCACGTGGTTCGACCAGCGCATCCGCGACCTCATCACCGGCACCGGGCGGACCTCCGTCAACATGCCGGGCGAGTCCCACATCCGCGGCTTCGAGCTTGGCCTGTCGGTGGAGCCAATCGACCGGCTGACCGTCCGCGGCTCCTACACCTGGACCGACGGCGAGGATTCCACGGGGGCGGAGCTGGTGCGCCGGCCCAAGCAGCTCGCCAGCCTGAACGTCAATTACCGCTTCCTGGAGGACCGGGCGAACGCCAACCTCGGCGTCGTCTACAACGGGCGGTCCAGCGACTGGGCCTACGACCCCTTCTACAACCGGCAGGTCGTGAATCTCGCCCCCTACACGCTGGTCAACATGGCCGGGTCCTACGCGCTGTCCGAGGGGGTCGAAGTCTTCGGGCGCGTGGAGAACCTGTTCGACCGCCGGTACCAGGAAGTCTGGACCTACGGCGCGCCGGGACGGGCCGGGTATCTCGGGCTGCGGCTGTCGCTGTGAGGCCCACCTTTCTCGGGCTGGCCACCGCCCTCCTGCTGACCGCGGGAGGGCCGGCGGCGGCGTGGGAGGCGCCGCCGGCAAAACCGCCCAGCAAACCACAGCGCATCGTCTCCCTGAATCTCTGCGCCGACGAGCTGCTGCTGCGGCTCGTCGGGCCGGAGCGCCTCGCCGCTGTGACGTGGCTGGCGCGCGATCCCCGCACCTCCACCGTCGCGGCGCTGGCGTCGCGGGTGCCGGTCAATCACGGGACGGCGGAGGAGATCCTGCCGCTCAACCCCGACCTGATCGTCGCCGGGCGCTACACCACGCGGGTCGCGGTCGGGCTGCTGACGCGGCTGGACGCGCCGCTGCTGGAACTGGACGTCCCGCAGAGCGTGGCGGGGGTGGCGGAGCAGATCCGCGGCCTCGCCCGCGCCGTCGGCGAGCCGGACCGGGGGGAGGCGCTGGTCGCCGGCCTGCTCTCCCGCCTCGACTCCCTGCCCCCCGCGGCGCCGGGACCGCGCCCGACCGCAGTGGTGCTGCGCCCCAACGGTTTCGTCGCCGGGTCCGGGTCGCTGATCGACGAACTCCTGACCCGCGCCGGGCTGGAGAACATGGCCGACCGCCTGCCGCTGGGCAGCCAGGGCGCCCTGCCGCTGGAAGCCATCATTCTGGGCGGCGCGGACGTGCTGATCGTCGACGCCGCGCCCGACGCGCCGCCGTCGCTGGCCGGCGCCCTGCTGCACCACCCGGCCCTGAAGGCGTTGAAACGTCAGGTCCGCACCGTGTCGCTGCCCTCCCGCCTATGGACCTGCCCCGGCCCGCAGATCGCCGAGGCCGCCGAACGGCTGGCCGCCGCGCGGGAAGCCGTGCCATGAGCCGGGACTCGCGCATCCCCTACCCCGCGCTGGTCGCCGGGCTGACCCTTCTGGCGCTGGCGCTCTGCGCGGTGTCGGCGGCGGTCGGCTATGTGCCGTTCGACCTGGGCGCCGCCCTGTCCGACTGGCTCGCCGGGCGCCCCACCCTGGGCGCGCTGGTGCTGGCCGAGTTGCGCCTGCCGCGCGCCCTGCTCGGCCTGCTGGTCGGCTTCAGCCTGGGGCTGACCGGGGCGGCGATGCAGGGCTGGCTGCGCAACCCACTGGCCGAGCCGGGGCTGGTCGGCGTATCGAGCGCGGCGGCGCTGGGCGCGGTGATCGTCTTCTACAGCGGCCTGTCAGCCGCGCTGTCGCTGGCCCTGCCACTCGGTGGCATGGCCGGGGCGGCCACAGCCGCGGTGCTGCTGAACCTGATGGCGGCGCGGGGGGCCGGAACGACGGCGCTGGTCATCGGCGGCATCGCCATCAACAGCCTCGCCGGGTCGCTGACCGCGCTGGCCCTCAACCTCGCCCCCAACCCTTACGCGGCGCTGGAGATCGTGTTCTGGCTGATGGGGTCGCTGGCCGACCGCGGCACCGACCAGCTCTGGCTCGTCCTGCCGCCGATGTTGGCGGGCTGGGCGCTCTGCCTGTCCGGCGCCCGCGCGCTCGACGCGCTGACCCTGGGGGAGGACGCGGCGCGCAGCCTGGGCTTCGACCTCACCGGGCTGCGCGTCCGGCTGATCGCCGGGGCGGCGCTGGCGGTGGGCAGCGCGGTGTCGGTCACCGGCGCCGTGGGCTTCGTCGGGCTGGTCGCCCCGCACCTGATGCGCCCGCTGGCCGGGGCGCGGCCCGGACGGCTGCTGCTGCTGGCCGGTCTGGCCGGAGCGTGCCTGATGCTGGCCGCGGACATCGCCGTCCGGCTGCTGCCGACGCGGCCCGAACTGAAGCTGGGCGTGGTCACCGCTCTGATCGGGGCGCCCTTCCTGATCGTCCTGATCGCCCGGCTGCGGCGGGAGGAGGCGTAATGCGCATCGAAACCCACGCCCTGTCCGCCACCGCTGGCGGGCGCGCCATCCTGGCGGGAGTCAATCTCACCATCGAGCCCGGCTCCTTCACCGGTCTGATCGGCCCGAACGGCGCCGGCAAGACCACCCTGCTGCGCCTCCTCGCCGGTCTCGCCGAGCCGGCGGCGGGCCGCGTCACCTTCGACGGACAAACCGCCGCGAAGGCCGGGCGCCGGGCGCTCGCCCGCGGCATCGCCTATCTGCCGCAGAGCGGCCCGGTGCATTGGCCGCTGCGCGCCGAGGCGCTGGTCCTGCTGGGCCGGCTGCCCCACCGCGGCGCGCTGGGCGGCATCACCGCGGCGGACCGCGCGGCGGTGGAGCGGGCGCTCGCCACCGCCGACGCCGCCCACCTGCGCGGGCGGATCGTCGGCACCCTGTCGGGGGGCGAGCGGATGCGCGTCCTGCTCGCCCGCGCCCTGGCGACCGAGGCGCCCGTCCTGTTGGCCGACGAGCCGGTCGCCGCGCTCGATCCCGGCCACCAGCTCGCCTGCATGGCGCTGCTGCGCGACACCGCCCGCCGGGGGAGCGGCGTGGTGGCGGTGCTGCACGACCTGACCCTGGCCGCCCGCTTCTGCGACCGGCTGATCCTGCTGTCGGGCGGCGGCGTGCGGGCCGACGGGCCGCCCGAGCGGGTGCTGACCGACGCCCACCTGCGCGCCGCCTACGGCATCGCCGTCCACCGCGGCGAGGCCGGCGGCGAGCCCTTCCTGCTTCCCTGGCACGCCCTGCCATCCCCGACTTGCCAACCGGAGACGCCTTGATGAGCGATCTGACTTCCCTGCTGCGCGACGCGCTGAACGACCCGGCCACCGGCTGGAGCCTCGGCGCGTTCGGCGCCATCGCGGAGTTCATCCGCGACCCGGACGAACCCGTCGCCCTGCGCGACGCCGGCCCGGACCTGGAGGCACGGACCGCCCGCGGCGGGCTGCGCCTGCGCCCCGGTCCGGCGATCCGCGCGGTGCCCTACCGGACACGCAACGGCAGCCTCGCCGTGGCCCTCTGCCTGCCCCGTCACGTCGGTGCGATGAACCGGCGCGGCGTGGTGACCGAGCTGGGTCCCGACCGCGAGGCCATCGCCGAGACGGACCGCGACGCCCAGCTGTTCGACCTTGGGCTGGGCGTCTTCCAGACCGACGTCTGCGTCCGCAGTTCCGATCCCGCCACCATCGCCCGCCTGCGCGCGGTCGTCGGGACGGAGCTGCTGGCGCCGGGCAACCCCTTGCCGCCCGACCTGCCGGCGCTCAGCCCCGACCGCGTCTTCATCGGCCCCTTCGGCCGGATCGAGGTCAGCCAGCCGATCCCGCCGCCCGACGGCCGCAGCCCGGAGGGTCCGCACACCCATGTCCTGCCGAAGCTGTTGGCCCACAACCGGACCCACGCGGCGACCGTCCCGATCCCGGACGGCTGGGTGCCCAGCCTGTACCTGTCGCCACCCGCGGAGTCCTTCGCCGCGTGGGAGGGGTTGGGGCGCTGAGGTCCTGCCCCCTCCCTAACCCTCCCCCTCTACGAGGTGGAGGGGACTGCCGCCGCTTCGCTCAAGCCTCCCTCTCCCGCAAAGCGGGGGAGGGTTGGGGAGGGGGCACTGCCACCGCCGGCGCGCGGCGCAGTGCGTTGAGCAGAATCCCGATCGTGGTTCCGTTGTGCAGCACGGCGGTGCCCACCGGGGACAACAGCCCCAGCGCGGCGGCGCCGAGGATCGCGCTGTTCAGCCCGACGGTCAGGCGGTAGTTGCGGGCAATCAGCGCCATGGCGGCGTTCGCCGTCTCCTTGGCGTCGGCCACCCGCTCGATCCGGTCCTCCAGAAGCGCCACATCGGCGGTCAGCCGGGCGATGTCCGCCCCTTTCTGCATGGCGATGCCGACATGGGCGCCGGCCAGTGCCGGGGCGTCGTTGATGCCGTCGCCGACGAAGGCGATGCGCGCGCCCTCGCGGCTGAGGTTCTCGATGATGCGGGCCTTGTCGGTGGGCAGCAGATCGGCGTGGAAGCCGTCGAGGTGCAGTTCCGCGGCCAGCTCGGCGGCGCGGTCGCGGTGGTCGCCGGTCAGCATCAGCACCCGCCTCACCCCGGCCCGCCGCAGCCGCGCGATGGTCGCCGCGCTGGTCGCGCGCACGCTGTCTTTCAGCGCCAGAACGCCGGCCAGCACCCCGCCGAGGCCGATGAACAGCAGCGTCTTGCCGTCGCGGTGCAGCGCGTCGATGGCCTCGCGGTGGGCCGTGGTGTCGATGCCCTCGTCATCCTCGATGAAGTGGCGGGAGCCGACGACGATGCGCTTGCCGTCGATGACGCTGGCCACCCCGTGGGCGACGATGAACTTGACCTCCTGGTGGTCGAAGTGGCGGTTGTGCGTCTCCTTGGCGGCGTTGACCACCGCCATCGCCAGCGGGTGGAAGTAATGTTCCTCCACCGAGGCGGCGAGGCAGATCAGGTCGTCGGGGCTGAAGGTCGGGTCGAAGGCGATGGAATCGGTCACCTGCAGATCGCCGGTGGTCAGCGTGCCGGTCTTGTCGAAGATGACCGTGTCGGCCTGGGCCAGCCGTTCCAGCGCGTTGGCGCCCTTGATCAGGATGCCCGCCTGCCCCGCCCCGTACATGGCCGACTTGAAGGCCACCGGGGTCGCCAGCTTCAGCGCGCAGGAATAGTCGGCCTGGAGCACCGACGCCGCGCTGCGCCAGTCACCGGTCATCAGGAAGGAGCCGCCGGCCAGCTTCAGCACCGTGGGAACCAGCCGGTCGGCCAAACGCGCCGCGTCGAGCTGCGCCTCGCTCTTGGCGGTCAGCGACTGTTCGACGTAATCGGCGATGCGGGCGGCGGCGGTGTGGCTGCCGACATGCTCGGCGTAGACGACCAGCCGCCCCTCCTCCATCAGCGTGCCGGACAGGACGGCGGAACCGCGCTGCTTGACCACCGGGGCGCTCTCGCCGGTCATGGCGGCCTCGTTGACGGTCGCCTCCCCACTCAGCACCGTGCCGTCCACCGGGATCACCGTCCCGGCGCCGATGACCACGCTGTCGCCGACCATGACGGTGTCGGCGGGCACCTGGATCTCCACGCCGTCGCGCAGCAGCCACACCTGATCGCTCGACGGCCGCAGCAGCCGCTTCAGCAGCGCGTCCGACCGGCGGGCGATGGAGTCCTCCATATACTCGCCGAGCGCCAGCATGAAGACGGTGGTGTTGGCCGCGGTGAAATCCCGCCGCGCCAGGGAGATCGCCACCGCCGCCGCCTCCAGGACGTGGGAGTTGACCCCCTCCCGCCCATAGATGGCCATGCCCTCGCGCAGCATCGGCATGGCGACGGCCAGCGACAGCGGCAGGCGCAGCGGCATGGGCAGCAGGAAGCCGCCGGCCAGCGTGGCGAGGCTGCGGACCAGCGTCGCGCCGTGATTTTCCCCGCCCTCCGCCGCCGGGGCGGGCGGCGCCGGTTCGGGAATCGGCAGGGCGGCCAGCGCAAGACACAGCGCCGTGGCGTCCGTCACCGCCGGATCGTAGCGGACGGCCAGCGACCGCGCGGCGCGGCTCGCCCGAACCGACGTCACCCCGGCGACCGCCTCCACCACCCGGTGCAGGGTCGCCGTGTCGTCGGGGGTGCCGGGACGGCAGGCGTAGCGCAGCCGGATGCGCCCCGGAACCCGATGGACCGGCTCCAGCCGCAGGAACCAGGGCAGGCCGCTCATAACGCTCCGGCCTGTTCCGCCTCCAGCTCGGCCTGGAGGTCGGCCATCTGCTCCTTCATCTCGGCGAGGCCACCGGCGAGGTTGCCGTACAGCTTCAGGCCGGACTTCACGATCTTGCCGCGCAGTTCCTCGTCGGACAGCACATAGGCCGCCGCTGCCCCGACCAGCAGCCCGATCAGGAACTGCTCGGACCGGCGCGACGGAAGAAGACCGCTCAGCCCGCCGAGAAGCCCCTGCCCCCGCGCCGCATCGGCGCCCATCGGCGTACCGCCGGCGGCCATGGCGGCTTCGTACTGGCGCTGCTGCTTCTTCAGCTTCTTCAACGCCTTCTTGGTCTTCTTAGCCATGGGGGTCCTCGTGTTTCGGCCGTTCTTGCGGCGGCTCTTCCGCTGGATTCAGCAGATGTTCGATCATGACCACGCCCGCCGCCCCGGCGGTGACCGCCAAGGCGAGGCGCGCGTAGTCGCGGTTGCGCAGGGCGTCGGCGGCGACGCTGGCGGCGGCCAGCGCCGCACCGCCCTGCAGGCCGTGGCGCAGGATGGTGCGCGGCGCGGGGGCCTCGGCGCCCGTCACCCAGCGGTCCTGGACGGCGGTCAGCAGGCCGGTCGCCACCATGCCGCGCGTGAAGTCGCGCGTGATGTCGGCGGCGAGCGTGCCGGAGCCCCGCGCCTTGCCGCGCCGCTTCCCGCGTTTCACGCGGCCCCCGACGGGCTGGCGGGCGGCGTCGGCTCGGTCTTCACCGGCTCCGCCGCATCGTCCTTTGCCGGCTCCGCCTCGGCGGTCGCCGCCGCGACGGGGGCTTCCTCCACCGGCGTGGCGAGGCGGGAGCGCAGACCGGCGGAGGTCCGCTCGATGGCCAGCAGGCCGCTGACCGCAGCCTCGCGCACCGCGGTCTGGGCCTTGCCGGCGCCCTCGCGGGCGGCGGCCTTCACATCGGCAGCCTTGAGGTTGGTGGCCCGGAGGTCGGCGATCTTGGGATCGGCCTTGGCCTTGGCGTTCTTCACCATCCGGACGCCGATGGCCCCGGCGATCACGCCGGACGCGAATGTCAGAAGCGGCAGCATCATGGTCTCCTTTCCGGCGCACCACCCGCAAAGCCGGCGGTGGCGATGCGCAGCAGCGTCCCGGCCGCCGCGCTGGCTTCCCCGCGCAGCAGATCCGGCCACGCCGAGGGCGGGATCACCGTGGGGTCGTATTCGATGGTGCAGGAGCGGGCGAGCGGGTTCAGCGCGACGGAGCGGATGCCCTCCGCCCCGGTCAGCGCCCGGTGCAGTGCCCTGGCGTCGTCGGCCAGCGCCGCCAGACTGCGCTCCGCGGCGCCGTCGAGCTTCAGCCGCACCCGGCCCGGAATGTGGTGCGCGATGGTCAGGGCGGCGGCCAGCCGGCTCAGGAATTCGTCGGGCATGCTCGGTTTGCGGTCGGTCATTGGAAGAGGCGTTTGCGCTGCACGGTCATGTGGACGAGCATGAAGGCGACGAACAGCGTGCCGAAGCCGGCATGGACGCGCTTGCCCATCCCCAGCGCCGCCAGGGTTGCCGCCATGCTGCCCATCATCCCGATCTTGGCCGCACGGTTGATCCGCCATTTCAGCTCCGGAGCGGCCGGTTTGCTGTCCGCGACGGGGGCGGGGTCGTCCGGCACCGGAGGAGCCTCAGCGGGGTGCAGAACCGCCGACAGCAGCGCCTCCACCTGGGACCGGGCGTTATCCGGCGTCACCACGGCGGGGTCGTAGCTCAGCAGAACGCTGCCCACCGCCGGATTGCTTTCGGTCACCCGGATGGCATCCAGGGACTCCAGGCAGCCCAGCGCCTCCTGGAAGCGGTCGGTTCGGCGCAGCAGCGGGTGGCGCACGCGGATGCGTCCGGGCACCGCCGATGCGATGGGAGAGGTCCGTCCGGTCATTGCCCGTTGTTCTCCTGCGTCAGCCGCGGTCCGCCCACACGGCCAGGGGCATTCCGTGGTTGTGCAGAATATCCATAATTTCACAATGGTGAAACATTTCCTCGGCTTCGCGCACAGGCGCCGGACGCAAGGCGGCGTTGCGGAAAAACCGCGTCCTCACCCAAGAAGTGCAGGGAATGGGGCGCAGAGCAACGCCGCGGGGCCGAGCCGCAACGCCGCCCGCGGCGCGTGGGGGAGCAGCAGGACCAGCGCCGCGGCGGCCACCGTCAGCAACCCCAGCCAAGCCGGAATCCCGATCCCCCACCCCCACGCCATCACCGCGGGCGGCAGCGACAGCGCGAGCCCCAGCCACCCCGCCCACACCAGCAGGCGGCTGGTCCGCGCGGAAGGGCGGCGGGCAAAGACCTGTTCGTGATGGCGGTCCAGGGCGAGCGCCAGGGCGAGCAAGCCCGCATAGGCGACGCACAGCGACGACAGAATCATGTCAGTTCCTCGACGACCGCCCCGGCGGGCAACACGGGGGCCGGCGCCGCCTTGCCGGCGAAGGCGTTCCGCACGACCTTGCGCGCGGCGAAGCCCAGCAGCAGCCCGACCGCCAGCGCCGTCAGGTCGAAGCCGGCCAGCAGCCAGTTTCCCGCCGGCAGGCTGTTGCCCAGATGGCCGGCGGCGGTGGCGAGGTTCAGCACGGGCAGCAGGGCGAACAGCGCCGCGCCGGCCCCCAGCTGCTCCGCCCAGCCGCGCCGCGACGGGCGCAGCGGGGCATGCAGCAAAGCGGCGGTCCAGGCCAGGAAGAACACCCCGATCTCCCAGCCCGCACGCTCCTCCAGCCCCGTCGGCAGCAGGCGGTTGGCCCAGAAATAGGCGGCGACGGCCAGCGGCAGCCCCGCCACCACGCCGATGTTCAGCCGGTCGGCCAACCGGTGCCCGAACGGCTCGGGACCGTTCCCCCAAGTGTCCGCCCGGCCGCGCTGCGACCGCCGCTTGACCACCCAGAGGATCAGTCCGCTGCCCACCATCACCGTTCCGGCGACGCCGGAGGCGAAGAACAGCCAGCGCATCCCCGGCCCGGCGAAGCGCGCCAGATGCAGCCCCATCAGATAGTTGCCGGTCGCCATGGCCGCCGGCTGCGGGTCCGCCGGCTGAAGCTCCAGCGCCCGCCCGGTCACCCCGTCGAACAGCAGCCGTTCCGTCGCGGCGCCGCGCCCGATGGCATCGGACTCCGCCGGCCGCAGCTCGATGGTGGCGTTGGCGCGGCCGGGGTTGGTGACGGTCAGGCTCCCCACCCCGCCGCGGTCGGCCCAGCGCCGGCCGGCCTCGGCGAGCAGCGGCGCCACCGGGGTCAGCGGCGCGGCCTGCGGCGCCGGACGCGGCGGGGGCGGCGCGCGGCGGAAGCCGCTTTCGGCGAAATAGGCCTGACGGTTGCCATCATAGGCGAGATCGACCGCCCAGGGCATCAGCATGGTCATGAACAGCAGCAGGCCGGAATAGGTGATCATCAGGTGGAAGGGCAGCGCCAGAACCGCTGCCGCCACATGCCCATCCATCCAGGAGCGCAGCGCCGATTTCTCCGGCCGGAAGGTGAAAAAGTCCTTGAAGATGCGGCGGTGGGTGATGATCCCGCTGACGATGGCGACCAGCATCGCCATGGTGGCGATGCCGACGATCCAACGGGCGATCTCGCGCGGCATCCCGTACAGCTCGAAATGGAAGCGGTAGAGGAAGTTGCCGCCCGCCGTCTCGCGTGGCTCCAGCACCGCGCCGGTCCCGGCGTCGAGCGCGGCGCGCTTCAGGGCGGCACGGTCGTTCGGCTTGGCGTCCACCGGGCGCCAGGAGACCGACACGGCGGGCGACCGCTCGCCGGGCAGCGTGATGGTCCACTGCGCCGCGTCGGGGGCGAGCTGGCCCATCCGCTCCACCGCCCGCTCGGCGGTCCCGGCGTCGGGAACGGAGCCGTGAAGCTCCGGCTGCATCCAGACCGTCACCTCCTGCCGGAAATAGGCGATGGTGCCGGTCAGGAAGACGGCGAACAGCAGCCAGCCGAGCAGAAGCCCCGACCACGTGTGCAGCCACGCCATGGACTGGCGGAACCCGTCCTTCATGACGGCGCCCCCGATTGCAGGCCATGCAGCAGCCAGGTTCCGCCGCCCAGCAGCAGCGTCGGCGCCAGCAGGCCGGGCCACACCCGCCGCGACCGTACGGAGAAGGCCCAGACGAAGGCCCCGGCGTGGATGGCGAAGGACAGCATGGTGGCGGTGTAGACCGCCTCCGCCCGCGGCATCGGAAGCGTCAGGGCCAGGAACATCGCCGCCACCGCCGCCAGCGCGTAGCCGCCGACGATCCCGGCGAGGCTGCGGGAGGCCACGTCCAGGCGGCGCAGCCCGTCCGGCCCGAACCTCAGCCGGGAAGGGAGAGTCGTCATCAAAGGAATCACCCAAGCGTTCAGGACGGTCCGCCGCGTGGCGCCGGGGTTGCCCCGGCGGCGAACGGGGCGTCCGATCCGGCCCCCGCGTCACGCTCGCTGGTCATCATCGTGGAATCACGCCGAGGCGTCCATTGAAATGCGAATAACTCGCATTCTCTTAAAAGAAAGCGCTGACGGCACGCCCGATCATCAAACATGTGGAATTCAGCAAAAAACAGTTTTGAGTCACATAGTCAAGCTGTAAACTATACTATACAAGTAGATTTTACATGAGCGACCCATGCGCGCCCCGATGTCCCGCATCGCCCCTGCCGTGAGCTTCGGCCTGACCACCCTGTCCATCGGCACGCTGTCCACGCTGCTGCTGTGGAGCGTCATGGCGCAATGGCCGCATTGGACCCGTCATGGCGAGCCGCTGGCCTGGTTCAACGTGAGTTACGGGCTGGAGCGGCTGGGCCTCGATCTGGCCTGGGTGGAAGCCTGCCGCGCCGACCCGTCCTGGCAGACGTTCCACCGCGCCGCCAGTTGGGTTCTCGGCAGCAACCTGACGGTCGGTCTGCTGGCCGCGGCGGCGGTGATGATCCCGCTGTCGGTCTGGGGGGCGAACGCCGTCGAGCGCACGCTCCTCCGCCGCTCCTGAGCGGCAAGTCATTTCAACGCGACCCCCACCCCGGCCCTCCCCCGCTCACGCGGGAGAGGGAGATTAGTCCCCTCCCCTGCGCAGCTCTCACGCAAACCAAAGGTTTGCGCTGACGCGGCAGGCGGACCTTCGGTCCGCCGAGAGCGGGGGAGGGTTAAAGCGGAATGCATTCCGCTCTGGATCGCGACGGCGGTCCCGGCCGCGCATGCGGCCGAAGCCCGGCCGGCGAATGAGGCCATATGAGTCTAAAGCGAATGAAAATTCGCTTTAGGGAGGGGGCAACACCCTACCAGCTCCCAGCAAGGCCCAGCAATTCCAGCGCCTTGTGGCGCAACTCCACCAGCACCGGGTCGTCACGGTGGCGGGGATAGGGACGGTCGACGACGATCTCCGCCTTGATGCGGGCCGGGCGCTCGCTGAACACGATGACGCGGGTGGCCATCAGCAGCGCCTCCTCCACGTCGTGGGTCACCAGCAGGGCGGTGAAGCCGGCGCGTCGCCACAGCGCGACGATCTCGCCCTGCATCTGGATGCGGGTCAGGCTGTCGAGCTTGCCCAGCGGCTCGTCCAGCACCAGCAGGCGCGGGTCGTTGACCAGCGCGCGGGCCAGCGCCGCGCGCTGCGCCATACCGCCGGAGAGCTGGTGCGGGTAGGCCTTGGCGAAGCCGTCCAGCCCGACCAGCCGCAGCGCCTCGTCCACGCGGTTGCGCCGCTGGCGCAGCACGCCCTGCGCCTCCAGCCCCAGCGCCACATTGTCCCAGACGGTGCGCCAGGGGTAGAGAGTCGGGTCCTGGAAGACCACCACCCGCGACGGATGCGGCCCGGTGATCGGCAGCCCGTCGGCCAGAATCCGGCCCGAGCGCGGCGGCTCCAGCCCGGCGACCAGCCGCAGCAGCGTGGACTTGCCGCAGCCCGACGGGCCGAGCAGCGCCACGAACTCGCCCGGCTTGGCGTGCAGGCCGACCGTGTCCAGCACGGGCAGCGGCGCGCCGTGCAGGTCGAAGGCGTGGCTGACCCCCTGGACCTCAAGCTCCAGACCGGCCGGCAACTCCTGTTCCAGCGCTACCATTTCAGCAATCCCTTCTGCCAGGCGAGCAGCCGGTCGCGCGCCTTGAACAGCAGCGTGACGAGGCTGGAGCACACCAGCGCCATCACCAGCAGCGCCGCGTACATGTTGGCGTAGGCCGCCCAGCCCTGCGCCCATTGCAGGTACCAGCCGAGCCCGGCCTTGACCCCCATCATCTCCGCCACCACCAGCACCGCGAAGGAGGCGCCGAGCCCCATGAACAGGCCGACGAAGACGTGCGGCATCGCCGCCGGCACCGCCACCTTCAGAACCAGGAAGCGCGAGGACGCGCCCAGCGTGCGGGCGATGTCGTAATAGGCCGGGTTGACGCCGGCCACGCCCGACCAGGTCAGGATGGTCACCGGCACGCCGGTCGCCAGCGCGATCAGGAAGACGCTGGCGCTCCAGCTCGACGGGAAGGCGAAGAAGGCGATGGGCAGCCACGCCGTGGCCGGCAGCGGCCCGATCAGCCGAAGCACCGGATGCACCCAATAGCCCACCGCCCGCGACCAGCCGATGGACACGCCGGTGACGAAGCCGACGAAGGCGCCGATCCCGTAGCCGAGCAGCAGCAGTTGCAGCGACGCCACGGTGCATTCCAGCAGCCGGGGCCACTCGTCCAGATAGACCTCCAGCAGCGCCTGCGGCGGCGCGAAGAAGGGGCGCGGCAACAGGTCGAGCTTGGCGGTGACCAGCTCCCAGCCAATCACGCCGAGCGCCAGCACGAACAGCCAGGGGGCGGCGGCGCGCAGCTGTTCCCCCGCCGCGCCGAACAGGCGCAGCAGCGGCACGGCGAAGGCCAGCGCACCGCCGACGACCGCCAGCAGGCTGGCGAACTCGCCGGTGCGCACCCATTCCTCGCCTTCCGGCCACAGGGCGGTCAGGGCGGCGGCGGCCAGCCAGGCGGCACTGGCCGCCAGCCCGCCCAGCCAGAGGCGCGGGGCCGTGGAGGAATGGTTGCGCTCCCCCTCCAGCACCGCTGCGTCATCCAGGCTGCTCATCTCAGCCCAGCACGTCGGCGTAGACGCGGTCGGCGAATTTCGCCGTGTCGGTGCCCGGCTTGAAGACCTGCACGCTCTTCAGCTCCTCCGCGTAGAGCGCGATCTCGCGCTTGATGTCGGCGCCCACCGGGTTGTGGTCGTGCGTCTGGCTGGAAAGCTGGGCGGCGAGGTCCTCGATGCTGCTCTTGGGCGAGTACTGTTGGTAGACCTTGGCGGCCTCCACCGGGTTGGCAGCGGCGTAGTGCTGCGCCTCGAACACGGCGCGGGTCACCGCGGCGGCGGCGGCCTTGTCCTCGCGCAGCAGGCTGCCGCGCGCGCCGAGGACGCAGCAGACGCGGTTGGCGAATTCGCCCGACAGGTTGGTGGAGATTTCCACCAGATTGCCGGACTTCAGAAAATTGTAGGTCACCGGGTCCCAGTGGGCGACGGCCTGCGCCTCGCCCTTGTCGACCGCGATGGCCAGCAGATCGCCGGGGAAGACGCGCCATTCCACGTCCTTGTTCGGGTCGATCCCCTGCTTGGCGAGCTGGATGGAAAACAGGTGCTTGGCCGGGCTGGACAGGTCGCTGATCGCCACCGTCTTGCCCTTCAGCCCGGCAAGGCTGGTGATGCCGCCGTTCTTGGCGGCCAGCAGGCGCATGCAGCCGCCGTGCACGCCCGCGATGATGCGCACGTCGAAGCCCTGCTCCAACGGCTTCAGCCAGCGCAGCGCCATGCCGTGGCCGATGTCCGCCTTGCCGGTGGCGAGCGCCTCCAGAAGCTGCTCCGTTGTGCCGGCGAAGTTGACGAACTCCACGTCCAGCCCGTGCTTCTCGAAGAAGCCGTTGTGCTTGGCGACCGCCACCGGAGCACCGCACACCGCGCCGGTGTTCCAGGCGAGCTTCAGCGGCTTCAGCGCGGCCGGCGTCGGGGCGGCGACCAGCCGGGACGCCACGCCCGCGAAGGGCAGCGCCACCGCGCTCGCCGCCGCCACCTTCAGCAGCCCGCGCCGCGAGGGCGCCAGCGTCGAAATTCCCGAACCGTTCCGATGCGTGCTCATGGTCGTCGTCGTCCTTCGATCGAGGCGTATTCACTTTTTATAAATGTGAATACATGATTTTCATGGACTATATTCAACGGCCTCGCTCTATAATGTCAACTCATGAAGTAGAGAAACAACGCACGGAAGGCCCCTATGATCACCGCCATTGTCCGCTACCGCCTGCCCGCCGCGATCGGACGGGAGGAGTGCCGGGCGCATTTCCTGTCGATCGCACCGGGTTTCGGCGATGTGCCCGGCCTGATCCGCAAGCAGTTCATCTGGAGCGAGACCGGCACCGCCGGGGGCGTCTACCAGTGGGAAAAGCGGGAAGACGCCCAGCACTTCTACCAGGGACCATGGCTGGACGGCATCCGGCGGCGCTACGGCACCGATCCGGAGATCGAGTATTTCGAGACCTTCGCGGTCACCGACAATCCGGGCGGGGTGGTGCTGGTGCCGGAGTGAGGGAGCCCCTCTCTCCCTCCCCTGCGAAGCGGGGGAGGGCCGGGGTGGGGGCAAAGTCCGCCTACAGGGTTCGCCTACAAATCCGGCGGGGTGCGGGCCGGCAGATGCAGCGTCGCCAGGGTGCCGCCCCCGGTGCGCGAGGCGATGGTGAAGGATCCACCCAGCCGGTCCGTCGCCAGATTGTCCACAATGTTCAGGCCGAGCCCGACCGAGCCGGTGCCGCGGCGGGTGGTGAAGAAGGGCTCCAGGATGCGCCCGGCGGTCCCCTCCGCGATGCCGGCGCCATCGTCGGCGACGGACAGCAGAACCGTCTCCGGTCCCGACGCCGCGGCCCCGACCGTCACCAGCCCATGCCGCCCCGCCGGAAAGGCGTGTTCCAGCGCGTTGCGGACAAGCTGCTCCAGAAGCGCGGACAGGATCGCCGGGTTGCTGACCATGCGCAGGTCGGCGGGGCAATCCACCGTCATGCGGTGCCCCAGCGGCTCCCACTGCGGGCGCAGGCTCTCCGTCACCTGCTCCAGGAAGGGGCGCAGCGCGATGGTCTGGCGCAGCCCGCCATGATCCGCCGCCACCCCCTTGAAGCAGCGCACGATCTCGCCGGCGCGGGCGATGGTGCTCGACAGCAGGGCGGCCAGCTCGCCTGCGCTCGCCAGGAAACGCTCCAGCTCGGCGCGGCGGAGCTGGTTGGCGGCCAGCCGCTCCGTCATCGCGGCGACCCGGTCGCCGAGGTGGGACGCGCTGCCCAGCGCCACGCCGATGGGCGTGTTGATCTCGTGGGCCACGCCGGCGACCATCTGGCGCAGCGCCGCCATCTTCTCGCGCTGGGCCTGGGCCAGCTTGCGCGTGCGCTCGCGGACCAGCGCCTCCAGATGCTCGTTCTCGTCCTTCAGGCTGCGGTTGGCCCGGCGCAGCGACAGGTGGGTGGCGACGCGGGCGCGCACGATGGCAGGGCTGAAGGGCTTCGTTACGTAATCGACGGCCCCGGTCTCCAGCCCGAAGGCCTCCTCCTCCGGGCTGGACAGCGAGGTGATGAAGATCACCGGGACGTCGGCGGTGGCCGGGTCGGTCTTCAGCAGCCGGCACACCGCGTAGCCGTCCAGCCCTGGCATCATCACGTCGAGCAGCACCAGCTCCGGCGGGTCGGCGGAGGCCAGCTCCAGCGCGCGGCGGCCGGAGGTCGCGAAGCGCACCTCGTGCCGGTCCTCCAGCACGCTGGCGAGCGCACGGATGTTGGCCGTGTCGTCATCGACGATCAGAATGTGACCACCGCTCACGGCGTCGTCTCCCGGTCCCGTTCCCTGGTCCATGCGGCGGTGAGCCGTTCCAGCGCCGCGCGGGCCACGGCGAAATCCAACTCCTCCACAGCCCGCCCCACCTTGTCCACCGCCTCGTCATGGCCGCGCCCGGCCAGCAGGCCGCGCACAGCGTCGAAGCGGGCCGCCGCCGACAGGCTGCCGCTGCGCAACGCCTCCTCCAGCGCGCTCAGCGCCTCGTCCAGCTTGTCCGGGTCGACGAGAGGAACCGCCGGGATTTCCGGCACGACCTCCACGGCGATCTCCGCGGCGCGCAGCGTTTCCGCCGAAGCCAGCGCGGGACCGAGGCCGGCGGACAGGTCGGCCACGAGCCCCGGTATTGCGTCCCACCGCTCCTCGCGCGCCGCCAGCTCCAGCGCGGCGGCGGCGGCACTGGCGGCCATCGCGCCGACCGTTCCGGCGCTGCCGCGCAGCCCGTGGGCGAAGCGTTCCAGCGCCGGCCCGTCTCCCGCCTTGCGCAGATGCTCCAGCCGAACCGGCGCGTCGCCGTAGCGGTCGAGAAAGTCGAGGATCGCCCTGCGCAGCGTGCGCGCCCGCCCGTTCATCCGCGCCAACGCCGGGGCGAGGTCGAACCCCTCCAAGCCGTCAGGAAGAACGGCATCCATCTCCGCGGCCTTGGCAACCGGCAAAGCCTCCCGCCGCCCGAAGGGCTTCAGCCAGCGGTTCAGCACGGCGACGAGGCGATGCGGCTCCACCGGCTTGGCGATGTGGTCGTCCATGCCCGCGTCCAGACAGCGCCGCCGCTCCTCCTCCAGGGCGTGGGCGGTCATGGCGATGATCGGCAGGCGGTCGGGGCCGCACTGGCGGCGGATCGCCCGCGCGACCGCGAAGCCGTCCATGTCCGGCATCTGGACGTCGGTGAGCAGCGCGGCGTAGCCCGCCCCCGGTTCCAGCGCCAGCCGCACCGCCTCCCCGCCGCTGCCGACCGCGGTGACGGCCAGCCCGGCGTCCTCCAGCAGTTCCCGCGCGACCAGCCGGTTCACGGCGTTGTCGTCGGCGACCAGCACGCGCAGGCCGCGCAGCGGCTCGTCCACCCGCAGGCCCGCAAGCCCCGGATCGGCCAAGGCGGCGGGCAGCGCCGTCACGGCGCCGTCCTGCACGCCGACCGTCACCGTGAAGCGGAAGGTGCTGCCCAGACCGGGGGCGCTGTCCACAACGATGCCGCCGCCCATCATGACGGCCAGCCGCCGGCTGATCGCCAACCCCAGCCCGGTCCCGCCGTAGCGGCGGGTGGTCGAACTGTCGGCCTGGGCGAAGGGCTGGAACAGGCGGGCCACCTGCTCCGCCGTCATGCCGATGCCGGTGTCGCGCACGGCGAAGCGCAGCTCGGTCTCCCCATCCTCCGCCCCTCGCGGCGCGGCGCTCACGCCGAGGACCACGCTGCCGCTCTCGGTGAACTTCACCGCGTTGTTGACGAGGTTGAGGAGCACCTGCCCCAGCCGCAGCGGGTCGCCCAGCAGGGCGGTGGGCACGTCCGGGGCGACCTCCAGCCGCAAGGCCAGCCCCTTCTCCTCGGCGGAGAGGGCGGCGGTGCCGGCCACCATGTCCAGCACGGCGGACAGGTCGAAGGGCACGCGCTCCAGCGTCAGCATCCCCGCCTCGATCTTCGAGACGTCGAGGATGTCGTTGATGATTCCCAGCAGCGCCGTGGCCGAGGCGCGGATGCGGGTCAGGTAGCCGCGCTGGCGCGGCGGCGGCCCGGCGCGCAGGGCGAGGTGGCTGAGGCCGAGGATGGCGTTCATCGGCGTGCGGATCTCGTGGCTCATGTTCGCCAGGAAATCGCCCTTGGCCCGCGACGCCTCCTCGGCGCGGCGGCGGGCCTCCTCCACCTGCTGCTGGCGGCGCGCGATCTCGTCGAGGAAGTGGCGGATCGAGCGGGAAATGGTGGCGATCTCGTCGGTGCCGCCGTCGGGCAGCGGCGTCTCCCGCCCCTCCACCCGGTCGAGCACCGCGTCGTTCAGCCGGACCAGACGCAGGGTCAGGAAGCGGCGCAGGTACAGATAGACGCCGAGCGCCACCAGGAAGCCCAGCGCCCCCAGCCCGATCAGGATGCGGTTCTGCGTCGCCGCCAGTTCGGACAGGCCGTCCGCCTCGTCCGCCGCCGCCGCGTTGATCCGCTCGAACAGCGCGTGTGCGATCTTCACGACCTCCTCGACCATGACCAGCACCTGATTGGTCAGCGCCTTGCTGCGGGCGATGGCCGCCTGCCGCTCCATCAGGCTGGGCAGCAGGCCGGAGGGTCCGAGCAGCGCCGTCTCCAGCCGCCGGTGCAGGGCGACGAAGCGCTCCGCCTGTTCCGGCGGCAGCCCGGCGTGGAGCGCCGGCAGGGCCGACAGCGCCGCCGCCGCGTCCCGCTGGGCGCGCGCGATCTCGCGCTGGAAGCGGCTGTTGCCGGCGTGGGTACTCTCGTTCAGCACGCGGTTGACGGTGTTGGTCCAGGCGGTCAGCGGCCCCAGCCGGTCCGGCGGCAGCGTCGGCAGCACGGCGGCGACCAGCGCGCCGGCCTCCGCCGACAGGCGGCGGGTCTCATCCAGCGCGTCGTCGCTGCGCGCCGCCGCGTCGATGCGCTCGGCGACCAGCCGGTCGAGGTCCGCCAGCGTCGGGACGAGGGTCCCCAGGACGCCGGCCAGCGTGGCGCCGCCCTCGATGTCGGACAGGGCCTGGGCCGACCGGGTGACCGCCGTCAGGTTGGCGGTCAGCTCGGCCAGGGTGACCCGCCGCTCGGGGTGGCTGGTCGCACCGCCCAGCCGGGTCGCCTGCGAGAGCACCTGCTGCAGTCCGCCGTTCAGCACCGCCCCGGTGGTGATGCGCGGCAGCGCTCCGTTGGACAGGTCCGACAGGGCGTGGCGGAACTGCGCGAGGTCGTAGAGCGCGGCACCCGACACGCCCAGCAGCACCCCCACCATCACCAGCAGGCCCAGCCCGACGCGTCGCCCGACGCCGCCCCGGAAGGGCGCGCGCGGGACCGGCGCGGTCGAGGCGGGCTCCGTCGTCATCAACGCTCGGTGATGCGGCCGTCGATGCGGGGCGACACCGTCCCGCGGTCGGTCAGATGCTGGGCCATGATCTCCCACAGCAGCTTGCCGCCGCTTCCGGGGGCGGCGCCGGGCGACTTGAGCATGCCGTAGCCGTCGCCGCCCTGGGCCAGATAGTTGGGCAGGGCCACCGAATAGCGGGCGTCCGGGTCGAGCGGCTTGCCGCCCACCGTGACGGAGACGACGCGGCTTCCCGCCGGCTGCTTCAGGTCGTAGACCACCGCCATGTTGGACGGGTGGAGGAAGCTGCCCTTCTGGTTGTCCACCCCGGCGGCGCTGACCTCCAGCGCCTCGCGCAGGGCCTTGCCGGGCAGGGTCACGGCGATGATGGTGTCGCGGAAGGGCAGTTCGCGTTGGATGTCGCGGCGGGTCAGCACGGTCCCCGCCTCGTACTGGCGGTTGCCGCGGATGTTGCCGCCGTTGATGAAGGCGACGTCGGTGTTGAAATGGCCGCGCATGGCGTCGGCGATCAGCGAGGCGAAGGCGTTCTCGCCGGTGCGCACCGCGGCGCGGCGGGTGTCGAGCGCGGTCGCCGTGGTCCCGATGTTGATGTCCAGCAGCTCCGACAGCCGGGCCAGATAGACGCCGACCCGCTTTTCCATCGCCGGGTCCGGCGGCAGCACGGCGAGCGGCACGATGTCGGCTCCGGCCAGCGCGGGCGGCGCCTTGCCGTCACCATCCAGCCGCAGGACGAAGGCCGATCCCTTCACATTGACATGGACGCCGAAGACTTTTCCCTTATCGGCCTCCAGCACGTCCTTGCCGGTGGCGGAGAGCTGGAGCAGCGCGTCGATGGCGGGTTCACCGCGCAACGCGTCCACGGCCTCCGGGGCGTTGTCCAGGATGGCGACCACATAGTTCGCTCCCTGGGCGCGCAGGGCGCGGGCCTCCGCCGCAATGGTGGCGGGCGGGCGGACCTCGATGTCCGGCACGATGTACTGCACCGTCAGTTCCGGCGAGATCGCCGAGACCACGCCAATCTTCCCCACCGGCGTGTCGAGCAGCGCCGACGGCTCCAGCCCCTCCATCACCTTGCCGGTGTTGCGGTCGATGGTGGTGGCGCTGACGAAGGGGAAGCGCGCCTCGTAACTGCGCAGGGTCAGCTCGTCCTTGCCGAAGCCAAGGTCGCGCTTGGTCACCGCCATCATGTCGGGCTGAAGCTCGTTCAGCAGGTCGATCATGTGGGCGCCGCGGTCGAAGGTGGACAGGACGCCCGCGGTCAGCGACGCGCCGCCGTGCAGGAACAGCGTGTTGCCCTCCGCCCGCTTGGTGCGCAACAGCGTGGCGAGGTTGGCGAGGCCGCCCTCGCCCTCCACCGGCTCGATGTCGGCCATCGTCGAGGTGAAGACGATCGACAGTTCCGCCGCCGACGCGGCCGGCGCGACGGCGCCGAGCGCCGCGACGGCGCAGGCGGCCAGGACGGCACGCCAGCCGGAAAAACGCCCCACCCCACCATTGCCGCGCTTCGGCATGGTTGCCCCCTCCTGCCATCCCTGTTCCTTCAGGATGGTTCTTCCCGTATTCGGGCAGGGGAGTTCAAGGCATATCCATGCACGCCGGGGAACATTCCGGTGACAAAATCCTCTGCCGCAACAAGGACAAAGGGGAATGGCCGGATCAGACCGGCTCGTCCTGCCAGGGGTAGGACAGCGGAACCTCGCGGAAGGCGAAGCGGTCGAGGTGGCGCTCCAGCGCGCCCTTCAGGGCGGCGAGATGTTCGGCGGAACTGGTGTCCAGCCGGCAGTCCAGTGCGTCCGGCCGGGCCTGGAGCGTCAGGGTGGCGTCGCCCGGCCAATCGGCGCCGCGGGCGTTGTGCGGGAAGACGACGCTCCCCGCCTCCGGCGTGTACTCCACCGTCAGATTGTGCGCCCAGTGCTTGCAGAGCTGCTGGAGGTAGCGGCTGCCGTTCGGGGTCGGGACGCGGACGCTGCTGGCGTGTCTCATGATGATCCTTCTGTGCGGTGACGGCGTGTTCAGGGAAGACGTTCAATGCGCTGGGCCGCCTCGTCGAGGATCGAGACGGCGGCGTGCACCGTGTCCGCGTCGACGCCCTCGCGGCCCAGCCGGTGCATCAGCACGGCCTTCAGATTCTCCATGGCGCGGCGGATCGGGGCACCGTCGGTGTGGGCCCGCCGGGTCGCCAGGGTAGCGAGGCGGGCGAACAGGGCCTCGACGGTGGCCGCATCCTGGGCGAGTTGGGCGGTGCCCTCCGGGGTCACGGCGAAGGGCTTGCGCGCGCCCTCGGCGTCGGCCTTGGCGATGTGGCCCATCTCCTCCAGCAGCGACAGCGTCGGGTAGATCACACCGGGGCTGGGCACGTAGCCGCCGCCGGTCAGCTCCTCGACGGCGCGGATCAGGTCGTAGCCGTGCCGCGGCTCGTCGGCGATCAGCCGCAGCAGGACCAGCCGCAGTTCCGACGCCTCGAAGACGCCGCGCCGGCCACCGCGCCCACCGCGCCGCTCGTGATGCTCATGGCCCCAGCCGCTCTCCGCGGCGTGACGGCCGCCACCGAGACGGGGACCGCCGCCATGGGGGCCATCGCCGTGCGGGCCGGGATGATGGCGGCGCATCCGGCCGCAGAAGGGATTCGGGAAAAACCTCATGACAGGGGCTCCACTGTGTTTCGATAGGTCAAAGATATATCGTGACATGTCGCAATACAAGCCCCCAAGACACTTTCCCCCTTTCCCCAGATGGGAGAAGGAACGCGGCCATCCTCAGCTACGCCCGCCAAGCATACTGCGAATGCGAGCAATTCGCATTGACGATCCGCCGCGTTCGGGACCACAGTGCGCCCGCCCTTCCGGCATAGGCCGCCCCGGCAAAGTTGAAGGAGAGTCAAGGATGAAGCTGACCCGACGCCACGCCCTCGCCATGACCGCCGCCGTGGTCGGCTTGGCCGCCCTGGCTCCCATCCCGGGTTACGCCCAAGGCATGACGGTGCGGCACGCGCAGGGCGAGACCCGGCTTCCCGCCAAGCTCGACCCCGTCCTGGTCTTCGACATGACCGCGCTGGACACGCTCGACGCGCTGGGCGTGGCGATCGCCGGGGTGCCCACGGGGCTGAAGCCGCCGCACCTCGCCAAGTATGACGGGCCGTCCTACACGAAGATCGGCACCATGTTCGAGCCCGACTACGAGGCGGTAAACGCCGCCGAGCCCGGCCTGATCATCGCCGGCGGCCGCTCCGCCCCGAAATACGCCGAGCTGTCGCGCATCGCGCCGACGCTCGACATGACGACCGACCAGAAAGACTTCCTGAACAGCTCGATTGCAAACGCCGAGACGCTGGGCCGCATCTTCGGCAAGACCGCCGAGGTCGAGCAGAAGCTGGACCGGCTGCGCGCCTCCATCGCCGAGCTGAAGGCGGTGGCGGGCAACGCGGGCAAGGGCCTGCTGGTCCTGACCACCGGCGGCAAGATGAGCGCCTACGGGCCGGGATCGCGCTTCGGCATCCTGCACTCGGAGTTCGGAATCCAGCCGGCCGCCCCCGACCTGAAGGTCGCCAACCACGGGCAGGCCATCTCCTTCGAGTTCATCCTGGAGACCAACCCGGACTGGCTGTTCGTGATCGACCGCGACGCCGCCATCGGGCAGGACGGCAAGCCGGCCCGGCAGTTCCTCGACAACGACATCGTCCGCCGCACCACCGCGTGGCAGAAGAACCAGGTCGTCTATCTGAACGGCGGCAACTGGTACATCGTCGGCGGCGGGCTGGCGGCGCTCCAGCAGGATGTGGACGATCTCCTGGCGGCGCTGTCCAAGAAGTCCTGACCCGTGAAGACCCTGCCAATCGCCACGCTCCCGCTGGCGACCGTGGGCATCGGCCTGCTGGCCGTGTGGAGCCTGTTCGTCGGCGTCAGCGACGTGAGCCTCGCGACGCTGTTCGGTGGCACTCCGGGTGGCGCCCCGGACCAAGCCACCCAGGTCCTGCTGGTCAGCCGGCTGCCCCGGACGCTGGCCCTGATCCTGGCCGGCGCGGCCATGGCGGTGTCGGGCCTGCTCCTCCAGATGCTGGTGCGCAACCGCTTCGTGGAGCCCTCCACCGCCGGCACCGCGGAATCGGCCATCTTCGGCATGATGATGGTCTCGCTGCTGGCGCCGGAGATGCCGGTGTTCGGGCGCATGGCCGTCGCCAGCCTGTGCGCGCTGGCCGGGACGGGGCTGTTCCTGGCGATCCTGCGGCAGGTGCCGCTGCGCTCGCCGCTGGTGGTGCCGCTGGTCGGCATCATGCTGGGCGGGGTCATCACGGCGATGACCGAGTTCATCGCCTACCGCCAGGACCTGATCCAGTCGGTGCGCGGTTGGGAGACCGGAGACTTCTCCGCCATCCTGCTCGGCCGCTACGAGCTGCTGTGGCTGAGCGCCGCCCTGACCGGCGTCGCCTATCTGGCGGCGGACCGCTTCACCGTCGCCGGGATGGGGCGGGACGTCGCCACCAACCTGGGCATCGACCACCGCAAGGTGATGGCGCTGGGGCTGGTCATCGTGTCGATGACCACCGCGGCGGTGATCGCCACCTGCGGCATGATCCCCTTCCTGGGGCTGATCGTTCCCAACGTCGTCAGCCTCGTCCGCGGCGACAACATGCGCGGGTCCCTGCCCTGGGTCGCGCTGATGGGGGCCGGGCTGGTGCTGGCCTGCGACATCGCCGGGCGGCTGGTGATCCATCCCTACGAAATCCCGATCGGGACGATGATGGGGGTGATCGGCAGCGCCCTGTTCCTCTACCTGCTGCTGCGGAGGAACGGCCATGCCGGCTGACCGCCGCATCCTCTCGCCGACGGTCGTCCTGGGCGGCCTGTCGGCGCTGACCCTGCTGGCGATCGCGCTGTTCATGACGCTGGGCGCGCGCGGCAAATGGGACTTCATCCTGGCCTTCCGCGGCACCAAGGTCGCCGCGATGGTGCTGGTCGGCTACGCCGTCGCCGTGTCGACCGTCCTGTTCCAGACGATCACCAACAACCGCATCCTCACCCCCTCGGTGATGGGCTTCGACCATCTCTACCGGATGATCCAGACGGTGCTGGTCTTCCAGTTCGGCAGCGGGCTGGTGGCGTCGCTCGATCCGCGGCTGCGCTTCGGGGTGGAGGTGGCGTCGATGGTCGTCTTCTCCGGCCTGCTCTACTGGTGGCTGTTCAACGGCGCGGGGCGCGGCGACAACCGGCGCAGCCTGCATCTGCTGCTCCTCGTCGGCATCGTCTTCGGCGTGCTGTTCCGCAGCTTGACCAGCTTCCTCCAGCGCATCATCGACCCCAACGAGTTCCTGACGGTGCAGGACCGGCTGTTCGCCAACTTCAACCGGGTGGATGTCGAGCTGCTGACGGTGTCGGCGCTGGTCGTGCTGGCGGTGTCGCTGGTCGGCTGGCGGTGGCGGCGCACCTTCGACGTGCTGGCGCTGGGGCGCGACGCCGCGATCAACCTCGGCGTGGAGCACCGGCGCGCGGTGATGGCGGTGCTGGTGATGGTGTCCATCCTGGTGTCGGTGTCCACGGCTCTGGTCGGGCCGATCACCTTCTTCGGGCTGCTGGTCGCCAACCTCGCCTATCTGGTGGTCCGCTCGCACCGGCACGCGCTGATCCTGCCCGCCGCGGTGCTCCTCGCCGTGCTGACGCTGGTCGCCGGCCAGCTCGTGCTGGAGCGGGTGTTCGGCTACAACGCCGCGCTCAGCATCGTCATCGAGTTCGTGGGCGGTCTCGCCTTCCTGTTCATCCTGGTGCGGGGTTCGGCCCGATGATCGACGTCAAGAACATCACGAAGCGCTACAACGGCACCGTCGTCGTCGACGGGGTGTCCCTGTCCCTGACGGCGGGCGGGGTGATCTCGCTGATCGGGGCGAACGGGGCCGGCAAGTCGACGCTGCTGTCGATCATCAGCCGCCTGCTGCCGATGTCCTCGGGCACGGTGGCGATCGACGGGCTGGACGTGACCACCACGCCGGGCGAGGTGCTGGCCCGCCGCCTGTCCATCCTGCGCCAGGACAACCAGATCATGTCCCGCCTGACGGTGGAGGACCTCGTCGCCTTCGGCCGCTACCCGCACAGCAAGGGCCGCCTGACCGACGAGGACCACAAGCACATCCGCAACGCGCTGCGCTATCTGGACCTGGAGCCGCTGGCCGGGCGCTTCCTGGACGAGCTGTCGGGCGGCCAGCGCCAGCGCGCCTTCATCGCCATGGTGCTGTGCCAGGACACCGAATACATCCTGCTCGACGAGCCGCTGAACAACCTCGACGTCAAGCACGCCGTGGCGATGATGAAGCTGTTCCGCCGCACCGCCGACGAATTCGGCAAGACCATCGTGCTGGTGCTGCACGACATCAACTTCGCCTCCTGCTACTCCGACCGCATCGTCGCGATGCGCGACGGCCGGGTGGTGCACCAGGGGCCGCCGGAGGTCATCATCACGCCCGAGGTGATCCGCGACGTCTACGGCGTCGAGGCCCAGGTGATGGAGAACGCCGGCCAGCGCATCGCGCTGTACTACCAGTAAAGAGCACCAATTCCCCTCTCCCGCCCCGGGAGAGGGTGCCCGCAAAGCGGGCGGGTGAGGGTCGCACGAGGATCAAAGCCCTGATCCTTGCCGGAACCCTCACCCTTCCCGCGCTCCGCGCGGGCCCCCTCCCTCTCCCGGGGCGGGAGAGGGAAATCCAGTCACCAACGCGGTGGGTCGAAGATCACCGAACGTTCGATGTCGGCCAGCCGCGCCCGCCCGCTCAGCGCCATGGCGACCTCCAGCTCGGTCTGCAGGATGGTCAGCATGTGGGCCACCCCCGCCATGCCGCCGACCGCCAGGGCGTGCAGCACCGGCTGGCCCACCAGCACCGCGTCGGCGCCCAGCGCCACCGCCTTCAGGACGTCGGTGCCGCGCCGGATGCCGCCGTCCGCCAGGATCGGCAGGCGGCCCGCCGCGCGGGCGGCGACCAGCGGCAGAACCTCCGCCACCGCGGGCAGCGTGTCGAGCGTCCGCCCGCCATGGTTCGACACGATGATCCCCGCCGCCCCGGCCTCGATGGCGGGGTCGACGTCGTCTGGGTTCATGATCCCCTTCAGCAGCACCGGCAGCCGCGTCTCGGCGCACAGCCAGCGCACCGTGTCCCAGGTGGCGGCGGCGTGCAGCATGCCCTGGAAGACCGGACTGCCGGGGCGCGACGGGGTGAAAGTGTCCGGCGCCAGACCGGCCAGATTGACCGGGGCGATGCCGTCCGGCAGGCGGAAGCCGGCGCGCTGTTCGATGTTGCGCAGGCCGCTGACCGGCGCGTCCACCGTCAGCACCAGCGCGCGGTAGCCCGCGGCCTCCGCCCGCCGCACCAGGGCCAGCGTGTCCTCCGGCCGGGGCTGGGTATAGATCTGGAACCACAGCGGCCCGCCGGCCGCCGCCGCGACCTCCTCCAGCGTCACGCTGGACTGGGTGCTGACGGTCATCCAGGTGCCGGTGAGGCCAGCCGCTTGGGCGGTGGCCCGCTCCCCGTCGCGATGGACCAGCCGATGGAAGGCCATCGGCGCGATCAGGATGGGATAGGGCATGGCCTGCCCGAACAGCGTCGTCGCCGCGCTGGCCTGCGACAGGTCGCGCAGCGCCCGCGGCATCAGGCGCATCCGGTCATAGGCGTCACGGTTGGCCTGCCGGGTGATCCCGTCCGCCCCGGTTCCCGCGATGTAGGCGCGCGTCGCCGCATCGACGCGGGCGGTGAAATGGCGCTCGTAGTCGTAGAGCGAGACGGTGTCGGCGGGAACGCTCATCGCAGGAATCCTCAAGAAACATTCCCTCTCCCCTCCGGGGAGAGGGTTAGGGTGAGGGGGTTGCGCTTGTGCCGGACGTACCGCCACGCGCAACCCCCTCACCGGCCCTACGGGCCACCCTCTCCCCAGAGGGGAGAGGGCTATTAAGAACGGCCCTCCGCCAACTCGCCAGCCCGCCACGCCAACGCGCGCAGGCGCGGGTCGGGCTGGTCGGCCAGGGCGGCGGCCATGCCGCGGTAAAAGTCGGGGAAACCGGTTTCCAACGCCCGCGCGAACCACGCCAGCGCCTCCTCCGTCCGCCCGTCCTGGAGCAGCAGCCGGGCGTGGTTGAAGCAGCCCCAGCAGTCCCCGCCCTCCGCTGCGGCCTGGAAGAGTTGGCGGGCGCCCGCCCCGTCCTCGGCCACCGCGCGCCCGGCCTCGTGGAACAGGCCCAGCATGTTCAGCGCCTTCACGTTGCCCCGGCGGGCCGCGGCAGCGTAGAGCCGGTAGGCCTCGGCGTCGTCCGCCGGAACGCCCAGGCCGCGGCAATGCAGGTCGGCCAGATTGAACGGCGCCCACGCATCGCCCAGCTCGGCGGCCCGTCGGTAATGGGCGGCGGCCAGGACGGGGTCGGCGGGCACGCCCCAGCCGTGCTCGTGGCAGCGCCCCAGCATGTTGACGGCACGGGCGTCGCCGCTGCGGGCGGCGATGCGGAACCACTCCACCGCCTGCGCCCGCTCGGCCCCGCCGCGGTCGAGGCACTGCTGCCCCAGGGCGAGTTGCACGTCGATGATGCCCGGCCCTTCCGTGGAACAGGCAGCGATCCCGGCCATCACACCTCCGCCCAGCGCCGCAGCAGGTTGTGGTAGTGGTTCACCAGGGCCAGCACGGACGGGTGCTGGTCGCCCAGCTCCCGGCGCAGGTCGATGATCGCGACGTCGAGGTCGTAGAGCATCGCCCGCATCCCGTCGTCCTTGACCAGCGACTGCGTGAAGAAGAAGGAGGCCCAGCGCGAGCCGCGCGTCACCGGGGTCACCCGGTGCAGGCTGCTGGACGGATAGACCACCGCGTGCCCCGCCGGCAGCTTCACGCCCTTGGTGCCATAGGTGTCCTCGACGACCAGATCGCCGCCGTCATACTCGCCGGGATCGCTGAGGAAGATCGTGGTGGAGACGTCGGCCCGCAGGCGCATGCCGCCGGTGCCCGGAATGGCCCGGATGGCGTTGTCCACATGGTTGCCGTAGGTCATGTCCAGGTCGTAGCGGTTGAACATGGGCGGCAGGACGCGCAGCGGCAAGGCCGCGGAGTTGAAGGCCGGGTTGCGCCCCAGCGCCTTCAGGATGACCACACCCAGCTCGCGGGCGGTGTCGCTTTCCTCCGGGATCTGCAGGTTGTTCTTGGCCAGCACCGCCTGGGAGCCCGCGGTGACGCGGCCATCGACCCAGGGCGACGCCTCCAGCACCGCGCGGCAATGGGCGACCTCGTCGGCGGTCAGAACGTCGGGGATTTGCAGAAGCACGGGGAGGAATCCTTTTGCAGAAGAAGACAGGGCGACCCCACCGCTTGTCCCCTCTCCCCTCTGGGGAGAGGGTTAGGCGGCAAAAGCCCTATACATGGAAGAAGGCCGGACCGGCCCCCGGAGGATGGTCCGGGAACGCGGTCCGGCCTGACCGGGATCAGAAGGTGACGCCGGCGGTCAGCATGAAGGTGCGGCCCGAGGCCGGCACCGCGCGCGAGGCGTTGAAGGCCGAGGCGTAGTTGCGGTGGTCGGTCAGGTTGTAGGCGTTGAGCGCCAGGGACAGGTTATTGATCTCGTAGGACACCACGCTGTCCAGCGACACCGTCTCCGGCACGCGGCCGGTGTTGGCGCTGTCGGCCCAGTATTCCGAGGCGTACTGGATGCCGCCGCCGACCATGACCTTGCCGGGCACGACGCCGGGGGCGAACTCGTAGGTCGACCACAGGCTGGCGTTGTGCTTCGGCACGTTCGGGGCCTCGTTGCCGACGACCGCCGCGTTGGTGCGCGACTCCTTGATCTCGCCGTCGAGGTAGGCGTAGCTGGCGTAGACGCTCCAGCCCTCGACCACCTTGCCGCTCACCCCGGCCTCGAAGCCGCGGATGCGGGTGCCCAGACCGGCCTCGGAGAAGCCGTCGGTGACCGTGCCGGTGGCCGGATCGACCGAGTAGGTGTTGCTCTTCTCGATCTGGAACAGGGCGCCGTTCAGACCCAGCCGCCCGCCGAAGAAGTCGGCCTTGCCGCCGATCTCGTACAGGTCGGTCTTTTCCGGATCGAAGTCACGCCCATTGCGCGGGGTCTCCGCCGTGCCGTTGGTGAGCTGCGCGGCGATGTCCACGCCGATCGGCTTGTTGGAGCGCGCGTAGGAGACATACAGGGACGCGTCCTTGGTCGGCTCGTAGATCAGGCTGGCCGAGGGGCTGAGCGTCCGGGTGCTGGCGCTGCCGCCCGCCACCGTCGGATCGGAGGCGCGGAAGGTGCTGCGGAAGTAATCCCAGCGCAGGCCGCCCTGCACCGAAAGCTGCTCGAACAGCCACACGCGGTCGGTGATGAACAGGCCGGTGTTGGCGACGCTCGATTCACGCACGCCGGTCGCCGGGTAGGTGAGGAAGGCGTTGGCCGGGTAGCTGTGGCTGGGGTTGCGGATGGTCTGGGTGTTGGTGCGGTTGACCCAGGTGCCACCGCGCCGCTCGTCCTTCTGATAGCTGAGGTCAAGCCCGCCGTTCACCTTGTGGTAGAGGCCAAGGAAGGTGCCCTCCGCCTTGGCGCCCGCGACGTTCTGGACGCCCCAGCCCTTCTGCTTGAAGGCGAGGCCGCCGCCGGCGCCGTAGGCGATCACCGGGTTGCCGCCGTTCAGGAAGAGCGTGCTGCTGGCCGCGGTCAGCGCCGCCGGGGCGGTGGAGACGAAATCGCGCTCGTAATGGCTGTAGCGGCTGTCGTTGTAGAAGGACAGGTTCTTGCTGACCTCATGCGCCAGGGTCGAGGTCACGACGTGGTTCTCAGTGTCGTCGCGGTCCTGGTTGCGGACGTAGGACGTGGACCGGTCGAGCCCGAACTCGGGCGCCGGACGGAAGGTGCCGTCGCGGCCGCGGATCATCGGCACGCCCATGTCCGGGATCTTATCGCCGTCGAGGTAGGAGTAGTTCAGGTGCCAGGTCGTCGGGGTGCCCAGCCCGACGCCGAGGTCGGCGGCGATGCCCTTGCGCTTGGCCTCGACCTCGTCGCGGTCGGCGACGTCCTGGTCGTGGTACAGGCCATTGATGCGCAACGCCGTCGTCTCGTTGATCGGCTGGTTCACGTCCACCGTGGTGCGGTAGGTGGGGCCGGAGCCGACCGATTGCTCGACCTTGTAGCGCTTGTCCAGCCCGGCCTTTTTGGTGCCCTGGTTGATGACGCCGCCGGAGTTGCCGACGCCGAAGCCGTTGCCCGACGGGCCCTTGAAGACCTGCACCGTCTCGGTGTTGAAGACGTCGTGGGTGTAGACGCCGAAGTCCTTCAGGCCGTCGGTGTAGATGTCGCCGCGGGCGGTCAGGCCGCGGATGCGGAACTGGTCGCCGTTCTGGCCGCCGTTGCCCTCGCCGGTCGAGATGGTGATGCCGGGGACGTTGCGCAGGACCTGTTCCAGGGTCGTCGCGCGCTGCTGCTCGATGATCTCTTCCGGAACGACGTTGACGACGCGGGGCGTGTCCTTGACGGTGTCGGGCAGGCGGGAGATGCCGGTGGGCTTGGCGTTCACGTTCCCGGTGTCGGCCGGACGGTCGGCGCCCACCCGAACCGGGTCGAGGACGGTGGCGTCACCGGCCGCGGCGCCCGGCGCGTTCCCCGCGCCAGACCCGGCCCCCGATCCGGCCGTCTGAGCCTCGGCCACCGTCGCCAGGGTGGAAAAGGACATCGCCAGCCCCGCCGTCGCGGCGGCGCCGGCGATGATGGGTCGGAGGCGGTCGGGGACATTCGATTGCAACATAAGGCTCTCCCGAAAAGTCGTCGTGGCGGATGCGCCGATCAGCGGCGGGTATCTACCAATCGGGGAGGCGCCCCCTTCAACGGCGATCATTCAGAATAATTCTAAATTGCAAAATCCCCCCTATTCAGCCCCAACGCATGCAGGGATATGCTGTTTGTCGGAGTCCCTTGGCAGACCCTCCGCAAGCTCGCGCAGAGGGCGTCTCACGCCAATTTTTCCATTACATTACAATAATTTAAAGACTCTGTTCAGAGGCTTTCACAGGTCCGGGCGGGGCGGGAGAGGCCGAACTGTTGCAAAGCAGCAACGCCGATAATAAGAATTATTCGCAATATGCAGAAGCGCCGCAGGCCGAACGTCTTTTCTACGTCAGGGTGGACTCTGCACAGCCATCGCGCCCTGCCCGAGACGGGCCTTCCAGAGCTGTTCGGCCAGCCGCAAGGCGTCGGCGAAGGCCGGTCCGGTGGCGCCGGGAAGGGCGAACAGGGCGAAGGCCGCGGTGCCGATGATGATCCGCTCGGCCCGCGCATCGCGCACGGCACCGGTCCACACCCCCTGCCAGTACTCCAGGCTGGTGCCGCGCGGGCGCGGCGTGGGCGGCGGCTCGTCCATGCAGGCGGGCAGGATGAGGTCCTCCGCCTCGCCATTGACCAGACGGTGGATGGAAGAAGGGCGGAAGGGCGTGAACTGGGCGACGTCGCGCACGCTGCCCAGCACGGCCATGTGCTTCCAGCCGAGGATGCGCGCGGCGTCGCGGTGGAGTTCCCGGTAGGTCGGCTTGGCCGCGCCCAACAGGGAAGTCTTGGCCTTGGACGGCTTCAGCAGATGCACGGCCTCGAACACAGCGGAGCGGGTCTGGGTCAGCCGGTGCAGCCCGATCAGCCGGTAGATCTGCGGGGACAGGGCGGCGAGCGGCGCGTAGGCGATCCGCTGCGCCGCCAGCGCCGCCGTGATCTCCCGCGCGTTGGTGCAGACCGGGATACCCACGGTGGGCGCGATGAACTCGTAACGTCCAGACGCCGCGCTGCAGCCCGTGCTGCCGTGCAGCAGCACCCGGTGGCCGGCCTGCGCGACCAGCCGCGCCGCGTGGAAGAACCAGGGCGGGTTGTGGTAGTTGGGCGAGGTGAAGCAGGGCCAGTCGATGTCCGCCTGGATCGTCCGGCCCAGCCCGGCGGCGACGTGCGCCCGCATCGCCCGCACCAGTCCGGCCAGTTCCGGCGCGGTGGAGCCGCGCATCCGCATCATCCCGAGAAGCGCGCCGACCTGGACCGGATCGGCCTCGCCCGCCAGGATGATGGTCATCGCCTCCTCCGCCTCCTCGGCGGTCAGCGGGCGTCCGTGGCCGCCGCCGGCGATGCCCAGCACGCCGATGTGGCGGGCCAGCCGGTCCTGCGCAGTGGCGTCCGGCGCGATCCTCTCCAGTTTCGCGTCGATCTGGGCCGGAGACGGCTGTCCCTCCAGCAGGCCGGCCGGACGCACCTGAAGCGGCGGCGCGTCGATGGCGGTCGGCACGTTCCAGCGGGGATCGAAGGTTTCGTCGAGCGCCGGGCGTTCCATCGACGGCTCGAACAGGGCGTCGATCCCACGGGCCAGCGCCTGCACGCGCGGGCGCAGTGCTTCGGCGAAGGGCGTCGGCACCAGACCGCGGCCCGAGCGGATGAACAGGGGATCGCCGAACTCCTCGCGCATCTGCGCCAGAAGCCGGCTGAGCGCCGAGGTCTGCAGACCGAGGTCGCGGGCGGCCAGCGTGACGTTCCGTTTCGACAGCAGCGCGTCCAGCGCGACGATCAGACGGCCACGAGGCAGCCGATTCTCCTGGCCGCCGGGGGCAGCCTTGCCCGGAGCGGACGCCTCCGGCACCGGCGCTGGACGAGGCGCCGCGCCCTTCCTCTTGTCCATCATGTGCGTTCAGCCCGAATGCGGTTGCCTGGCCGGTTCACGGCTGCATACCATGATAATGATACGCATTTGCATGCCAACGCAACACGGCTGGTCCGCCCTCCGGCCCCGCGACGGACGGGGCCGGAGGCTTGTGCTCCCTAGTCCTCGGAGTCCACGGGCTTGGGGGCCGCGGCCTGCTCCGCCTGGATCCGCTCGACGATGCGGGTCAGCGCCGCCGCGTCCAGGGGGCTGTCCATGTTCAAGTCCTGGGCGAACTTGCGGATCACGCCGATGGCGCGGCGCCGGGTCACGATGTCCACGTCACCGGGCCGCGTCCGCTCGACCACCGGCCCCTTGTAGTAGCCGCTGCCGACACGCCATTGGCGCTGTCCGTCCGCCCGCCATTTGGTGCCGTCGGACAGCACCATGCAGCGGTTGCCCTCGGTGAAGGCGTCGACCGTGGCAATCCTCTCCGGGCCGGTCTGGCTGTTGTGGATCGTCACCTGATCCCCGACCCTGAACGCTGTCATTGTGTGATCATCCTCTCTCAATCAGTCGCTGTCCGACACCGGGCCGCCGGAATGGAACCGCGCGCCGTGGTCGCTCTCGCGCCGCTCCTCCACCGCCGCCATCAGCCGCGACTTCGCGGTGGCGCGGCTGTCCGGCGCGCCGTCCTCCGTCCGTTGGCCCGGCGGCTGGCTCCGCGAGGCGGAGCGCACGCCGTTCAGCGCCGCCAGGAAACCGGTGGCCGGACGCATCGTCCGGCCGCCGCGCAGGCCCGGCGGGGGCCCGGCCGGTGGCGCCGAAGGCGACGACGCCGGAGGTTCCGGCTTCGCCGCGGCGACCGGAACGACGTCGACCTCCACCTCCTCATGCGGCGCCCGCCGTTCGGCGGCCTCGGCATGGGCGAGGCTGGTGGCGCGCTCCACGACCAGCGTCCGGCATTCGCCGTCCAGCGTTTCGTAAACGCGCTTGGCCTCGTTCAGTTCATGCAGGTCTTCGGTTTCCAGAGTGCGGTCCAGCGCGCTGGAGAGCAGCCGGAACTCCAGCACGCCCGGCACCCGCGCCTCGTCCACGGCGCGCTTCAGCACGCCGACGGCTTGCAGGGTTTCACGGTCCAAAGTGCCTTCGGGCATCGACATGCTGTGGGTTGATCGACGGGATCACCCGAAATATCGGCTGAGGACCGGCAGGGTCAAGTGCGATCCGGCACCGGTCCGGCTTCACCCTCCGGTTCGACAGCACCGCGTCTTTGCAGCCACAGGGCGACGAGCCAGCACAGCGCGGCCCAGCCCGCCCCGACGCACCAGCCCGCCAGGACGTCGGTCGGCCAATGGACGCCGAGATAGACGCGGCTGCACCCGACCAGCAAGGTCACCACCATCGCCACGACGAGCACGTAAGCCTTCTGCCGCCGCCCCTCGACGAAGCGGGCCAGCATGGCGCCCAGCGTCAGGAAGACGACGGCCGACAGCAGCGAATGGCCGCTGGGGAAACTGGCGGTGAAGACGATGTCGCCGTGGGGGACGATGTCCGGGCGCTCCCGCCCGATCTGGTTCTTCAGCAGGCTGCTGATCGCCATGCCGCCGCCGACCGACAGCAGCACCAGGAGCGACGCCCCGCGCTTCCCCTGAAGCAGCAGGAACCCCACCGTCACCGCGGTGATCAGCGACAGCACGGTGATGCTGCCCAGCGCCGTGACGTCGCGCGCCGCGTTGTGAAGCCAGGGCGGTCCCAGCGGCATCGCCGGATCGCCGGCCACCCGCAGCGCCAGCAGCACCGCGCGGTCGAAGGCCGCCGTCTCGCCCTCGATCACCTCGCCGGCCAGCAGGGCGAAGGCCAGGATCAGCCCGGCGCTGACCGCCATGCCGACGAGAAGCCGCAATTCGTGCCGGCCGAGCCTCGTCCAGAAGCCGGGTGCCCTCAATCCTGCCAGCGCCATCGCCCGTCCCCTGCCTCCCGTCCGTCACAGACCGGTTATGGGAACGCCGGCCCGCACGGAAAAGGTCCGCCGGGCCGGAACGGCTGCAGCCAAGCGGTTGGCCGCGACCGGTTGCCCCGCAAACATAAAGATATCTTTATGCTTGCGGGGTTCCGAATGCGCTGCTACACCAACGCCACAGCGGGCCGGTGCGCCCGCCCCTTTTCATTGCTGTACCGCAAACAGCCGCGCAGGAGACCCCCCGATGGCCGCGCCCGCCAACTTCACCGACTTCAAGGTCAAGGACATCAGCCTCGCCGAGTGGGGCCGCAAGGAAATCACCATCGCCGAGACCGAGATGCCCGGCCTGATGGCGCTGCGCGCGGAGTTCGGCGAGACGAAGCCGCTGGCCGGCGCCCGCATCGTCGGCTGCCTGCACATGACCATCCAGACCGCCGTGCTGATCGAGACGCTGACCGCTCTCGGCGCGACCGTCCGCTGGTCCTCCTGCAACATCTTCTCGACCCAGGACCAGGCCGCCGCCGCCATCGCCGCGGCCGGCATCCCGGTCTTCGCCTGGAAGGGCGAGACGGAGGAGGAGTTCTGGTGGTGCATCGAGCAGACCCTGCGCGGTCCCGATGGCTGGACCCCGAACATGATCCTGGACGACGGCGGCGACGTCACCCAGATCATGCACGACAAGTATCCGGAGATGCTGGCCGAGGTCCGCGGCCTGTCGGAGGAGACCACCACCGGCGTCCACCGTCTCTATGAGATGATGAAGAAGGGCACGCTGAAGGTTCCGGCCATCAACGTGAACGACAGCGTCACCAAGTCGAAGTTCGACAACCTCTACGGCTGCCGCGAGTCGCTGGTCGACGGCATCAAGCGTGCCACCGACGTGATGGTGGCCGGCAAGGTCGCCGTGGTCGCCGGCTACGGCGACGTGGGCAAGGGCTCCGCCGCCTCGCTGCGCTCGCAGGGCGCGCGCGTCCTGGTGACGGAGATCGACCCGATCACCGCGCTCCAGGCCGCCATGGAAGGCTATCAGGTCGTCACGATGGACGAGGCCGCCCCGCAGGGCGACATCTTCGTCACCGCGACCGGCAACGTGGACGTCATCACGCTGGACCACATGCGCCAGATGAAGGACCGCGCCATCGTCTGCAACATCGGCCACTTCGACAGCGAGATCCAGATCGAGGCTCTTCGCAACTACAAGTGGGAAGAGGTCAAGCCGCAGGTTGACGAGGTCGTCTTCCCCGACGGCAAGCGCCTGATCGTCCTGGCCCAGGGCCGCCTGGTGAACCTGGGCTGCGCCACCGGCCACCCGAGCTTCGTGATGAGCGCCAGCTTCACCAACCAGGTGCTGGCCCAGATCGAGCTGTGGACCAACGCCGCCAGCTACGAGAACAAGGTCTACGTCCTGCCGAAGCACCTGGACGAGAAGGTCGCCCGCCTGCATCTGGACAAGATCGGCGCCAAGCTGACCACGCTCTCCGCCAAGCAGGCCGAGTACATCGGCGTGAAGGTCGAAGGCCCGTTCAAGCCGGACCACTACCGCTACTAAGCGGGTCCGGACGGATCGGAACGGAAAGGGCCGCCCAATGGGCGGCCCTTTTTGTGTTTGGGGGGTGTTGGAGGTTCTTGCCCCCACCCTTCCCACGGCTTCGCCGCGGGCCCCTTCCCTCCCCCGCTGACGCAGGAGAGGGAAATTTAGTCCCCTCCCCTGCGAAGCGGGGGAGGGCTAGGGAGGGGCAAGACCTCCCCTACCGCCAAACCCTACCGCCGAACCATCGGCGCCAGATCCTTGCGGATGCCGGCGTCCAGCCGGGCGTTCAGATCGTCCATCATGCGGCGGACGAGATCCTGCAAGGTCGCTTCGCGGTCGGCCAGCGAGATGTTCTCCGGCACCGTGGTCGACTGGGTCACCGTCGCCTTGGTCATGCCGCGGAAGGTCGTCTCGCCGGGCAGTTCGCCGCCGACCTCGACCTCGATCCGCCCGTCGTAGCGCTGGGCCTGATCGTTGGTGAAATAGCCCTTCACCCCGCCGGTCTTGGGAAGCTGGACCTCGACGATGCTGGCGTCGCGGATGGTGACGCGGACGCGGCCCGGCCCGCCCGCGGCCTGGAGCCGCTCGTTGGCCCAGCGGCGCACCGCCTCGGCGGGTGGCAGGGGAATGCGCTGGTCGACGGTGGTGCCGGCCGGCCGGTGGGCGTCCACCACGTCGACGCCGCCCGCGTTCAGGACGATCGGGCCGAAGTTGGAATAGTCGATGGGCCGGGCCGCCGGACGCGGCGGCGTGCTCTGGCAGGCCGTCAGGGCCACGGTGGCGAGAGCGGCGGCGAGAACGAAACGGCGGGTGGGCATGATCGCTCCGGTGAGACGGAAAAACGGCGCGGCACTATAGCCGCGCCGTTTCCCAAGCGCATCCGGAACCTGGAGCTCCTTACTTCGCCGTCCCGTAGACCCGGTCGAGGTCCGCGTCGTCGAAGTGGTAGGCGGTGGAGCAGAACTGGCAGACCACCTCGACCCGCCCATCGTCGATCTTCAAGCTCTGCACCTCGTCCCGCGGCAGGCGGGACAGCATGTCCGACACCCGCTCGCGCGAGCAGCGGCAGCCGAAACGCAGGGCCTTGGGCTGCCAGACCCGCACGCCGTCCTCGTGGAACAGGCGGAACAGCAGGTCGCGGGCCGGCAGCTCCGGGTCGAGAAGCTCGTCGCCGGTGGTGCTGGACAGCAGGACCATGGCGCGGCGCCACGCGTCCTCGTCGCCGGAGCCGAGCACCTTCTCCGTGGCGTCCTGGGGCAGGCGCTGGATCATGATGCCGCCGGCCCGCCAGGCGCCCTTGCTGCCGTCCGGCAGGGTCTCCTGGTCCACCGACACGGTCAGGCCGGTGTCGATCTGCTCCGACTGCCGGAAATAGTGCTGCACGCAGTCGGCCAGCGTCTTGCCGTACAGCTCGACAATGCCCTGGTAGCGCTCGGTGTTCGGCCCCTGGTCCACGGTGAAGGCGATGTGGCCCTTGCCGAGCAGGGCCGGCGCCGGGGCGATGGCCACGTCGTCGCCGGCCTTGGCCAGCGCTTCCTCGTCGAACTGGGCGTAGGCGCGGATGTCGCCGACCGAGGTGATGTCCGCCACCATCAGCCGGACCGGGCCGTCGCCCTTGGTCTGGAGCGTGAAGATGCCGTCGTACTTCAGCATGCTGGACAGCAGCATGGCGAGCGTCATCGTCTCGGCCAGGAAGCGGGCGACCGGCTCCGGATAGGCGTGGCGGGTCAGGATTTCGTCCAGCGCGGGGCCCAGCTTCACCATGCGGCCGCGCAGGCGCGACGCCTCGATCTGGAAAGGCAGAACGAGATCGTCGGTGATCGGTTGGACGGAAGGATCGTCCATGATGTCCTCGAAGTTACGACAGGCCATGGCCCGGCGCCGCCATCCCGCTCATCGCGGGGGGCGGCGCCGGGCCATGACTCCAATTCCAAGGGCTCTCAGCCCCAAGTGCTCTTAAATAGTGGCGCCGAGGCACCATGCCAGTATGGCCTTCTGGGCGTGCAGGCGATTTTCCGCCTCGTCCCAGACGACCGAATGCCGGCCGTCGATCACCCCGTCAGTCACTTCCTCCCCGCGATGGGCGGGCAGGCAGTGCATGAACAGGGCGTCGGGGGCGGCGAGCGCCATCAGCGCCTCGTTGACCTGATAGGGCCCGAGGATCGCCGCCCGCTCGTCCACGTCGGTGTTGTGCATCGAGGCCCAGGCGTCGGTGACCACGCAGTCGGCGCCGCGCACCGCCTCCTCCGGCGAGGTGGTGACGGTGATGCGCCCGCCCTCGCGCTTGACCCAGTCGAGCAGTTCCGGCGCCGGGCCGTAGATGTCCGGGCAGCCGAGGCGGATCTCCACGCCGAAGCGCACCGCCACATGGACCCAGCTCACCGCCACATTGTTCACGTCGCCGATCCAGGCCACCGTGCGCCCTTCGATGGGACCGCGATGCTCCTCGAAGGTCATCACGTCGGCCATGATCTGGCAGGGGTGCGACTGGTCGGTCAGGCCGTTGATGATCGGCACCGAGGCGAACTCGGCCAGCTCGTGCACGCGCTCCTCGCCCATGGTGCGGACCATCACCGCGTCCACGTAGCGCGACAGCACGCGGGCGGTGTCGCCGATGGTCTCGCCGCGGCCGAGCTGCATGTCGTCGGGCTTCAGCACCACCACGTCGCCGCCGAGCTGGCGCATGCCCACCTCGAAGGAGACGCGGGTGCGGGTCGACGGCTTCTCGAAGATCATCGCCAGCGTGCGGCCCGCGAACAGCGAGCGGTAGGCCGGGATGTCCTTCTTGATGGTCGCGGCCATGGCGAGGATCTGGCGCAGGGTCGCCTTGTCCAGCCGGTCGATGTCGAGGAAATGACGAACGGCGGACATCACACCAGCTCCTTGGCGGTCTTGGCGAGGATGGCCACGGCCTCCTCGACCTCGGCTTCGCCGATGTTCAGCGGCGGCAGCAGCCGGACCACGTTGTCGCCGGCCGGAACGGACAGCAGGCCGTTGGCGCGCAGCGCCACCACCACGTCGCCGACCGCCGGGCCGCAGGCGAGGCCGAGCATCAGCCCCTTGCCGCGCACGCCCTTGAAGACCGCCGGATTCTCGGCCACCAGCCCGGCCAGCCGGTCCTGGAGCAGGCCGCCGATGCGCTGCACATGGTCGAGGAAGCCGGGCTCCAGCACCTTGTCCAGCACGGCGTTGCCGACCGCGGTGGCCAACGGGTTGCCGCCGTAGGTCGAGCCGTGGGTGCCGGCGGTCATGCCCGACGCCGCCTTTTCCGTGGCGAGGCAGGCGCCCAGCGGGAAGCCACCGCCGATGCCCTTGGCCACCGCCATGACGTCCGGCGTGATGCCGGCCCATTCATGGGCGAACAGCTTGCCGGTGCGGCCCATGCCGCACTGAATCTCGTCCAGGAACAGCAGCATTCCGTGCTGGTCGCACAGCGCGCGCAGGCCGCGCAGGAACTCGACCGAGCCGGCGCGGATGCCGCCCTCGCCCTGGATCGGCTCCAGGCAGATGGCCGCGGTGCGGTCGGTGATGGCCGCGCGCACCGCCTCCAGATCGCCGAAGGGCACGAGGTCGAAGCCGTCGAGCAACGGGCCGAAGCCCTTGATCAGCTTCTCCTGCTGCGCCGCCGACACCGCGGCCAGCGTGCGGCCGTGGAAGGCCTGCTCGAAGGTGATGATGCGGGTGCGGGCCTTGTCGCCCTTCTCGTAATGGTATTTGCGGATCAGCTTGGCGCCGCACTCCCACGCCTCGGCGCCCGAGTTCGTGAAGAACACGGTGTCGGCGAAGGTGGCCTCGGTCAGCCGCTTGGCGAGGCTCTCCTGCCCGGCGACCCGGAACAGGTTGGAGGTATGCCAGAGCTTGTGGGCCTGGGCGGTCAGCGCCTCGACCAGATAGGGATTCGCGTGGCCGAGGACGTTCACCGCCACACCGGCGGCGAAGTCGAGGAATCGTCGCCCGTCGGTCGCGTACAGATACGGACCTTCGCCGCGCTCGAACACGATGTCGGCGCGGGCATATGTGGGCATGACGACCGGAATCACAGCGAAAACCTCCAAATGAGGAAAGCCCGGCGGGCACCCTCGCCCGCCGGGAACCGTCGAATATCAAGATGTCACTTCACCCTGTCAACGGATTGGCTACGCCGACCGGCTGAATTCGGCCGAATTCCGGCGGATTTACGCCTTCAGCTTGTAACCCGTCTTCAGCATGCGCCAGGCCAGCCACCACAGGCCGCCGTTGACGGCCAGCATGACGAGAATCCCGATCCCCAGCGTGCCGTCCGACCGCCCGATGAAGCCGTAGCGGAAGCCGTCGATCATGTAGAAGAACGGGTCGAAATGGGCGATCCACCAGAACACCGGCGGCAGCGTCTCCACCGAATAGAAGGTGCCGGACAGGAACGACAGCGGCGTCACCACGAAGTTGGTCACCGCCGCGATGTTGTCGAACTTCTCCGACCAGATGCCGCCGACCAGCCCGAGCAGCGACAGCAGCATCGAGGCCATCAGGGCGTGGAAGATGACGAACTCCGGATGGGCGATGCGCACCGGGACGAAGGCCCAAATGGCCAGCCCGGTGACCAGCCCGACCAGCAGGCCGCGCGTCACGCCGCCCATGACGAAGCCGAAGGCCAGCTCCAGAGGGGCCATCGGCGGCATCAGGATGTCGACGATGTTGCCCTGGACCTTCGCGATCACCACGGAGGAGGAGGTGTTGGCGAAGGCGTTCTGGGCCATCGCCATCATGATCAGGCCGGGGGCCAGGAACTCCAGATAGGGCACCGTGCCGATCATCCGCACCGCACCGCCCAGCGCCAGCGCGAAGACGGCGTAGAACAGCAGGGTGGTGACCACGGGCGCCCAGACGGTCTGCTGGTGCACCTTCAGGAACCGGCGCACCTCGCGCGCGTAGAGGGTCCACAGGCCGACCCAGTTGACGGCGCCGACCTGGCGGGGCATGGGAGGGAGAGGATGAGTCATCGCACCACGATTCACAGGAACGGACCGGACTTTAGGGCGCGCCGCCCGTTCCGGCAACCGCCCCCGGACGGGAGACAGCCATGACCCGCGACCAGCCGCCGGCCCGCAAGCCGCCGCGCCGCGTGACCGCCCAGTATCTGGAGAACGCGGCCCTGCACTATCTCCAGCGCTTCGCCAGCTCCTCGGCCAGCCTGCGGCGCGTGCTGATGCGCAAGGTCGACCGCTCCGCCCAGGCCCACGGCACCGACCCGGCGGAGGGGGCGCGCTGGGTCGAGGACCTGATCGCCCGCTATCTGCGCAGCGGCCTGCTCAACGACGCGGCCTATGCGGAGATGCGGGCGGCCAGCCTGCACCGCCGCGGCACCTCGACCCGCGCCATCCGCGAGAAGCTGTCCGCCAAGGGCATCGGCCGCGACGAGGCCGACCGCGCGCTGGAGTCGCTGGACGAGGAGGTGGAGGGCGACCTGAACCTGACCGCCGCCCTGGCGCTGGCCCGCCGCCGCCGGCTCGGCCCCTACCGCCTGCCGGAGAAGCGCGCGGAATTCCGCGACAAGGATCTGGCGGCGCTGGGCCGCGCCGGCTTCGCCTACGACATCGCCCGGCGGGTGGTGGACGCCGAAGACCCCGACTCGGTGGAGTAACCCCCTCCCCTCCGTGGCCCGTTCGCCCCGCCCGGCTGTTGTTGGGCAAACGCCACCGGTTCGGGAAAGCAGACATGCGCCACGCCGCTCTCGCGGGCCTCACCCTCGCCGCCGGGCTGCTGGCCCTTGCAGGCACCGCCAGTGCGCAGGACGACAAGCGCATGGCGCTGTCGTCGGAGCTGCCGATCACCGTCGAGGACGCCGCCGCCATCGAGAAGGGCAGCGTCGATGTGAAGGTCCGCGCCTTCTTCGACCGGCTGAAGGGGGACGGCGGGCGCAACCGCCTGTCCTTCGATCCGGAACTCCAGGTCGGCGTGGCCAACGGCTTGGCGCTGAAGGTCAATCCCGGCTACCGCGTGGGCAACGCCGACGACGCGCAGCAGGGCGACGTCAAGCTGTCCGCCGAATACAACATCCGCGAACCGTCGCAGGGACGGCTGGGCCTCTCGGTGGAGCCGCTGGTCAGCATCCCCTACGGATGGGGAAGCAAGACGACCGAAGCCGGGATCACCGGGCGCCTGACCCAGCCGCTCGGCACCGCCGCCGGCGCGCCGCGCCTGCACGCCAACCTGTCCTGGCGGCATCTGTTCGATCCGGCTTCGGACGAGCGCGACAACCGCTTCATCATGGCCGCCGGGATGAACGCCCCGGTCGGCCCGGCCACCGCCGTGGCCTTCGACGTGGTCCGCGAGCAGTCGCAGGAGCGCGGCAAGGCCGACAATTTCGTGGAAGCCGGCGTCCGGCATCTTGTCGGCGAAGACCTCGCCGTGGGTGCCGGTGTCGGCGTCGGGTTCGGCCCCGATTCGCCGCGCTACCGCCTCCTGCTCGGCGTGCAGCGATCGTTCTAGACTCGTTGTCCGGAAACGACAAAACGCGCGCAAAGCCTTTCGGCGATGCGCGCGGCACTCTCAACCGGGGTTCGGTGCAACCGAGAGTCGGAGTCGTCCTGGTGTGGGGCTCAGCACCCGGCCGCGGAGTTTGCCGCTCCGCGGTAACATCACCAGAATCGCCTGGATGCGCTCCGGCGCCTCCAGGCGGTCAGCCTCAGGCCGCGACGGCCTGCTGCTTGTCCTGGGCCTTGGCGATGCGGCGCTTCAGGCGGCGCGCTTCCAGGCTGAGGACGTCGTCCTTCGCGTCGAGCAGGAAGGCGTCGAGGCCGCCCTTGTGCTCGATCGAACGGATCGCGTTGGTGGAGATACGCAGGCGCACCATCTGACCCAGAGCGTCGCTCAGCAGCGCGGTTTCCTGCAGGTTCGGCTGGAAACGGCGGCGGGTCTTGTTGTTGGCGTGGCTGACGTTGTTGCCAAACTGCGTGCCCTTGCCGGTCACGGAGCACCGACGTGCCATCGGAGTGATCCTTTATTTTAGCAAATGAAACCCGGTCCCGGGCAGCATACCGCCCGAAGGAGGCGGCGTTATAGTCGAACAAGCGCGCGCCCGTCAAGGAAGGAAGAGACGGGCGCGCGCCGATCGACGGTCCCCGGGCCGGCGGGGACCGCGATCCGGTGGAATCACTCGGCGGCGGGAGCGGCGGCCTTCTTCTCCTCAGCCTTCGGGGCGGCCTTGGGCGCTTCCGGCTTCGGCGCGTCCGCCTTGGGGGCCTCCGCCTTCTTCTCCTCGACCTTCGGGGCGGCCTTCACGTCAGCCTTCACCTCGGCCTTCGGGGCCTCCGCCTTGGGCGCCGGGGCGGGAGCCGCCTCGACCTTCGGCGTTTCGGCCTTCACCGGCTCCGCCTTCGCAACGGGCGCCTCGGCCTTCTTCTCTTCAGCCTTGGGCGCCTCGACCTTCGGAGCGGCGGCCTTGGCCGGAGAGGCCTTGCGGGCCGCCGGAGCCTTCTTCGGCGCCGGGGCGGGAGCCGGCTCGGCCTTCGCTTCCGCCTTCACCTCGGCCTTCTTCTCTTCGACCTTGGGCGCCTCGACCTTCGGAGCGTCCGCCTTCGCGGCGGCCTTCGGAACCGGCGCGGCGACCGGAGCGGCCTTGGGCGACGGGGCGGCCGGCGACAGGGCCAGCGGGCTGACGCCCAGTTCGGCGGCGATCTTCGAAGAGACGTCGAGGACGGTCTGCACTTGGTTGACGACGCGGGCCTGGGCGACGGTCGCCCATTCGCGCTGCACGGCGACGAGGTCCGCCGGGCTGCGCACCTTGGCGAATTCGCTGGCGAGGTGGGTCGTTTCGCCGATGCCGGCGGTCACGCCGTCGAGCAGGCGCCGGCAGCCGTCCTGCATCACGCCGGCGACGCGCGTGCCGCGGGCGGCGTAGGTCTCGGCATTCGCCTTGCCCAGCGGCGACAGGGCGAGAGGCCCATTGGTCAGGGGATTGAAGCGCTCGAAAAGATCCAGAAAATTGGCGGCCATGTCCTAAGGTCTCCCGTTGACGACTCGACGCGGAGGCGGTGTCGGACAAGTCAACTCCGGCTCATACCCCAGGAGACTGCGGGCAAACCTCTCGCCCAAGCGCCACGGAGGCGCTCCTTTCCCGCCCAGGCCACCTTATGCACGGGAGAATCGCGGCGCAACGGAAATGTTGCGGTGCAGCATACCCGAAAGGACCTACTCCACCGCGCGCCCGAGGAACTTTTCAAGCAAAACGCGTGCAGCGGCGGTGGGGGTGATGGCGCCGCCGGTCACGCGGGACTCCAGCGCGGACAGGTCGGCGCGCACGGCGGGATGCGCCTTGAAGGCGTCCACCAGCGTCTCGCGGATCTCGCTCCACAGCCAGGCGCGGGCCTGCTCGGCGCGGCGCGTGGCGCGGACTCCGGACGCTTCGGTGATCGCCTTGTGCTCCCCGATGGTGTCCCACACCGAATCGATGCCGGCCCTGGTGATGGCCGAGCAGCTCAGCACCGGCACGCGCCAGTCGCCGTGGCGCAGCAGGGTCAGGGCGTGGCGGTAGTCCGCGACGGTATGCCGCGCCGTGTTGGCGAGGTCGCCGTCCGCCTTGTTGACGACCACGAGGTCGGCCAGTTCCACGATGCCCTTCTTGATGCCCTGAAGCTCGTCGCCCCCGGCGGGCAGCAGCAGCAGCATGAACAGGTCGACCATGTCGGCCACCGCCGTCTCCGACTGGCCGACGCCCACCGTCTCCACCACGATCACGTCGAAGCCCGCCGCCTCGCAGATCAGCATGGCCTCGCGCGTGCGGCGGGCCACGCCGCCCAGCGTGGCGCCGGCGGGCGATGGGCGGATGAAGGCGTTCGGCTCGCGCGACAGGTCCACCATGCGGGTCTTGTCGCCGAGGATGGAGCCGCCGGTGCGCTGCGACGACGGGTCGATGGCCAGCACCGCCACCTTGTGCCCCCGCGCGATGACGTGCTGCCCGAACGCCTCGATGAAGGTCGACTTGCCCACCCCCGGCACGCCGGAAATGCCCACCCGCACCGAGTTGCCGGTGTGGGGCAGCAAAGTCTCCAGCAGGGCGTCGGCCTGGGCACGGTGGTCGCGCCGGGTCGATTCGATCAGCGTGATGGCGCGGGCAAGCGCGCGGCGGTCACCCCGCAGCACCGCGTCGGCGAGCGCGGCGGGGGTGTTGAGGGCGGGAGCGGTGGTCATGCAGGGAACCTAGCGGGCGCGGCGGGCGCGGTGAAGCCCCCGCATCGATCCGCTGCGTCGATCCGCCGGCCCCTGTAAGCGTCACGCCGCCTTCGCGGCCAGCCCGTCCAGCCAGACCTCCAGCGCGGCGAACAGGGCGACCGTCGTGGCGCAGGCGGACTGCGCCGACTCGGGCGCCTCCAGATCGCTCTCCAGCCGGGCGAGCAGCGCCTTCCACCGGCCGGCCATGTCGATCCCGGCGGATGCCAGGAAACGCGCCCCGCGCGTGGCGTCGAAGCCCAGCGCGCGGGTGACGTTGGGCAGCATCGCCCGCCCGCCATGGGCGGAGCCGTCCAGCACATAGCGCGCCGCCAGCCGCGCCGGCAGGCCGTCCAGCGCCGGCAGCGACCCGGCCACCGGCAATGAGTCCGCGTCCACCCCCAGATCGGCCAAATCGGCGCGCAGCAGGTCCAGCCGTTCGGCCCCCTCGCCCAGCGCCCGTTCGATGGGGGCGTTGAAGCCGTGCAGGGCGATCAGGGCGTCGCGGTACTCCTCCACAGAGATTGTCGGGCTGGTCAGCGGGCGCAGGACCGCCGCGCGGTCCAGCCGTTCATGAATGTCGCGGGTCGCCTCGCGCAGCGCCTGCCGTACCGGTCCCAAAGGGAAGCTCCGTCGTGATGATGGGATGAGGTGGGAAAGGGCTCAGGTGGGGGCAAGGACTTCCGGAACCGGTTCCGGCCCCTGGGAGGATTCCTGCTGCCGCGCCCACAATGCGGCATAGGCGCCGCCGCGCGACAGCAGTTCCATGTGGCGTCCCCGTTCGATCACACGCCCGGCCTCCATCACCAGGATCTCGTCGGCATCGATCACGGTGGACAGGCGGTGGGCAATCACCAGCGTGGTGCGGCCCCGGCTGACCTCGCGCAGGTTGGCCTGGATCTCCCGCTCGGTGTGGGTGTCGAGCGCCGAGGTCGCCTCGTCGAACAGCAGGATCGCCGGGTTCTTCAGAATGGTGCGGGCGATGGCGACGCGCTGCTTCTCGCCGCCGGACAGCTTCAGCCCGCGTTCCCCCACCGTGGTCTCGTAACCGTCGGGCAGCGCCATGATGAAATTGTGGATGTGGGCCAGCCGGGCCGCCTGCTCGACCTCCGCCGGGCTGGCGCCGGGGCGGCCATAGGCGATGTTGTAGTAGACCGTGTCGTTGAACAGCACCGTGTCCTGCGGAACGATGCCGATGGCGCCGCGCAACGATTGCTGGGTCACCTCCCGGATGTCCTGCCCGTCGATCAGGATGCCGCCGCCCGACACGTCGTAGAAGCGGAACAGCAGCCGGCCGATGGTCGATTTGCCCGCCCCGGACGGCCCGACGATGGCCACCGTCCGCCCGGCGGGCACGGTGAAGCTCACCCCCTTGAGGATCGGGCGCCGCGGGTCGTAGCCGAACTCCACCCCGTCGAAACGCAGCTCGCCCCCGGTGATGGCCAGCGGGGGAGCGTCCGGCCGGTCGGCCACCTCGCGGTCCACCGACAGCAGCGTCACCATCGACTCCACGTCGATCAGCGCCTGCTTGATCTCGCGGTACACCACCCCGAAGAAGTTCAGCGGCTGGTAGAGCTGGAGCAGGTAGGTGTTCACCAGCACGAAGTCGCCCAGCGTCATCGTGCCGTTGACGATGCCGCGCGCCGCCATGCCCATGACCACCGCCAGCCCCAGCGAGATGATCGCCGACTGGCCGATGTTCAGCAGCGACAGGCTGCGCTGGCTCTTGACCGCCGCCTGCTCGTAGGAGGCCAGCGCCTGGTCGTAGCGCCGGGCCTCGTGCCCCTCGTTGCCGAAATACTTGACGGTCTCGTAGTTCAGCAGGCTGTCCACCGCCTTGGTGTTGGCCTTGTTGTCGGTCTCGTTCATGGCGCGGCGGAACTGGATGCGCCATTCCGACACGAAGAAGGTGTAAGCGATGTAGCTTCCCACCGTGGCGAAGGTTGCCAGCGCGAACCAACCGTCGAACATCCGCCACAGGATCACGCAGACCAGCGTGATCTCGACCAGCGTCGGCACGATGGAGAACAGGGCGTAGCGCAGCAGCGTCTCGATGGCGCGGGTGCCGCGCTCCAGCGAGCGGGTCAGGCCACCGGTCTGCCGCTCCAGATGGAAGCGCAGCGACAGGGCGTGCAGGTGCTGGAAGACCGACAGGGCGACCTTGCGGATCGTGCGCTGGGCGACGTTGGCGAACACCGCGTCGCGCAGTTCGGCGAAGACCAGCGACATCACCCGCGCCAGACCATAGGCGACGATCAGCCCCAGCGGGATCGTCACCAGCGCTCCGGCATCGCCCGGCGACAGGGCGTCGACCGCCCGCTTGTAGAAGATCGGCACCCAGACGTTCGCCACCTTGGCGCCGACCAGCAGGATCAGCGCGACCACGACACGCAACTTGGTCTCGAAGGAATCCCGCGGCCACAGATAGGGGACGAGCGAGCGCAGCGCCGCCATGTCGCCGGTGCTGGACGCGGCCTCCGCATAGGAGGGGGCCGGGCTGGGGTTGCTGGTGCGGCGGCGCATGGAGGAGTCCGGGAAAAGGGTCGGTTGCCAAAGGCGGCTGCCCTAACCTAGGGCCAGTTACCGCGCCAACCAAGGAAGACGGGCCGTGCGCCGGCTGCATGGCGGTCCGCCGGAGCCCTTCCACACGGTGGACGAGAATCGGTCTCTGAAAAATTGCACGCGGACGAATGGATAAAACCGTATTAGACTTATTGTCTATCTCCGTTGGCGAGGGCTGCGGAGCGATTGCCGCATAGGGCCGAACGTGCTGAAAAACCTCTCCCTGACCGCCAAACTGTCCCTGCTGAACGTGCTGGGGCTGTTCATCCTGGCCATCGTGCTGACGCTGGCCTCCAGCCATGTGCTGAGCGACCGCAGCGCCGCCTCCGCGCAGGAGCAGCGGGAACGCAGCATGGCGCTGGCCCACATGCTGCTGAAGCAGAACGGCGCCGACTACAGCCTGCGCGACGGCGCGCTTTACGTCGGATCGGTGCGGGTCGACGGCGACACCCGCATGGTCGACCAGATCCGCGAGCTGACCGGCGGTGCGGCCACGGTGTTCCGCGGCGACACCCGCGTCGCCACCACCGTGCAGAACCCCGACGGCAGCCGGGCCAACGGCACGAAGCTGGGCGCCGGGCCGGTCTTCGACAGCGTCATCACGCAACGCAAGCCCTACCGCGGCGAGGCCGACATCCTGGGCGAGCGCTACTTCACCTCCTACGACCCGCTGCTCGACGCCTCCGGCTCGGTGGTCGGCGTGCTGTTCGTCGGGCTGAAGCGGGCCGACGTGATGAGGGTGGTGGACGAGGTTGAGCGCACCATCCTTGTGGTGGCGCCGCTGGTCACGCTGGCCTTCGGGCTGGTCAGCTTCTTCCTGGTCCGCCGCCAGATGGGCGCGGTGCGGGCGATGAGCGCGACCATGCACGACCTTGCCGCCGACAAGCTGGACGTCGCCGTTCCCGGCCTCGACCGCGGCGACGAGATCGGGCAGATGGCCCAGGCGGTGCAGGTGTTCAAGGACAACGCCATCCAGAAGAAGGCGATGGACGAGGCCGAGCGCGCCCGCCTGGAGGCCGAGCGCCGCGCCGACGAGGCGCAGCGCGCCCGCGAGACGGCCATCGGCGAGGAGATCGCCGCGCTGATCGACGGCGTGTCGAAGGGCGACCTGTCGCGCCGCCTCGACCTGACCGGCAAGGACGGCTTCTACAAGACCATGTCGGCGGGCATCAACCGCCTGACCGACACGGTCGAGGCGGTCATCGCCGATCTCGGCGCAGTGCTCAGCGCGCTCGCCCAGGGCGACCTCAACAAGCGGGTGCAACGCGACTATGAAGGCGCTTTCCAGACGCTGAAGACCGACGTCAACGCCACCTCCGCCAAGCTGTCGGAGATCGTCGGCCAGATCACCCAGGCGGCGGACACCATCGCCTCGGCGGCGGGCGAGGTCTCCATCGGCTCGTCCGACCTTGCGGAGCGGACGGAGCAGCAGGCGTCCTCGCTGGAGGAGACCGCGGCGAGCATGGAGGAGCTGGGGGCGACGGTACGCTCCAACGCCGACAACGCCCAGCGCGCCAACGGCATGGCCGCCGACGCCCACACCGCCGCAGAGTCCGGCGGCACGGTGGCGGGCTCGGCCATCGACGCGATGAAGCGCATCGAGGCGTCGAGCCGCAAGATCACCGACATCATCGGGGTGATCGACGAGATCGCCTTCCAGACCAACCTGCTGGCGCTGAACGCGGCGGTCGAGGCGGCGCGGGCCGGCGACGCGGGCCGCGGCTTCGCCGTGGTGGCCCAGGAGGTGCGCAACCTCGCCCAGCGCTCCGCCCAGGCGTCCAAGGAGATCAAGGGCCTGATCCTGGACAGCGACGCCCAAGTGAAGGACGGGGTGGAGCTGGTCAAGAAGGCCGGCGACGCGCTGGAGGGCATCGTGTCGGGCGTCCAGCAGGTCGCCGGGCTGATCGCCGAGATGGCCTCCGCCTCCTCGGAGCAGGCGGCGGCGCTCGACGAGATCAACGCCACCGTCTCGCAAATGGACGAGATGACCCAGAAGAACGCCGCGCTCGTCGAGGAAACCACCGCCGCCGCTCAGGCCATGGCCGGTCAGGCCAACGACCTGAAGGGGCTGATCGGCTTCTTCAAGCTGGACCCGCGGGCCGTGCCGGTCGCGGTTGCGAGCACCGCTGCGCCACCGCGGCACGTCGCCCCGGTGGCCCGTCCGGCCGCTCCGGCGTCCCGTCCGACCCGCGCCGCGGCCAAGCCGGCGGCTCGCGCAGTGGCCCATTCGGGGGCCGCGCTCAAGCGCAACGTCAGCGAGGATGACGACTGGAAGGAGTTCTGAGGGCCAAAGTCATCATTGCCCCCACCCTAACCCTCCCCCGCTGACGCAGGGGAGGGGACTTTTCTCCCTCCCCCGCCCAGCGGGGGAGGGCCGGGGTGGGGGCAAGCGGTCCCCCCGCCTCAGTTCGCGATCGGCGTCGCCTCGATCTTGCGGCGCGGGGCGGCCTTGATCGAGGGGCCGGCGTTGTCCTCCGGCTTGGCGACGGTGGTCGTCGTGCCCCGGGCGGTCTGGATGGGCGCGCTGCCGCGCAGGCGCAGCAGATGCATCCGCACATAGGCGGTCGACCCCACCGCCTGCACCGCCACCCAGTCGGTGCCGCGGGCACGGCCCAGAACCTTCAAAGGCTGGCCGGGCGGGAAGGTCGCGACGATGGGCGCGCCGTTGCTCGGCTGCGACCGCAGCGCGGTGGTCTTGTCGGTTTCCCACTCGCCGGAAACGGTGTCGAGTCCGGCCGGGGAGGCGCTGGCGGTCCCCTGCACCACGGGCGCGCGGTTGGTCCGCTCGCCCGTCTGGCAGGCGGTCAGCATCACCGCGCAGGCCACGGCGAGGGAGACGGGAACGAGGCGCAGACGTCTGGTCATCACGGACTCGGTTGGGTAGCCCTTTCGATCGGGCGACCATACAGGATGCGCCCCCACCCGCGCCACCGCGCCGCGGCAGAACGGCTATGCACTGTTTGTGGCAGGAAAGTGGCAACCGCCCTTAGGCGAGAACGCCCAGCTGCCAAGTAAAGAAGACGCCCAGCGCCACGGCGATGGTGAGAAGCTGCTTGCCCGTCACCACGCAGGCCAGCACGGCGGCCAGCGCGCCGACCAGCTGCGGGTTCGTCCAGGTCAGCTCCAGCCCCTCGCCGCTCGGCGACAGGATCATCGGCACGATGATGGCGGTCAGCACCGTCACCGGGACGAAGCCCAGCGCCTGCTTCAGCAGCGGTGGGAAGACCACCCGGTCGCCCAGCACGAACAGCGCCGCCTTCACGAAGACGGTGACCGCCGCCATGCCCAGGATCATGACGGTGTTGGTCAGGACGGTCCCGGTCATGCCGCTTCCTCCTCCCGCCGTCCGGCCTCCAGCCCGCCGGAGCGCCAGCGCTGCAGGGCCATCCCGACGGCGACGCCGGCCACCACGGCGGCCATCAGCCCCAGCTTGTAGGGCACCTCCTGCCCCAGATAGGCCACGCCCCCCGCCGCCACCGCCGCCGCGAAGTTGGGCAGGCTGGCGAGCTGCGGCACGACGATGGCGATGAAGGTGGCGACCATGGCGAAGTCGAGCCCCAGCGACTGGAGCTGCGGGAAGGCCGCGCCGAACAGCAGGCCGACCAGGGTCCAGAACTGCCAGTTCGCGTACATTGACAGGCAGGAGCCCAGGAAGTACCAGTGCCCGAGCGGCGCCCGCGGGTGCCGGGCGTAATAGCCGGCCATCACCGCGAAGGTCTCGTCCGTCAGGAAGAAGCCCAGCGTCCAGCGCCAGCGCGCCGGCAGATGCGCGACGTGCGGCAGCAGTGTGGCGGCGTAGAGGGCGTGGCGCAGGTTCACGATGAGGGTGGTCAGCCAGATCACCGCCAGCCCGGCGTGCCCGGCCACCAGACCCAGCGCGATGAACTGGCTGGACCCCGCATAGACCGACAGGGACATGAGCTGCCCCTGCCACGCCGCCAGCGGCCCGGCGGCCACCAGCGTGCCGAAGATCACCCCGAAGGGCGCCGCACCGATGACCATCGGCAGGGTGTCGCGGGCGCCGGCAGCGAAGCTGGATCGTCTGGTCATGATCGTTCTGAAGCGTCTTGTCTGACCGGTCCCTAGAACCGTGTCGGGCTGCGGACCATAGCGCTGCGACGGGCGCGCCGCCCGCCTTTTATTGTCCGGGAGACAAGTCCGACCGTCTCCGCTCACCCTTGCGAGGGGGTACCGATTCCGATGGGGACGGGAATGCCGGGGGGAGGGCTTTCCATCCGCCCGCCTTTCCGGCAGGCTGGTCCCATGAAACCCGATTCCTGCTTCGAGTTTCCCGTTTACACGGCGGGGGAGCGTGCGGCGGACGCGGTCATCCACGCCATCGGCGTGATCGCCGGCCTGATCGGCGCATCCTGGCTGCTGGCTGTGACAGCGGGCCATGCCTCCGCGACCGAGATGGTGTCGCTGGCGGCCTACGGCGCCGGGCTGGTCGGCATGCTGAGCGCGTCGGCCGCCTACAACATGTCCCCGCCGGGGCGGCGCAAGGCGGTGCTGCGGCGGGTCGACCACGCGATGATCTATGTGATGATCGCCGGCAGCTACACCCCCTTCACCTTGAACCGTCTGGACGGCGCCGCGGGAATCCCGCTGGGCGTCGCGGTGTGGGTGGTGGCGCTGGGCGGGGTGGCCCTGAAGCTGTTCGCCTCCTGGCGGTACGAACGGCTGGGCTTCGTGCTCTATCTCGGGCTCGGCTGGGCCATCCTGTCGGTGGCCGAACCGCTGTGGCGGTCGCTGTCGCCGACGACGCTGCTTCTGCTGGCGGTCGGCGGGGTGGTCTACACGGTGGGGGCCTTCATCCACACGCTGGACCGCCTGCCCTACAACATCCCGGTCTGGCACGCGCTGGTCATCGTCGCGGCCTCCTGCCACTTCGCCGCGGTGGCTCGGGAGTTTGCGGTGACGTGACGAACGAAGGGCCTCGCGACAGGCCCCTCGCCGATGACCGTCAATGCACGGCCATCAATGAACCGTCGTCACCGGCTGCGTCGCCGCGCTGCGCACCTGGGCGGAGACGGGCAGGCCGTTGATGGTCAGCTCGCCGCCTTCCGCCCCCACCTTGACCGTCTGGCCGTCGGCGACGCGGCCCTCCAGGATCATGGTGGCCAGCGGATTCTGAAGCTCCCGCTGGATCACCCGCTTCAGCGGGCGCGCGCCGTAGACCGGGTCGTAGCCGGCCTCGGCCAGCCACTGCGTCGCCGCCTCGTCCACCTCCAGCGTGATGTCGCGATCGGCCAGCATGCGGACCAGCCGGCCGAGCTGGATCGTCACGATCCCGCCCATGTGGCTGCGGTCCAGGCGGTGGAACAGCAGGATCTCGTCCAGCCGGTTCAGGAACTCCGGCCGGAAGTGGGCGCGCACCACCTCCATCACTTCGTCGCGCACGGCGCCGCTGTCCTGGCCTTCCGGCTGGGCCGCCAGCACCTCGGAGCCGAGGTTCGAAGTCATGATGATGACCACGTTGCGGAAATCCACCGTCCGCCCCTGCCCGTCGGTCAGGCGCCCGTCGTCGAGCACTTGGAGCAGCACGTTGAAGACGTCCGGGTGGGCCTTCTCGACCTCGTCGAACAGCACGACCTGATAGGGCCGGCGGCGCACCGCCTCGGTCAGCGCCCCTCCCTCCTCATAGCCGACATAGCCCGGAGGCGCGCCGATCATGCGGGCGACCGAGTGCTTCTCCATGTATTCCGACATGTCGAGCCGGACCATCGCCGTCTCGTCGTCGAACAGGAACTCGGCCAACGCTTTGGTCAGCTCCGTCTTGCCGACGCCGGTCGGGCCGAGGAACAGGAAGGAGCCGATCGGCCGGTTGGGGTCCTGCAGGCCGGCGCGGGCGCGGCGGACGGCGTTGGAGACCGCCACGATGGCCTCGTCCTGGCCGATCACGCGGGTCTTCAGGCGGGTCTCCATCGCCAGCAGCTTCTCCCGCTCGCCGGCCAGCATCTTGTCGACCGGCACGCCGGTCCAGCGGCTGACCACGGCGGCGATGTCGCTGTCGCGCACCTCCTCGTTCAGCATGCGGTTGGCGGCGTGGGCCTCCGCCTCCTTCAGACGCTTCTCCAGGTCGGGGATGACGCCGTAGGCCAGCTCGCCGGCCCGTCCCCAATTGCCGTCGCGCTGGGCCTGCTCCAGCTCGGTGCGGGCCTTCTCCAGGTCCTCCTTGATCTTCTGGGCGCCCTGGAGCTGGTCCTTCTCGGCCTGCCACTTGGCGGTCAGCTCGGCGGATTCCTGCTCCAGATCGGCCAGCTCGCCTTCCAGATTGGCGAGCCGGGCGCGCGAGGCGTCGTCGGACTCGCGCTTCAGCGCCTCCCGCTCGATCTTGAGCTGGATGATGCGGCGGTCCAACTCGTCGATGTTCTCCGGCTTGCTGTCCACGGCCATGCGCAGGCGGCTCGCCGCCTCGTCGATCAGGTCGATGGCCTTGTCGGGCAGGAAGCGGTCGGTGATGTAGCGGTTCGACAGGGTCGCCGCCGACACGATGGCCGCATCGGTGATGCGCACGCCGTGGTGCACCTCGTAGCGCTCCTTCAGGCCGCGCAGGATGGAGATGGTATCCTCCACCGTCGGCTCCGGCACGAAGACGGGCTGGAAGCGCCGCGCCAGCGCCGCGTCCTTCTCGATGTGCTTGCGGTACTCGTCCAGGGTGGTCGCGCCGACGCAGTGCAGCTCGCCGCGCGCCAGCGCCGGCTTCAGCATGTTGGAGGCGTCCATGGCGCCGTCCGCCTTGCCGGCGCCGACCAGCGTGTGCAGCTCGTCGATGAAGACGATGATCTCGCCCGCCGCCGCCTGGATCTCCTGGAGCACGGCCTTCAGCCGCTCCTCGAACTCGCCGCGGTACTTGGCGCCGGCCACCATGCCGGCGAGGTCGAGCGACAGCAGCTTCTTGTTCTTCAGCCCTTCCGGCACGTCGCCCTTGACGATGCGCTGGGCAAGGCCCTCGACGATGGCGGTCTTGCCGACGCCCGGCTCGCCGATCAGGACGGGGTTGTTCTTGGTGCGCCGCGCCAGCACCTGGATGGTGCGGCGGATTTCCTCGTCGCGCCCGATGACGGGGTCGAGCTTGCCCTCGCGCGCCGACTCGGTCAGGTCGCGGGCGTACTTCTTCAGCGCGTCGTAGCCCTGCTCGGCGCTGGCGGTGTCGGCGGTGCGGCCCTTGCGCACCTCGTTGATCGCGGTGTTCAGCGCCTGCGGGGTCACGCCCGCGCGCTTCAGCACGGCGGCGGACGGCGTGCCGTCGGCCATGGCGAGCGCCAGCAGGATGCGCTCCGCCGTGACGTAGCTGTCGCCGGCCTTCTTGGCGACCGTCTCGGCCTGCTCGAACACGCGGGACAGTTCCGGCGTCAGATACACCTGCCCGGCCCCGGCACCTTCCACCTTGGGCTGCTTGTCCAGCTCGGCGTCCACGCCCGACAGCGCCAGGGCGGGGTCACCGCCGGCCGCCCGGATCAGGTTGGCGGCCAGGCCTTCCTTGTCGTCCAGAAGGGTCTTCAGCAGATGTTCCGGCGTCAGCCGCTGATGACCGCGCCGCAGGGCCAGGGTCTGCGCCGCCTGCACGAAGCCACGGCTGCGCTCGGTGTATTTTTCGAAGTCCATGTTGTGCTCCCTTCATCGCCGACCGTCCGCGAGGCAGCCCGGTCAGTCCGATCCACGTTACCAGTGCGATCCGCAAGGATGCATGCGTCGCCGTAGATGTGGGAGAGGCCCATCCGTATGCAAGACCCCCCGGTACGCGTGGTTATTGCTTTTGTCGGACCCGCGCCGAAAGGGTGGCTTTCCGCGGCCCGCCGGAAGGGGCTAGGGTTTTCATTCAAAGCCACGGAATGCTTTTTTCATGACGGCGACGCCCACCAGCACCCCGCGCAACCCCGCGCCCACGACCCTGCGGCCCGCCCTGACCACCCCCCTGATGCGGCTGGCCTGGCACGGCCGCAACATGTGGCATTGGGTGGCGCGCCCGCTGACCATGGGGGTGCGGGGGATCATCCTTGACGACTCGGACCCTGGGGGCGGGGCGGCCTCGGTCCTGCTGATCCGCCACAGCTACGTCGGCGGCTGGCATTTTCCGGGCGGCGGAGTCGGAAAAGGGGAGTCCCTGGTGGAGGCCATGAAGCGCGAGGTGCGTGAGGAGGTCGGGTTGACCGTGGAGAGCGGCCCGCAGCCCTTCGGCGTCTACGCCCGCTTCCGGCACGGGGCGAGCGACCATGTGGCGGTCTTCGTCGCGCGCGGATGGTCGGGAACGCTCCAGGCCGACGGGGTGGAGATCCTGGAGGCGCGCTTCTTCCCGCTGGACCGGCTGCCGGAGGACACCTCCCCCGCGACGCGGCGGCGAATCGCCGAGTTCCAGGGTCGGGAGCCTTTGGCCGAGCGCTGGTGACGGTTTTCGATTGCGACGGTTGACAGAAGCGAACCGGTCCCACCATTGTGCGATGCAATGCCCGCGACCGTCGCCGCCATACGCCGCTACCCCGTGAAGGGGCTGAGCGGCCAGGATCTTCCCGCCGTTGACCTCGTCACCGGCCAACCCATTCCCTTTGACCGGCGCTTCGGCCTGCTGCACGGCCCGGCCGCCCTGACCCCGGATGTCGAGGGCTGGCGACCGAACGAGGATTTCTTCACGCTCGACCGGAACGAGAAGCTGGCGCTGCTCGATTCCGAGTTCGACGAGGCCACCCAGTCGCTGATCATCCGGCGCGGCGGCAAGCAGGTGTCGCGCGGGCGTCTGGACCAACCGATGGGCCGGATGCTGGTGGAGCAGTTCTTCGCCGCCTATCTGGCCGGCGCCGCTCCCGGCCTGCCCAAGCTGGCCGAGGCAAGGAATCCGGCGCAGGGCGGCGGCGTCTCCTTCACCGACCGCGAGGAGGCCGCGGTCTCCATCCTCAATCTCGCCAGCGTGCGCGATCTGGAGGAGCGGGTGGCCAAGCAGCCGGTCGATCCGCGGCGCTTCCGCGCCAACCTGATGATCGACGGGCTGGAGCCCTGGGTGGAACGCCAGTGGATCGGCGCGCTGCTGACCGTCGGCGAGGTCACCCTGCGCATCTGCGACCACAAGGATTGCCGGCCCTCCAGCGAGGTCAACCCGGCGACCGGTGCCCGCGACCTCAACACGCTTCCCATTCTGGAGCGCGGTTACGACCACACGCAGTGCGGCGTCTATGCCCGGGTGGTGCATGGCGGCCGGATCGCGGTGGGCGACCCGGTGGCGCTGGCCGACGACCTGCCGGCCTGAAAAAACGCGATCCTGAAACCCGTCAGGCCTGAAACCCATCGGTCCTGAAGCCGGAACTCCCCGACCTCAGGACCGACGGTCATCAAACGGACGGTCAGGCGCTCATCGGGGTGCGTTCGTCGGCGGCCGTCTCGGACTCGTCGCCCATCTCGCCGCCGTCCTCGTCATCCGTCGAACCGCCCAGGCTGGGCTGCGGGCCGAGGCCCGCGGCGCCGACGTTGCCGCGCTGGCGGTTCTCGGATTCCTGGATCTGGTTGATGATGCGGAAATAGTGTTCCGCATGCTGAAGGTAGTTTTCCGCCTGGACGCGGTCGCCGGACGAAGAGGCGTCACGGGCTAGCGCCAGATACTTTTCATGGACCTGCCACGCGTTGCCGCGGATGCGCACGTCCGGACCATTGCTGTCGAAGGTCTGGTGACGCAGCGGAACGTTCTGCCGGCGGTTGCCACCGCCACCTCCGCCGCCGCCACCTCCGCCACCACCGCCGCCGTTGCCACGACCGCGCGAGCGCCTGGAGTTCGGTCCTTGTCTCATTTGGCTCTTATGGCCCCATGTAAGAGAAGTGCAATCCCGCAAACGCCCTGGCTGACCATCCGGTCGCCGGGCCCGCCGCGGAACCAACCGCGGATGGGTCGCAGGGATCAAATCGACGCGCCCAACCGATCAACCGGTCTGCCTTCTCGGACGTCCGCCCAACCGCGCGGGGTTTCCGGAGGCCATGGGTACGCCCTGGGATGATCGTCCCCGGGCCATCGTCGTCCTTGCACCCTACTGGGGACCGCGCGTCAATCCAACCTTTTTTTTGGGGGGATGGGGCGAAATCACGACCGCTTCCACCCCAGGACGCAGCGTTCCACGCCGCCCAGATCCCGGAAGACGCCCGCCGGCTCCAGCCCCGCCACGGCCAGCAGCCCCGCCACGTCCGCCGCCTGCCCCTGCCCGACCTCCAGCCCGGCCAGACCGCCCGGCTGCAGCAAATCCGGCGTTTGCGCGGCGATGATCCGGTAAGCGTCCAGCCCATCGGCGCCGCCGTCCAACGCACGCAGCGGGTCGTGCTCCCGCACCTCCGGATCGAGCGCGGCGATGTCGGCGCTGGGGATGTAGGGCGGGTTGGAGACGACAACGGCGAACCGCTCGGCCAGCCCGGCGCCCCAGTTGCCGGTCTGGAAGCGCGCCCGCTCCGCCAGCCCGTTGCGCGCCGCGTTCTCGGTGGCGGCGGCCACCGCGCCGGGGCTGAGGTCGACGCCGAGGCCGGTGGCGTTGGGCAACTCCGCCAGCAGGGCGAGCAGGATGCAGCCGGTGCCGGTGCCGAGATCGAGCAGCCGCAGCGGGGCGCTCCGGTCCGGCAGCGCCTTCAGCACCGCCTCGACCAGCGTCTCGGTGTCGGGCCGGGGTTCCAGGGTGTCGGGGTTGAGGGCAAGGTCGATCGTCCAGAACTCGCGATGGCCAAGGATGCGCCCCACCGGTTCCCGCGCCGCCCGCCGCTCGACCAGGGCAAGGAGGCGCGCGGCGTCCGGTTCGGGCACGGTGTCGTTGGCCCGGGTGAACAGGTCGTGGCGGGTGAGGCCCAGCGCGTGCTCGACGAGCAGGCGCGCGTCGAGGTCAGGGGTGTCCACCCCGGCCTCGCGCAGGCGGGCCTCGGCGGTGCGGCGGAGTTGCTGAAGCGTGATGGTCATGGTTCCCCCACCCCGACCCTCCCCCGCTGGGCGGGGGAGGGAGATTGAACGCTGCGTCGCTTTGTCCCCTCCACCGCGCAGCGGGGGAGGGTTAGGGAGGGGGCAGGAGGTTGCCCGCCATGCCCCGCATTAAGGAAGACACGCGCGACCGCGCCCGAACCATGCGCCATGTCCCGACCGACGCGGAGCGCAAGCTGTGGTCCATCCTGCGGCGGCGCCAGATTGGTGGATGGTACTTCCGGCGTCAGCACCCGATCCCTCCCTACATCGCCGATTTCGCCTGCGTCGAAGCGCGGCTGGTGGTGGAGGCGGACGGCGGCCAGCACGCCGACCCGCCTACGACTCCACCCGGGACGAGCATCTGCGGCATCACGGCTGGCGGGTCCTGCGCTTCTGGAACAACGACGTGCTGAACAACGCGGAAGGCGTGGCCCGCATGATCGGCGACGCGCTCGGCCCCCTCCCCGACCCTCCCCCGCCGTTGGCGGTGGAGGGGGAATAGATAACCCGCCCTATTGCAGCTCCGACAGCCGCGCCGCCTCGTCTTCGGCCGTCAGCGCGTCGATCAGCTCGTCCAGCGCCTCGCCGGCCATCACCTTCTCGATCTTGTAGAGCGTCAGGTTGATGCGGTGGTCGGTCACCCGCCCTTGCGGAAAGTTGTAGGTGCGGATGCGCTCCGAGCGGTCGCCGGAGCCCACCTGGCTCTTGCGGTCGGCGGCGCGGGCCTTGTCCTTCTCGGCGCGCTCCCGCTCGTAGAGGCGGGCGCGCAGCACCTTCAGGGCCTTGGCCTTGTTCTTGTGCTGGCTCTTCTCGTCCTGCTGGCTGACGACGAGGCCGGTCGGCAGGTGGGTGATGCGCACCGCGCTGTCCGTCGTGTTCACCGACTGGCCGCCGGGGCCGCTGGAGCGGAACACGTCGATGCGCAGGTCCTTCTCGTCGATGTGGATGTCCACCTCCTCCGCCTCGGGCAGCACCGCGACGGTGGCGGCGGAGGTGTGGATGCGCCCCTGCGTCTCGGTCGCCGGGACGCGCTGCACGCGGTGGACGCCCGATTCGAACTTCAGCCGGGCGAAGACGTTGCGGCCGGTGATGTTGGCGATGGCCTCCTTGTAGCCGCCGATGCCGGTCTCGCTGACCTGCATCGTCTCGAACCGCCAGCCCTGAAGCCCGGCGTAGCGGCGGTACATCTCGAACAGTTCCGCGGCGAACAGGGCCGCCTCGTCGCCGCCGGTGCCGGCGCGCACCTCCAGGATGGCGTTCTTCTCGTCCGCCTCGTCCTTGGGCAGCAGGGAAATCTGCACCCGGCGCTCCAGGGCGGGGATGCGGCGGGTGAGGTCGGCAAACTCCTCCTCGGCCAGCGCCTTCATGTCGGCGTCGCCCGCCGGGTCGGCGATCATGCCCGCCAAGTCCGCGGCCTCCGCCTTCGCCTTCTTCAGCTCGGCGATGGCCTCGGCCACCGGGGTCAGGTCGGCGTATTCCTTCGACAGCCGGGCGAAGTCCGCCGGGTCCACCGTCCCCGCCGCCATCGCGTCCCGCAGCTCGTCATGGCGGGCCACGACCCTATTGAACTTCTCGTCCAGGCTCACGTCGCTCGTCCTTATTCAAATCGCTTCCGGCGCCGTTGCCGGCGGGCTCGTCCAGCCGGAACAGCCGGAACAGCAGCCGTTCCGCCGCCGCCCGCTCCGCCAGCCCGGCCCCGCCCGGGTCCGCCGCCATGGCGCGCAGCGCCTCCGACGGGCCGTGCAGCAGCCGGTTGACCAGCAGCCGCGTCGCCGACGCCGCGTCCAGCCCCCGTTGCTCGTCCAGCAGGCGCCGCCGCTCCGTCTCGAAATGCGTCCGCAGCGCCGCCACGGCGGGCACCGCGGCGCGCTCGGCCCGGTGGCGGGCAAAGGCCGCCAGGGCTTCGTCCACGATGGTCCAGGCCGCCTGGGTTGCCGCCTCGCGCCCCACCCGCCCCTGCAGCGCCACGCGCTCCAGATCGGCGAGATCGTAGACGAAGGCCTCGTCCAGCCCGGCGACGTCCGGATCGACGTCGGCGGGGATCGCCGCGTCCACCACGAACACCGGGCGCCGGCGGCGGCGCTTCAACGCCGCCCCCAACTGCGGTGCGGAGAGGATATAGCGCCCCAGACCCGCCGCGGTCACCACGATATCCGCGCTGGTCAGCGCCGAATCGAGATCGGCCCAGGGCGCGAAGTGGCTGTCCATCCGCCGCGCCGCCGCTTCGGCCCGGCGGTCCACCGGGGCGGCGACGATCAGCCGGCCGAGTCCCGCCTCGCGCAGGCCCTCCAGCACCAGGGCGCCCATGTCGCCCAGCCCCATCAGCAGGCCGGTGCAGCGCCTCAGGTCGCCGTGCAGGTCGCGCGCCACCTGGACCGCGGCGGCGACCAGCGAGGTGGCGCCCTCGGCGATCGGCGTCTCGCGGCGCACCCGCTTGGCAGCGCCGTAGGCGGCCTGGAGAAGCCCCTCCAGCTCCGGCCCGGACAGGCCGGCGGCGGCGGCGTGGCGGTGGGCGGCCTTGACCTGCCCCAGGATGTGCGGCTCGCCGACGATCTGGCTGTCGAGCGAGCAGGCGACGGCGAAGACGTGACGCACCGCCGCCGGCCCGGTCAGGGTGTAGAGCTGCCCGGCGAGGTCGGGCTCGCTCAAGCCCACTCGCTCCGCCATGATCCCGGCGATGGTGAGAGCGGCCTCGTTCGGGCGCTCGTGCACCGCCTGGACCTCGACCCGGTCGCAGGTGCTGAGCCACATCGCCTGGGCGATGCCGGCGGCGCTCAGCCGCTCCAGCATCGCCGGCACCTCCGCCTCCTCCGTCGTCAGACGGTCGCGGATCGCGCCGGAGCAGGACCGATGGCTGGCGCCGATGACGAAGTAGGAAGCGGTCACTCTGACTCTGGCCCAGGCCGCGGCACGGCCGACAAGGATGACGGGATTGCCGCGGATTTAAGCACGGATGGCACGGAGCGTCCTTAACTCAATTTCCGCCCGCGCCGGTTCCGTCATTCGGCGGCGTTTTCCGCCGCTTTCTCCGCCGCCTTGCCCGCCTCGATCTTGCCCGCCTCGATCTTGGCAGCCTCAATCTCGGCGGCCTTCTTCTCGACCAGCCCGACGAGGTGGTCGACGATGTTCTGGTCCTTCAGCCGGTGGTCGGTGACGCCGGACAGATAGACCTGATGGGTGTTGTTGCCGCCGCCGGTCAGGCCGATGTCGGTCTCGCGCGCCTCGCCGGGGCCGTTGACCACGCAGCCGATGACCGACAGGGTCAGCGGCGTGGTGATGTGGGCCAGCCGCGCTTCCAGCGTCTCCACCGTCTTGATGACGTTGAAGTTCTGCCGCGCGCAGCTCGGACAGGAGATGACCGTGACGCCGCGCCGCCGCAGGCCCAGCGACTTCAGCATCTCGTAGCCGACCTGGACCTCCTCCGCCGGCTCCGCCGACAGGGAGACGCGGATGGTATCGCCGATGCCCGACCACAGCAGCATGCCCAGCCCGATGGACGACTTCACCGTCCCGGCGCGCAGGCCGCCGGCCTCGGTGATGCCGATGTGCAGCGGATAGTCGCAGGCCTCGGCCAGCCCCTGGTAGGCGGCGACGGCCAGGAACACGTCGGACGCCTTCACCGAGATCTTGAACTCGGTGAAGTCATGGTCCTCCAGGATCTTGGCGTGGTTCAGGGCGCTCTCGACCAGCGCCTCCGGGCAGGGCTCGCCGTACTTCTCCAGCAGGTCCTGCTCCAGAGAGCCGGCGTTGACGCCGATGCGCATGGAGCAGCCGTAGTCCTTGGCCGCCTTCACCACCTCGCGCACCCGCTCCGCCGAGCCGATGTTGCCGGGGTTGATGCGCAGGCAGGCCGCCCCGCTCTGCGCCGCCTCGATGGCGCGCTTGTAGTGGAAATGGATGTCCGCGACGATCGGCACCGAGACCTGCGGCACGATCTGCTTCAGGGCCAGCGCCGATTCCTGGTCGGGGCAGGAGACGCGCACGATGTCGGCGCCCACCCGTTCCGCCGCCTGGATCTGCGCCACCGTCGCCGCCACGTCGGCGGTCGGCGTGTTGGTCATCGTCTGCACCGAGATCGGCGCGTCGCCGCCGACGAGCACGTTGCCCACCCGGATCTGGCGGGACTTGCGGCGAAGGATCTGGCGGTAGGCGCGCACGCTGCTCATGGGCTGTGGCCTCGGGGCATGAATCGGGTCCGGCGCGGTCTTATAGCGCAGCCGGCGTTACGCCTGAAGTGCGGTCCGCCGCGCCGGATTCAAGGGAAAAAGCCGTCGCCGGCTTGTCTTTGGCGGCCCGTCCTCAATGGGCGGGGGCGGCGCCGCGCAGGGTCGGGGCGTGCTGGTCCAGCGACACGTCCCGCAGCACCTGCCCGACCGCGCCCATCGGCGCGCCGTCCACCCCGTCGGTGACCACGACCAGTCCGCCGGCGTTGCCGGTGCGCACGCGGATGCCGGAGCGGTCGGGCACGCGGTAGACGTCGCCCGGCTTCAGCACGCGGGTGAAGATGATCTCGCCGCTGTTGTCGCGCACCTGGATCCAGCTGTCCTGCGTGGCGCGCAACTGGATGCGCGAGGCCGCGTTCTGCGTGCCGTAGACCTTCGACGGCAGCGCCCCGTCCACGGCGGGCGGCGGTGCCGTCGGGGCCGCGGGCGGCAGGCTGGCGATGGCCGGAGCGGCGGGGGTGAGCGGGGTCGGCTCCTGCGCGGCGCCTTCGGACTCGTCGTCCTCGGCCGGGGGCGGCGGGACGTTCACCATGGCCGACGGCGCGGCGGACGGAGCGGGAGCCGGAGCCGCCGTGGAAGCGGTCGGCTTGGCGGGAGCGGCCGGCGCCGGCTGGGCGACCACCGCCGCAGGGGCTGGGGTGGGCTTCGCCGGAGCCACCGTCGCAGGGGCCTGGGCGGCCGGAGCCGGAGCGGCGGGAGCCGGTGCTGCCGGAACGGGAGTCGCCGACGGAGCAGGCACCGCCGTGGACGCTCCACCGGCCGCGGGCGGAGCGGCCACCGGGGAAACCGCCGGAGTGGACGGAGCCTCCGCCATCACGGTCGGGACGGACGCCGGGGCGGCGGGCGTTTCGGCGGGGGCCGGCACCGACGCGGTTTGCCCGCCACCAGTCTGGCTGGCGTTGAAGGGCAGCGTGTCGAGCAGCGAGACCAGCCGGTCGGGCAGGGTCGGGACCAGATCGACCATCGAGCGGTCGGTCGCCGACAGATAGTACCAGCCGCCATAGACGATGCCGGCCAGCACCATCGTGCCGAGCAGGACCGTGCCGCCGGGGATGCGGCCTTCCGGCACCGGAGTCGGGAAATAGAGCTGCTGGCTGCGCGTGCGGCCCGCCGCCTCGTCCTTGTAGCGGGTGAGGATGGTGTCCGGGTCAAGCCCCAGGCATTCCGCGTAGGAGCGCAGGAAGCCGGCGGCGTAGGTGGTGCCCGGCAGATCTTCGAACCGGCCCGCCTCGATGGCCTGCAGGTAGGGGTAGCGGATGCGCAGCATCGTCGCGACCTCGCGCAGGTCGTAGCCGAGGCTCTCGCGCGTCTCGCGCAGGGTGTCGGACACGCTGGGGCCGGTCTGCGCCGGGCCGTCCTGCGTGGGGTCGTAGGAGCCGAAAACCTTGCGCTTGCCCATCATCTCAACCGTACCGTCGCCTCGGATGACTTGTGGTCGCACCCCCGGCATGGGTACGCCAGCCGCGGGAGCGGCGCAACCGGGAACGACCGTGATCCTGCCATCTTGTATACGCCCTTCGTCCAAACCGCTGTAACAAAACGCCGCCGCAGCGGGCTCCAGCGCCGGATATGGCTCCAGGGTGGACGAAGCGGCCTTGAACGTGACTTTGGGCGCGACCTCAGATGATGACGCCGTGGTCCTTGGCGAAGCTGCGCAGCTTGTCGCGCAGGCTGTGGTCGCCGCGCAGATACAGCCCGTTCATGTATTGGCGCAGCACCGCCACGTCGAGCGAGCGCAGCATCGTCTTCACCGGCCCGACCGAGGGCGGCGACATCGACAGGGTGCGGAAGCCGATGCCGATCAGCGCCATGGCGTCGAGCGGCCGGCCGGCCATCTCGCCGCAGATGCTGACCGGGACGTTGGCGTCGCCGCAGGCCTCGACCAGCCGCCGCAGCAGGCTGAGCATGGCCGGCGACAGCGGGTCGTAGCGGCCGGAGGTGCGCGGGTTGCCGCGGTCGCTGGCGAAGATGTACTGGGTCAGGTCGTTGGAGCCGACCGACAGGAAATCCACCCGCGGCAGCAGCGCCGGCAACTGCCAGAGCAGCGCCGGCACCTCGATCATCGTGCCGACGCGCACACGGCTGGGCAACTCGCCGCCCTGAACCTTCAGCCGGTTGATCTCCAGATCGAGCAGGCGGCGGGCGGCGTCGAACTCCGCCACCTCGGCGATCATCGGGAACATCACCGACAGCGGACGCCCGGCGGACGCCCGCAGCAGGGCGCGCAGCTGCTGGCGCAGCAGCGACGGGTGGTCCAGCCCGATGCGGATGGCCCGCCAGCCGAGCGCCGGATTCTCCTCCCCCTCGCTGGCTGCGATGTAGGGCAGCATCTTGTCGCCGCCGACGTCGAGCGTGCGGAACACCACCGGCTTGTCGTCGGTCTGGTCGAGGATGCGGGAATAGAGGTCGGTCTGCGCGTGGACGTCCGGGTAGGTGGAGCGCACCATGAAGGGGATTTCGGTGCGGTAGAGGCCGACGCCCTCCGCCCCGCTGGCCTTCAGGTGCGGCAGGTCGATCAGCAGGCCGCAATTCAGCTGGATGGAGATCGGCACGCCGTCCCGGGTGACGGAGGGCAGCGCACGGATCTTCTCGTACATCTCCTCCTTGCGGACGCGCAGGGCCACGGCCTCCACGAAGGCCATCTGGATGTCCTCCGCCGGGCGGACGAAGGCCTGCCCGTGGTCGCCGTCGACGATCACCGGGTCCAGCGGCTCGATCCGGTTCAGCGCGTCGGGCGCCTGCACCACCGGGATGTTCAGAGCGCGGGCCACGATGCAGACGTGGCTGGACGGCGAGCCTTCCTCAAGAATCACGCCGCGCAGGCGGCGCTGGTCGTAGTCGAGAAGCTCCGCCGGCCCCATGGACCGCGCGACCAGGACGATGTCCTCAGGCAGCGTGCCGCCGTCGGCCTCCGACTTACGCCCGGCGAGGTGCTGGAGCAGCCGGTTGGTCAGGTCCTCCAGATCGAGCAGCCGCTCGCGGATGTAGGGGTCGGTCAAGTGGCTCATGCGGGCGCGGGTGTCGTTCTGCACCTGCTGCACCGCGCCTTCCGCCGTCAGCCCCATGCGGATCGCCTCGCGGATGCGCGACAGCCACCCGCGGTCCTCCGCGAACATGCGGTAGGTTTCCAAAATGTCCTTGGGCTCGCTCAAGCCCGCCAGTGCCGCCGCGTTCAGCAGGTCGTCGATGGCGCTGTGCATGGTGGCGATGGCGGCGTTCAGGCGCGCCAGCTCGCTCTCCGTGTCCTCGGACACCATCTGGCGGATGGTCAGCTGCGGGCGGTGGATCACCGCCAGCCCCATCGCCAGACCGCCGGTCAGCGAGGTGCCCGACAGGCGCGCCGGCAGCAGCGCCGGATCGCCGGTGGAGGCGACCTCCTGCGGGTTGACCAGCTCGCCCTGGGCGACCAGCTCGGCCACCACCATGGCGATGGTCTGGAGCGTCTCGACCTCGACCTCGGTGTAGCGGCGGCGGTCCTTGTGCTGGATGACCAGGACGCCGCGGACCTTGCCGCCGCGCAGGATCGGCACGCCGGCCAGCGACAGGAAGGGGTCCTCCCCGGTTTCCGGGCGGTAGGCGAAGCTGGGGTGCGACGGCGCGTTGTCCAGCGCGATGGGCCGCGCGTGGCCGGCGATGTCGCCGACGATGCCCTCGCCCACGCGCAGGCGGGTGTTGTGCACGGCGTCCTGGTTCAGGCCGAGCGTGGAGAACAGCTCCAGCACCTCGCCCGCCCGCATGACGTAGCAGGAGCAGACGTCCGCCCCCATCTCCATGCCGATTAGGGTGACGATCTTGTCCAGCCGCTCCTGGCCGGAGCCGGAGCCCGCCATGACGTCGCGCAGCCGCGCCAGCAGGCGGCGCGAGGCGGCGCCGTCGAAGCCCGGCGAACCGGCGGGGATGTCGCCCACGACGCCGTTCATCTCATGCCGCCCCCAGGATCGCCGATTGACCAATGACCGGCTGCTCGCCTTCTTCGGGCGATCGGTCCGAGGACGATGGCCAGCGGGCGGCCAGCGCCGCTTCGGCCTGGACGATCAGGTCGCCGATGATCTCGGCCACCGGCTGCTCGCGCGTGACCAGCCCGACGCTCTGCCCGGCCATCAGCGAACCGCTCTCCACGTCGCCGTCGATCACCGCGCGGCGCAGCGCGCCGGCCCAGAAATGCTCGATCTCCAGGATGCCCGCGTCGCGCGTCGTCTCGCCACGGTCGACCCGAGCGATGACCTCGCGCTGAAGCTCCATGAACCGCTTCGACCCGGCGTTGGCCAGCGCCCGCACCGGGATCACCGGGAAGCGCGGGTCGATCTGCACCGACGCCTGGGCGTCGCGCGCCGAGGCCTTGATGAAGACCTGCTTGAAGCGCTGGTGCGCGATGGATTCGGTGGCGCAGACGAAGCGGGTGCCGATCTGCACGCCCGCCGCCCCCTGCTCCAGATAGGACAGGATGGCCTCGCCGCGCCCGATGCCGCCGGCCACGAAGACCGGGACCTCGCGCAGGTCGGGCAGGATCTCCTGCGCCAGGACGGTGGTGGAGACGGGGCCGATGTGGCCGCCGGCCTCCGTGCCCTCGATCACCAGGGCGTCGATGCCGATCTTGACCATCCGCCGGCCGCTGACCAGCGTCGGGGCGAAGGCCATGGCGCGGGCGCCGCCGTCCTTGATGCGCTTGATGGTGGCGCCGCTGGGGAAGCCCCCGGCGATCACCACATGGCTCACCGCCAGCTCCCGGCAGACGTCGATCAGACGATCTAGGTCCGGGTGCATGTTGATGAGGTTGACGCCGAAGGGCTTCGCCGTCAGCGCCCGCGTGGCGGCGATCTCCGCCGCCAGCAGGTCCGGCGGCATCGAGCCGCAGGCCAGCACGCCGAAGCCCCCGGCGTTGGAGATGGCGGAGACGAGATGGCGCTCCGACACCCAGCTCATCGCACCGCCCATGATGGCGGTGCGCGTGCCGAGGAAGGCGCAGCCACGCTCCCACAGCCGGTCGAGTCGGGCGCCTGCGACCGCGTCGGACCTGGCGTCGGTCATCGCCGCCCCTCCCCCTTCACCCGGCTCAGGCCGCGTCCAGCCCGTAGGCGGTGTGCAGCGCGCGCAGCGCCAGCTCCGCATACTCCTCGGCGATCAGGACGGAGATCTTGATCTCGGAGGTGGAGATGACCTGGATGTTGATGCCCTTGTCGGCCAGCGCCTTGAACATGCGCTGCGCGACGCCGGCGTGGCTGCGCATGCCGACGCCGATCACCGACACCTTCACCACGTTGGCGTCGGAGACGATGCGCTTGTAGTTCAGCTCGGCCTGGGCGTCCTCCAGCACCTTGACGGCGCGGGCGATGTCGGCCTTGCCGACCGTGAAGGTCATGTCGGTGGACTTGCCGTCTTCCGACACGTTCTGGACGATCATGTCGACATTGACGGCGGCGTCGGTCAGCGGACCGAAGATGCTGGCCGCCACGCCCGGACGGTCGGCGACGCCGATGAGGGTGATCTTCGCCTCGTCGCGGCTGTAGGCGATGCCGCTCACAACTTCCTTTTCCACGATCTCGTCCTCGTCAACAACAAGGGTACCGGGAAGCGCGCTGCCGGCGGCCTCCTCGAAGCTCGACAGAACCTGCACGCGCACGCGGTGGTTCATCGCCATCTCGACCGAGCGGGTCTGCAGGACCTTCGCCCCCTGCGACGCCAGCTCCAGCATCTCCTCGTAGGTGATCTTGGAGAGCTTGCGCGCCTTGGTGACGATGCGCGGGTCGGTGGTGTAGACGCCGTCCACATCGGTGTAGATGTCGCAGCGGTCGGCCTTCAGCGCCGCCGCGAGGGCGACCGCCGAGGTGTCGGAGCCGCCGCGGCCCAGCGTGGTGATGCGGCCGCTTTCGGTCACGCCCTGGAAGCCGGCGACCACGGCGACCTCGCCGGTGTTCATCCGCTTGTCCAGCTCCGCCGTGTCGATCGACACGATGCGCGCCTTGCCGTGCGTCTCGTCGCTGTAGATCGGAATCTGCCAGCCGAGCCAGGACCGCGCCTGGATGCCGAGCGACTGCAGCGCGATGGCGAGGAGACCGGAGGTCACCTGCTCGCCCGAAGCGACGATGGCGTCGTACTCGCGCGCGTCGTGCAGCTTGTCGATGTCGTTGCAGTATTTCACGAGCTGGTTGGTCACGCCGGACATCGCCGACACGACGACGGCGACCTGATGCCCCGCCTTGACTTCCTGCTCGACCTTTCGGGCCACGTTCTTGATGCGGTCGATGTCGCCGACCGACGTGCCGCCGAACTTGAGGACGATCCGCGCCATACCTCACACCATGTCTGGGCCGGCAAAAAAGCCGGCAGTCCGCGCCCCCGCTCTACCGTTGCCGGCGCGGGGCGGCGTATCCATACTCTGTCGCTCACAGCGAGGCAAGTTCGCCCCGCAATTGTTCTCGCAATCCAAGCATACGGGATTTCTTTCATGACCGCGACCGCCGGAACCGCAGGCACCGCAGGCACTGTCGACCCCCAGGACATCGCCCGCTTTTCGGCCATCGCCGCGGAATGGTGGGACCCCACCGGCAAGTTCCGGCCCCTGCACCGGCTGAACCCGCTGCGGCTGGCCTACATCCGCGACACGCTGTGCCGCCGCTTCGGCCGCGACCCGCTGGCGGCCGAGCCGCTGAAGGGCCTGCGCATCGTCGACATCGGCTGCGGCGGCGGCCTGCTGTCGGAGCCGATGGCCCGCATGGGCGCCACCGTGGTCGGCGTGGACGCGGCCGAGCGCAACGTCCGCACCGCCGCCGCCCACGCCGCGGAGACCGGCACCCCCGTCGATTACCGCGCCACCACCGCCGAGGCCCTGGCGGCCAGCGGCGAGCGCTTCGACGCCGTGCTGGCGATGGAGGTGATCGAGCATGTCGCCGACGTGCCGCTGTTCGTGAAGTCCTGCGCGGCGCTGACGGCGCCGGGCGGCGCGCTGTTCCTGGCGACGCTGAACCGCACGCCGAAGTCCTTCGCGCTGGCCATCGTCGGGGCGGAGTACATCCTGCGCTGGCTGCCCCGCGGCACCCACAACTGGCGCCAGTTCCTGCGCCCCGGCGAGCTGGCCGCCGCCCTGCGCGCGGAGGGGCTGGCGATCCGCGACCTGACCGGCATCACCTACAACCCGCTGTCCGACGAGTTCCGGCTGAATCCGCGCGATCTCGAGGTGAACTACATGGGCTGGGCGGAGCGGGCCTGAGCGTACAGGGCGGCGAGGCGTACGGACGTACATACGTACGCTTCGCCGCCGCAGTCTGGAAAGACGGCGCCGGGTGCCGGAAAACGAAAACGGGAGAGCCGACGGCTCTCCCGTTTTCATGTTCGCCCCGTTTTCATGTTCGCAAGGAAACGCGCCTTACGCCGCGTGGCTGGCTTCGTGCTGGGTCAGCAGCGCGTAGATCGCGTCCGCCGAGTCCGAACCGCGCAGCTTCTCGCACATCGATTGGTCGCGCAGCAGGCGCGACACACGGGCCAACGCCTTCAGATGGTCGGCGCCGGCATGATCCGGAGCCAACAGCAGGAAAATCAGATCGACCGGTTGCTCATCGATCGCATCGAAGTCGATGGGCCGCTCCAGCCGGGCGAAGACGCCGTGGACACGGTCGAGGTTGGGCAGCTTGCCGTGGGGGATGGCGATGCCATGCCCCACGCCGGTGGTGCCCAACCGCTCGCGCTCCAGAAGGACGTCGAAGATCGCCCGTTCGTGCTGGCCGGTCAGCTCGGACGCCTTGCGCGCCAAGTCCTGCAGGGCCTGCTTTTTGCTGCCGGCCTTCAGGTTCGGGAGAATGGCGTGCGGCGTGATGAGATCGAGCATGACGCTATGGGTGTGGTTGGAACAGAGACCGGACTTAGGCGCCGGCCTTCTCCGCCGGGTCCACCCAACCGATGTTGCCATCGGCGCGGCGGTAGACCAGGTTCAGGCGGCCATGGGCGCCGTTGCGGAACATCAGCGCCGGAGCGTCGGCGAGTTCCATGCGCATCACCGCCTCGCTGACCGCCAGGGTCGCGATGTTGGTTTCCATCTCGGCGATCACGATGGGCTGCGCCTCCTCGGCAGCGGCCTCTTCGCTCTCCACATGGGCCTCGTCCTTCTCCGCTTCCAGGATCTGGTAGCGGGCCGGGAAGGCTTCCTGCACGGGGGCTTCGACGCTGTGGTGGTCGCGCAGGCGGCGCTTGTAGCGGCGCAGGCGCTTGGCCAGCTTCTCGCACGCGGTGTCGAAGGCGGGATACGGCTCGGTGGCGTCAGACGCGCTCTGAAGGACGATCCCACGACCGACGTGCACCTGGATGTCGGCCTTGAACAGATGCGCTTCGCGCGTCAGGACGACGTTGGCCTCGATCGGCTTGTTGAAATACTTGCCGACGATGGTGTTCAGGCTGTCCGCGACATGGCTGCGCAGAGCGTCGCCAACGTCAAGCTGCTTGCCTTTGACGGTCAGTTGCATTTTGGGATGTTTCCAATCTGGTCCGCGATAGACATAGGACGACGGAAGGCCGCCACGTGCGGACGGGGACCATAGTGACGGCGGTATGGGCTGTCAATCAAGGACGGCCCCCTCCCGGCCCGGTTACATGCGTGACATCTTGGCACGGCGTCGCTGCACCGATGACGGAATGCGCATCGCTTCACGATACTTCGCGACCGTCCGGCGCGCAATGTCGATCCCTTCACCACGAAGGATTTCGACGATTTTATCGTCCGACAGCACGTCGTCCGGCTTCTCGGCGTCGATCATCGCCTTGATGCGGTAACGCACGGCTTCCGCCGAGTGGGCCGCCTGCCCGTCGGCCCCCTGGATGGCGGAGGTGAAGAAATACTTCAACTCGAACACGCCGCGCGGCGTCGCCATGAACTTGTTGGTTGTGACACGGCTGACCGTGCTCTCGTGCATGCCGATCGCCTCGGCGATGTCGCGCAGGATCAGCGGCTTCAGATGCGAGACGCCGTGGATGAAAAAGGCGTCCTGCTGCCGGATGATCTCGCTGGCCACCTTCAAAATCGTGGTGGCGCGCTGGTGCAGCGACTTGACCAGCCAGTTCGCCGACTGGAAGCGCTCGGTGATGTATTCCTTGTCCGCCTTGTTGCGGGCGGTGCCGGAAATGCGCGCGAAATAGCGGTGGTTGACCAGCACCCGCGGCAAAGTGTCCGGGTTCAGGTCGATCAGCCAGCCGCCGCCGGGGTTGGCGCGCATCAGGATGTCGGGGGTGACGAGCTGGGCGGGCGTGTGGTCGAAGCTGAGCGCCGGCTTGGGGTTCAGCTTGCGGATCTCCGCCACCATGTCGGCGACGTCCTCGGCGTCCACCCCGCAAACCTTCATCAGCGCCGGCAGGTTGCGCGCCGCCAGCAGCTCCAGATGGTCGAGCAGGGCTTCCATCGCCGGGTCGAAGCGGTTCTTCTCGCGCAGCTGGATCGCCAGACATTCCTTCAGCGACCGCGCGAAGATGCCCGGCGGGTCGAAGCGCTGGCAGGCGGCGAGCACCCGCTCCACCCGCTCCGGCGCGCAGCCGAGCTGCCCCGCGAGGCTCTCGACCTCCAGCCCGGTGATCCAGCCGGCCTCGTCCAGCATGTCGATCAGCGCCAGACCGATGAGCTGGTCGCCGAGGTCCGGCAGGTCGATCTTCAGCTGCTCGGTCAGATGGTCGCGCAGGCTCTTTTGGCCGGTCAGCGTGGCTTCCAGGTTGGACTCGTCGTCCTCGAAGCCGCCGCGCCCGCCGCGCTCCTGCCAGGAGCCGTAGACGTCGCTGGAGCCGTCCGTCCCATCGGAGAAACGGTCGTCGGAATAGACATTCTCGAAATCGGTGTCGAGCGGCGCATCGGAGGCCGACCCCATCGTCTCCGACGATGTCATCTCCACCGTGTCGCGGGTGCGCCCGTCGGTCATCGGCGGCTGGCGCTCCTCCGGCGCGGCGAGGTCCACCGCTCCGGGCTCGCCCCCGCCGTCACCGGCACCGTCGCCCCCGGACTCGCCGCCGCCCTCGCCGGGGCCGCCGTCGCGCTCCAGCAGGGGGTTCTGCTCGATCTCGCGGTCCACGAAGTCCGACAGTTCGATGTTCGACAGCTGCAGCAGCTTGATGGCCTGCTGCAGCTGCGGAGTCATCACCAGGGACTGGGTCTGACGAAGATCGAGGCGTTGGCTGAGCGCCATGGGCAGGGAAACCGCACTAGAGGCTGAACCGGTCCCCGAGGTAGACCCGGCGCACGTCCTCGTGCGCCACGATCTCGGCCGGCTCTCCCTCCATTAGTACCACACCATCGTGCAAGATGTATGCCCGATCGACGAGATCGAGCGTTTCACGCACGTTGTGGTCGGTGATGAGCACGCCGATGCCGCGGTCGCGCAGGTGGCTGACCAGCTCGCGGATGTCGTTCACCGCGATCGGGTCGATGCCGGCCAGCGGCTCGTCGAGCAGGATGAAGTGCGGCTGGGAGGCCAGCGCGCGGGCGATCTCGACGCGCCGCCGCTCGCCACCCGACAGGGCCAGCGCCGGGGCGCGGCGCAGGTGGGTGACCGAGAACTCCGCCAGCAGCTCGTCCAGCATCTGCTCGCGCGTGTCGCGGTTGGGCTCCACCACCTCCAATACGGAGCGGATGTTGTTCTCCACCGACATGCCGCGGAAGATCGACGCCTCCTGCGGCAGATAGCCGATGCCCAGCCGCGCCCGGCGGTACATGGGCAGCGCCGTGATGTCCTGCCCGTCGAGCAGGATGGTCCCGGAGTCGGCGGCGATCAGCCCGGTGATCATGTAGAAACAGGTCGTCTTGCCCGCCCCGTTGGGGCCGAGCAGGCCGACCGCCTCGCCGCGCTGGACCGTCACGGTCACGTCGCGGACGACCGGGCGCTTCTTGTAGGCCTTGCCCAGATGCAGGGCCACCAGCCCTTCGGTCGGGTGCGCGTCGGTGGCGGGATGGCCCGCCGGGCGGCCCGCCGGGTGGCCCGACTGGTTCGAGGCGGAAAGGGTCGGGCCGCCGAGGTCCCGGTCTTCGATGTCCATGGCCATTGTTTCGCTGCCGGGTCGGTCAGGGCTTCGCGGCGGGGGTGCCGCCCGTTTGCGCGGTGGGCTTGCCGCCCGCCTGGGCGGTGGGGCGCCCACCCGGCGCGCCCGGCTCCTGGCCGGGGACCAGAAGACCCATCACCCGCCCGCCGGTGGCGGGACCGGCGATCACCCGGTTGACCTTGGTCTTCATGTTCATCTCGGCAGCGTCGCCATTGAGCTGGTTGTCGTTGCGGGTGATCTTGACGTTGCCGAGCAGCACCGCCGTCTCGTCGGCCACCGAATAGACCAGCTTGTCCGACAGCGCCACGTCGGTCGCGGTGGTCACCACCACGCTGCCGGCACCGTCGATGCGCTCCATCTGGGTCGAGCCGTCCGGCATCTTCTTGAGCTGGCCGATCAGGATGTCGGCGCGCAGCCGGTCGCCGTTGGCGATGCGCACGGCCACGGCGTCGCCGCGGGCCACCGTCAGGTTCTTGGCCTCGTAATATTCCAGCGTGTCGCGCGCCGTCACGATGTCGGTGCGGGTGACCAGCTTGAGGTTGCGCCCGGTGACCACGGCGACCTGCTTGTCCACGTCATAGACGCCGCGCTCGCCGAAGACCTCCTGGGTCGGGCTGACGATGCGCACGTTGCCTTCGGCGAGGAGCTGGAACACCTCGTTCCCCTTGCCGGGCACCTCGCGGTAATAGGCGGTCAGCACGTCGGCGTAGACGGTGCTGTCGGTGCGCTTGGCCGAGGCGTTGCCGCGCGCCACATAGGCGCGCACGTCCTGGTGCCATTCGATGGCCTGGTCGGCGTCGACCTCGATCGGGTTGGGGCCGCCGCCGAGGCCGGGCAGCCCCTGGGCCGCCGCCGGGACGGACGCCACCGACAGCAGGAGGAGCGCGGCCAGCAGCGGGGCCGCAACGGTGGCTGCACGCGAAGCGACACTCAACGGCGCGTCACTCGACGGCGCGACACTCGGCGGGACTGCACTCAACGCGTCTTTCCTCCGGGGCTTTCGGCGGCCTGGACGTCGGCCTTGGACTGGTTCAGGAACACCATCGTCTTGCCACGGTCGGACAGGCGGAAGCCTTCGGCGTTGATGACGCCCTGCGGCCCCTGGCCCACGACATGGACATCGCCCCAGGCGGTGCCCTTGCGGATGTCGGAGTCCGCTTCCTCGGTGGTGAATTCGTTGCCGTCGTCGCGCATGACGCGGACATGACCCCGCATTTTCAGAATACCGGTGACCTGATTGTACCAGCCCTTGTCGGAGCGCATGGTCACCCAGGTGCCGTCGGTCTGGGTCATCTCGGCCTCCGGCTGGTCGAGCAGGACGATGTCCGGCTCGTCGGCGATGCGGTCGGCCTTGGCCGCCACCAGCGAGAAGGGCTGGTTGTCTTCGTCCACCGCGATGTAGCGCGGCTTGATCATCTCAAGCTGGCCCTTGTCGGCGGAGATGCGCAGGCTCGGCAGCTCGGTCAGCGAGGGCCAGACGGCGATCAGCGCCATCACCGCCAGCGCCAGCGCCGGAAGTACGAACTTCATTCCGGTGACGAAACGGCTGTAGACCCGGCTGACCGGCCGGATCTTCCGGCGCTGGTGGACGCGCTTGGCCGCCTCGCCGTCGTCGGTCGCAGCCGCCGCCGACGGCGACCTCGCCCCCGGCATGGCCATGAGCTGCGCGGCGAGGGAAGGCGCATCGGCGCGCCGCTCCTTCGTGTTCACCGTCCGATCCTTCAGGTCGCTGTCCATGGCGTCAACCGTCCTCCGGCTGCCCGTCACGCCACCCCGGCGCGCAGGCAATCGTGAATGTGCACAACACCGAGCGGCCGGTCCGCCTCCACCACGAACAGGCTGGTGATCTGCTTCTCGTTCATCTCCCGCAGCGCCTCCTCGACCAGCGCCTTGGGGCGGATCGTCTTGGGCCGCGGGGACATGATGCTGTCGGCCCGCTCCGCCCACAGCTCCGGCGTCAGGTGGCGGCGGAGGTCGCCGTCCGTGATGACGCCGGCCAGGGCGCCCGTGGCGTCCACCACGCCGACGCAACCCAGCCGCTTGGCCGTCATCTCGAATATGACGGTGGAAAGCGGCGTATCCAAGGCACACAGGGGCATATCGTCGCCCTTGTGCATCACGTCGGTCACCTTCAACAGCGCCCGGCCGAGCTGGCCGCCGGGGTGGAACTGCTTGAAATCCGCCGCCGTGAAGCCGCGCCGCTCCAGCAGCGCCACCGCCAGGGCGTCGCCCAGCGCCAGCATCATCGTGCTCGACGTGGTCGGGGCCAGCCCCAGCGGACAGGCCTCCGGCGTCGGCGGCAGCACCAGCGCGACGTCGGCCTGCTCGGCCAGGGAGGAGCCGGCGCGCCGGGTAATGCCGATCAGCGGAATGTCGAAGCGGCGGGTGTAGGCGACGATGTCCGACAGCTCGTGCGTCTCGCCGGAATTGGACAGGGCGATGACCGCGTCCTGCCGGGCGATCATGCCGAGGTCGCCGTGGCTCGCCTCGCCCGGATGGACGAAGAAGGCCGGCGTGCCGGTGGAGGCCAGAGTCGCGGCGATCTTGCGCGCCACATGGCCGGACTTGCCCATTCCGGAGACGACGACACGCCCGGCGATCCCGGCCAGACGGTCCAGCGCACGCACGAAGGCGCCGTCCAGCCCGTCCGCCAGCGCGGTCAGGGCGTCGGCCTCCATCCGCAGGACGCGCCGGGCGCTCGCGATGTCGCGGCCGGCCGCGGCGTCAGGCGGGCAGTCGGCCGGGCTATCGATCCGGCTGGTTGCGGTCAGGCTCGTCAAGGCGGTGCTTGCCTCTTCTGGTTGGCCCATCGGGCCGAAAATGGGTACTCCGACTGGCAGCGCGCGTATCCGCGACAACGGGCCAGCCGCCGCGCGGGCAGTATGCCCACCCGCGCGCGTCCGGTCAAATCAACGTCCGAAGGTCCCGGCCTATTCCACCGGGCCGCCTTTCAAGACGATGGCCAATCAATGCGACAGAATGTCCGGCTGTTCCCAACCGCCGAGGTCCAGTTCCCCGCGGGCCGGCAGGAAGTCGAAGCAGGCCTTGGCGAGATGGGTCCGCCCCTCGCGCGCCAGCATGACGTCGAGCTTCTCCTTGAGATCGTGCAGGTGCAGCACGTCGGAGGCGGCGTATTTCATCTGCTCCGGCGTCAGTTCAGCCGCACCCCAGTCGGAGGACTGCTGCTGCTTGGACAGTTCCACCCCCAGCAGGTCCTTCACCAGATCCTTCAGCCCGTGCTTGTCGGTGAAGGTGCGGACCAGCTTGGACGCCACCTTGGTGCAGTAGACCGGCTGGCAGGCGACGCCGAGATAGGCCCGCATCACCGCCACGTCGAACCGGGCGAAATGGAACAGCTTGGTGACCTCGGGATCGGTCAGCAGGCGCTTCAGGTTCGGAGCGTCGTATTCGCCCTTGCGGAACTGGACCAGATGCACCGTGCCGTCGCCGGGGGACAGCTGGACCAGGCACAGCCGGTCGCGGTGTGGGTTCAGCCCCATGGTCTCGGTGTCGATGGCGACGGCGCCGCCGCGGGCGAGGGACTTCAGGTCGAGACCGTCCGGCAGGTCGCCGTCATGGAGGTCGATGGGCATTGGGTGGCTTCCCGCTCAATAGGACGGCCCCCGGCCACGGACCCCAGAAACGACGAACGCCGCTCTGCTACCTTTCCGTCCCGCTGGGGGAGGACCGTAGCATGCGGCGCAGCCGGGTAGATATGGTGCCCAGGAGAAGACTCGAACTTCCACGACATTTCTGCCACAGGTACCTGAAACCTGCGCGTCTACCAATTCCGCCACCTGGGCTCGGTGTGGGCCGCTTATGTAGCCGGCTGGCGGAGACCCGTCAACAGCTTTTTTCACTTTCGCGCCGAAAGCCCGGCTGGGCGCGAAATGGGCCGCGGGCGGCGCGTCAGGCCCTAGCCTCTTCTGGGAGGTTTCTATATAAGCAACCCCCGATCCGGTCGCCCCGCCCCGTCGGCGGGCGGCCCGGCAGGGAAGAATTTGCGGGCCCAACGGCACGGGAGAAGGTCGATGTCCTATCGCTCTGAAGTGGTCACGGTGTTCGGCGGTTCGGGATTCGTCGGCCGCCATCTCATTCGCCGCCTCGCCAAGACCGGCGCCATCGTGCGCGTGGTGTCGCGGCATCCGAACAAGGCCAACTTCCTGAAGACCGCCGGCTCGGTCGGGCAGATCGTGCCGATGGCCGCCGACGTGAAGGACGACCAGTCCGTCGCGCGGGCCATCCAGGGCGCGGACACCGTCATCAACCTGATCGGTACGCTCTACGAGCGCGGGGCCTGGAATTTCCAGACCGTGCATGTCGACGCCCCGGCGCGCATCGCCCGCATCGCCAAGGCCAGCGGCGTGCGCCGTCTCGTCCACGTCTCGGCCATCGGCGCCGACGCCAAGTCCGCCTCGGCCTACGCCAAGTCCAAGGCGGCGGGCGAGCAGGCGGTGATGCAGGCCTTCCCCGGCGCCACCATCATCCGCCCGAGCATCGTCTTCGGGCCGGAGGACGGCTTCTTCAATAAATTCGCCGCCATGGCGCAGGTTTCCCCGGCGCTGCCGCTGATCGGCGGGGCGACGAAGTTCCAGCCGGTCTATGTCGGCGATCTGGCCGACGCCATCGCCGCCGCCGTGACGCTGGACTCGGCCGCTGGCCGGACCTTCGAGCTGGGCGGCCCCCGCGTCTACAGCTTCAAGGAGCTGATGCAGCTCATGCTGCGGGAAATCCGCCGCAAGCGCTTCCTCGTGCCGGTTCCCTGGAACATCGCGGAGACGCTGGGCGGCCTGCTCGAGAAGGTGCCGCCGATCGTCGCCCCGCCGCTGACCCGCGACCAGGTGGAGATGCTGCGGACCGACAACGTCGCCGCCGCCGGCGCGCCGGGCTTCAAGGAGCTGGGCATCACCAACCTGTCGAGCTGCGAGGTGGTCCTGCCGACCTACCTGTCGCGCTTCATCGTCGGCGGCCGCTCCAACACGATGCCGCGCGACGCCGGCAACCATTCCGGCGCGCACTGACCCTACAGGCCCGCGCCATCGACACGAAAGCCTCGGCTCGCCGCCGGGGCTTTCGCCGTTTTCGGTTCCTGCGAACCCGCGCAAGGGTGCCCTGCGGCGCGCGGCCTTGATTCCCGCGCCCGCCTGCCGCATCTGGCCCCTTCATCGGGGCGACGGAAGAGGCGCGGAGAATCATGCAGGCCGCAACGCAGGATTTCACCATACGGGAATTCGCCGACCGCGCCCCGGGCGCCCGGCTGGCCTCCCTGGCGGCCTTCTTCGTCAATGGCTCGGTCTTCGGCGTCTGGGCGACCCAGATTCCGGCGATCAAGGATCATCTGGACCTCAGCCCCGGCGTGCTCGGCGTCGCCCTGCTCTGCCTCGCCGCCGGGGCGCTGACCGCCATGGTCGGCACCGGCCCGCTGCTCGGCCGCGTCGGCAGCGCCCCGGTGATCCGGATCACCGCCGTGGCCTTCGCCCTGATCCTGCCGCTGCCGGCGCTGATGCCGGACCTGCTGTCGCTGTGCGCCGTGCTGTTCCTGTTCGGGGCGGCCGGCGGCACCATGGACGTGGCGATGAACGCCCACGGCGCCTTGGTGGAACGCCATCTTGGGCGGCCGATCATGTCGTCGTTGCACGGCATGTGGAGCCTGGGCGGCCTGTTCGGCGCCGGGGTCGGCGGCCTGCTGCTGCAGATCCTGCCGCCGCCGGTCCAGGCCTCCATCCTCGCGGCGGCGCTGCTCGCCCTGTTCTTCGCGCTGCACCGCCGCTTCCTGCCCGGAAGTGCCGATCAGCAGGCGGAGCCGACGGGCCTCGCCCTGCCCGACCGCGGCACGCTGCTGCTGGGCGCGCTGACCTTCCTGGCCTTCATGAGCGAGGGCGCGATTCTGGACTGGAGCGCCGTCTATCTGCGCGAGGATCTGGGGGGTGCGGCGTCGATCGCGGCGCTGGGCTTCGCTGTCTTTTCCGGCGCCATGGCGGTGGGCCGCTTCTGCGGCGACCGGCTGCGCCAGCGGTTCGGCGGGCCGCTGCTGGTCCGCGCCGGGGCGGTGCTGGCCTTCGCCGGGCTGGCCGTCGCGCTGACCGGCGGCGGGCCGGTGGTCGCGGTCGCCGGCTTCGGGCTGACCGGGCTCGGCCTGTCGAACGTGGTGCCGGTGCTGTTCAGCGCCGCCGGGGCCAAGGCGGAGGGGGAGGCCGGTCAGGCCATCGCCGCGGTGGCGACCCTCGGCTACGCCGGGGTGCTGACCGGCCCGGCCCTGCTCGGCTTCGTGGCGGAGACCAGCACGGTGGGCTTTTCCTTCGCCCTGGTCGCCGCGCTGGCCCTGGTCATCGCCGCGGCCTCCTCGCGCGCCGTCGCCCGGCAGGGCTGAGGCGCGCGGGAGGGGTTTCGTTCAGAGATAGAGGAACGCCAGCATCCCCGTGCCGATGGCGATGCGGTACCAGGCGAAGGGCGCGAAGCCGTAGCGCCCGACGAAGTCCACCAACACCTTCACCACCAGCGCCGCCGCGACGAAGGCGGTGACGAAGCCGACTCCGATCAGCAGCGCGGAGTCGACGTTCATCAGGCTCCAGTTCTTGTAGAGGTCGTAGACCGTGGCGCCGGCCATGGTCGGGATCGCCAGGAAGAAGGAGAACTCCGCGGCGGTTCGCCGGTCTACACCCATCAGCAGCGAGCCGATGATCGTGGCGCCCGAGCGCGACACGCCCGGCACCAGCGCCAGACACTGGCACAGGCCGATCTTCAAGGCGAGCGGCGCCGGGAAGCGCTCGATCTGGTGGTAGCGCGCGACCGGCACCAGCCGTTCCGCCATCAGGATGCCGACGCCGCCCAGGATCAGCGCGACGCTGACCACCGTCGGGTTGAACAGCACCGCCTTGATGACGCCGTGCAGCGCCGCCCCCAGCACCATGGCCGGCAGGAAGGCCAGGATCACCGCCATGGCGAAGTGGCGGGCGCCCGGATCGTCCTTCAGCCCGGTGACCACGTTCCACAGCCGTGCGAAATAGACCGTGCAGATCGCCAGGATCGCACCGAGCTGGATCACTACTTCGAACACCTTGCCCGGCGGCCCTTCGAAGCCCAGCAGGGTGTCGAAAATGATCAGGTGCCCGGTGGACGAGACCGGCAGGAATTCGGTCAGCCCTTCGATCAGGCCGAGCAGAGCGGCGTCCAGATATTGGTCGATCAGCATGCGGCGCGTGGCCTCTGACAGGATGGCGGATGGCAATGTCCGGCTTATAGCAGTGCAACATGGCGAAGGCGACGACCCATGGGGCGATACCCCGAATTGGGCGATAGTCTCGGATCGGACCTAATATTCTTGCTTGTTTTTCAGGCACTCCCGCCGTCTACGGAAGCCTCCGCGACATCGAGTCACGCTTTGGTCAGCCATGCTGTCCTAACGGCGAAAATATGCTCGCGCGGTGCCTTCTCTTGCGGTATATGACGTTCAGACCGCGTGACCGCGGGCTTTCGTTTTCACTGCGGCCACGCCCCTCGCCATGCCCCACCGGCACGAAGAAGGGTCGCCCGGCCGCCGGCGCCGTCCCCATGCACGGGACACGGGAAGAAGGAGCAGGCGTTATGGCGAACCAGAGGATGTTGGGCTTCGTGCACACCGCGCAGCGGATGCCCGACAAACGCCCGGCCGCGGAGCGCCGCCAGGATTTCGCCGAGATCTACGCCCGCTTCAGCGACGAGCGCGCCAACGAGCAGGCCAACCGCTGCTCGCAGTGCGGCGTTCCCTTCTGCCAGGTGCACTGCCCGGTCTCCAACAACATTCCCGACTGGCTGAAGCTGACCTCCGAAGGCCGGCTGGAGGAGGCCTACGAGGTCTCCCAGGCCACCAACAACTTCCCGGAGATCTGCGGCCGCATCTGCCCGCAGGACCGCCTGTGCGAGGGCAACTGCGTCATCGAGCAGTCGACCCATGGCGCCGTCACCATCGGCTCGGTCGAGAAGTACATCAACGACACCGCCTGGGATCAGGGCTGGGTGAAGCCGCGCAAGCCGTCGCGTGAGCTGGGCGTCTCGGTCGGCGTCATCGGCGCCGGTCCCGCCGGCCTCGCCGCCGCCGAGGAGCTGCGCGCCAAGGGCTACGAGGTGCATGTCTACGACCGCTACGACCGCATGGGCGGCCTGCTGGTCTACGGCATCCCCGGCTTCAAGCTGGAGAAGTCGGTGGTCGAGCGCCGCGTGCAGCTGCTGGCCGACGCCGGGGTGATCTACCACCCGAACTTCGAGGTGGGCCGCGACGCCTCCCTGCCGGAGCTGCGCCGCAAGCACGTCGCCGTCCTGGTCGCCACCGGCGTCTACAAGGCGCGCGACATCAAGGCGCCGGGCTCGGGCTTGGGCAACATCGTGGCGGCGCTGGACTATCTGACTACCTCCAACAAGGTCAGCCTGGGCGACACGGTGGAGGCGTACGAGAACGGCTCCCTGAACGCCGCCGGCAAGCATGTGGTGGTTCTGGGCGGCGGCGACACCGCCATGGACTGCGTGCGCACGGCCATCCGCCAGGGCGCCACGTCGGTCAAGTGTCTGTACCGCCGCGACCGCAAGAACATGCCGGGCTCGCAACGCGAGGTCGCCCACGCCGAGGAAGAGGGCGTGGAGTTCATCTGGCAGGCCGCCCCGGAAGGCTTCACCGGCGATACGGTGGTGACCGGGGTGCGCGCCGTGCGCATCCATCTGGGCGTCGCCGACGCCACCGGCCGCCAGACCCCGCAGGTGATCGAGGGGTCGGAGTTCGCCGTCCAGGCCGATCTGGTCATCAAGGCGCTCGGCTTCGAGCCCGAGGACCTGCCCGCCCTGTTCGGCGAGACGGAACTGAAGGTCACCCGCTGGGGCACGCTGCTGGTCGACCACCGCAGCAAGATGACCAACCTGGAAGGCGTGTTCGCCGCCGGCGACATCGTGCGCGGCGCCTCGCTGGTGGTGTGGGCCATCCGCGACGGCCGCGACGCGGCGGAGGGCATCCACGCCTACGCCAAGGCAAAGGCCGAGACGCCGGTCGCCGTCGCGGCTGAATAAGCTGAGCAATCTATAATTCCGCGGGTTCCAGGGGTCCATTTCGGCCCCTGGCGGGGGTGAAGGGGCGAAGTCCCCCTTCCGAACAGACTGATTGAAAGGGTCCACCGATGACCACCGAGTTGAACCAGGGTGAGCAGTTCGTCGCCGACTTCCGCGCCAACGCCGCGGCGCTGACCACTGCCAACGCCTACAACCCGGAGGATGAGCACGACGCCTGCGGCGTCGGCTTCATCGCCGCGATCGACGGCAAGCCCCGCCGCTCGGTGGTCGAGAAAGGCATCGAGGCGCTGAAGGCCGTCTGGCACCGCGGCGCCGTGGACGCCGACGGCAAGACGGGCGACGGTGCGGGCATCCACGTCGCCGTGCCGCAGAAGTTCTTCAAGGACCATGTGAAGGTCATCGGCCACCGCGCGCCGGACAACAAGCTGGCCGTCGGCCAGGTCTTCCTGCCGCGCATCAGCCTGGACGCGCAGGAAGCCTGCCGCTGCATCGTCGAGACCGAGATCCTGGCCTTCGGCTACTACATCTACGGCTGGCGCCAGGTGCCGATCAACGTCGACATCATCGGCGAGAAGGCCAACGCCACCCGTCCGGAGATCGAGCAGATCATCGTCGGCAACAACAAGGGCGTGTCCGACGAGCAGTTCGAGCTGGACCTCTACATCATCCGCCGCCGCATCGAGAAGGCGGTGAAGGGTGAGCAGATCAACGACTTCTACATCTGCTCGCTGTCCGCCCGCTCGATCATCTACAAGGGCATGTTCCTGGCCGAGCAGCTGACCACCTTCTACCCGGACCTGCTGGACGAGCGCTTCGAGTCCGACTTCGCCATCTACCACCAGCGCTATTCGACCAACACCTTCCCGACTTGGCCGCTGGCCCAGCCCTTCCGCATGCTCGCCCACAACGGCGAGATCAACACGGTCAAGGGCAACGTCAACTGGATGAAGGCGCACGAGACCCGGATGGAGCATCCGGCCTTCGGCACCCACATGCAGGACCTGAAGCCGGTGATCGGCGTCGGCCTGTCGGACTCCGGCTCGCTCGACACCGTGTTCGAGGTGATGGTCCGCGCCGGCCGCACCGCCCCGATGGTCAAGATGATGCTGGTGCCGCAGGCGCTGACCAGCTCGCAGACCACGCCCGACAACCACAAGGCGCTGATCCAGTACTGCAACTCCGTCATGGAGCCGTGGGACGGCCCGGCGGCGCTGGCCATGACCGACGGCCGCTGGGTCGTCGGCGGCATGGACCGCAACGGCCTGCGCCCGATGCGCTACACGATCACCACCGACGGCCTGATCATCGGCGGGTCCGAGACGGGCATGGTGAAGATCGACGAGACCCAGGTCATCGAGAAGGGCCGCCTCGGCCCGGGCGAGATGATCGCCGTCGACCTCCAGTCCGGCAAGCTCTACCGCGACCGCGAGCTGAAGGACCATCTCGCCACGCTGAAGCCGTGGGACAAGTGGGTGCAGAACACCACCCACCTGGACGAGCTGGTCAAGACCGCCTCGCTGAAGGGCGAGCCGTCGGACATGGACAAGGCCGAGCTGCGCCGCCGCCAGCAAGCCTTCGGCCTGACCATGGAAGACATGGAGCTGATCCTGCACCCGATGGTGGAGGACGGGAAGGAGGCCATCGGCTCGATGGGCGACGACAGCCCCATTGCCGTGCTGTCCGACAAGTACCGCGGCCTGCACCACTTCTTCCGCCAGAACTTCTCCCAGGTCACCAACCCGCCCATCGACTCGCTGCGTGAGCGCCGGGTGATGAGCCTGAAGACGCGGCTCGGCAACCTCGGCAACATCCTGGACGAGGACGAGACGCAGACCCGCCTGCTGCAGCTCGAATCGCCGGTCCTGACGACCGCCGAGTTCCGCGCCATGCGCGACTACATGGGCGACACGGCGGCCGAGATCGACGCGACCTTCCCGGTCGACGGCGGTCCGGAGGCCCTGCGCGACGCGCTGCGCCGCATCCGCCAGGAGACGGAGGACGCCGTTCGCGGCGGCGCCACCCACGTCATCCTGACCGACGAGGCGATGGGCCCGGCGCGCGCCGCCATCCCGGCGATCCTCGCCACCGGTGCGGTGCACACGCACCTGATCCGCTCCAACCTGCGCACCTTCACCTCGCTGAACGTGCGCACGGCGGAGGGGCTGGACACCCACTACTTCGCCGTGCTGATCGGCGTCGGCGCCACCACGGTCAACGCCTACCTCGCGCAGGAGGCCATCGCCGAGCGTCACCGCCGCGGCCTGTTCGGCGCCATGCCGCTGGAAAAGGGCATGGCCAACTACAAGAAGGCCATCGACGACGGCCTGCTGAAGATCATGTCCAAGATGGGCATCTCGGTCATCAGCAGCTACCGCGGCGGCGGCAACTTCGAGGCCATCGGCCTGTCGCGCGCGCTGGTCGCCGAGCATTTCCCGGCGATGGTCAGCCGCATCTCCGGCATCGGCCTGAACGGCATCCAGAAGAAGGTGCTGGAGCAGCACGCCACCGCCTACAACGAGGAGGTCGTGGCCCTGCCGGTCGGCGGCTTCTACCGCTTCCGCAAGTCGGGCGACCGCCACGGCTGGGAAGGCGGCGTGATCCACACGCTGCAGCAGGCGGTGACCAACGACAGCTACACCACCTTCAAGAAGTACAGCGAGCAGGTGAACAAGCGCCCGCCGATGCAGCTCCGCGACCTGTTGGAGCTGCGCTCCACCAAGGCCCCGGTGCCGGTGGACGAGGTGGAGAGCATCACCGCGATCCGCAAGCGCTTCATCACGCCGGGCATGTCCATGGGCGCCCTGTCGCCCGAGGCCCACGGCACGCTGAACGTCGCCATGAACCGCATCGGCGCCAAGTCCGACAGCGGCGAGGGCGGCGAGGATCCGGCGCGCTTCCGTCCGGACAAGAACGGCGACAACTGGAACAGCGCCATCAAGCAGGTGGCCTCGGGCCGCTTCGGCGTCACCGCCGAGTACCTGAACCAGTGCCGCGAGCTGGAGATCAAGGTCGCCCAGGGCGCCAAGCCCGGCGAGGGCGGCCAGCTCCCCGGCTTCAAGGTGACCGAGATGATCGCGCGGCTGCGTCACTCGACGCCGGGCGTGATGCTCATCAGCCCGCCGCCGCACCACGACATCTACTCGATCGAGGATCTCGCCCAGCTCATCTATGACCTGAAGCAGATCAATCCGGATGCGAAAGTGACGGTGAAGCTGGTCAGCCGTTCCGGCATCGGAACGATTGCCGCGGGCGTCGCCAAGGCCAACGCCGACATCATCCTGATCTCCGGCAACAGCGGCGGCACGGGCGCCAGCCCGCAGACCTCGATCAAGTTCGCCGGCCTGCCCTGGGAGATGGGCCTGTCGGAGGTCCATCAGGTCCTGACGCTGAACCGCCTGCGCCACCGCGTGCGGCTGCGCACCGACGGCGGCCTGAAGACCGGCCGCGACATCGTGATCGCCGCCATGCTGGGTGCCGAGGAGTTCGGCATCGGCACGGCCAGCCTGATCGCCATGGGCTGCATCATGGTCCGCCAGTGCCACAGCAACACCTGCCCGGTCGGCGTCTGCGTGCAGGACGACAAGCTGCGCCAGAAGTTCGTCGGCACGCCGGAGAAGGTCGTCAACCTCTTCACCTTCCTGGCGGAAGAGGTGCGCGAGATCCTGGCCGGCCTGGGCTTCCGCTCGCTGAACGAGGTGATCGGCCGCACCGACCTGCTCCATCAGGTCAGCCGCGGCGCCGAGCATCTCGACGACCTCGACCTGAACCCGCTGCTGGCCCAGGTCGATCCCGGCGAGAACGCCCGCTACTGCACGCTGCAGGGCCGCAACGAGGTGCCGGACACGCTGGACGCCCGCATCGTCGCCGACGCCCGCCCGCTGTTCGAGGAGGGCGAGAAGATGCAGCTCGCCTACAACGCCCGCAACACGCAGCGCGCCATCGGCACGCGGCTGTCCTCGATGGTGACGCGCAAGTTCGGGATGTTCGGGCTGCAGCCCGGTCACATCACCATCCGCCTGCGCGGCACCGCCGGCCAGTCGCTGGGCGCCTTCGCGGTGCAGGGCATCAAGCTGGAGGTGATGGGCGACGCCAACGACTACGTCGGCAAGGGCCTGTCGGGCGGCACCATCGTCGTCCGCCCGACGACCTCCAGCCCGCTGGAGACCAACAAGAACACGATCATCGGCAACACGGTCCTCTACGGCGCGACGGCGGGCAAGCTGTTCGCCGCGGGCCAGGCCGGCGAGCGGTTCGCCGTCCGCAACTCCGGCGCCACCGTGGTGGTCGAGGGCTGCGGCTCCAACGGCTGCGAGTACATGACGGGCGGCACGGCGGTCATCCTCGGCCGCGTCGGCGACAACTTCGCCGCCGGCATGACGGGCGGCATGGCTTACGTCTACGACCTGGACGACAGTCTGCCGCTCTACATCAACGACGAGAGCGTGATCTTCCAGCGCATCGAGGTCGGCCATTACGAGAGCCAGCTCAAGCACCTGATCGAGGAGCATGTGACGGAGACGCAGAGCCGCTTCGCCGCCGAGATCCTCAACGATTGGGCGCGTGAGGTGACCAAGTTCTGGCAGGTGGTTCCGAAGGAAATGCTGAACCGTCTGGAAGTGCCGGTCCATCTGCCGAAGGCCATCTCGGCGGAGTAAGACCCAAGCAGTAAATCCCCAGTGGATTGTGCATACGCAAACGGCGGTCCGGGGTAACCGGGCCGCCGTTTTTCACGTCGGCGGCGGCGCAGGCGTCCTTTTCATGGCGCCGGTTCTTGGAATAATCTGGTGCGGCACGGGTTGTTAGGACCGCCTGGGGGCATCCGCAACCACACGGGAGGGCGTCATGCCGGCAGAGGACGGCTTGCGCATCGACATTCGCTTCGCCACGGCGGCCGACGGGCCACGCTGTGCCGACATCTTCCTGCACGGGCGCCGCGCCGCCTTTTCCTGGCAACCCGAGGACCGGTTCGGCCTGGACGACTATTACGACTGCGTGGATGGGGAGGAGGTGCTGGTGGCTGAACTGGACGGCACCACGCGGCTGGTCGTCGGGTTCGTCTCCGTCGATGCCAGCGAGCGCTTCATCCACACCCTGTTCATCGACCCGCAGTGGCGGGGACGGGGCATCGGCAGCGCGCTGCTGCGCGAGGCGCTGACTCTGCTGCGCGGCTCCGCCGAACTGGCCTGCGCCTCGCGCAACGCGGCGGCCCGCGCCTTCTACGAGCACAACGGCTGGACCCCGGTGCCCGCCACCGAAACCGGAGGGGATGCGGAACCCCTGGTGGTCTACCGCAAATCCGCCCTTTGACACCCCCTCGGCACGGTTAATCCATAAGCCGAAGGAGCGGCGTCACAAGCCAAAGCGCAGACTGTTTTCCACGCTCCCCATACGCTACAGTCCGGCCCGGCATGCGGACACTCCATCACCACCCCCTCCATCCCTTGTCCCGCGTCGCGCGGGTGATGCTGGCCGAGAAGGGTCTTCCCTTCGACACGGTCATCGAGAAGCCGTGGGAACGGCGCGAGGATTTCCTGATGCTCAACCCCGCCGGCGAGCCGCCGGTGCTGGTGGAGGAGGACGGAACCGTCGTGGCCGGCGGACTGCCCGTGCTGGAGTATCTGGAGGAGGCCTATCCCGACGTGGCCCTGATGCCGCGGGAGGTGGCGGCCCGCGCCGAGGTGCGCCGGATCGTCGACTGGTTCACCCGGACCTTCGACCGCGAAGTGACCGAGAATCTGGTCGGTGAGAAGCTCATCAAGCGGCTGTCCGGCCAGGGCCATCCCTACGCCCCGGCGATCCGCGCCGGGCTGGCGAACATCCAGTACCACATGGAATACATCGCCTTCCTGTCCGAACGCCGCCCCTGGCTGGCCGGCTCCAGCTTCACGGTGGCCGACATCGCGGCGGCGGCGGCGCTGTCCTGCGTCGACTACGTGGACAACGTGCCGTGGGACAAGGTGCCGGAGGCCAAGGACTGGTACGCCCGCATCAAGTCGCGCCCCAGCTTCCGCGGCCTGCTGACCGACAGCATCCCCGGCTGCCCGCCGCCGCGCCATTACGCCGACCTGGATTTCTGAATTCCCCCACGATCTCTGCGGGAAAATTCCAGGCAAGGCTCTCGCCGCCCGATCTGTCCGACCGAGATAGGCCCCGCCAAAGGAGGGAACCCCGTCCGTACCGGTCTGTTTCGCTTTTGTAGCAGAACGGCTGAGGAGGATGGGGGCATGGCCCAACACGACTACGTGCGTCACACGCTCGATTGCCTGGAGGAGGCGCAAGCGGCCCTGCGGCTTGCCCAACGCAAGGGCCAGATCGCGCCGGAGGACGAGGACCAGCTGTCCCGCCGCCTCGAAGGAATCACCGAACGCATCGCCCAGGTTCAGGAGATGCATTGAGCCGGGCCGGGCCGCGCCCTCCCCGGCGCGGCCTGCGGCGACAGGCTGCCACGTGTGCCCGGACATGTTTGGAAGGAACAGCACAGGCTTGGCGGCTCGGCTGACCGTGGATGGCCATGGGTTTCCTTGTTGAACCGCCGATCCGGTGAATCGTCCGCCAGTGTCCAGTCACGAGCCGCGCGGTTTCCGACCGCCCTTTGTCGAAAGCGTGGGCCGGTGGATCCGCCACCCGCCCTTGCTTCCCCCTGCCACGCCATGAGGCGCAGATCATTTCCCCGTGACGATTGCAAAGCATCTCACGGATCTCTTCCGTTGAAAATTCACCTCACGAATGTGCGAATTTGCTGCATTGCGCATTAATTCACAATCTAATGGTTATTGATTGAATGATTTCATCTTTTTTATAGACTTAAACTCGCATCTATGCATTTTATAAGAGCGAAGTGTGATGTTTCGCACAACTATAAAATTAATGGAGCATCGGATCAGCACCGTCATTGGGACTGCCGGCAATGATACCCTGCAGGGTTCCGCAGGGGACGACACCATCGTTGGATTGCAGGGCAACGATACCCTTGAGGGCTTCGGGGGTAACGACAGACTCTGGGGCGACGACGGCAACGATGTATTGGATGGTGGCGCTGGGAGCGACGTGCTTTACGGCAATAACGGCAATGACACACTCTTCGGTGGCGGCAACTCTGGAACGGGTGATTTCGCGAACTATGCCGACTACCTTTACGGCGGGTCCGGCAATGATTATTACTTCCATAACTTCGCGCTTGGTGGCGTGACCGTAATCGACGACATGTCTGGCGACCAATTTGGAAACGCTGACGCCCTGTTCATGTACAATGCGACGACGCTCAACCTCTACTGGGCTGGAGACCGTTCGACTTTATACATTTTCCAGCCGGGTGAGTGGGACGACGGCACCTTCGATAATGGCATTGTCATCCGTGGCATGCTGACGAATCAGGGCAATCCAGGAGTGGGTACAATTGAATATGCCGTCCTCAACGGCGGTCAGATCACCACTTGGGACGCCGCGATATTCAACAGCTGGGATGTGCAATTCGCCTGAATTGGCTGATCATCAACTGAGTTTTTCGACAACCGGTCATTCGCCGTAGCTGGAGCCTGCGTTGCAGGCGGGCTCCAGCTTGCATGACGTCCGTCGAGTAACTGCCCCTGCTGGACATGGCGAAGGAGGATGCGACGATGAACGTGCTGGGAACATCGAATTTGACGAACGGTTCGGTACAGAGCCTCAACTCCCTCTCCCAAGCGACATCCGCATCACCAAAGACGGTTGCTGGAATTCCGGCGCCAACAGACCAAGTGTCATTCAGCCCGTTGGCTTCGGCCCTTCGTGATGAATCACTTAACGCCTTCAACGCGTTGTCGGTTGAGACACGGTCTCAGCTTTCCTCTCTCGTCGACAGCGGCGCGCTCTCTGGCGAGGATGTGCACAACGCTTTGAAGCAACGAACCAAGGAGGCACGTCTCGGCGCTTATGCGGCAACCTTCCGCATGACCAACAATGACAACGCCGATCTGTTCTCCAGCGGTTCTGCGACGTCTTCCGATTTCAGGGAGGCGCTGCGCGCGGCTTCGGAAAAGCGGGCGGGAATGATGGAGAAGTTGTCCGCGTTGCTGCAGAGCGGGCAGGATGGCTCCGACGATTACGCCGCTCTGTCCGACCAACTCAAGGCATTGACGCCAAACGCTCGGTTGCTGGCTGGCGGGAGCGGCGTCGTCAACCCGTTCCAACCGATTGACCCAGGGGAATCCCGCCTGATGTCGACGCGCGGCGAAACCGACGCCGTTTACAAGCTGAAAGCCGCAGGTGTCGATTTGTCGGCCATCGACAAGGCTTTGCGCCCGATGGGTGAGCGTGACGCCGCGTCGCTGGTGGCCGAGCGTACTGGTCTCCCGCAGACGCATACAGTCTCGAAGGACCGGGAATTCTCATTGGATCAGGCGCTCATTCAGCCGATAACCGCACAACCTTCGGCGGCGGGGGCAGTTTCCGGTACCGATGGCCGCGTCATCGACACCGACTTCCTGACCAACGTCGGGTCTGCCATCGGACCGTTGAAGGGAAACGCCTTCGGTGAGGACGCAGAGGCAGCTCGCCAGTATTGGCGCGGCCTGCGAGCCAGCTACTGATCATTTATAAAGTGTAGGGCTCCCGCTACGCCACCCCCGCCATGCGCAGCGCCACGCCGGCCAGCGCGCAGGCGCCCAGGGTGGGCAGCATCCCCGCCTTGAAGCGGAACACCGCCAGCACCGCCGCCACGGTCAGCGCCAGGGCGGGCAGGTTGACGCTGGCGAGAACCGGCAGGTCCAGGCTCATTCCGGCGACGGACACCGGTTCCAGCCGGGCGAACAGCGTGTGCAGGGCGAACCACAGCGCCAGATTCAGGATCACACCGACCACCGCCGCCGTGATCGCCGACAGGGCGGCGCCGAGCATCCGGTTGCCGCGCAGCGCCTCGACATAGGGCGCGCCGAGGAAGATCCACAGGAAGCAGGGCACGAAGGTGACCCAGGTGGTCAGCAGCCCGCCCAGCGCCCCGGCCAGCAGCGGCGGCAGCGCCCCCGGATCGCGCAGCGCGCCGAGAAAGCCGACGAACTGCACCACCATGATCAGCGGCCCCGGCGTCGTCTCCGCCATGCCCAGCCCGTCGAGCATCTCGCCGGGATGGAGCCAGCCGTAGGTCTCCACCGCCTGCTGCGCCACATAGGCCAGCACGGCGTAGGCGCCGCCGAAGGTCACCACCGCCATCTTGGAGAAGAAGACGGCGATGCCGGTGAACGTGTTGTCCGGCCCCAGCGTCAGCAGCAGCGCCAGCACCGGCCCCAGCCACAGGGCGAGGCAGACCGCCCCGACCCGCAGCGACCAAGCGGTGGAGGGGCGCGCGTGGTCCGGCGTCTCCTCGCCCAGAAGGCTGCTCCCGTGCGTGGACGCAGCCGGCCCGTGCGGCATCGGCCGGAAGGCGGAGACGCCCAGCCGCGCCCCACCCAGCCCGATCAGGGCGGCGGTCAGGATGATCAGGGGGAACGGGACATTGAAGGCGAAGATCGCCAGGAAGGCCGCCGCCGACAGGGCGACCATCGCCCCGTTCTTCAGCGTGCGCCGCCCGACGCGGACCACCGCTTCCAGCACGACGGCGAGCACCGCCGCCTTCAGCCCGAAGAACAGCCCCTGCACCGGCCCGGTGTTTCCCAGCGTCGCGTAGAGCAGGCTGAGCACCATGATGGCCAGCGCGCCGGGCAGGACGAACAGGACGCCGGCGATCAGCCCGCCCACCGTCCGGTGCATCAGCCAGCCGATGTAGACGGCCAGCTGCTGCGCCTCCGGCCCTGGCAGCAGCATGCAGTAGTTCAAGGCGTGGAGGAACCGCTCCTCCCCGATCCACTTCTTCTCGTCCACCACGATGCGGTGCATCATGGCGATCTGGCCGGCCGGGCCGCCGAAGCTCAGCACCGCGATCCGCGCCCAGACCCGCGTGGCCTCGCCGAGGCTCACCCCGTGGCCGGCGGTGTCCACACCGGGTGCGTTGGCGCTGTCCGCCTGGGTCATCCGTCGTCTCCGGAGCACGCGAAGGGACACCATTCAGACCACAAGGGACGGTCCGCCGCCAGCGCGGAGATGTGACGGAAGTCTTGCGCCGGTCAGGGCGACGCCGCCGGCAGAACCAGCTCCACCCGCAGGCCGCCGAGCGGCGAATCGCCCAGCCGCAGGTCGCCGCCGTAGAGCCGCGCCACGTCGCGCACGACGGCAAGGCCGAGGCCGCTGCCCGGCGTGCTTTCGTCCAGCCGCACGCCGGGGGCCAGCACGGCGTCCCGCCGGTCGGCGGGCAGGCCCGGCCCGTCGTCCTCAACCACCACCGCCAGCATCCCGCCCGCCTCCAGCCGCGACGCGACCTCCACCCGCGACCCCGCCCACGTCATGGCGTTGTCCAGCAGGTTGCCCAGCATCTCGTCGAGGTCCTCGCGCTCCCCGGCGAAGACATGCTCGCGCGGGACGCGGACGGTGACCGTCACCCGTCCTCCGCCCCTGCCCCCACCCTGAAGCTTTTCCAGGACCCGCGCCAGCGCCCCGGCGCTGTCGGCCACCGGGGTAGCGACGCCGGGCAGACCGCGGGCAGCGGCGGCGCGGGCACGGGCCATGTGATGGTCGATGTGGCGGCGCATCTCCGCCACCCGCCGGGCGGCCGCCTCCCCCTCCGCCTCGTTCGCCAGCACGGCGAGGTTCGTCTTTAGCGCGTGGGCGAGGTTGCCGGCCTGGAGCCGCGCCCGGACCACCACCACCTCCGAATGGTCCAGCAGGGCGTTCAGGTCGTCGAGCAGCGGCTGCACCTCGCGCGGGGAATCGCCGCCGAAGCGCTTCCGGCGCCCGGCCCGCACCGCGGCCAGCTCAGCGCGCAGCCGCACCAGCGGGCGCAGCCCCACCGACACCTGGACCACCGCCGCGGCGATCAGCGCCAGCGCCAGCGCCCCCAGCGACAGCCAGAGCACCCGGTTGAAGTCGACCACCACCGCCCGCAGCTCCGACTCGTCCTGCGCCACCGCCATGCGCAGGGGCGCCGTCCCGTTGGGGAGGGTCACGGCGCGCTCCAGCACCGACAGATGGCGCCCGGCGGGGCCGACGACGCTGTGGCGGTGGATGTCGCCGTCGGCCACCTCGTCCGGCGGCAGGGCCAGCGCCTCGTCCCACAGGGAGCGGGAGCGGAGAACCGGCGCGTCCCCCGGCCCCACCTGCCAGTAGAGTCCCGACAGCGGCCGGCGGAAGCGCGGGTCGCTGAGCGGCTGGCGCAGCAGCGGCGCGCCGTCCGCCCCCAGCTCGGTCAGCGCGGCGAGCTGGTCAAGATGGTTGGTCAGCTCCGCCTCGAAGCGGCGGGCCACATGGTCGCGGAACAGGCCGGAGAGCACCAGCCCGGCCAGCGCCAGGGCCAGCGCGATCCACACCGCCGCCCCGGCCAGCAGGCGGAAGCGCAGCGACCCGGTCAGCCGCCGCGCCCCCCCGCTCACGGCGCCTCCAGCTTGTAGCCGAGCCCGCGCACGGTCTTGATCAGGTCGGCGCCCAGCTTGCGGCGCAGGCGGCCGACGAAGACCTCGATGGTGTTGGAATCGCGGTCGAAATCCTGGGCATAGATGTGCTCGGTCAGCTCCGTGCGCGAGACCAGCTGCCCCTTGCGGTGCATCAGGTAATCGAGCACGCGGAACTCGTGCCCGGTCAGATCCACCGTCTGCCCGTCCAGCGTGACCCGGCCCGAGCGGGTGTCCAGCACCACCCCGCCGCAAGCGATCTCCGCCGAGGCGTGGCCCTTGGAGCGGCGGATCAGCGCGCGGATGCGGGCGAGAAGCTCCTCCATGCTGAAGGGCTTCGCCAGATAGTCGTCGGCCCCGGCGTCGATGCCCTGGACCTTCTCCGTCCAGGCGCCGCGGGCGGTCAGGATGATGACCGGTGCCGTGATCCCGCCCGCGCGCCAGGAGCGCAGCACCGTCAGCCCGTCCACCCGCGGCAGGCCGAGGTCGAGCACGATGGCGTCGTAGGGTTCGGTCTCGCCGAGGAACTGCCCTTCCTCGCCGTCGGCGGCGCGGTCCACGGCGTAGCCCTCGCCCTCCAGCCGTTCGGCGAGCTGGCGGGCGAGCGCCGGATCATCCTCGACGACGAGCAGACGCATGGCGCTCACCTTTTCCCATGATGGCCGCCCTCGCCTTTTCCGTTGCGCCCGCGCACCCGCAGCAGATCGCCGGTCGCGGCGTCGTACTTCAGCTTCAGGACGCGGCCTTCGGCGGTGATGGTCTTGATCTCGTAGACGATCTGCCCGTCCTCATCCTCGAACTCGACGTCCAGGATGTCACCGGGGAAATCGGCCTGCGCGCGGGCCACGATGGCCTCCAGCGGCATCGCCCGGCCCGAGCGGAACGCTTCCCGCGCCCGCTCGTGGTCGCGGTCGTCGTCGGCGCCCGCCGGCAGGGCGGAGCCGAGGAGGACCAGGGACAGCAGGATGGTGCGGACGGCGTTCATGGTCGGAACCGGCGGGCGAATGGACGTTCCCAGTTAGCACAAAGCCGGCTGAACGGCACCTGAATGGGCCGAAGGGGGCAAGAGGGATGCGGGACAAAGCGTTGCCGCGACGGTTGTCTTCGGGAGCGATCAGAGAGGGAGGAGCATCATGGACCACGACACCTTCAACATGGGCATCCGGAAATACCTGAAGGTCGTCGGCGTCACCTCGCAGCGCGAGATCGAGCGCGCCGTGACCGAAGCGATGGAAGCCGGCAAGCTGAAGGGCAACGAGACGCTCCAGGCCCGCGTCGTGCTGACCGTCGAGGGCATCGGGCTGGAGCATGAGATCAAGGGGGAGATCGCGTTGGAGTAGCGGGGGAAGCGTCGGCAGACGATTGCCCCCACCCAAACCCTCCCCCGCTTCGCAGGGGATGGCTTAACTCCTCCCCCTGCGTCAGCGGGGGGAGGTCGGGAGGGGGGCAACCGCGCCCGCACTCTCACCCCATCACCAACCCCCCATCCACATACAGCACCTGCCCCGTCATGAACCGGCTCCAGCCGGACGCCAGGAACAGCACCGGGCCGGTCACGTCCTCCGGCGTGGCGATGCGGCGCAGCGGGGTCTGGGCGACGATGGCGTCCTTCACGTCCTCCTTCGTCGCCCGGCTGGCGTCGGTGGGGTAGACCAGCCCCGGCGCCACACAGTTGACGCGGATGCCCAGCGGCCCCAACTCCGCCGCCAGATTGCGGCTGAAGCCGACCAGCGCCGCCTTGGCCGTCGTGTAGTCGTGATAGGGCACGGTGGGCCGGGCCACGAGGTCGGTCGCCATGTTCACGATGCTGCCGCCGGGCCGCTGCCGCATCACCGGCAGCACCGCCCGGCAGACGTTGTAGGTGCCGAGCAGCGCGCCATCCACCTGCCCCCGGTAGTCCGCCCACTCGGTGTCCCAGAACAGCGTGCGCTTCTCTGGGTCGAAGGCGTAGGGGCGGAAGGCGTTGTTGACCACCACGTCGATCTTGCCGAACTCCTCCGCCGTGCGCTGCACCATGCGGTTCACCGCCTCGGCGTCGGTCACGTCGGCCTGCACCGCCCAGGCGTCGCCGCCCGCCTCGCGGCCCAAATCGCGGCAGGCCGCCACCGCCGCCGCCGCCGCATCGGCGTTTTGCAGGTAGTTGACGGCGACCGCCGCCCCCTCCGCCGCGAAGGCCTTGGCGATGGCGGCGCCGATGCCGCGGCTGGCGCCGGTGACGAGGACGGTCTTGTCGCGGAAATCCATGGCGGGCTTAAGCCTTCCTTATTCGGGGATCAGGTCGGACCGGACCAGCGTGCCCATGTCGAGGTCCGCCGCGATCAGGCCGAGCTGCTTGAAGGTGTCCGCCCCCTTCTGCATCAGTTCCGGATCGAAGTGGCCGAGGCCCTTCGCCTTGGTCGTCTCCGACACGCTGGAGGCGTTGCGCAGCTTGATGATGGCGAGGTTGGTGGCCTCGTCGCGGCCGTTGATGGCACGGGTCACGGCGAGGCGGGCGGCCTCCTCCGGCTCGGCGATCATCCAGGCGGCGCTGTCGCGGTAGGCGGCGAGGAAGCGCTTCAGAACGTCCTTCTTCGTGCGGTAGGTCTCCTCCGTCACCACGAAGATGTCGCTGGGCAGGTTCAGCGTGTCCTTGACCTCGATGACGTTGATGTCCTTCAGCCCCTTCTGCATCCCGACATGCAGGCCCGTGTCGGTCGCCGCGGTGGCGTCCACCTGACCCTGGATCACGGGGGCAAAGTTCAGCAAGCCGGTCACCTCGATGGTCACGTCCTTCTCGCTCAGCCCCACCTGATGCAGCAGCACCTGGAGGTTCTGGCGGGTGCCGCTGGACAGGCTGTAGACGCCGATCCGCTTGCCCTTCAGGTCCTCGGGCTTGGTGATGTTGCGCTCCTTTGGCGACACCACGTTGAAGACGTTCTGCGGGTAGATGTTGTAGATGGCGATCAGCTTCTCGCCCTTGTCGAGCGCCAGGTAGAAGGAGGCCGGGTCCGTAAAGGCCACGTCGGCCTGACCGGTCAGCATGTTCTGGATGGCCGATCCGCCGCCGGTCCCCGGCACATAGCCGAGATCGATCCCCTTGGCCTTGAAGAAGCCCTTGTCCGGCTCGGCCAGCAGGTTGGTGATCTCGCTGATCGGCTGGCTCCAGCCCGCCACGGTCACCTTGTCGAGCGCCAGCGCGGGGGAGGACAATAGGAAGGAGGAAACGGCGACGGCACCCAGGGTGCGCAGGAACCCGAACATCGTGTGATTATCCTTTCCACGGACGGCGCAGCAGCCACCGTTCGAGCCCGGCGGCGGCCTGATAAACGATCATGCCCAGCACCGTGATGACGATGAACAGGGCGAACATCATGGTCGAATCCATCATCCCCTGCGCCGCGATGATCGAGGCGCCCAGCCCCTGCCGGCCCCCGATGAACTCGCCGACGACGGCGCCGACCAGCGCCAGCACCACGGCGACACGCAGGCCCGCCAGGATCACCGGCAGGCCGGAGGGAATCTTGAGGCGCAGCAGGGTTTGCAGGCGCGTCGCCCGCAACATCCGGAACAGCTCCCGCTTGTTGGGATCGACCTGCTGGAGACCGGTCATGGTGTTTTCCAGCAGCGGGAAGAAGCAGATCAGCGCCGTGATGACGACGGTGGAGGTCATGCCGAAGCCGAACCAGACGATGAACAGCGGCCCCAGCGCCAGCTTCGGCACCACCTGGCTGGCGAGGATGTAGGGGTAGAACAGGCGGCGCAGCACCGGCACCTCGGCCAGCAGCAGCCCGGCGAGGAAGCCGACGGTGCAGCCGGCGGCGAGGCCCATCGCCATCTCCGCCGTGGTGACCCAGAGGTGCGGCAGCAGATAGCCGCCGGCCAGCCCGTCCCACAGCGTGCGCAGAACCGCCGAGGGCAGCGGCACGACCAGCGCCGACACCCCCGCCACCCGGCAATAGACCTCCCATCCCGCCAGCAGCAGGACGAGCAGCAGGGCGGAGGCGAGGCGCACCATCACGACGCGCGCTCCAGCGCCACGTCGGACTTCGAGCCATCCATGGCGTGGCGCAGCTCCAGGCACAGGGCGTTGAAGCGCGGGCTGTAGCGGACGTCGCGCCCGCGCGGGCGGGCCAGCGGCACCGGCAGGGCGTGGCGCAATTGCCCACCCTCCATCACCGCCACCCGGTCGGCCAGATAGACCGCCTCCGCGATGTCGTGGGTGACGAACAGCACCGTCGTGCGGTGCCGGGCGCAGAGTTTCAGCAGGTCGTCCTGCAACTCCTCGCGCGTGATGGCGTCGAGCGCGGCGAAGGGCTCGTCGAGCAGGAGCAGCGGCGGCTCGGTGACCAGCGCGCGGGCCAGCGCGACGCGGCTCTGCTGCCCGCCCGACAGTTGGCTGGGGAAGCGCCCTTCGAGTCCGGACAGGCCGACGAGGTCCAGCAGCTCCTCCGCCTTGCGGCGGTCCGCTGGCTGCGGACGGCGCGTCAGCGACACCGGAAGCAGCAAATTGTCGAGCACCGTCCGCCACTCCAGCAGCGTCGGCGCCTGGAAGACGAAACCGACCTGGGCGCCCGGCCCCTGCACCGGCTGCCCCTGGACGCGGACGGCTCCGGTCGAGGGGGCGAGCAGCCCGGCGACCAGCTTCAGCAGGGTCGTCTTGCCGCAGCCGCTGCGCCCGACCAGCGCGTGGAACTCGCCCTCCCCGATGGTCCAGTCGATGCGGTCCAGGATGGTGCCGCCGCTCGGGACGCCGTAGCCGGCCTGTTCGATGCTGACGAAAGGCATGGCCGGGCGCCTCAATCCGTGTAGGGGGCGAAGATGTCTGCCGCCCGTTCCGCCGAGCCTTCGATCTCGGTCATGGTGACGAGGTCCAGCAGGTTGAACCGCCCGTCATGGTGCCAGCCCGCTTCCGGCGCGGTCATGCGGCCGAGGGCGCAGAGGCGCGTCACCCCCACGGCCCCCAGCGCCCCGGCGAGCGCGAACAGCTCTTCCGGCGCGGCGGCGATGCCCACGGTCTGGAGGAAGGCGCGGTAGGGCGCCAGCCCCGGCACCGCGTCGGCCAGCCGGTCCACCGCCACCACCGTCACCGTGCGGTTCAGCCCGCAAGGACTCAGGCCGTCCGCCGCGTCGGTGTAGGCGACCGCCCAGCTTCCCGCCGGATCGCCGAGCAGGGCGCGGCTGGCGTCGGCAAAGCCCTTCGTCTCCTCCGCGTTGCGCCAGGACGCGACGCTGCCCGCCTCGCCCATCGACAGCGGGCGGCGCGGGAACTTGCTGCCCAGCGCGTCCAGCTCGTGCGCCAGATAGCTGGCGAATTCGCGCGGCGACACCCGCCCGCCGCGTTCTACGAAAAAAGTCTGGGGCGAGTAGCAGCCCTGCTGGTCGTAGCGCGCCACGTCGTAGGCCGCCTGCCGCGCCACCGCCCCCGCCTTCCCGGCGTCGAGCGCGGAGCGGGCGACCATGCCGAAGCTGATCTTGTGGCCGTAGGGCAGGAAGCGCGCGGTGATCGGCACCCGCGCCCGGATGGCCTCCAGCGCGTCGTTGCCGCCATAGGCGACCACCGTGTCGGCGCGGCCCAGCCACGCGCGCTCCGCCGCCTCATCGCCGCCCTTCCACCAGACGATGGCGATGCAGTCGGCCAGCTCCGGGTCGATCTCCGCCAGGATCTGCGCGAACCAGCCGGCGAACAGTGGCTCGGCGCTCGGCAGCTTGCCGACCGTTCCGGCCTTGACCAGCAGGCCGGAAATCAGGCTCCACAGCGGCAGGCCCGGCACGTTGCCCGCCCAGACATGCAGCAGCAGTTCCGGCCCGAAGGCGCGGGCGAAGCCGCCCTTGGGCATCGGCTGGAAATCGTCGAGCACCGCCGGGTTGGCGAAATCCTCGGCGATGAACTTCCGAAGCTCCGGCCCGCGGAAGGTTTTCAGATAGCCGGTTAGCCCCAGCCGGACCATCTCCGCGTCGTAGCCGGTGACCAGAGGCAGCAGCCGTTCCGCCCTTTGCCGCCACGGGTCGTCGCGGTCGAGCAGCCGGGCGACGGCGCGGTCGATGGCGGCGGCGATCTCCGCGACGGTGCGGCTTCTCAAATAGGTCCGCGCGTTCGTCCGCACCCGCGTTGCCAATTCAGCGACCTGTGCCTCGCTCAGCACCGGCACCGCCACGTCGAGCGTCTCGGCGCCGCGCCGGAAGGTCAGCGTCCGCCAGTCCACCGCGTCGGCGGACAACCCCGGCAGATGCCCGGCGCGCTCCATCAAGCCAACGGCCATTGGGCCCGCGCCGCTTTGAGGAAGTCCTCGACCGCCATGGAGCAGCCCTTGGCATCCGCCCCGTCCGCCCGGCCGAGAAGCTGGAAGCCGCCGTCCACCTCCACCCCCGCATCCTCGGTCAGGATGGCCGAGGCGCAGTTGAAATGGGCCAGATCGTGATGGACCAGAACGCCGACGCTGCCGTGCGGCACCTCCTGCCCGGTCAGCGGGTTGATGACCCGGCTGCGGATCCAGTGCGGGCCGGACTTCACCGACGGGCAGGCCTCGTTGCCGTCGTCGTAAAACTGGGTGCTCAGCTCGGTCATGCCGTACATGTTGATGCACAGCCGGCGCGGCACGCCGAAGGTGGCGGACAGACGGCCATAGAACTCCTCCGCCGCCATCTCGCGCGACTGGCCCTTGAAGCCGCCGGTGTCGAGGATGCGGCTGCCCGCCGGCAGGGCGAAGCTCCGCCCCCGCTCGGCCAGCGCGTCCATCAGATGCACGACGCTGAAGCTCGCCCCCAGCAGGGCGTAGGGTTCACCGGTCGCCTCGGCGCGGGACAGCGCGTCGATGGCCCCGTCCACGTCCAGCCCGGCGTCGGAGACGAAATAGCGGCTCTCCGCCGTCCCGAATTCGCTTTTCGCCAGCGCCAGATAATGGGCGAGCGAGGAGTTGGGCATCGCCTGCTCGGTCGGGAACAGGATGCCCATGCGCAGCCGTTCAAAGTCACCCATGAAGCGGCGGCGGAAATTGACGGTCATCGAGCGGTCGTAGACCGCCAGCGTCGGATGGTGGCTCTTGCCGCGCACGCCCTTGGTGGTGCCGCTGGTCATGAAGACGTGCGGGCACTCCTCCGGCGGGCGTCCGCTCAGCGTCAGGTCCTTGAAGGCGCTGATCGGCACGGCGGGCACGTCGCGCCAGCTCTTCACCGTGCGCAGGGTGCGCGCCCGCTGGGTGGCGAAGCGGCGGTAGGGGGCGTTGGTCTCGAACTGGTGGGCGAAGACGGCCAGCGCCATGCGGTTGAACGCCTCTTCGTCCGCCTCTCCGGCGGCGATGAAGGCCAGCAGCTCTTCGACAAGTCGGGCTTCGGTCACGTCCGGACACACCTTTTGCAGCGCCAACAAACTGTTGCCGGGACAAGCGGTGTCTGGATGGAATGGGGGTACGCCGTGCCGCCCTTCAGTCCCGTCCCTACGCCGGTATGACCCGGATCAGGTTCGATGGGTCACCGCGTTGTCCGGATGAAAGCGCCGGACCGGCGGAGTCTCAGCCTCCTAGCGAGGCCCCCCAGGGAACACTTTGCAAGCTAAGGGACCGGCCCCCGCCCGTCAAGGAGGTCGGGTTCGAGGGTAGGGTGATCGCATTTGAAATCCCCTCTCCCCTCCGGGGAGAGGGTTAGGGTGAGGGGGTTGCGCTTGTGCCGGACGTACCGCCACGCGCAACCCCCTCACCGGCCCCTCGGGCCACCCTCTCCCCAGGGGGAGAGGGCTATGAAAGTCAAATGCGATTGCCCTGGTTCAGGGAGGTCGGGTTCAGGCGGCGGCCTTCACCACCTCCAAGACCATGGCGATCTCGTCGATGACGTTGTTCTGGCTCTCCATCGCCTCCATCACCTCCTGGTTCGTGACTTCTCCGGACGCCAGCTTGTGGTGCCAGCGCGGAGTCGGGGCGTAGGTGATCGACAGCGTACGGAAATCGACGTTCAGATGCATGGCCAGCCGGGTGTTAGGCCAGCCGCGCTCGATGAATTTCCGGTTCTCCTCCATCGAGAACAGGCTCAGCACGTTGGGCGTGATCGGGCGGACGTGGGTCGGGTCGCCGAGATAGCCCTCGCTGCGCGGGTGCGGCACCTTGATGGTGATCCGCGCGCCGTGGCGGCAGACGCGGTACAGCTCCTTCATGATGTTCAGGAAGCCCTCGGTCGTCTGGCCCATATGCTCCAGCGCGTGGATGAGCTGGACGTCGGCGACGCTGCTCTCCTCGAACGGCCAGGGCACGACCTCCAGGTCGGCCACGATGTCCGGCCCAAAGGTGCCGTACTTGTCCACGTTCACGTAACCGGCAAGCCGCGTGTCGCCGCAGCCAAGGTTGAGCTTGAGGTCCGACATCGCGCGCGCTTCCCGCCAGCCGTTGTTGTTGCCACGAACGCGACCCTACACCTCCCGCCGCAACAGCGACAGGGCGGCCATCGCCATCACCTGCGCGGAATGGACCATGTCGTCGATGTCCACATACTCGTCCGGCTGGTGGGCGAGGTCGAGGATGCCGGGGCCGTAGGCGATGCAGTCCTTCAGATGCCCGACCCGCGCGATGTGCTTCTGATCATAGGTGCCGGGGGACACCACCTGCGCCGCCGGACGGCCCAGCACCGTCTCGATGGCCGCCCCCACCGCCCGCACCACCGGCGCGTCGGCGTCGGTCAGGGTGGGCAGGAAGGCCAGCACCTCGCGCAGCTCGTAGTCGAAGCCGGGGCGCTCGCGGCGCAGACCCTCCAGAATGCCGACGATCTCCGCCCGCACCTCCTCCGGGTCCTCCTCGATCAAATAGCGGCGGTCGATGACCATGCGGCAGCGGTCGGGCACCATCGGGCTGGGCAGGCCGCCATGATCCTCCGGCTGGCCGCCGTGGATGGCGTTGATGTTCAGGGTGGACTGCCGCGCCCCCTCCGGGACCACCGGCATGGCGGTGCGCTTGGCGGCCAGCCGGGGGATCAGCTCCGTCTCGATCCGGTGCAGCACGGCGCCCATGTGGCGCACCGCGCAGTTGCCGAGGAAGGGCATGGAGCCGTGGGCGACGCGACCCTTCGTCTCGATCTCCGCCCACCAGACGCCGCGGTGGCCGATGCACACGCGGTCGACGTTCAGCGGCTCGGGGATGATGACGTGGTCGACCCGCGGGCGGGAAAAGTAGCCGAGCTTCGCCAAGTGCCCGACCCCGCCGTAGCCGCCGGACTCCTCGTCCACCGTGCCGGAGATTTCCAGGGCACCGGGGAAGGGGATGCCCGCCTCCAATATCGCTTCAACGGCGATGATGGAGGCGGCGATCCCGCCCTTCATGTCGCAGGCGCCACGGCCGTAGACGCGCCCATCCTTCACGACGCCTTCGAAGGGATCGACCGTCCAGCCTTGGCCGGCGGGCACCACGTCGATGTGGCCGTTGAAATGCACGCAGGGGCCGGGCTCGCGCCCTTCGATGCGGGCGATCACGTTGGTGCGCGGGTAGCGGTCGCTGTCGCCCGGCGCCCCATCCGCCCGCACATACTCCACGGCGAAGCCGCGCCCGGCCAGCCGCCGCCCGAGGAATTCTGCGCAGTCGGTGTAGACGTCGCCGGGCGGGTTCACGGTCGGGATGCGGATCAGGTCGCGGGTCAGCGCGACAAGCTCGTCGCGCCGCTCCGCGATGCGGCGGAACAGCGACTCCCGGTGGTCGAGCGGCATGCCTCCCCCCTACGCACACTTCGTTGCGCGGAAGGATCGGTCATGCCGGCGCGCCTGTCGAGAGGTTCCGCGCCTCACTCCGCCGCATGATGCCGCAGCCGCCCGTCCTCGTTGGTGCGGCCGTTGCGGAGCTGCTCCTCGTACCAGCGGCGGTGATGGTCCTTGGCCCAGTTCTCGTCCACCACGCCGCGGCCCATGGCGTCGAAGGCGCCCTCCATGCCGATGGTGCCGATGTAGATGTGCCCGATGATCAGCGCGATCATCAGCGCGGCCACCACCCCGTGCGCCACATGCAGGATCTGCATGCCGCCGATCCCGGTGACGGCGAAGGGCATCATCAGCAGGAAGCCGGTGAGCGACAGCGCGAAGCCGCCGAACACCACCGCCCAGAAGACGCCCTTCTGGCCGGCATTGAAGCGCCCGGCCTCGGGATGCTCGCCGGACTTGCTCAGCACGCCGCCCAGCGTCTTCAGCCAGACCAGATCGGCCTTCTCCGGGATGTTGTCGCGCACCCACAGCACGAAGATCATCACCAGCCCGAGGACGAAGGGCACGCTGAAGAAATTGTGCATGTACTTGCTGGCCTCGGCCAGCATCGTGAAGTTGGGGTGGCCGATCAGCGGGATCAGCAGCATGCGCCCGAAGGTCAGGATCAGCCCGGTCAGCGCCATCAGCAGGAAGCTGACCGCCGTGGTCCAGTGGGCGAAGCGGTCCATGCCGCTGAAGCGCGGCACCGGACGCCCCGACCGGCCGCCGTGGATGCGGATGGTGCCGCGGATCAGGTAGAAGATCGCCAGCACCGCGATCGGCCCCAGGATCAGCGCGCCGGCGATGATCTTCAGCCAGACCATGCGGAACTCGCGCCATTCCCGCCCTTCCGGCTGAACCAGGACGCCCAGCTTTTCGTCGGGGATGCTGACCCGCCCGGAGAGCTTGCCGTCCGGCGTCTGGTAGAGCTGCACCTCGTCCTTCGAGGTCGGCGAGTTCGGCCCCGGCGTCTGGTAGAACTGCGCCTGCACCGCCGGTGCGGCGAGCAGCAGAACGAACAGGACCAGCAGGGGGCGCAGGAGCTTCGTCATGTCGCGTCCTTCCCTAGAGAGTATGCGCTTTGCGGGGTGCTTGATCGGGGGACGCTTGCCCCCACCCGCTCAGCTCCCGCCGGTGCCCTCGCGGCCCGGGCTGAAGGCGTTGCCACGGTCGTTCTCGCGGTAGGCGGTGGTCCAGCCCCAGGCGCCGGAGCCGTAACCGCGGCGCACCGTCCGCTCCTTGTAGATGTCGGCCAGGACGTCGCCGTCACCGGCCATCAGCGCGCGGGTGGAACACATCTCCGCACAGAGCGGCAGCTTGCCCTCGGCCAGCCGGTTGGCGCCGTATTTCTGATACTCCTCCAACGAGTTGTCCGGTTCCGGACCGCCGGCGCAGAAGGTGCATTTGTCCATCTTGCCGCGCCCGCCGAAGTTGGTCGCCTGCGGGTACTGCGGCGCGCCGAAAGGACAGGCGTAGAAGCAGTAGCCGCAGCCGATGCACAGGTCCTTCGAGTGCAGCACCACCCCGTCCGCCGTCTGGTAGAAGCAGTCCACCGGGCAGACCGCCGCGCAGGGTGGGTCGTTGCAATGCATGCAGGCCATGGAGATCGACCGTTCGCCGGGCACGCCGTCCTTCAGCGTGATGACGCGGCGGCGGTTGATGCCCCAGGGGATGTCGTGCTCGTTCTTGCAGGCGGTGACGCAGGCGTTGCACTCGATGCAGCGTTCCGCGTCGCACAGGAATTTCATGCGGGCCATGGTCGTGTGTCCTCCTTGCGGCGCGTCAGGCCGGTTCGACGCGGCACAGCGTCACCTTGGTTTCCTGCATGAAGGTCATGGGGTCGTAGCCGTAGGTCGTCACCCCGTTGGCCGGTTCGCCCAGGACGATGGGATCGGTGCCGGGCGGGTAGTTCTCCCGCAGGCTGTTGCCCTGCCAGTAGCCGGAGAAGTGGAAGGGCATGAAGACCGTGCCGGTGCCGATGCGTTCGGTCACCAGCGCGCGCATCCGCGCCTTGGAGCTGTCCTCCGGCCCGTAGACCCAGACCATGCCGCCGTCGCGGATGCCCAGACGCTCGGCGTCCTTGGGATTGATCTCCACGAACATCGTCTGTTGCAGCTCGGCCAGCCAGGGGTTGGAGCGGGTCTCCTCGCCGCCGCCCTCATACTCGACCAGCCGTCCGGAGGTCAGGATGAAGGGGAAGCGCTGGCGGATGTCGCTGTCCGCGATCTTGAACTGGAGCGAGCGGGCGAGCTGCGGCAGGCGGTAGTCGCGTCGATCCTCGATCGCCGGATACTCCTTCACCAGCTCCGGCCGCGGCGAATAGATCGGCTCGCGGTGCAGCGGCACCGGGTCGGGCAGGTTCCAGGCGACGGCGCGGGCCTTGGCGTTGCCGTGCGGCGAGCATCCATGCTTCAGCGCGACGCGGATGATGCCCATGGACAGGTCGGTCTGCCAGCTCACCTCGTCCACCTTGTCGCCGCCGATGGCCTGGATGACGCGCATCTCCTCCGCCGTCAGGTCCTTGTCCCAGCCCAGCTTCTTCAACATCGCCATGGTGAATTCGGGATAGCCGTCCTCGATCTCCGACCCCTTGGAATAGGAGCCGTCGGCGAGCAAGCTGACGCCGTTGCGCTCCACCCCGAAGCGGGCGCGGAAGACGCCGCCGCCCTCCATCACATGCTTGGAGGTGTCGTAGAGCACGGCGCAGCCGGGGTGGCGAAGCTCCGGATGGCCCCAGCAGGGCCAGGGCAGGCCGTAATACTCGCCCTTCAGCGGGCCGCTGGTCGCCTGCATGGTGATCTTGTCGAAATCGGCCTGATGCTTCATGTGCATCTTCAGCCGCTCCGGCGACTGGCCGGTGTAGCCGGTGGACAGGCAGCCGCGGTTGATCTCGCGCAGGATGTCCTCGGGCACCGGGCGGGTCTCCTCCACCGTGATGTGCTTGAACATCTCGTCGGCGAAGCCGAACTTGCGAGCCAGCAGATAGATGATGGTGTAGTCGTCCTTGGACTCGAAGATCGGCTCCACGACCTTCTCGCCCCACTGCATCGACCGGTTGGAGCAGGTGCGCGAGCCGTCCGTCTCGAACTGGGTGCAGGCCGGCAGGATGTAGGTGCCGTTCCGGCGTTCCTTGAAGGCGGCGAAGGTGGTCGGGTGCGGGTCGGCGATGACCAGCAGGGACAGCTGCTCCAGCCCCTTCAGCATCTCCGGCATGCGGGTGACGGTGTTGCCGCCGTGCCCGAAGACGACCATCGCCTTCAGCGGCGACGGCTGCTGGATTTCCTCCGGCTTGTAGGTGACGCCGTCGAACCAGCGGGTGGTCGGGATGCCCTTGGCCTCCATCAGCTCCTTGGAGGCGAAGCGGGCCTTCATCCAGTCGTAGTCGACGTCCCAGACGCGGCAGAAATGCTTCCACGCCCCCTCGGCCAGCCCGTAGTAGGAGGGCAGCGTGGAGACGTCGAGGCCGAAGTCGGTGGCGCCCTGCACGTTGCAGTGGCCGCGGTAGATGTTGGCGCCGCCGCCGGCCACCCCGATGTTGCCGAGCGCCAGTTGCAGGATCGACAGGGCGCGGACGTTGGCGGTGCCGGTGGTCTTCTGGGTGATGCCCATGCACCAGATGACGGTGGACGGCCGGTTCTTCGCCAGCGCCTCCGCCACGCGGTAAAGCTGCTCGCCGGGCACGCCGCTGACCCGCTCCACCGTGGCGGGGTCCCACTTCTTCACCTCGGCGCGGATCTCGTCCATGCCGTAGACGCGCTGGCGGATGTATTCCTTGTCCTCCCAGCCGTTCTCGAAGATGTGCCAGAGGATGCCCCAGGTGACCGGAATGTCGGTGCCGGGGCGGATGCGCACATAGTCGGTGGCGTGGGCGGCGGTGCGGGTGAAGCGCGGGTCGATGACGATGAAGGGCGCGCGGTTGTGCTCCTTGCCGCGCAGCATGTGGGGCAGCGAGACGGGATGCGCCTCCGCCGGATTGCCGCCGATGATCAGCAGCGCCTTGGAATTCTGGATGTCGTTGTAGCTGTTGGTCATGGCGCCGTAGCCCCAGGTGTTCGCCACCCCGGCGACCGTGGTGCTGTGGCAGATGCGCGCCTGATGATCGACGTTGTTGGTTCCCCAGAAGGCCGCCAGCTTGCGGAAGAGATAGGCGCCCTCGTTGGAGAATTTGGCGGAGCCCAGCCAGAAGGTGGCGTCCGGCCCGGACTGCTGGCGGATCTCCAGCAGCTTGGTCCCGATCTCCTCGATGGCCTGATCCCAGGAGATGCGCTGCCACTGGCCGTCCACCAGCTTCATCGGGTATTTCACCCGCCGCTCGCCCTTGGTCAGCTCGCGCACCGAGGCGCCCTTGGCGCAGTGCGCGCCCTGGCTGATCGGGCTCTCCCAGCCCGGTTCCTGCCCGGTCCAGACGCCGTTCTGCACCTCCGCGATCACCGTGCAGCCGACGGAGCAGTGGGTGCAGACGTTCTTGCGGGTGACGACCTCGACGTTGGGCAGGGTCGGCCCGGCCTCGGCCTTCTGGATCATCGCGGCGGGCAGCGCGCCCAGCGCCGCCATGCCCCCGGCAGCGAGGCCGGAGGTCTTCAGGAAGCCGCGGCGGTCGACGGTTTCTCCCAGCCCGGCGGTGCCCGCGGACAGTCCGTTGGCCGACAATCCGTTCAGGCGGCGGGACAGGGAGGCGCGGGTGGCGGCGGTTCCGGCGTTGCGCTTGACGAGCATGGGGCGGCCCTCTGGATCAAAGTCGCGGTCAGAGTCGGTTCAGCGCGTAGAAACGCTTCACGTGTTCGGTTTCGCGGTAGCGGGACTTCACCTGCTCCTGCCGCGATTCCATCGCTTCCGCCGGGGCGGCGCGCAGGGCCGCGGCCGCGGTAGCGGCACCCGCCGCACCGAGCCCGAGGCCCTTCAGCAGGCTGCGGCGTTCCAGTCCGGCCTTGCCGGCTTTCGGGTTGTCGTCACGGCGCATGGATCGTGCCCTCCCGCTGGTCGGCCCCGCGCGGCGCGCCCGGAGGGGCGGGCGCGATCATCGCGAAGGCGTTGGTCTCGATGTCCAGGAACAGCCGCCCGAAGGTGCCCAGGGGCCGGTAGAGATGCGCCGCCGACGCCTCCTCCAAATCCTGGAAGAAGCGGCCCGCCCAGGGAGCGAGGTGGCGCTCGAAGAAGCGCTTCTGGAGCGGCAGGTCCGGCTCGCCGTCCGCCGTGCCGATGGTCCCGGCGGCCAGCGCGCCCATGATCTCGGCGATGGCGGCGATGTGGTCCTCGGGCTCGCTGACGCCGGGAGCGCGCTCGATGCCCAGCGCCTGCATGTCCTCGCGCAGGCGGGCCAGCGGCCGGTCGATCAGGAAGCCGGTGCGGTAGTAGGAGGCGAAGGGAACCAGCTCGCCCCGCGTCACCCCGAGGAACAGCTCATGATACTCGCGCTCGGCCCGGTGTTCGCCGTCCGGGGCGCCGGCGAGCGTACGCGCACGTACGGCCAGATCGCTGATGGCCCGGCCCAGCGGCGAACCATCCCCGGTCAGAGCGCCGACCGTGGCCAGCAAGTCGCGCGACGGCGGACGCGCCAAGAGATGGGCCAGCAGGCCGTACGCCTGCGCCCGCAGCCGATCCGCGTCGTCGATGATGGCCGTTTCCGCCATGCCCTTGCCCCGCTTCGCCTTTCCCGTGGCCGGTTAAGGTCCGGCTCATCAGCGACAACAGCGGGAATGCCCAAAGGTTGCGCAGTCCGGGCGGGGTGGTGGGGTTGCCTTCGCACCTCGGTGCTGCCCCTCCCTAACCCTCCCCCGCTTTCGCAGGGGAGGGGACTGCCGCCACTTCGCGATCATCTCCCTCCCCTGCGCAGCGGGGGAGGGCCGGGGTGGGGGCAAGGCCCTCGCTTTCCTCAGACTTATCCATGTCAGCAACCACCACCTCTTCCGGCTTCTCCTCCTCCGGCGGCTTCTCGTCGGTGGCGATGCGGTCCAGCAGATCGGCGATGCGGTCGGTGTCGAGCAGCTTGCCGTAGCCGGGGGCGTTGCAGTCCCAGTCATACTCGGCGAAGCCGCGGAAGCCCGCGATCACCGGGTCGCTGGTCCAGGCCTTGCGCAGGGCCAGCCGTTTCAGCTCCTGCGGGACGTTGCTGGCGAGGAAGCCGGTGTAGTCGCTGTCCGCACCCAGGCTCTCCACCGGCGGCAGGCTTTCCGGATCGAAGGGTTCCGGAGGCGGAGCGGCGATGGCCTGCGGTTCCTCCGCCGCGTCCCGCTCCTCCGGCGGTTCGGGGACCTCGACGGGCGCCGTGCGCGCCTCCTGCTTGCGCCGCGACCAGCGGGACAGGAAGCCTTCCGACCCGTCATCCATGGCGCTGATCCTTTCCAGATTGAGCAACCGGGGAACGGCGGGCCATCGCCTCCGGGTCGGCGCGGTCGCGCTGGCGCTTGTAGAAGGGCCGTTCGGTGTGGTGGCGGGCCACGAAATCGCGCATCCACGCCGCGAGGTCGGGCGGCAGTGGAATCGCTTCGATCAGGTCGTCGCCCGCGTCGGAATGGGCGTCGACCTCGCCGGGATCGACGGTGACGGCGAGCAGCCGCAGCCCCGGCTCCTCCGCGCAGCGGCGCAGGATGACGTAGAGCATCGGGTGGCCGCCCTTCAGATTCTCGACGTAATTCTCCGTCTCGCCGGGATGGAGCACGATCTCCGCAGCGCCCGCGTAATAGCCGGTGCGCTCGCCATCCTGCGCCAGCACGGTCCAGGGCGCGCGGTCGGGCAGCGCCGGCAGGGCGCCGGTGACGCGCCAGCGGGCGTCCACCCACGGGTTGTCGATGCGCTGGCGCTCCACCGTGATCCCGACGCCGCGCCGTTCGGCCTGTCCGGTCATGACCGCGTCTCCCGTGCCGTGGGGATCAGCCGCCGTTCCCAGACCCTCCGCACCGGCTCGAACCCCGCGTCCATCCAGCGGTCGATCCAGGTCAGGAAATGCCGGGTGAAGCTCTCCAGCACCGCCACGGCGTCGGTGTCGCCGAAGCCCTCCTCGCGCAGCGCCGTGCGGTCGGGGTGGCGCCCCGGGTCGGGGTCGTCGGGGTCGCCCAGAACCTCCAGCTCCGCCCCGACCACGGCCCAGGCGGGAAGCCCGTCCTCGGCGCCGGGCCCGAGCGCGACGGTCACCCCGCCGGCCACCGCACCGTTCAGCAGCAGGCGGCCCGCGCCGTCGAAGCGGATACTCTGGTTCGGCGGCCCCAGCGCCTCCAGCGCGTCGGCCAGCGCGACCAGGGTGACGGCGGCGAGGCCGTCCCCCGCGTCCGGCCGGTCGGGGACCAGCACCACCGCCACGTCCAGCCGGTCGCGCCGGCCGCTGTGGACGAGCGTGCCGGGTGCCGCCCCCTCCGCGGCGAAGCGGCAGGCGGTGGCGAAGGGGCCACCCGCCTCGGCGGGCCAGGGCTGGAAGATGGGCGGCAGAGTCGGGGCGTCGGTCGGGTCCATGCCCCTGATAACGCGCGAACGGGAGGGTTGGTGCCAACGCCTGTTGGTGGGAGGGACGGCCTTGTCACCCCTTCATTCAAAAAAGGAGTCCGCCGCCTTGCTCGCCGCCCTCATTTCCTCCGGTCTCGTCTCCTCCGGCCTTGTCGCCGGGCTTTTGATGACCGGCAACGTCATCGCCCAGGAAGTCAACAAGGAGTCGCTGTCCAACGACATCAAGGTGCAGCAGAGCCAGGAGCCGCCGCCCAACGAACAGGGCGTGCGCGCGCCCAAGGCCACCACCAGCGGCGAAACCCAGGGGGCGGAGCTTCAGCAGGCCCTGGCCGACGTCCGCCGGGCGCCGCCCGACCTCCAGGGCAACCCGGTGCCGCGCCCCAACCAATGGGCCAGCGAACCCGACATGGGGCACGAGCCGACGCGCTCCGAGAACCCCTCCGACCTGAGCAGCCAGGAAGCCAAGTAGGACGAATCACCGACGTTCCGCACGACGCATTCTTTTCCGCTTGATATGCTCCAATCGAGCATTTATGGTTTTGCTCATAGCGAGCATTAAAGGAATGCGCCATGCGCGACACCACCGGCCTTGCCTACACGCCCGACATCGCCGCGGCGACGCAGCCGATCTACGAGCGCATGAAGCGCGTGGTCCCCGCCGTGGAATGGCCGTTCCACGCCCCCCTGGTCCACGAGATCAACCGCCTGAAGCGGGAACGCAACGCGGTGATCCTCGCCCACAACTACCAGACGCCCGAGATCTTCCACGGCGTGGCCGACATCGTCGGCGACAGCCTGGCGCTCGCCGCCCGCGCGACCGAGACCGACGCCGACGTGATCGTCGTGGCCGGCGTTCATTTCATGGCGGAGACGGCGAAGCTGCTGAACCCGGCCAAGACGGTGCTGATTCCCGACACCGGAGCGGGATGCTCGCTGGCCGAATCGATCACCGCCGCCGACGTGCGGTTGCTGCGCGAGCGCTATCCGGGCGTGCCGGTGGTCGCCTACGTCAACACCTCGGCCGACGTGAAGGCGGAGGTGGACATCTGCTGCACCTCCGGCAACGCGGTGGAGGTGGTGGAATCGCTGGGGGCGCCGCGTGTCATCATGCTGCCCGACGAGTATCTGGCGAAGTACGTCGCCACCCAGACCAGCGTCGAGATCATCGCCTGGAAGGGCCATTGCGAGGTGCACGAGCGCTTCACCGGCGACGAGATCCGCGAGTTCCGCGGGCGCTTCGACGAGCTGATCGTCATCGCCCACCCGGAATGCCCGCCCGACGTCCTGGAGGCCGCGGACTTCGTCGGCTCCACCGCGCGCATGGTCGATTTCGTGGCGGACCGCCGCCCGCCGCGGGTGCTGATGGTCACCGAATGCTCGATGAGCGACAACGTCGCCGCCGCCTCGCCGGAGACGGAGTTCGTGCGGCCCTGCAACCTGTGCCCGCACATGAAGAAGATCACGCTGGCGAACATCCTGGACAGCCTGCGCACGCTGGAACCGCAGGTGACCATCGCACCGGAGGTGGCCGACCGCGCCCGCCGTTCGGTGGAACGGATGCTGGCGGTGAAGCCGCGCTGACCGCTTATTCCCTCTCCCCTCCGGGGAGAGGGTCAGGGTGAGGGGGTTGCGCTTTTGCCGGACGCACGGCCATGCACATCCCCCTCACCGGCCCTCCGGGCCACCCTCTCCCCAGAGGGGAGAGGGCTCGATTCTCCATCATGAGAACCCGCCCATGCCCACCGCCTACACGGTCCGCGATTCGGAGGTGGTCGTCATCGGCTCCGGCATGGCCGGGCTGACCGCCGCCCTGCATCTGGCGCCGCGCGCCGTCACGCTGCTGACCAAGACGCCGGACCTGCCGGGCGGCTCCAGCAACCACGCCCAGGGCGGCATCGCCGCCGCCATCGGTCCCGGCGACGGGCCGGAGGCGCACGCCGCCGACACGGTGGCTGCCGGCGCCGGTTTCGTGGACGCGGACCGCGCCCTGCTGCTGACCCGCGAGGGGGCGGAGCGGGTGCGGGCGCTGCTCCTCGCCGGGCTGCCCTTCGACCGCGCCGCCGACGGCGCCCCCCTGCTGGGACGGGAAGCGGCGCACGGGGCGGCGCGCATCGTCCATGCCGGCGGCGACGCCACCGGAGCGACGCTGGTCGCGGCGCTGGCCGAGCGGGTGCGCGCCACCCCGTCGATCCGGGTGGAGAGCGATGCCTTCGCTGTCGATCTGGCGGTGCGCAACGGGCGGGTCTGCGGCGTGCTGGCCTGCCACCCGGAAGGCTGGGTGTTCCACCGCGCGCCGCGCGTGGTGCTGGCGACCGGCGGAGTCGGCGGGGCCTACGCCCGCACCACCAACCCGCCGGAGGCGACCGGCGACGGGCTGGCGCTGGCGGCGCGGGCCGGGGCTTTGCTCGCCGACGTGGAGTTCGTGCAGTTCCACCCCACAGCGCTCGCCGTGGACGCCGACCCCGCCCCGCTGCTGACCGAGGCGCTGCGCGGCGCCGGGGCGCGGCTGCTCGACCGGCGCGGGGTGCGCTTCATGGCGGCGGAGCACCCGCTGGCCGAACTGGCCCCGCGCGACGTCGTGGCCCGCGCCATCGGCGCCCGCGTCGCGGCGGGGGGAGCCGGTGTGGCTGGACATGCGCCCGGCGCTGGCCGCCAAGCCGGACGGCTTCCCCACCGTGCTGGCGCTGTGCGCCGCCCATGGGCTGGACCCCTGGCGGGAGCCGGTGCCGGTCGCCCCGGCGGCGCATTATCACATGGGCGGGGTGGTCACCGATCCCGCCGGGCGGACCAGCCTGGACGGGCTGTGGGCCTGCGGCGAGGTCGCCTGCACCGGGGTCCACGGCGCCAACCGGCTGGCCAGCAACTCCCTGCTGGAGGCCCTGGTGTTCGGCGCGCGGGTGGCCCGCGACGTGGCCGGGCGGGACCTGCCCCCCCTGCCGCCCGTCGCCCTGCCCGACGCCCCGGCGGTCGCCGGGGAGATCGGGGCCGGCCTGCTCGACGCCATCACCGACGAATCCCGCCGCACGCTCTACCAGGGCGCCGGGCTGGTGCGGGACGGGGTGGGGCTGCTGGCCGCCCGGCGCAAGCTGGATCGTCTCGCCGTGGCGCTCGACGCGCTGTGCGGCGTCGGCCCGGCGGACCTCGCCGCCGTTCGCCTCTGGGGCGAGGCGCGCAACCGCCTGCTGGCCGGGCGGCTGATCGTCCACGCGGCGCTTGCCCGCAGCGAAAGCCGCGGGGCGCATTTCCGCACCGATTTCCCGCAGGAAGACCCGGCGGCGCAGCGCCACCGCTTCACCCTCACCGACCTGACCGGGGCCGCCGGCCCCCTTTCCGGAGACGCCGCATGCTCCATCCTCTGACCTATGAACCGATCGTCCGCGCCGCTCTGGCGGAGGATCTCGGGCGGGCCGGCGACATCACCACCGACAGCATCGTCCCGGCGGACGCCGTGGCGACGGCGCGGGTGGCCGCGCGCCAGGACGGGCGAGTCGCCGGGCTGGAGGTCGCCCTGTCCGCCTTCCGCATCCTCGACCCGGCGGCGGAGCTGCGGGTGGAGCACGGCGACGGCGCCGACGTGGCCCCCGGCGCCACCATCGCCACCGTGACGGCCCGCGCCCGCGCCCTGCTGACGGCGGAGCGCACGGCGCTGAACCTGCTGGGCCGCCTGTCCGGAATCGCCACCGCCACCCGCGCGCTGGTGCGCGAGGTCGAGGGGACCCGCGCCCGCATCGTCTGCACCCGCAAGACCACCCCCGGCCTGCGCGTCCTGGAAAAGCACGCGGTGCGGCTGGGCGGCGGCTTCAACCACCGCTTCGGGCTCGACGACGCGGTTCTGGTCAAGGACAACCACATCGCCGTGGCCGGCGGCATCCGCCCGGCGGTGGAGCGCGTCCGCGCCGCCATCGGCCACATGGTGAAGGTGGAGGTCGAGGTGGACACGCTGGCCCAGCTGGAGGAGCTGCTGACCCTGCCGGTCGACGTCGTTCTGCTCGACAACATGGACCCGCCGACGCTGCGCCGCGCCGTCGCCATGGTCGACGGCCGCATGGTGACGGAGGCGTCGGGCAACGTCACCCTGTCCACCGTGCGGGCCATCGCGGAGGCGGGCGTGGACATGATCTCGGTCGGCTGGCTGACCCACAGCGCGCCGAACCTGGACGTCGGGCTGGACATGTAAGGGACTGAATGGGGAGGGGACGCGCTGTCCCCTCCTCCCGAAACGCCGTTCTCAGTGCCCCATGAAGTTCCGGTACTGCACGGTGTTGTCCTCGCTCAGCCGGACCGAGGGTGCGGCGTAGGTCTCGTCGGCGGTGCGGCCGAGCGTGCCCTCCAGGATCACGCTGGCGCCGATGGCGAGGACGACGGCGGTGGCCAGGGCCATTCCGAACGCTTTCATGAGGCTTCCCTCCTGCTGTGGACCGGAGCGGACGATGGGGCGGCCGGTTGGGTGGCGCCGATCCCGGAAATGCCGCGCGCGCCCTCCGCCACCGCGCCTTCGGCCTTGGCGATGCGGGTGTAAAGCGCCAGCGCCTGCGCCACCACCTGATCCATGTTGTAATAGCGGTAGGTCGCCAGCCGCCCGACGAAATGGACGTTCGGCGTGGCGTCGGCCAGCTCCTGGTACTTGCGGTAGAGGGCGGCGTTCTCCGCGCGGGGAATCGGGTAGTAGGGGTCGCCCTCCGCCGATGGGTACTCGTAGGTCAGGCTGGTCCGCGGGTTGGTCTGGCCGGTCAGGTGCTTGTATTCGGTGATGCGGGTGTGCGGCACTTCCTCGCCGGGGTAGTTCACCACGGCAACGGGCTGGAACCATTCCTGATCCACCGTCTCATGCCGGAAGGTCAGGGAACGGTAGGGCAGCTTGCCGAACCGGTACTCGAAATACTCGTCCACCGGGCCGGTGAAGATCAGGTTGCGGTAGCGCACGTCGCGCACCACGTCGCGGAAATCGGCGCCCAGGCGGATGGTGATGTTCGGGTGGTCGAGCATATTCTCGAACATCCGCGTGAAGCCGTGCAGCGGCATGTTCTGGAAGCTGTCGCCAAAATAGCGGTCGTCGTCGTTGGTCCGCGTCGGCACCCGGGCCGTCACCGCCTTGTCGAGGTCCGAGGGGTCGAGGCCCCATTGCTTGCGGGTGTAGCCGCGGAAGAACTTCTCGTACAGCTCCCGCCCAACCGCGCCGACCACCACGTCCTCCGAGGTGCGGACGTCGGCCACCGGTTCCGCGCGGCTCTTGAGGAACTCCGCCACGCCGGCCTCGTCGAGGTCCAAGCCATACAGTTGGTTGACCGTCGTCCGGTTGATCGGGATCGGGACGAGCTGCCCGTCGACATGGGCGAGCACCCGGTGCTCGTAGGGGCGCCACTTGGTGAAGCGGGACAGATAGTCCGCCACCGGCTGCGAATTGGTGTGGAAGATGTGCGGGCCGTAGCGATGGATCAGCACGCCCGCGTCGTCGTGATGGTCGTAGGCGTTGCCGCCGATGTGCGGGCGCCGGTCGATCAGCAGCACCCGCTTGTCCAGCCCCGCCGCCAGACGTTCCGCCAGCACGCTGCCGGCGAAACCCGCCCCGACGATCAGATAATCGAAAACCGCCGGCCCGTCCGTCCGCCCCACGTAGGCCGGTCCGGTGGGAGCCGGAGCGGCTCCATCGAAATCACGCATAAGCTCTGCCTTCCTCGTCCCGCCAAAAGGCGGACGAGCGGGGCAAGCCGTCCGGCGCCCCACCCGTCCGCACATCCTGCGAACGGTGGAACCCGCCGGTGGTTCCGGAGGAAGACAGTCGAGAAGGAGGTACCGTTGCAGGGTACCTCCCGTGGCATCAGCCTCCGAAGACGGTGTTCAGCTGCGCGCCGACGCGGACGAAGGTGGTCCGCTTCGACACCTCCTTCAGCTTGGTGGCGCCGATGTAGGTCATCATGCTGCGCACGCCGCCCATGATCTCCTGCATCGTGCCGTCGATCGGTCCGCGGTATGGGACCTCCACGGTCTTGCCCTCCGACGCGCGGTAGGAGGCGACGCCGCCCGCGTACTTGTGCATCGCCGTGTCGGACGACATGCCGTAGAAGGTCATCGCCACCGGCACCTTGCGTCCGTCGCGCTCCTCGTAGCGGATGTCGCCCTCGCACTCGTCATGGCCGGCCAGCATGCCGCCGAGCATCACGAAGTCCGCACCGGCGCCGTAGGCCTTGGAGATGTCGCCCGGCACCGTGCAGCCACCGTCGCCGCAGACCTGCCCCTTCAGCCCATGGGCGGCGTCGGCGCATTCGATGATGGCGGAGAGCTGCGGGTAGCCGACGCCGGTCATCTTGCGCGTCGTGCAGACCGACCCCGGCCCGATCCCGACCTTGATGATGTCGGCCCCGGCGAGCACCAGCGCCTCGGTCATGTCGCCGGTCACCACGTTGCCGGCCATGATGACCATGTCCGGGTTTTCCGTCCGCAACCGGGCGATGACGCGCACGAAGCGTTCCGTGTAGCCGTTGGCGACGTCCAGGCAGAGCTTGCCCACCGGGGCCTTGGCCTTCACCGCCTGGAACTTGTCGTAGTCGGCTTCCGTCGTGCCCAGCGAGTAGAAGACGTTGGCCGTGTCCTCGTCGCGGAAGAAGGGGATCAGGGATTCCGCCGGGTAGTGCTTGTGCAGCGCGGTCATCGCGCCGAAGCGCGAGAGGGCGCGGGCGACGGCCATGGTGCCAACCACGTCCATGTTGGCCGCGATCAGCGGGAAGCCCGTCCATTCCAGCCCGCTGTGGACGAAGCGGAAGGTCCGCTCGATGTCCACGTCGTTGCGGCTTTCCAGGGTGCTGCGCTTCGGGCGGATCAGCACGTCCTTGAAGTCCAGCTTCAGATCGTTCTCGATGATCACCGGCGGGTCGTCCTTATCCTGTAAATGCCTGCTTTCAGGCCCCCTCCCCAGCCCTCCCCCGCTTTGCGGGCGAGGGTGCCTTCCGCGAAGCGGCGGCAGTCCCCTCCACCTCGTAGAGGGGGAGGGTTAGGGAGGGGGCAACGTCAGCGCCGATGCGCCTTCGCAGAAATCGCTCACCCCTCGCCCAGCACCTCCAACAGCGACAGCGCCACAACCTCCGTCGCCTTGAACAGATCGGACAGCGGCAGGCGCTCGTCAGCGCGGTGGGCGTTGGCCTCCTCGATGGTGTGGGGGCCGGCGCCGAACAGGGCGATGGGCACGCCGGCGTCGGAGTAATGGCGCGCGTCGGTGTAGAGCGGCACGCCCTTGGTCTCCACCGGCTCGCCCATGACGCGGCTGGCGTGGGCGCAGAGAACGGCGGCCAGCCGGTCGGTGCCGGGCAGCGGAGTCAGCGGGCGCGCCAGCAGGATGCGGCGGACCTCGACGCGGGCCTTCGGGAAGGCCGTGGCCGCGTCGGCGATGAGCGCGCGCAACGTCTCCTCCACCGTCTCCGGCGCCTCCTCCGGGATCATGCGGCGGTCGAGGCGCAGGGTCACGCGGTCGGGGACGACGTTGGTGTTGATGCCGCCCTTGATCAGCCCGACCGTCAACTGCGGCGAGCCGATGCCCCCCACCGCCGACACGGTGCCGGCGTAACCCTTGCGGTGCTCGTAGAGCGCGCCGAGGATCGCCGTCGTCGCCTCCAGCGCGTCGATGCCGGTCATCGGCAGGGCGGCGTGGGCGGACTTGCCGGTGACCTCGACCTCCAGGTGCAGGCAGCCGTTGTGGGCGGTGACGACGCCGTAGCTGAAGCCCGCGGCGATGGCGAAGTCCGGCTTGGTCAGCCCCTCGTCGAGCAGCCATTTCGGCCCGATCTCGCCGCCCGCCTCCTCGTCGTAGGTCAGGTGCAGTTCCACCGTGCCGCGATCCAGACCGGCCTTCTCCAGCGCCAGCAGCGCATAGGTGTAGGTCACGAAGTCGGATTTCGAAACGGCGACGCCGCGCCCGTACATCCAGCCGTCCACCACCTCCGCCCCATAGGGATCGCGGGTCCAGCCCTCGCCCGGCGGCACCACGTCGCCGTGGGCGTTCAACGCCACGGTCGGCCCGTCGCCGAAACGGCGGCGCACGATCAGGTTGGTGGCGGAGATCATGCCGTTGGCCCGCACCAGCTCCGCCGGGACCGGGTGGCGCTCCACCGTCAGGCCCATGGCCTCCAGCAGCGCGGCGGCGCGCTCGGCGTGGGGGGCGCAGTCGCCGGCCGGGTTGTCGGAAGGCACCTTGACCAGTTCGGCCAGGAAGCGGACCTGCGCGTCGCGGGTCTGCTCCAAAAACGCGCGGATGGCCTGTTGGGCGGTGTCGGTCATGCTGTCGGGGTCTCGTGCTCGAAGTGGCGGATGATGTCCAGGAGGATCCGCACCGACAGGTCGGCGTCCTCCGCGGTGATGGATTCGGCGGGGTTGTGGCTGATGCCGCCCGCGCAGCGGACGAACAGCATTCCCATCGGCAGCACACCGGCGAAGGCCATGGCGTCGTGCCCGGCGCCGCTGGGCAGCGACAGGGGACGGACGCCGGCGCGGACCACGGCGGCCTCGATCTGCCGCCGGATGCCCGGAGAGCAGGGGGCGGCCGCCGCGTCGTGGGTGGTCTCCACCGACAGCTCGACGCCGCGGCGGGCGGCGATGCCCTCGAAGTCGGCGAGGATGGCCGCGCAGGCGTCCCGCCGCACGGCGTCCTCCGGCGCGCGGACGTCGAGGGTGAAGACGACCTCGCCGGGGATGACGTTGACGGCGCCCGGCTTCGCCTCGATCCGCCCCACCGTCGCCACCAATCCGGCTTCGGGGGCCCCGGCGTCCGAGGCCGCGGCCACCCGCTCCGCCGCCAGGGTCATCTCGGCGGCGGCGGCCAGCGCGTCGCGGCGCAGCGCCATGGGCACCGTACCGGCGTGGCCGGCCATGCCGCGCAGCCGGACGGCGAAGCGCGTGGCGCCGTTGATGGCCGTGACGATGCCGACCGGCAACCCTTCCGCCTCCAGCACCGGCCCCTGTTCGATGTGGACCTCCAGGAAGGCCATCGCCTCGCCCGGCTTGCGGGCCGCCGCCGCGATGGCCTCGGGGTCGCCGCCGAAGGCGCGCAGCGCGTCGGCCATGCGCACGCCGTCGCGGTCGCGCGTCTCCAGCGCCGCCCGGTCGAAGCGGCCGGCCACGGCGCGGCTGCCGGTCAGGGTCACGGGAAAGCGCACCCCTTCCTCGTCGCCGAAGCCCAGCACCTCGATGGCGAAGGGCAGGCGCTCGCCGCGCCGGTCCAGCTCCGCCACCGCGGCGACGGCGGCGAGCACGCCCAGATTCCCGTCATACCGGCCGGCGTTGCGCACCGTGTCGATGTGGGAGCCGATCAGCAGGGCCGGCGCGCCCGGCACGGTCCCCTCGTAGCGGCCGACCACCGTGCCCGCCGGGTCGAGCCGGGCGTTCATCCCGGCCTTGCCCATCAGCTCCATCAGCCAATCCGCGGCGGCGCGGTGCTGGGTCGTCAGGAACAGGCGGGTCAGCAACCCCGGCTCCTCCGTGAAGCCGGCGAAGGCGTCGAGCCGCGCCATCAGGTCCGCGCCGAAGCCGGTCATGACTGGATGTCCTTGGGAAGCAGGTCCTTCAGGCGCAGCCAAGTGATGCGCTCGACCTGGGCCAGCGCCGTGGCGAACTCCTCCTCCGGGCCGTTGGACAGGCGGGTCTCGAACGCTTCCAGGATGTCGGCGCGGCTGCGGCCCTTGACCGCCAGGATGAAGGGGAAGCCGAAGCGCGCCTTGTAGGCGTCGTTCAGTTCGGTGAAGCGGGCGAACTCCTCGGGCGTGCAGCGGTCCAGCCCGGCGCTGGCCTGCTCCGCCGTGCTGTCGGCGGTCAGCTCGCCGCGCAGCGCCAGCCGGCCCGCCAGATCGGGGTGGGCGTTCAGCAGCGCCAGCTTCCGGTCATGGTCGGCGGCGCGCAGGACGGCGACCATCGCGGCGTGCAGCCCGTCCGCGTCGTCCGGCGCGTTTCCGGCATCCCAGGCGCCTTCGGCGACCCAGGGCGAATGTTCGAACACGCCGCCGAATCGGGCGACGAAACTTGCACGGTCCATCTCGCTCGGTCGCATCCCGGCCTTCCCTGATCGGTCCTCTGCCCCGCAGCATACCCGCAATCGCCGAGGTCCGCTTTTTCGATCCGTTTGAAAGTCTTTTTGCGCAGGCCCCGTTCGGACCGCGCGGCGGTGCGGCATGGGGTGCGGTATAAGGTCTCTTAGCGGCATTCCACGGCGAGGAGAGAGACCCATGTCCGGAAGCGGGCGCCTGACCACCCATGTTCTCGACACGACGCACGGCCGGCCCGGCGCCGGGATCGCCGTCACCCTCTACCGCATCGACGGGGACCGGCGGGAGCGGCTGACGCAGACCCGCACCAACGCCGACGGGCGCTGCGACGCGCCGCTCCTCGCCGGGGCCGACCTGACGCCGGGCGTCTATGAGCTGGTGTTCGAAGCCGGCGCCTATTTCCGCGCCTCCGGCCTGGAGATCGTCGAACCCGCCTTCCTCGACGTGGTGCCGATCCGCTTCGGCGTCGCCAACGCGGACCAGCACTATCACGTGCCGCTGCTCGTCTCCCCCTACAGCTACTCGACCTACCGGGGAAGCTGATCGGTCCAGGCGGCGAGCAGGCGGCGCTCCTCCGGCGTGATCCCGGTGACGTTGCCGGGGGGCATCGCGTCGGACAGCGCCGCCCAGACGCGGATCTGGGCGGCGTGGCGGCCGATCGCCTCAGCGCTGTCCAGCATGACGCCGCGCGGCGCCACGCCGATCCCCTCCCACACCGGCTGCACCGCGTGGCACATGGAGCAGCGGGACAGCACCACCTCCTCCACCTGCGCGAATTCCACCCTGGCCGGTGCTGCGGCGCTCTCGGTCCGCGTGCCGGCGGCGCTCAGGCCCACGATGACGGCGACGCCCGCGGCGGCCACCGCCCAGGTCCACCAGGGCGTCGGCTTGCCGGCGTGGCGGCTGTTGAAGAAGTGGCGGATCACCGCCCCCACCACCAGCACCACCGCGACGATCACCCAGCTGTAGCGCGTGCCGAAGGCCAGCGGGTAGTGGTTGGAGATCATCAGGAAGACGACCGGCAGCGTCAGGTAGTTGTTGTGCAGCGAGCGCTGCTTGGCCTGCTTGCCCAGCGCCGGATCGGGCACCTGACCGGCCTTCATGGCGGCCACCGCCTTGGTCTGGTTGGGGATGATGATGCGGAAGACGTTGGCCGACATCATCGTGCCGATCAGCGCGCCCACATGCAGCATCGCCGCCCGCCCGCTGAAGAGGTGGCTGAGGCCCCAGGCGACCAGCACCAGGAAGACGAAGCCAGCCGCCGCCAGCTTCACGTCGTCCTTGCCCAACGGCGACTTGCACAGCCGGTCATAGCCGTGCCAGCCCAGCCCCAGGGCGCCCAGGCTGAGCAGCACCGCCCCCCACCAGGGGATGTCCAGCACCGCCGGGTCGATCATGTAGAGTGCGGCGCCATGGTAGTAGAGCACCGACAGCAGCGCAAAGCCGCTGAGCCAGGTGGCGTAGGCTTCCCATTTGAACCAGGTCAGCTTCTCCGGCAGCTCCGGCGGGGCGACCGTGTACTTCATCATGTTGTAGAAGCCGCCGCCGTGGACCTGCCACGCCTCCCCCGCCACGCCAGGGGGCAGGCCGTCGCGCCGCCGCAGGGACAGGTCGAGGTGGATGAAATAGAAGCTCGACCCGATCCAGGCGATGGCCGTGACGACATGCAGCCAGCGCACCAGAAAGTTGACCCACTCCCAGACGATCGGCTCCATGCGTCGCGGCCTCTTCCGTTCGGTGATCCTCACCCTGAACTCTACGGTTGCCGCAGCGCAGCGGGGAAGCGGATGCGTGCGCCAGCACTTTCAAAAAAAACGGAAAGGTGGGAGGATTCCCCATGGCGTGTGGGGAAAGGGCCAAGCGTGGCGCTGCTGGAGAACATGCGGGTGTTCGTGCGGGTGGTGGAGTTGGGCAGCCTGTCCGCCGCCGGACGCAGCCTGCGCCTGTCGCCCGCCGTGGTCAGCCACCGGCTGCAAAGCCTGGAGGAGCATCTGAACGCCCGCCTGCTCAACCGGACCACCCGGCAGGTTCAGTTCACCGAGGCCGGCAAGGTCTTCTTCGAGCATTGCCTGGAGGTGCTGGAGGCGGCCGAGCGGGCGGAGAGCAGCGTCGGCGCCATCGGCGGGGCGCCGGTGGGCAGCCTGCGGGTGACGGCGCCGCTGGGCTTCGGGCGGCGCATCCTGGCTCCGATGGTGCCGCGCTTCCACGCCGCCTACCCCCAGGTGGACCTGCGATTGCGTCTGTCCGACCATCTGCTCGACCTGCTGCGCGAGGCGACGGACGTCGCCATCCGCATGGCGCCGCTGAAGGATTCCAGCTTCGTCGCGCGCAAGATCGCCGACCTGCCGCGCGTGCTTTGCGCCGCGCCGTCCTATCTGGAGCGGCGGGGCGTGCCGGCCCGGCCGGAGGACCTGCTGTCCCACCACTGCCTGCTGCTGCGTTTTCCCGGATCGCAGCAGTTCCAGTGGACGCTGAACACCCCGCAAGGACCGATGACGCTGCCGGTGTCCGGCCAGTTCGACGCCGACGACGGCGACGTGCTGACCGGCTGGGCGCTGGCCGGTGACGGCATCGTGCTGAAGCCGCTGTGGGAGGTCGCCGACCATCTGCGCCGCGGGGAGCTGCGGGTCGTCCTGCCGCACTGCCCGCCGGAGCCGGTGACGCTCGCCGTGCTTTACCCCCACCGCAACCTGCTGCCCGCGAAGATCCGCGTCTTCATCGACTTCTTCGCGGAGCAGGCCCGCGCCGCCCTGGCGGATTTGGAAATGACCGGAGCGGAACCGAATGCCGCGCCCTGACCGTTCCCGCATTTCCCCCGCTTTTCCAACGGCGTGCTATGATGCCGCCTCGCCGCGCGGCGGGGTTCGCCGCAGGGAAGGACGAGAATGACCGCACAGCCGCCCGCCAAGCCGTTTCCGCCGAAACCCGCCAAACCCATCCGCAAGAAGACCCGCCGCGCCACGGAGCGGCTGACCATGACGGACGTGGCCAATGCCGCCGGCGTGTCGCCCAGCACCGTCTCGCTCTATCTGCGCAAGCCGGAGGCGGTGTCGGAGGAGCTGGCGACCCGTGTGCGGACGGTGATCGACCAGCTCGGCTACGTGCCCAACCTCGTGGCGGGCAGCCTCGCCGCGGCGAAGAGCCGGACGGTGGGGGTGATCCTGCCCTCCATCACCAACTCCTTCTTCGCGGAAACCTACAACACGCTGCAAAGCGCCTTCCAGACCGCCCATTACCAGACCCTGCTCGGCGTCAGCGAGTTCGATCCGGAGCGGGAGGAGGAGCTGATCCGCGCCTTCCTCGCCTGGTCGCCCGCCGCGGTGGTGGTCACCGGCCTGCACCACACCGAGCGGACGCGCGCCATGCTGCGCTCCTCCGGCGTGCCGGTGGTGGAGATGTGGGACATCCCCTCCGCCCAAACCCCGGCGGTGGACATGACGGTCGGCTTCTCCCACTTCGAGGTGGGGCGCCGGCAGGCCAGCCACCTCTACGACCAGGGCAGCCGCAAGGTCGCCTACATCGGCGCCGCCGTGCATCAGGACATGCGCGTGCGCAGCCGCACCGACGGCTATGAGGACGAGGTGCGCCGCCGCGGCCTGCACGAGCCGATCGCCTTCACCGCCCCCGACACCGCCTCCACCCCCGTCGGCATCTGGCTGATCGACGAGGTGTTCGCCCTGCATCCGGACATCGACGGGGTGGTCTGCTCCAACGACGCCATGGCGCTGGGCGTGCTGTTCGAGGCGAACCGGCGCGGGCTGAGCGTGCCCGACGATCTGGCGGTGATCGGCTTCGGCGATCTGACCTTCAGCGCCGCCTGCCTGCCGCCGCTGTCCACCGTCCGCCCGCCGCAGCGCGAGATCGGCGAACTGGCCGCCGGCCAGATCCTGGCCCGGCTGAACGGCACCACGGTGGCCCAGCCGCACCACGGGCTGGATTGCGAGCTGGTCGTCCGCGACAGCACCCGCCCGGACGCCGATGCGGGCGTGGAGCGGCAGACGGCGGGGTGAATCCTGGCCTGAAGGACAGGGCCGACGATTGTCCCTTGTCCATGGTTCGTTCCCCTGCTTCCTTCCGCTCCATCGTGATCAGCACACCGGAACAGGGCTATGGATGGAGCCGCGGTGATTCGCGCCACCCTGCCGACGCTGCCGGACACGCCCGGCGTCTATCGGATGATCGGGGCGGACGGTCGCATCCTGTATGTCGGCAAGGCGAAGAACTTGAAACGCCGGGTGGCCAGCTACACCCGGACGGACGGGCTGCCCAACCGCACCCGCCGCATGGTGGCGCTGACCCGCTCCATGGAGTTCGTCACCACCCACACCGAGGCGGAGGCCCTCCTGCTGGAGGCGAACCTGATCCGCCGCCTGCTGCCGCCCTTCAACGTGCTGGTGAAGGATGACCGGTCCTTTTCCTACATCGCGCTTGGCGAGGGTCACGAATTCCCCAGGCTGATGCACCACCGCGGCAGCGCTGACCGGCATGGCAGGAAACGCGACCTGTTCGGCCCCTACGCCTCCCCCGCGCTCGTCGGCATGACCATCGGCGCGTTGCAGCGCGCCTTCCTGCTGCGCAACTGCGACGATGCCACCTTCACCGCGCGCACGCGGCCCTGCCTCCAGCACCAGATCAAGCGCTGCTCCGCCCCCTGCGTCGGCCGCGTCTCGGCGGAGGAGTACGCCGCGCAGATGCAGGGCGTGCGCGACGTGCTGACCGGGCGCAGCGCCGCCGTCCAGGCGGAGTTCGCCCGCCACATGATGGACTGCTCCGACCGGCTGGCCTACGAGGACGCCGCCCGCTGGCGCGACCGCATCCGCGCCCTGACCGCCCTGCAAAGCCGCCAGGACATCAATCTGGAAGGCGTGCTGGAGGACGCCGACGTGCTGGCGGTCCACGCCGAGGGCGGAACCGCCTGCGTCCAGGCCTTCTTCTTCCGCGGCGGGCGCAACCAGGGCACCCGCGCCTTCTTCCCTCGGCACGATGGCGACGAGGAGCCGGCCGCGATCCTCGCCGCCTTCGCCGCACAGCTCTACGAAGGGACGCCGCCACCCCGCCACCTGCTGCTCAGCCACGCCATCCCGGAGCGCACCCTGCTGGCCGAGGCGCTGACCCTGGCCGCCGGACGGCGGGTGGAGGTGGAGTTTCCCCGGCGCGGCCCCAAGCGCCGCGTCGTCGAACACGCGCTGACCAACGCGCGCGAGGCGCACGGGCGGCGCATGGCCGAACGCTCCGCCCAGGGCAAGCTGCTGGCCGGGGTGGCCCGCGTCTTCGGTCTTCCGAAAACACCGGCCCGTATCGAAATCTACGACAACTCGCACATCCAGGGGGCCTTCCCGGTCGGCGCCATGGTGGTCGCCGGGCCGGAGGGCATCCAGCGCAACGCGGGGCGCCGCTTCCACATCAAGGACCCCGTGGCGGCCGGCGACGATTACGCCATGCTGCGCGAAGTGCTGACCCGCCGCTTCGGGCGCGCGCTGCGCGAGGACCCGCAGCGCAGCGGCGGCCAGTGGCCCGATCTGGTGCTGATCGACGGCGGCCTCGGCCAGCTGAACACCGCCCGCGCGGTCCTGGACGGGCTGGGCATCGCGGGTGTGCCGCTGGCCGCCATCGCCAAGGGCCCGGACCGCGACGCCGGGCGCGAGCGCTTCTTCCTGCCGGACCGCGAGCCCTTCCGGCTGGAGCCCAACGACCCGGTGCTCTACTTCCTGCAACGGCTGCGCGACGAGGCCCACCGGACGGCCATCGACGCCCACCGCACCCGCCGCCTGAAGGCGATGGACCACACCCGCATCGACGGCATCCCCGGCGTCGGCCCGTCCCGCAAGAAGGCCCTGCTTCACCATTTCGGCAGTTCCACCGCGGTGGCCTCGGCCGGGCTGAAGGATCTGGAGGCCACCCCCGGCATCAGCGCGGCGCTGGCCCGGAGGGTGTTCGAGCATTTTCATGGGTAAGCCGCTTGCCCCCACCCCGGCCCTCCCCCGCTATCGCAGGGGAGGGAGAAAAGTCCCCTCCCCCGCCCAGCGGGGGAGGGTTAGGGTGGGGGCAAGCGCGGCCCGAATTATTCCAGAGACACCGATGCAGCCGCCGCTCACCAGTCCTGCGTTTGCGCGGTTTTTTGGTTAGTGCTTCCTTAACCCGGCAGGATCATGGTCCGCGCACCGCAAACAGAGCATGCACGCAGGGCGCCTGACCATGGGCCAGAAGACCATCAAGTTCTCCGATAAGAACGGCTACCGCGACGTCGAACTCGACAGCCTGCCGCGCAACGTGCGCGCCGCTGTCACCGACATGGCCGCGAAGAACCCCGTCGCCAGCATCATCGTCGACCAGACGGGCATGCTGTACCGGATTCACCTGACCGAGCCGGCAAACGTCTATCTGGACGTACTCTCGGTCGCCTGAACCGCGGCACTCCATAAGGTTCAGGAACAACGGCGGCGCACCCGGTGCGCCGCCGTTTCCATTTCAGCGTGCCGTTATGAGTATGCCGTCACGAGCGTTCCGTCACTCCGGCAGGACGGACACCGTGCGGTCCAGGGCATCGCGCGGAACCGTCGAGCCGAAACCGGACAGGATCGCGCGGGCGTGCCCCGGTGCCAGACCGGTCATCCGGGCCAGATCGCCGGCGTCCAGCCCCTGCTGTTCGGCGGCGTGGCGGATGCGGGTGATGGCATCGCGTTTCTCCGAGCGGTCCATGGCGCTGCTCCGTTTGCGGACGTGATGGGTCATGCGGTCCTCCTGTGCCGGCGGGCAGGGAGAGGCGGGTTTGCGGCTTCTCAGTGCGGGCGGCCTTCCAGGCGGCGCAGCGCGCGGTCGAGCGTGCTCACGGGCATCATGAACACGGTGCCGCCGAGAACCGCCCGGACGTCCTCGATGTCCAGGCCGGTGGCGGATGCCACGCCACGCTCGTCCAGGCCGCGGTCTTCGGCGATCACGGCGATCCAGCCCGCTAGCGTGCGGGCCTGGGCCATCCGGGCCGGGTCCGCCGACGGGTGACGGCGCGCCGATGAGCTGCGGCCCCGGGAGTCCGCAAGGTCGGTTGGGGTTAGCATGGGCTCCTCCCAAAGAGCATTGGCCTAATCATATGGCCTTCTTTTTCGGGCTATGGTGCGCTTCCTCCGTCCTGCGCACAATCCATCCATCGGCGTAATGCCCTTCGCCCGATGCCCCCTGGCAAAAGGTTCTGCGACGAAAAGTCCCGACTCGGCGCCGCCACGTTCAGGCCCCCATCCAGCGCCGCGTCGGCCCGGTGTCCACATGGACGAAGTTCCGCTTGGCGTAGCAGCCCGCCCCGCCGTCGCCGAAGGATAGGGCGCAGCGGTAGAGGTCCACCGCGCGCCGCCCCTGCAGGCGCAGATCGACCGCCCGCCCCTGCAGATGCAGGCTGCCCGTCGCCGCCCCCTTGACGCGGCGGTTGGTTTCCTGGGAACGGAAAGCCGACAGCACTTCGAACGGATGCTGGCTGTCCAGCTTCTCCTGCATCTCCGACAGACGGTTCAGCAGGGCGAGATCGATGCGGTGGCAATCGTCGCTGCGATGATCGCGCAGCACCCAGTCGATGCGGGCCATTGCCTCCGCGACCGGACGCCCCTCCGCCCAATAGACGCCGTCGAAGCCCTCCCCCGTCAGGCAGTTGTAGATCCGCAGCGTGCGCTCCGGCGCCGGTTCCCACGCCGCGGCGCTGCGGCTGTTGCAGACGCCGACCGCCACGGCGGCCCCCAGCCCGAAGATGCCGCGGCGCGTCAGCGCGGCCGCGGCGGGCTGATCCATCGGGGATTTATGGGGAGATGTTTGAAGGTGCGGTGTCGGATAGCGGCGCGACGGAACGTTCAGAGACGACAAAAAAGACGACGACAAAAACGACATGGAACCACCGGTGCGTTGCGTTACCGAAGCCGAGAACAGGGAAAACCGGAAGATGTCGGCACGCCCTGATGACGGCGGGGCCGACGGCGGGGGATGCGCGTCGGTGAGCCGGGCGTGCCGCGGGGACGGGAGAAGCCTTCAGCCAGTGCTCGGGCTCTCCCGTGTCGAGTCCCCTGTCCGGCGGCGGGTAACCCGGACAACGGCCCGACCGTTCCGCCACGGCGGGTAGCATACGGTAGTTTACGCCCCGTTCGGCGGGGGTGGCTCCCGCCGCCTTCGGTCCGGCGCCCCCAGCCTTTGGATGACCGCCCTATCCCAACGATCAGAGAAACGGGCGGACTTCGGGAATAGGGCCCGTCCTAAAAGCACAGGGCCAATGGACATCAGTTTTTTCGGATGGAAGAATGCCGGCAACACATCGACCCACCCCTTTTGAGAAGGATCGTCCGTCGTCTTTCTCAACGTTCGGGAGACGTCACGAATGACCGAGGAAACTCCGCCCGCGCAGGGGTGGGCATTGGATGATCGTGCCGTCAGGACCCAGCTTGAGCGGATTTTGGCGAGCGACCATTTCGACGCATCGGACCGCAACCGCCGCTTCCTGCGCTATGTGGTCGAGGAGTGCCTGGACGGGCGGGCGCAGCAGATCAAGGCCTACTGCATCGCCGTCAGCGTCTTCAACCGGGAGCCGAGCTTTGACCCGCAATCCGATCCCATCGTGCGGTTGGAAGCCGGGCGGCTGCGCCGCAGCCTGGAGCATTACTATCTGACCGCAGGCCGCGAGGACCCGATCCGCATCGTCGTTCCGAAGGGCGGCTACGCCCCCCGCTTCGAGCGGCTGAACGACGATCCGCCCCCTGCCCTGCCCGACCCTCGTGCCGTTCCGACGGCGGACACAATGCGCAGGCCCGTCTCCCTGCGCATCGCCGGGTTGGCCGCCGTCGTGCTGATCGCGGTCGGGTTGGCCGGCCTGCTGGTCGGTCGGACGCTCGCCACGCCCGCCGACGTGGAAGAGGCATTGGCGCTCGGCCCGCATCCGATCATGGCCGGCGCGGAGCCGACGGGGTCAGGGCCGGCCACGCCATCCGCAGCGGCCGATGCATCGATGACCATCGTCGTCGGCCCCTTCCGGACCAGCGGCCAGTCGGTGGAGGACGGTGCCCTCGCCGCCATGCTCACCGACGAGATCGCCAGCGGCCTCGCCAACCGCACCGATCTCCCGGTGCGGATCGATCCGCCGGCGACCGCCGCCCTGCCCCACCAGGGGCTTCGCCTGTCCGGAAGCCTCCAGGGGCATGATGCGGCGGTGCGTCTGGTCGTGCACCTGACCGACCTCGCCACCGGGACGGTGCTGTGGACCAGCAGCCTGGACCGTCCGGCGGGGCCGCTGGGCACGCCCACGCCGCAATCCCTGGCAGACGGCATCATCGAGCCGCTCACCGCTGCGCAAGGCCCTCTCCTGCCGGCGGGCACCGCGCGTCTGCGCGCCAAACCGACCACCAGCCTGTCGCCGCGCGAATGCGCCTTTCTCGCCACCGGACGGCATGAAGTTCCGCCGGCCGAGCGAGCCGCTCTGAACGGTTGCCTGACCTCCGCGGCCAACGCGCTGACGACCAGCGCCGGCGAGTCCGCCCGCCTCTGGTCGGCGCTGTCCCTGCTGCAATCCGACGCCTATCGGGCGGAACGGAACGACGACGCCCTGAACGATGCCTTGGCCGCCGCCCTGCGTGCCACCGAACTGGAGCCGACGTCGCTGCGCCCGTTGACGGCGCTCTACACCGCCTATTGCCTAAGCGGGCAGTACGCCGCCTGCTTTGCCACCGGGCAGCGCGCCTTGCAGGCGTCTCCCGGGAACGCCCATGTGCTGGGTGACCTCGGTCTCTGGCATGTCGAGGCTGGACAATCCGCGAAGGGCCTGCCCTTGCTGGAGCAGGCGATGGAGCGCGACCCGGCGCAGCGGGAACGGCTTCTGCCCGCCTACAGCCTTGCCCTGCAGCGCCATGGGCACCCGGACAGCACGAAGCTGGAGTTCGAGGTGACCGCCGCCGCCCCGGCCCAGGCCGCTCTGGCAGTCGCCTTCGTGCAGATGGGCCGGATGGACGAGGCCAAGGCGGCGGCGACGCGGGCCCTGGCGGCGGACCCCGATTTCGCCCGCCGCGCCGCGCGGGAGCAGCGCATCCAGCCCCTGCCCCCAACGCTGGACGCGGCCATCCGCAGCAGCTATGCCATTGTCGGATTGGCCGCGCCCGCGGGCGAGAGCGTCACCCGGTAGCTCTCATACCCCGTCGCTCTCATACGACGTCGTATGATGAAACCGACGACGCCGACGACGCGTCAGCCGGTGCCCGGCTGGACGGACCCGTCATCCTCTTCCGCCCGCCGCCGCAGCTCGTCGGACGTGGTTCCGGCGGGAACGGCGTCCTGGAGCGTCCCATCACCGGGCGTCTTGGTCTTGTCCTCCAGCGGGGAGTCCTTCCCTGCCTCGCCCCCCGCCTGGGAAGGGCTGTCGGGCGTCTTCTCTTCAGCCATGGCGAACCTCCGCTTTGTTGTGGTTCCAGCGAACAACGTCCGCGGCGCCTGCAGGGTCCCCGTCACGGCCGGGGTGCGCTGTCCGGAGAGTCGTCCGTGCCCGGCGCCTTATCCTTTCTGGTGTCGGCGCCCGGTCCTTCGATGTTCTGGAAGCCCATCTTCTCCTCGTCGATGGCGGGGTCGGCGCGGGTGTTCTTGATGTCGAGCGGTTCGTCGCGCTGGTCGCCGTATCGCTTGTCGGTGCTCATGGTCCACTCCTGTCCATGGGAAAGGCTTGCGTCTAAGCCCTTCCCAACAGGGTGCCGGGACACCTGTTGCAACAGGCCCCTTGCCGAGAGCGGCCCGGCTGCACACATCACGGCGTCATAATCGCGTATAAAGTTGACCCCGACGGTCAGGCAATCCTTGACCGCGCCGCGGCACTTCCGTAGGGACTCGCGCGGTGGACCATGCCGGACATTGCCGGTATGAAACCGGCACCCGACCATCAAGCACCCCGCCCCGGCCGCGCGTCCCGCGCACCGGCGGCCCGAACGGAGAGCGTCATGCTCAACGAAGCCACGCCCACCGTCGCCGTTCCGGCGGCGCGGGACATCTTCTCCCTCCCCCGGCACCGGACGGAGGCCCGGCGGCCGGCGCCCTTCCTGCCGATGACCCGGGCGGAGATGGACCGGCTGGGCTGGGATAGCTGCGACATCGTGGTGGTGACCGGCGACGCCTATGTCGACCACCCCAGCTTCGGCATGGCGATCATCGGGCGGCTGCTGGAGGCGCAGGGCTTCCGCGTCGGCATCATCGCCCAGCCGGACTGGAGCAGCGCGGAGCCGTTCAAGGCGCTGGGCAAGCCCAACCTGTTCTTCGGGGTGACCGGCGGCAACATGGACTCGATGGTGAACCACTACACCTCGGACCGCCGCCTGCGTCACAACGACAGCTACACCCCCAACGACGAGGGCGGCAAACGGCCCGACCGTGCGGTGATCGTCTACAGCCAGCGCTGCCGCGAAGCCTACAAGGACGTGCCCATCGTGCTCGGCGGCATCGAGGCGAGCCTCCGCCGCATCGCCCAGTACGACCATTGGAGCGAGAAGGTCCGCCGCTCCGTCCTGGTGGACTCCAAGGCCGACATCCTGTGCTACGGCAACGCCGAGCGCGCGATCATCGACGTCGCCCACCGCATCGCCGCCGGGGAGAAGGCGCGGGAGATCGACGACGTCCGCGGCACCTCCATCGTCCGCAGCCGCGTGCCGGACGGCTGGACCGTCATCGACAGCAGCAGCATCGACGAGCTGACCCCCGCCGCCCCGCGCGCCGCCGGGGCCGACCGCACCGTGGTCCGCCTGCCCTCCTTCGAGCAGGTCAGTGCCGACAAGGTGCTCTACGCCCACGCCTCGCGGGTGCTGCACCAGGAGAGCAACCCCGGCAATGCCCGCGCGCTGGTGCAGCGGCACGGCGACCGCGAGGTCTGGCTGACCACGCCGCCGATCCCGCTGACCACGGCGGAGATGGACGGGGTCTATGGCCTGCCCTACGCCCGCGCGCCCCACCCGGCCTACGGCGACGCGCGCATCCCAGCCTGGGAGATGATCCGCTTCTCGGTGAACATCATGCGCGGCTGCTTCGGCGGCTGTTCCTTCTGCTCGATCACCGAGCATGAGGGGCGCATCATCCAGAGCCGGTCGGAGGGCTCGATCCTCAAGGAGATCGAGGAGATCCGCGACAAGGTGAAGGGCTTCACCGGGGTCATCTCCGACATGGGCGGGCCGACCGCCAACATGTACCGCATGGCCTGCAAGGACCCGGAGATCGAGAAGGTCTGCCGTCGCCCGTCCTGCGTCTTCCCGGACATCTGCAAGAACCTGAACACCGATCACAGCGACCTGATCCAGCTCTACCGCAAGGCCCGCGCCATCCCCGGCGTGAAGAAGATCAACATCGCCTCGGGCCTGCGCTACGACCTCGCCGTCCGCAGCCCGGAGTATGTGAAGGAGCTGGTGACCCACCATGTCGGCGGCTACCTGAAGATCGCGCCGGAGCACACCGAGCCCGGCCCGCTGTCCAAGATGATGAAGCCGGGCATCGGCACCTACGACCGCTTCAAGGAGATGTTCGAGAAGGCGGCCAAGGCGGCGGGCAAGAAGCTCTACCTGATCCCCTACTTCATCGCCGCCCACCCCGGCACCAGCGACGAGGACATGATGAACCTCGCCTTGTGGCTGAAGCGGAACGGCTTCAAGGCCGATCAGGTGCAGACCTACCTGCCCTCCCCCATGGCGCTCGCCACGGCGATGTACCACAGCGACCGCAACCCGCTGCGCCCGATCCGTCGCGAGGGCTCGGAGACGGTGTTCTCGGCCAAGGGACTGAAGCAGCGCCGCCTGCACAAGGCCTTCCTGCGCTACCACGACCCGGAGAACTGGCCGGTGCTGCGCGACGCGCTGAAGGCCATGGGCCGCAGCGATCTGATCGGGCCGGGCGAGCACCAGCTCGTGCCGGCCTGGCAGACGACAGGGGGCGTGGGCAAGGCGGACAAACCCGGAGCGGACAGGCCGAAGCCGGGCAAGACCTTCTACACCCAGCAGGCCGGCAAGGGCCGCCGGACGCCGGCCAAGGCCGGCAAGCCGACAGGACGGGCAAGGTAGCCCTCTCCCCGTCCGGGGAGGAGGGGACGGGGACCCACGCCTACGGCGTGGGGTTGCGCGTGTGCCGGACGTGACGCCACGCGCAACCCCCTCACCCTAACCCTCTCCCCGGAGGGGAGAGGGGACAAGACCTCAGCAGTCGTTGAGCGCGCGGATACGTTCGATCAGCGCCAACCCGTCCCGCTCGGCCAGCGCGACCTCGGCGGCGCCGTCGCAGTTGCGGCCGTTCACATAGACATAATGGTAGCGCACCCGCACGGCATTCCGGCCGATGGGCTCCGCGGCCAGCAGACGGACGGGAACGCTCATGTTGCCGTAAAAACGGTTCATGGACGCGATGTCGTAGGCCCCGCTGCCCCGCTTCTCGGGAATGACGTAGGTGTTGGCCCGCGCGGCGTCCGCCTGCCCCAAGGCGTCATAGAAGGCGCGCACCGCCGCGACCCCGTCGGTCGGTTGGGGGCGCGGCGTGGGCGGATGGATTTGGGCCGGGTCAGCGCTCGCGGCTGGCTGCGGGATGGGCGCAGGGTTGGCTGCGGGCTGACCCGGCCGGACCACCGTGGCCGCCGGGAACGGCTGCGGTGGAACGGGGACCGGCGGGGCAGGGGGCTGCTCCACCGCCGGAGAAGGAGCCGGAGAGGGAATGGGCTGCGGCACGAGCCGTAGGGGACCCTGGGTGGCCGCCTGGGGAGCCATCTGCGCGGCGGCCGCACCGGCCAGCAGACATGCCCCTGTCGCCGCCGCGAGTCCCAGGCGCCTCACACGGTTGCCCATCGCACTCTCCTGTCGAAAAGCGTCAAATCCATAGCAAATCCCCGTCTCCCGGAGGATTGTCCGGAACGGTCCTCTGGCTTGCATTCCGGCGGGGCGGGCTCTAGCGTGACCGGCATGACCGATGCACTGACCACCCCGATCCGCCGGCTCGCCGCCCCACTGGCCGTCCTGCTGGAACAGCCGAGGCACGGCGTCCCGCAAACCAGCGAGATGCTGTTCGGTGAAACATGTACGCCGCTCGACCGGGATGGCGACTGGGTGAAGGTGGAAAACCGCACCGACGGCCATGTCGGCTGGCTTCCCCCCGGCACGGACCTGACGGAGCCGGTCGCCCCGACCCACCGCGTGTCCGGGCGCGTGGCGAACCTGCACCCGGCGCCCACCCACAAGGCGGTGCCGATGGCGGCGCTGAGCTTCGGCAGTCTGGTGACCGTGGCGGAGCAAGCGGACGCCCAGTTTCCAGGGGGCTGGGTCCGGCTCGACAACGGGCTGTGGACCTTCGGCAAATTGCTGGAGCCGGTGGCCGTGCCGCTGGATCGCGTTCCGGTGGAGACGGCGCTGCGCTTCCTGGAGACGCCCTATGTCTGGGGCGGGCGGAGCGCCTTCGGCATCGACTGCTCCGGCCTCGTCCAAGTGGCGCTGCGCGCGGCGGGGATCACCACCCACCACAGCAGCGGGATGCAGCGCAACGACGACCGGCTGGGGCCGATGGTCTCAACGGACGGGCAGGGGGTCGACTACCGCCGTGGCGATATCGTGTTCTTCCCCGGCCATGTCGGCATCATGCTGGACGGCGCCACGCTGCTGCACGCCACCGTCTTCACCATGTCAGTCGTGACCGAACCTCTGGCCGACGTGGCCGCCCGCGCCGAGGGCATCACCGGCGTGCGCCGCCCCGTCTTCTAGCACCCGGCTCTCCAGCGCCCAGCCGATCAAAAGCAGCGTCGGACCGTCGCCCGCCGCTACGCCCCGCTCGGCCATGGCGCCCAGCGTCGTGCGGTGGTGGCGCTCGTCGGGACGGCAGCCGTTCTCCACCGCCAGCACCGGCGTGTCGGGGGAGAGGCCGCCGGCGGTCAGGCCGCGTCCGACGCGCCGGGCGGCCTCTCGGCCCATGTAGATCGCCAGCGTGCCCTTGGGGTCGGCCAGTCGCGCCCAGTCCGGCTCGGTCGCGTCGCCCTCGCGGGCATGGGCGGTGACGAAGGTGACGGCGCGTGACACGCCGCGCTTGGTCAGCGACAGCCCGGCGCTGGACGCGCAGCCGAGCGCCGCGGTGATGCCGGGGATCACCGACACGCTGATTCCGACACGCTCCAGATGCTCGATCTCCTCGCCGGCCCGGCCGAAGATCATCGGATCACCGCCCTTCAGCCGCACGGTGCGCCGCCCGCTGCGGGCCTGCGCCGCGATCAGATCGTTGATGGCCTCCTGCGAGTGGGAGTGCTGGCCCGACCGCTTGCCGACGCAGATCAGTTCCGCCCCCGGCGGCGCCAGGGCGAGGATGCCCGCCCCGACGAGATGGTCGTAGAGGATCACCTCCGCCTGCGCGATGGCCCGCGCCGCCGCGACGGTGAGCAGGTCGGGGTCCCCCGGCCCGGCGCCGACCAGCGTGACGTGCGGGGTCCGCGTGCCCGCCTGCGGGATGGCGCGGGCGACGCGGCGGGTCGTGTGCGGACGCAACGCGGAGCCCAGCGCGGCGCGCAGAGCGACGATGAAGTTGAAACGCTTGCCTCCGGACCGGGAGACAAGACCGTCAAGCCACATGGCTGCGCTGGGCATCGGCAAGGATCTCCTTGAGTTCGGGGATGCAGGAGCCGCAGTTGGTCCCGGCCCGCAGGGCCGCTCCGACCTCCTGGACCGTGGTCAGGCCTTGGCTCTGGATGGCGGCGATCAGGCGGTTGACGCCGACGCCGAAGCAGGAACAGACCGTCCGCCCCTCATCCGCCGTGGGAACCGGCGACCGGCCGGAGAGCAGGGCGCGGCGGGCGGGACCGTCCAGCGTCTCCGCCGACAGCAGCTCGACCAGCCAGCCACGGCTGGGCAGGGCGCCGGAACTGGAGAGGAACAGACAGGCCTCCAGCCGGTCGTGGGTCACCCAGGCGCGGCGCAGCACGCCGCGGGCCGTGTCGCTGTAATCGACCGTCGCCCCGGCGAAGCCGAACGCCAGCGCCTCCGGAGCGGGCAGGGCGCCCTCACCGGCCAACTCGATCAGGTGGCCGCCGGGGACGGCGCGGCGGGACCAATAGCCGCCGTGGGCGGGCTCCAAGGGCTCGCGGGCGATCAGGAAGCCGGTCCAGGCGGCGGGGTAGGGGACGACCGTCACCGGCATCCGCTTCAGGTCCGGCTGGCCGGATACGGGGTCCACGGCCAGATCGTCCACCAGCCGCCCGACGACGCAGGAGGCGGCAAAGCGGTCGGTCCAGTGCATGGGCAGGAAGGCGTCCCCCACCCGCTGCGTTTCGGTCACGCGCAGCCGGGCCAGCGCCGTACCGACGGGGGTTGAGAGGCTGACCAGAGCGCCGTCGGTCAAGCCGCGCGCCGCCGCGTCCTGCGGGTGGAGATCCAGGCAGGGTTCCGGCGCGTGGGCGGAGAGGCGCGGCGACAGGCCGGTGCGCGTCATGGTGTGCCACTGGTCGCGCAGGCGGCCGGTGTTCAACATCAGCGAACCCGGCTCGACCAAGCGGGGCAGGGGGCGGGAGGTGACCGGGACGAAGCGCGCCCGCCCGTCCTCGGTGAAGAAGCGCCCGTCGGTATAGAGACGGCGCGTCGGAGCCTCGCCGACCCGCCGCGGCCAGGGGGCAGGAGCGAGCGTTTCAAATTCAGCGTCGGACAGCCCGGCGAGGCCGCCAATGTCGAAGGCGCGCGTGCCGTCGTTCTCGAAGGCGGAGAGGGCGGCGTGCTCGCGAAAAACGTCGGCGAGCGTTTCGTAAGGGAAGGCGGCGGTGTGGCCCATGGCGCGGGCGACCTGGGTGACGATCCACCAGTCGGGCCGCGCCTCGCCCGCCAGGGGACGGAAGGCCCGCTGACGGGAGATCGTCCGATCAGAGTTGGTGACGGTGCCGTCCTTCTCGCTCCAGCCCGCGGCGGGCAGGCGGATGTGGGCCAGCCGCGCCGTGTCGGTGTCGGCGATGCAGTCCGACACGATGACGGTTTCGCAGTTTGCCAGCGCGCGGCGGACGCGGGCGGCGTCGGGCATGCTGACCGCCGGGTTGGTCGCCATCACCCAGACGGCGCGCACCGTGCCCGCCTCCACCGCGCGGAACAGGTCCACCGCCTTCAGGCCGGGCTTGTCCGCCACCCGCGGCGCGTTCCAGAAGCGGCGCAGCCGGTCCACCGACTCCGGCTCGAACCCCATATGGGCGGCGAGCTGGTTGGCAAGCCCGCCGACCTCGCGCCCGCCCATGGCGTTGGGCTGGCCGGTGACCGAGAAGGGCCCCATGCCCGGCGCGCCGATCCGCCCGGTCAGGAAATGGATGTTCAGGATGGCGTTCACCGTGTCCGTCCCCTGGGAGGACTGGTTCACCCCCTGGGAGTAGACGGTGACGGTGCGGCGGACCGTTGCGACTTCAGCGTAGAAGGCCTCGATCTCGGCCAGCGGCAGACCGCAGCGGGCGGCGACATGGGCGGGGGAGGGGGCGTCGGCGCGGGCGGCCTCCAGCGTTTTCGCCAGACCGGCGGTGTGCTGCGCGACGAAACGGGCGTCGATCAGACCGTGGTCGGCGAGATGGTTGTCAGCCAGATAAACAAGCAGCCCGTTGAACAGCAGGGCGTCGGTGCCGGGGCGGATGGGCAGGTGGCGGTCGGCCCCGTCCACCGTGGCGGTGCGGCGCGGGTCGATGGCTATGATGCGGGTGCCGCGCGTGCGCTTGGCCGCCAGCAGCCTCTGGTTCAGGATCGGGTGGCACCAGGCGAGGTTGGAGCCGACCAGCAGGACCAGATCGGCTTCGTCCAGGTCCTCGTAGGTCACCGGCACCGCGTCGGCCCCGAAGCCGCGCTTGTGGCCGGCCACGCTGGAGGCCATGCACAGGCGTGAGTTGGTGTCGATGTTGGCGGTGCCGAGAAAGCCCTTCGCCAGCTTGTTGACGGCGTAATAGTCCTCGGTCAGCAACTGGCCGGAGACGTAGAAGGCGACCGAGTCCGGGCCGTGCCTGGCGATGGTGTCGGACAGGCGTGTTGCGACGGCGGCGATGGCCTCGTCCCAGGCGACGCGCCGCCCGTCCACCTCCGGATGGAGCAGCCGTTCGGCGAGGCCCAGCGTGTCGGGCAGGTTGGTGCCCTTGGAGCAGAGCTTGCCGCGGTTGGCCGGGTGGTCGGGGTCGCCGGAGACGGAGACGGCGCCGTCGGCGGCGACGGAGGCCAGAACGCCGCAGCCGACACCGCAGTAAGGGCAGGTGGTGCGGACCGCTTCCTTTGCAAATTCCCTCTCCCCTCTGGGGAGAGGGGAGGGTGAGGGGGTTGCGCGTGGCGGTGCGTCCGGCACAAGCGCAACCCCTCACCCGACCCTCTCCCCAGAGGGGAGAGGGGGGATAGGGCCTTTCCTCACCCATGGCCGCACCCTCCGCGGCCCGGACGGAAGGCGGCCAGCCCGAGCTGCACCGTGCCGTCCACCACCCGCACTGGGCAATGGCCGGCGCAGCCCTCGTCCGGGCCGACCGCCTCGCCGCTGGCGAGGTCGATCACCCAGCTGTGCAACGGGCAGGTCACCCGCGCCCCGTGGACGATGCCCTGCGACAGCGGGCCGCCGGCGTGCGGGCAGCGGTCCTCCAGCGCGTAGACCTCGTCCGCCACGGTGCGGAACAGGGCGATGTCGCCGAAGTCGGTCCGCACCACGCGGGACCCCTGGCGGGGAATGTCCTCGACCGAGCCGACGGTGATCCAGGAAATGCTCTGATCCATCTGTCGTTACCCCACCTGAGCGAGCGGCGCGAATTCGTGACGGTCCACCGACCCGCTGGCCCGCTCGGCCCAGGGATCGTCCTGCGAAAAGCTCTGGGAGAAGAGGAAGCGGGCGTTGAGGGCCGCGCGGCCTTCCGCGTCGTCGACCAGCCGGCGCTTGATGTGGTCCAGCCCGACGCGCTCCAGCCACGGGGCGGTGCGCTCCAGGTAGCGGGCCTCTTCGCGGTAGAGCTGCATGTAGGCGCCGGTGTATTCCAGCACCTCCGCCTCGGTCTCCACCTTCACCAGCAGGTCGCAGGCCCGGACATGCATGCCGCCGTTGCCGCCGACATGCAGCTCATAGCCGCTGTCCACGCAGACGACGCCGAGGTCCTTGATGGTGGCCTCCGCGCAATTGCGCGGGCAGCCGGAAACGGCCAGCTTCACCTTGTGCGGGGTCCAGGTGCCCCAGGTCATCCGCTCCAGCTTGACGCCGAGGCCGGTGCTGTCCTGCGTGCCGAAGCGGCACCATTCCGACCCGACGCAGGTCTTTACGGTGCGCAGCCCCTTGGCGTAGGCGTGGCCGGACACCATGCCGGCGGCGTTCAGGTCCGCCCACACGGCGGGCAGGTCCTCCTTCTTCACGCCGAACAGGTCGATGCGCTGGCCGCCCGTCACCTTCACCGTCGGGATGGCGAACTTGTCCACCACGTCGGCGATGGCGCGCAGCTCCTTGGCGCTGGTCAGCCCGCCCCACATGCGCGGAACGACGGAGTAGGTGCCGTCCTTCTGGATGTTGGCGTGGACGCGCTCGTTGATGTAGCGGGACCGGCTGTCGTCCTTGTATTCGCCCGGCCATTCGCAGAGCAGGTAATAGTTCAGCGCCGGGCGGCAATGGTGGCAGCCATCGGGCGTGCGCCATTCCAGCCGCTGCATCACGTCGGGGATGGATTTCAGTTCCAGCGCGGTGATGGCCCGGCGCACCTCGTCGTGGGTGCGGTCGGTGCACTTGCACATCGGCTTGGCCTTCGCCTCGCCCGCATAGCCGTCGCCCAGTGTCAGGGCCAGGAGCTGCTCCACCTGACCGGTGCAGCTTCCGCAGGAGGCCGAGGCTTTGGTATGAGCCCGCACCTCGTCCAGGCTGGACAGGCCCTTCTCGGTGATCGCCGTGACGATGGTGCCCTTGCACACGCCGTTGCAGCCGCAGATCTCCGCACTGTCGGGGAGCGCCGCAACGGCGGCCTTAGGGTTTGCCGCCCCCTCGCCTCCAAAGCTCTGGCCGAAGATCAGGGTGTCGCGGACCGGCGCCACCTCGGTCCCGTCCTTCAGCATCTGGAAGTACCAGCCGCCGTCCTTGGTGTCGCCGTAGAGCACGGCGCCGAGGATGCGGTTCTCCTTGACCACGACGCGCTTGTAGACGCCGCGGGCGGCGTCGCGGAACACGATGTCCTCGCAGTCCTTGCCGCCGGTGAAGTCGCCGGCCGAGAAGACATCCACCCCCGTCACCTTCAGCTTGGTCGAGGTGACGGAGCCGGTGTAGGCGGCCTCCACACTCCCGGCCAGCCGGGCGGCGGCGACCTTGGCCATCTCGAACAGCGGGGCGACGAGGCCATAGGTCTGGCCGCGATGCTCCACGCACTCGCCGACCGACAGGATCGCCGGGTCGGAGGTGGTCATGGCGTCGTCCACCTGGATGCCGCGCCCGCAGGCCAGCCCCGCCGCCTTGCCCAGCGTCGTGTTCGGGCGAATGCCCACGGCCATGACCACCAGTTCGGCGGGAAGCTCCTGCCCGTTTTTCAGGCGAACCGCGGAAACTTTCTCGTTGCCCACAATTTCGGCAGTGTCGGCGCCGGTCAGCACGGTGATGCCGCGGCGCTCCAGCTCGTGCCGCAGCAGCGCCCCGGCGGAGCGATCGAGTTGCCGTTCCATCAGCGTGTCCATCAGGTGCAGGACGGTGACGTCCATGCCCTTGACCTTCAGGCCGTTGGCCGCCTCCAGCCCGAGCAGGCCGCCGCCGATGACCACGGCGCGTCCGCCCCGGGCCGCCGCCGCCAGCATCGTGTCGACATCGGCGAGGTCGCGGAAGCCGACGACGCCGGGCAGGGTGGAGCCGGGCACCGGGATGATGACGGGGGTGGAGCCGGTGGCGATCAGCAGCCTGTCGTAGGGCACGGTCAGGCCGGAGATGGCCGTGACGGTGCGGTTCGCCCGGTCGATCACCTCCACCCGGTCGCCGGTCAACAGCGTGATTCCGTTGGCCTCGTACCAGTCGCGCCCGTTCAGCACGATCTGCTCGAAGGTCTTCTCCCCGGCCAGCACGGGGGAGAGCATGATGCGGTTGTAGTTGGGGTGCGGCTCGGCGCCGAAGACGGTGATGTCGTAACGGTCCGGCGCCTTGGCCAGCAGCTCCTCCAGCGTGCGGATGCCGGCCATGCCGTTGCCGACGACGACCAGCCGTTCGCGCGGAGTCGGTGGATTGGTGTGCGTGCTCATGCTGTGTGCCCTCTTGCGAGGCCGCGAGGCCGAAAAGAAAAAGGCGCCCGAAGCCCTGGGGACTCCCGCGGGATTCCCAGGGTTTCGGACGCCGTTGTCCGGGTGGTTCGCCGTCGAACCGGCCATGGCGCCGTTGCCCTGGCCCTGATCTGCCCATCCTTCTGGCAAGCCGCGTGCCAACACCGGCACCAAGGTATGAGAAAGGGACCGGAACGGCGGATTTCCGCCGTTTGCGCGGCCCCGCCACCGTCGACGCGGGACGGGAACGCCGGGACTGGAACACGCGCTTTTGGCTCGCTTCGATCAAAAAGCGGTCCGAAAGCCGACAATTTGTGCAATGCGTCACCACCAAGGTACTAGCACAAAGAATAGGCAACTCGCGTCAAAGCCGCAGAAACAAAGACCTTTGGCTCTGTTTGGGCGTCCATTCAGCCTTTGGCATGGTCCTTGCGAGAGGAGCGGCGGGACGCGCCAACGGCGGTGCGTCCATCCCATACGCCCAAGGTTGGGCCCCTCGGCACCGTCGCTGACCCGGTTCGACAGCCCTTCATGGCTGGAGAGCCCTCAACGGCGCGTCGCCGGTGGGGCGTTGGATCGAGGTCGGGCGTGCCGCGGGGGTCCGGAACGAGAGATGGAGCGACCAACGTGACGCGAGACGTGACCCGAGACGTGATCCGACTTCCCGCCTCCCCCCGCACCGCCCTGCTGTCCGCCGCCGCCACGCTGGCGCTGATGCTCGGGTCCGCCCAGGCCGCTCCGCTCGACGTGGAGAAGGACCAGCTCAAGCTGGGCTTCATCAAGCTGACCGACATGGCCCCGCTCGCCATCGCCGCGGAGAAGGGCTTCTTCGAGGACGAGGGCCTGTCGGTGACGCTGGAACCGCAGGCCAACTGGAAGGTGCTGCTCGACCGCGTGATCTCCGGGGAGCTGGACGGCGCCCACATGCTGGCCGGCCAGCCGCTGGGCGCCACCATTGGCTTCGGCACCCAGGCCAACGTGGTGACCGCCTTCTCGATGGACCTCAACGGCAACGGCATCACCCTGTCCAACGAGGTGTGGGAGCGGATGAAGCCCAACCTGCCCAAGGGGCCGGACGGCAAGCCGCTGCACCCGATCAAGGCCGACGCGCTGAAGCCGGTCATCGCCCAGTACCGGGCGGAGGGCAAGCCCTTCACCATGGGCATGGTCTTCCCCGTCTCCACCCACAATTACGAGCTTCGCTACTGGCTGGCCGCCGGCGGGATCAACCCCGGCTACTACGCGCCCAACGACGTGTCGGGCCAGATCCAGGCCGACGCCCTGCTGTCGGTCACCCCGCCGCCGCAGATGCCGGCGACGCTGGAGGCCGGGACCATCTTCGGCTACAGCGTCGGCGAGCCATGGAACCAGCAGGCGGTGATGAAGGGCATCGGCGTGCCGGTCATCACCGACACCGAGATCTGGAGGAACAACCCGGAGAAGGTCTTCGGCGTCACCGAGGGCTGGGCCGCCAAGAATCCCAAGACCCATCTGGCGCTGGTCAAGGCGCTGATCCGCGCCGCCATGTGGCTGGACGAGAACGACAACGCCAACCGCGCCGAGGCGGTGAAGATCCTGGCGAAGTCGGAGTATGTGGGGGCCGACGCCAAGGTCATCGCCAATTCGATGACCGGCACCTTCGAGTATGAGAAGGGCGACAAGCGGGCGGTTCCCGACTTCAACGTCTTCTTCCGCTACAACGCCACCTATCCCTTCTACTCCGACGCCGTCTGGTACCTGACGCAGATGCGCCGCTGGGGCCAGATCGCCGAGGCCAAGCCGGACAGCTGGTACGACGAGACCGCCCGCAAGGTCTACAAGCCGGAGATCTACCTGAAGGCCGCGAGGCTGCTGGTGGAGGAGGGCAAGGCCAAGGAGGCCGACTTCCCCTGGACCAGCGACGGCTACAAGCCGCTGGACAACGGATTCATCGACGGCATCGCCTACGACGGCCGCAAGCCCAACGAGTACCTGACGAAGCTGCCCATCGGCCTGAAGGGCGGGCAGGCGCTGCAGGGCGGGCAACTGGTCGGCGGTTGAGACTGCGGACTTCCGATACTCGCGCCGTGGTCGCGACGGGCCCCCACCCTAACCCTCCCCCGCTCTCGGCGGACCAAAGGTCCGCCTGCCGCGTCAGCGCAAACCTCTGGTTTGCGCGAGAGCTGACGCAGGGGAGGGGACAGACACCCTCTCCCGCCCAGCGGGGGAGGGCCGGGGTGGGGCCGCGGCGCCCCGCGCCAAACAGAAAGATCACCCCATGACCAGCGTGACCGAAGCCTCCACCCTCTCCTCCGCCGAGGCGATGCGCGCCCGGCGCAAGGCCCGTCTCGCCCACGCGCTCAACCGCACCGCCGCCACCCTGCAGATCGTCGGACTCGGCTGGCTCAGCCCGCTGCTCCGCATGGCCGCAGGCGACAGCCCGCGCCAGCAGGGGCGGGAGCTGTGGCAGCAGATGGGCGTGCCGCTGACCGCCCTGATGCTGTTCCTCGCCGCCTGGGCGTGGCTGGCGCCGCAGGTGAACACCAGCCTGGGCGCCATCCCCGGCCCGGCCCAGGTGTGGGAGCAGGTGGGCGTCCTCCACGCTGACCATCAGGCCGAACGCGCCAAGGAGGCCGCCTTCTACGACCGGCAGGCCAAGCGCAACGCCGAGCTGTTGGCGAAGGACCCGGCGGCCGAGGTAAAGACCCGGCCCTACGCCGGCAAGCCGACCTATCTCGACCAGATCGTCACCAGCCTGAAGACGGTCTTCACCGGCTTCCTGCTGGGTGCGCTGATCGCGGTGCCGCTGGGCGTGGCCTGCGGCCTGTCCCGCACGGTCAACGCGGCGATGAACCCGCTGATCCAGATCTTCAAGCCGGTGTCGCCGCTGGCCTGGCTGCCGCTGGTCACCATGGTGGTCAGCGCCACGGTGTCGAGCGACAACCCGACCTTCGAGAAATCCTTCCTGACCTCCGCCGTCACGGTGACGCTCTGCTCGCTGTGGCCGACGCTGATCAACACGGCGGTCGGCGTGTCGTCCATCGACAAGGACCTGATGAATGTGGGCAAGGTGCTGCAGCTCTCCGGCCCGACGATGGTGCGCCGGCTCGTGCTGCCCTCGGCGCTGCCCTACATCTTCACCGGGCTGCGGCTGTCGCTGGGCGTGGGCTGGATGGTGCTGATCGCGGCGGAGATGCTGGCCCAGAATCCCGGCCTCGGAAAGTTCGTGTGGGACGAGTTCCAGAACGGCTCCTCCAACTCGCTCGCCCGCATCATGGTGGCGGTCTTCACCATCGGTCTGATCGGCTTCCTGCTCGACCGCGTCATGCTGGCCTTCCAGGCCGCCGTTTCCCACACCGGCACCCGCTGAGGAGTCCCCGAGCATGGCCATCCTTGAGCTGAAGACCGTCGCGAAGTCCTACGGCGGGACCGAGGTGCTGCGCGGAATCGACCTGTCCATCGCGGAGGGCGAGTTCGTCGCCATCGTCGGCTTCTCCGGCGCCGGCAAGACCACGCTGGTCAACCTGATGGGCGGGCTGGCCGCCCCCGACGCGGGGGAGGTGCTGTTCCGCGGCGAGCCGGTGCGCGGGCCGGGGGCGGAGCGCGGCGTCGTGTTCCAGAACTACTCGCTGATGCCCTGGCTCAGCGTGAAGGACAACGTGGCGCTGGCCGTGGACGCCGTGCACAAGGGCAAACCGTCGCCGGAGCGCGGCGTGCTCACCCGCCGGGCGGTGGAGACGGTGGGTCTGGGCCACGCCACCGACCGCCGCCCCAAGGAGCTGTCGGGCGGCATGCGCCAGCGCGTCGGCTTCGCCCGCGCGCTCGCCATGAGCCCGGAGGTGCTGCTGCTCGACGAGCCGCTGTCGGCGCTGGACGCGCTGACCCGCGCCAAGCTCCAGGACGAGATCGAGGCGATCTGGCGCAAGGACCGCAAGACCGTCGTCCTCATCACCAACGACGTGGACGAGGCCATCCTGCTGGCCGACCGCATCGTCCCGCTGACGCCCGGTCCGGGGGCGACGCTCGGCCCGGCCTTCGCGGTGGACCTGCCGCGTCCGCGCGACCGCACCGCCGTGAACCACGATCCGGACTTCAAGCGTCTGCGCGCCGAGGTCACGGCGTGGCTGATGGAGGCCGGGGCGAGCCGCGCCGCCGCCGCGGTGGACGAGACCTTACCCCTGCCGAAGGCAACGCCGATCACCGCCGCGCCACCGCCGAAATCCTATTTGGCCGGCCAGCCCGGCGGCCTGTCCGACGACCGCTATGTCGAGTTCAGCCGGGTCACCAAGACCTTCGCCACGCCGAAGGGGCCGCTGACCGTGGTGGACGGCTTCGACCTGAAGATGCGCAAGGGGGAGTTCATCTCCCTGATCGGCCATTCGGGCTGCGGCAAGTCCACGGTGCTGTCGATGGTCGCCGGGCTGGCCGACGTCTCCAGCGGCGGCATCGTTCTGGACGGCAAGGAGGTCGTCGGCGCCGGCCCCGACCGGGCGGTGGTCTTCCAGGCGCCCAGCCTGTTCCCCTGGCTGACCGCGCTGGAGAACGTCATGCTGGGGGTCGACCGCGTCTACCCGCAGGCCGGCCGGGGGGAGCGCGACGACATCGCCCGCTACTACCTGTCGCGCGTCGGGCTGGGCGACGCCATGCACAAGACGGCGGCGGAGCTGTCCAACGGCATGAAGCAGCGCGTCGGCATCGCGCGGGCCTTCGCCCTGTCGCCGAAGCTGCTGCTGCTGGACGAGCCCTTCGGCATGCTGGACAGCCTGACCCGCTGGGAGCTTCAGGAGGTGCTGATGGAGGTGTGGGCGCGCACCCAGGTCACCGCCATCTGCGTCACCCACGACGTTGACGAGGCGATCCTGCTGGCCGACCGTGTGGTGATGATGTCCAACGGGCCGAACGCCCGCATCGGCCACATCCTGGAGGTGGACATCCCCCACCCCCGGACCCGGCAGGCCCTGCTGGAGCACCCCCGTTACTACGCCTACCGGGAGGAGTTGCTGAACTTCCTGGAAGGCGGGCACCACGGGACGGTGAAAGCGGCGTGACGTGGGTGGCGTGAAGTGGGCTGCGTGACGGGGAGGGCGGAGCGGCCATGGCGAACAAACCCCTGACCATTCTGGTGGTCGGCCCCGACGCCGACGCCACGCGGCCGGTGGAGACCGGCTTGGCCGCGGCGGCGGGCCGCGACCGGATCGCCCTGCTCCATGGCGTCGCCGATCTGCCCGCCCGCGTCGCCGCGCTGGCGCCGGACGCCGTCGTCGCTGTTTTGGAAACATCGGACGCCGCGACGCTGGACGGCGTCTTCCAACTGGCCCGGTCTGCCGCCTGCGCCGTCGTCCTGTTCGCCGACCGGGCGCCGCCGGGGGCCGCGGCGCGGGCAGCGGAGGCCGGTGTGGCCGCCTTCGTCCTCGACGGGCTGCACCCCGCCCGCGTGCGGCCGATCCTGGAAACCGCGCTCGCCAGATTCGCTGCATTTGAAACGCTGAAACGCGAACGCGACGAGGCGCGCTCGCAGCTCGCCGACCGCAAGCTGATCGAGCGGGCGAAGGGCATTCTGATGCAGCAGAAGTCCCTGACGGAGGAGGCGGCCTACACCGCCTTGCGCAAGGCCGCCATGAAGCAGGGGCGCCGGGTCGCCGAGATCGCGCAAAGCGTCATCACCGCCGCCCAGATCGAGCTGTGACGCGTTTCAAATCAAGCGCTTCGGGCAAGGATTATACCGAACCGCCACTTTGCTTCCCAGACCGGAGGATGCGCATCCGGACGACCTGATGACGGTGGACCGGTGATGCCTCGGGGTTCGCCTCAGGGTTCGTTGCGGCCGTTGGCCACACGGAACCAGTGCTCCGCGTGCTGACGGCAGGTTTCGGCTTCGACGGCATCGCCGGACCGCTCGGCATCGACGGCGCGGGCAAGCCACTGGCCGTGCTTCTGCTGGGCGGAACCGTTGAGCTTCTGGTGCGCTCGCGCCGGGTCTCCCTGCACAGCTTGCCGTTGGGCCGCTTTGCCGAACCGTGGCTGCCGACGGCCACGATCGCCCGTCGGATTGTCGAATGGCATGAACGTTGATCCTCGAGTGGTCCGCAGACCGTAATCAGGAGCGAAGGACCATCCCGAACCCTCAATCCTGGCGTTGTTTCGTCACACCGGAAAAAGCTCGGAAGGCTTCGGTCACATCATTCATGACCTGCGGGAAGAACGCAACGCGCCCGGCAAGCGGTCCTTCGCTGATCGGCGTGGGACGGGGAAGCGGACGCGGCAAAGGCGGCGGTTTGCCAGGGTCCCGCTCGTCGGCACGCGGAGGCTCGTAGAAATGCAGGGCGAGTTGACCGTTGGATTCGGCGGCGTAAGGAAGGCCGGGCTCGGTCCGGCGCTCCGCACCGGGAAGGACATACTGATCGCCTTGGGCGGTCCATTCTGTCAGCGGCATCCAAGACACCCCCTGCACCGGTTGAAGCCTCGCCCAACCTATCAGGTTTCAAGCAATCCGCTCCAGCGAATAGGGCGGATTGCCGGACGTGCGCAGTGGTAGGGGGGAAAGCCAAAGGCGGCTCAGGTGGCCTGTGGCAGCCGGGCGATCACCTTGATCTCGAAATCGAAGCCGGCGAGCCAGTTCACGCCGACCGCGGTCCAGTTGGGATAGGGCTTGCGAGGAAACGCCTTGTCCTTGACGGCCAGGACGGTCTCAAACTGGGCCTCCGGATCGGTGTGGAAGGTCGTCACGTCCACGATGTCGTCGAAGGTGGCGCCGGCCGCCTTCAGAACCTCGCGAAGATTGTCGAAGGCCAGTTGAACCTGCGTCGCGAAGTCGGGCTCGGGCGAGCCGTCCTCACGGCCGCCGACCTGCCCCGAAACGAAGAGCAGATCGCCGGACCGGATGGCGGCGGAATAGCGGTGGATTTCGTAGAGCGCCTGCCGGCCGGCAGGAAAGAGGGCGTCGCGCTTGGACATTGACGTCTCCCGTTCGGATTGGACCTGGAGCAGGAGATAGCAGCCAAGGGAATGCGCGATTAGACGTTGAAATCGGCACAGGCTGATGCAAAATCGCCATCAATGATGCGCCCCTCCCTGAACGATCTCAGCGCCTTCGTGGCCGTCGCCACCCACCGCAGCTTTCGCCGCGCGGCGGATGAGCTGGGAACGGCGCCGTCCACGCTGAGCCACGCGATGCGCGGCCTTGAGGATCGGCTCGGCGTTCGGCTTCTCAACCGCACGACCCGCAGCGTCTCGCCGACCGAAGCGGGGCTCGAGCTGCTCGGCCGCCTGACTGTCGCGCTGACGTCCCTCGACGAAGCGCTCGACGCCGTCACCGCCTTTCGCGGCAACGTCGCCGGCCGGGTTCGGATCAACGCGCCGCGCGTGGCGGCGGCGGCTCTCGTCCGCGGCGTCCTCCCGCGCATGGTCGAGCGGTTTCCCGACGTGACGGTGGACATCGTCGTCGAGGGACGGTTGATCGACATCGTGTCCGGCGGCTTCGACGCCGGCGTCCGCCTGATCGACTCCATCCCGAAGGACATGATTGCGGTGCCCTTCCCGGACCCGATCGGTTTCGTCTGCGTCGCCTCCCCCGCCTATCTCGACCACGCCGGGGAACCGACGACGCCGGACGAACTCCAGCACCATCGCTGCATCGGTCACCGCCTGCCGGGCGGCCGGCTGTACCGGTGGGAGTTCGAGCGGGCCGGGCAGGAGTTGACGGTCGACGTCAATGGACCGGTGGTTCTCGACGACGAGGAGTTGATGGCGGACGCCGCCGCGCAGGGGCTGGGGATCGCCTATGTGGCGAATTGGGCCGCCGACGCCGCGCTGGCGGAGGGGCGGCTGCGGACCGTCCTGCCCGCCTGGATGCACAAGCCGGAGCGGGCGGCGGTGTACTACCCCGGGCACCGCGCCGTGCCGCCGGCCCTGCGGGCGCTCCTCGACATCGTCAAGACCATGCCGGTCGGTACGGGAACGCATTGATGACCCCACAAACCAGCGGGTCCCCGACGCCTGCGGTCGCCACTATGATGGCGCCCCGTTTGGTTCAGGGAGTGGTGGGGCATGCTGGTCCGGCAGGGTGAACATCGTGGCGTGTCGGCGGACCGCAGCCTGGCCTGGTCGCTGGCGGGCATCGCCGGCGCCGTCAACGCCGCGGGATTTTACGCCGCCGGCCTCTATTCCTCGCACATGACCGGCACCGTCTCGACCATGGCCGATCATCTGGCGCTGGGCGAGATGGGCGCCTTCGGCATGGCGCTGGCCATCGTGGCGACCTTCATCGCCGGGGCGATGGTGTCGGCGATGCTCATCAACGCCGGGCAGCGCCGCGGCCTGTCGGCGATCTACGCCTACAGCGTCTGCCTGGAAGCCCTGCTGCTCGCCGGGCTCGGCGCCGCCGACGTCTGGCTGCACGAGCTTCGCGGCGCCGCGCTGGTCATGGGGTTGAGCTTCCTGATGGGGTTGCAGAACGCCATCGTCACGCGCATCTCCAACGCCCGCGTCCGCACCACCCACGTCACCGGCATGATCACCGACATCGGGATCGAGCTGGGCAACCTGATCGACGATCTCTACCACCGCAACGGCCGGGATCGCGTCCGGGTGACGCTCGACAAGCTGAAGACGCATCTGCCGACCGTCGGCTCCTTCTTCCTGGGTGGCGTGCTGGGCGTGCTGGGCTACAGCGCCTGGGGCGCCATGCTGTTCGTGACGCTGGCGGCCATCCTCGCCGGCTTCGCCGCCCCGGTGATTCTCGCCGAATGGCGGACGGCGGAGTAGGGGCGTTTCAAATTCAGCGTTGCCGGACGCCCTTTTTCACTGTTGACGCAACATGACCGATTCCGAAGGCCCGATCCCCGACATCATCGCCCCCGGCCTGAACGTTTTGTTCGTCGGCTTCAACCCCGGAACGCGCTCCGGCCAGCTCGGCCACAATTACGCGGGGCGGGGCAACCAGTTCTGGAAGCTGCTGGCGGAGGCCGGCCTGACGCCGCGCCTGCTGCGCCCGGAGGAGGACCGGCTGTTGCCGGAGTTCGGGCTGGGGTCCACCAACCTCGTGGCGCGGGCGACGCCGAGCGCCGCCGATCTCAGCCGGGCGGAACTGCGCGGCGGCGCGCCGCGGCTGCGCGCGCTGGTCGCGGAAGTCCGGCCGCGGGTGATCGCCTACACGGGGAAGGGGGTCTATCTCGCCGCCGCCGATCGCGATCGGGCGGAGTGGGGCGTGCAGCCGGACAGCCTGTTCGATGGTCCGGTGGATGTCGTGCTGCCCTCGCCCAGCGGGCTCGCCCGCCTGCCCTTCGCAGAAAAGCTGCGCTGGTTCTGCGAGGTCAAGCGGGTCATCGACGCTGAAGTTGACACCCGCCGCTGACGTCAGCGGGTGTCCGTTACAAATTCAGCGTTGCCGATGGTCAGGCCAGCAGCTCGTCGAGAAGGGCGTGGAGGCGGCGCAGCTCCTGCCATTGCGCCTCGCTGAGCTGCTTGCGGTGCGCCCGTAGCTCCCCGGCGTCGACGGTGGAGAAGTCCTTGGCGATGCGCTGGACGGCGGAGACGAAACGCACCGCCGGGGCCGGCTGAACCCGCGCCGCCGCTGCGGAATCCGGCTCGCCGCCACCCATTTGGGCGCGCTTGGCCTCGCGCAGCGCCTTGACGGTGCCGCCGTCCTTGATGGTGTCCCACAGCTTCCGCTGGAGGACCGGATCGTCCACCGCAGCGATCTCCGTCAGGATGCTTTTCGGGACGGAGCGGTGGCGCGTTTCAAATTCAGCGACGATATCCGCCGGCAGTCGCAGCAGCGACAGGGTGCGCGTCACCTCCGCCTGGCTGCGCCCGATCACCTGCCCCAGCGCCTCGTGCGTGTAGTCGTGCCGCTCGATCAGCCGGGCGAAGGCGCGGGCCAGTTCCATGGCGTCGAGGTCGACGCGCTGGATGTTCTCGATCAGCGCCAGCTCGTCCGGATCGCCGTCGGTGACGATGGCGAAGATGGTCTGGCGTCCGGCCAACCCGCAGGCGCGCAGACGCCGCTCACCGGCGATCAGCCGGTAGTCGCCGTCGCCGAGATCCTGCACGAGAACCGGCTGCTTCAGCCCGTGACGGGCGATGGAGTTGGCCAGCTCCTGCAGCGACTGGTCGTCGAAATGGCGGCGCGGCTGGTCGGGATTGGGGTGCACCCGGTCGAGATCGACCTCGATCAGCCGCGGGAAGTCGGCGGAGAGCCCGAACAGCGCGTCCCCGCCGCGCTGCGCCGCCTTGTCGAAAATGCGGGTGCTGGTCCGTTCGAGTTTACGAGACATGGGCGTCTTCCGCAGTCTGGAGGTGGGCGGCCAGTTCGCGCGCCAGTTCGCCGTAGGCCTGGACGCTGTTGGAATTCGGATCGGCCTCGATGGCCGGACGGCCGGCGCCCGACGCCTGGGCGAACAGGGTGGCGCGCGGAACCGCGTTCAGAACGCGGGTGCGCCCCTCGTAATGCTCCTGAATCTCGCGCAGGCTGGCCTGATCTTGCGTCAAGCGCGACGAGAACATGGTCGGCAGGATGCCGAAGATGTTCAGCGACGGGTTCGAGCGGCGGCGGATCTTGGCGATGGTTTCCAGCAGCAGCGGCACGCCGAGCCCGGCGAACACCTCCGTCTGCACGGGAATCAGCACGAGATCGCTGGCCGCCAGCGCGTTGATGGTGAGAAGGCCGAGGTTGGGCGGGCAGTCGATCACGATGACATCGTAACGGTTCCGCACCTCCGCCAGCTTCTCCTTGAGGACCAGCGAGTTGTCCGGCTCGGCCACCAGCTCCGTCTCCGCCGCGGCCAGCCCGATGCTGGAGGGGGCGAGCATGACGGCGCCGCCGCACACCGGCTGGAGGATGCTGTCGAAGGACGCCCCGCCGCGCACCACATTATAGATGCCCTTGCGCTGGGTTTCGATCTCGCCGGGGTCAAGCCCCATATGGACCGTGGCGTTGCCCTGGGGATCGCTGTCGAGAAGCATCACCTTCAGGCCCAGCGTGGACAGCGCGTAGGACAGGTTGACCGCCGTCGTCGTCTTACCGACGCCACCCTTCTGATTCGCCACAGCCACCACGGCGCGTTGCATCTTGGGCACCCCGGCGTTCTGCGGCACGGCGGCCATGCCGCCCTGGCCCGCCAGGAAACCGGCGACCTGCTGGGGGATGCGCTCCGCCCCGCTTTCCCACCGGCTGATCCGGGAACGGTCGTAGCGGCGATTCAGTGCGCCGTTGAGCCATGTCGCGAAGCTCAACTGGTCCTCGGCACGCCGTTCGCGGATGGCGCGCAGTTCTTCCCCGTTCATCGGGCCTCCGGCTTTCCCTGTGTGAGGTCCTTTCTTGCAAAATGTGACGCAACTGGTCAAGCCGGAGCGCACCGAATTGCGTCAAATGGCGATGGGAGCGGGAGTCATGCGACGTCGTATGGGACTATGGTCATAGAAGAACGCCGCCATTGTCGGCCATTCCGCGCGGCGGAAAACCGTTCCGGTGGCGAATCGACCGGGACCCCGTCAAGCCCATTTTCCAATGCGTTACCAATTCAGCGTTGGCTGGCGGGAGCGATTTCGATTCGGGCCTTGAATCGCCTGGATTCTGATGTTTCAAATTCAGCGTTGGTCTTCGATTCGCTGGTTTGTGTGGGCGTTGCAAGATCTGCGCGAGACTCGTCGAGTCGGCTAAGCCCTGGAAAGCCTTGGGTTTCCGAGTCGAATGTTACCAATTCAGCGTTGGACGTGAGTCGCCTTTGTTTCAAATTCAGCGTCGGGTTCGGTTGACAGTTGACGGTCCCGGCCTGGAACCCTTGGCCGGGGGTGATGCTCGTCCTGGTGGAGGATAAGGGCCCGGATCACCCTCGAATGCCCGGTTGGCGATTCTCCGTCCCTGCCGACGTTGCGTTTTCAGCGAAGGGGGTCGCGCCAGCACCCGCGCAACCGGTCTAACCGGAGAATCCTATAGGGACTCATATAGGACATGGTTGCGAGTTCAGCGTGGATAACCGCCTTTCGTGACTCGTCTTCAGCGTGGATGAGCGAGTCCCCGTTGCGACTTCGGCGTCCCTGCCGTTGCGGAGTCAGCGTGCCGATCCGGCCGGTTTCGCCCGCTGCGATTCCAACTCAGCGTGGACAAGCCCGTTCGGCTGTGGACAAGCGGCCCTCCGGCCCTGAACGCTCCGTTGGCGACGCTGATTTTGAAACGGCCGCTCGAACGTCGGCTCGGCGGTGGCCGGCAGGGCAGGGGGTGGCCGGGCCGCAAAAGGCCGCTTCGCTGAAGTTGAGTCGGAATCTGCAGCTTCCGTTGCAACTTCAGCGATTCATGGGATGGACGCGCTTCACAGCCACCACATTTTGTGTTTTCTGAAATGACAGGAACGTGACCGAACGAGGCCGGAGGGGTCCTATGGCGAAAATCCACGAGCAGCTTACCCTGGAGGGATTCGAGGCGGTTCTTGCCCGCACCGAAGACCCCAAGGAGCGCCGCCGTGTGATGATGGCCCATGAAGCGCTGTCCAACGAAATGGACGCGATCGGCTATCTCCACGCCGGCTTCTGCCAAGCCTCCCTGCCGCACCGCAAGCCCAAGGACGAGACCGCCCCCTGGGTGCGCAACAACGGCAAGTACCAGCTCGTCGTCCGTCCCGGCATCCTGCCGCTGCGCGACGGCACGGTCCTGGACGTCGGCGTTCCCTACGGCGCCAAGGCGCGCCTGATCATGATCTACCTGCAGACCGAGGCCCGCAAGACGCGCAGCGCCCACGTCGATCTGGGGCCGAGCATGAGCGCGTGGCTGCGCCGTCTCGGGCTGGCCCCGACGGGCGGCGAGCGCGGCAACTACAAGCCGGTGCGCGAGCAGGTGCTGCGGATCGCCCGTAGCGAATTCACGTTGCGCACCACCACCGGCCCCTCGACGGCGGAGATTTCCGACCAGCGCCTGATCGACGGCATCAAGCTGTGGCGGGACGAGGAGGACACGCCCGACCTGTTCCGCACCGGCGGCGAATGGGTGCGCTTCGTCCGCCTGACCCAGAGCTTCTTCGAGCATCTGATGGAACACGCCGTCCCGCTGGACGAGCACGCCATCGCCAAGCTGAAGAACTCCGCCCTGGCGCTCGACGCCTATGTCTGGCTGGTCCACCGCCTGCACCGTCTGGACAAGCAGACGGTGGTTCCCTGGCACGCCCTGTCGCAGCATTTCGGTTCGGTGAGCGAGCACCGCGTCCTGGCCTTCCGCCTGAAGGAAGCGCTGAAGGACGTCATGGCCGTCTATCCCGACGCCAACATCGAGCCGACCTCCAAGGGCCTCGTCCTGCGCCCCTCGGCGCCGGCCGTGCCGTCGAACAAGCATCTCGTCCTGCGCCCCGTCCGCGGCTGACGGACGACTGGTCGGGCGTCGGGGACGGAAACACGGAGGAGGGTCCTCGTGTGTCCGTGTCCCCATGGTGATCCCACACCGCCCGAGCGCCCCTACAGGGGCAGCAGCAGTTCCCGCATCGCCGCAGCGTCCGGCGACGGTGCCGCCAGCGTCCCGCGGGTCACCGTCACGGCGCTGCGCCCGCCGCCCTGCGGGAGGACGCGCACCTGCACGCCGATCCGCTCCACCAGCGCCGGGACATGGCTGATGACGCCGACCTGCCGCCCGGTGGCCTGGAGCGCCTCCAGGCAGGACAGCGCCAGATCCAGGCTGCCGGGGTCCAGCGTGCCGAACCCCTCGTCGATGAACAGCGTGCCGATCCCGGCGCCGCCGCCGCCTCCCGCCATGGCCGACAGGCCGAGCGCCAGGGCCAGCGACACCAGGAACATCTCGCCCCCGGACAGGCTGTGCACGCCGCGCCGCTCGTCGCCCATCTCGCCGTCCACCACCTGGATCTCCAGGTCGGCTCCGCCCACCCGCTCCAGCCGGTAGCGGCGGGCGAGATCCGCCAGATAGCGGTTCGCCTGCACCAGCAGCAGGTCGAGGCTGAGGCTCTGGGCGAAGTTGCGCAGCTTCCGCCCGTCGGCCGAGCCGATGAGCTGCGCCATGGTCGCCCACAGCCCCTGCGCCTTGCGCTGCGCCTCCACCCGGTCGAGCACGGCGGCGAGGCGGCCGCGGTTCTCCGTGTCGGCGCGCAGGCGGGCCTGGGTCTCGCCGAGCCGGCCGCGAACCTCCTGCAGGCGCCGGCCCAGCTCGACGACGGCCTCGCCGGCCTCCGCGGCGCCGACGGCGGGGCGTCCGGCGGCGTGGTGCTCCTGCCGCAGCCGCGCCCGTTCGGCCGCCACAAGCGCGTCCTCGCGCCGCGCCGACTCGAGGGCGGCCAGCGCCCGTTCCTCCCCGGCCAGCCACTCCTCGTCCCGGACCAGCTCCGCCGCCGACAGGCGGGCCGCCGCGTCCTGCCGGGCGATCGTGGCCTGTTCGACCAGGGCCTCCGCCCGCTGGCAGGCCTCGGCCAATTCCTTCTTCACCGCGGCCACCGCCCGTCCGCCCAGCAGGGACGCCCGTGCCGAGCGTCGTTCCTCCAGCGTCGCGGCGAGCCCCTCGCACCGGCGCCGCGCCGCCTGCTCGGCCTGCCGCGCCCCCTCCAGCTCCGCCGCCTTGGCGCCGGCCTGCCGTTCCAGGGCCTCCACGTCGCGCAGCGCCCGGGCCAACCCCTCGCGCTGGCGCAGGACGTCGGCGACCCGCCCGCCGAGATGCTCGCGGAACCCCTCGGAATCGCGGTCGAGGTCACCGGCCCAACCCGCAAACCCGGCGAAGGGCTGGGCCAGTTCCGTCCGCACCGCCTGCCGGGCTTCCGCTGCCTGATCGCGCCGCGCCAGGAACAGGGACTCGGCGTGGCGGGCCGAATCACGCTGTCGGGTCCGCGTCTCGATGGCCCGGTCGGCGTCGGCCAGCGCCGCGTCCCGTTCCCGGCACGCCTGCACCGCCGCGTCGAGCCGTGCCTTGTGGTCCAGCGCCGCCGCCTCGGCCCGCCCAACCTCGGCGAGTTCCGCATCGACGCCGGCCAGCCGCCGGGCGACGGTTTCCGCATCCGGCCCGGCGGGCAGGCCGAAGGCCGGCGCCCGTTCGGCCCAGCGCTTCTCCGTCGCCGCCCGTTCCACCGCCAGGGCGGCCAGCCGCCCGGCCAGACTTCCCGCACGCTCCCGCGCCGCCTTCGCCGCGGCGGTCCGGGCGCCGTGATCCATCGCCAGCTCGGTCACCTCGCCGCGCAGGGCGGCGACGTGGCGTTCCTGGTCCTCGGCCAGCCGGTCGAGCGGCGTGTGGCCGGTGCCCCACGGGTGCTCCGCGGCGCCGCAGACCGGGCAGGCCTCGCCGTCCACCAGCTGGGCGCGCAGGGAGGCCACGGTCTCGCTGCGGGCAAGGCGCAGGCGGCGCAGCGCCAGATCCGCCTCCTCCAACGCCGCCCGGCGCTGCTCCAGCCGCGCCTTCGTCTCGCCGGCGCGGGCCTCCTCCTCCGCGGCGGCGGTGCACTGCTGCTCCCCTTCCGCTTCGGTCTCCGCGCTGTCCGTCGCCAGCCGCACGGCCCGCTCCGCCAACTGCGCCAGGGCCGCCAGCCCGTCGCGCCGCTCCGCCAGCGCCGTGCGGCGCCCGCGCAAGGCGTCCAGCGAGTCCACCGTTTCGGCCTTCAGCGCGGCCAGCGTCCGCTCGGCCTCGTCCCGCCGTTCGGCGGCGTCCCGCCGGACGGCGGCAAGGCGGGCCAGCTCCGCCTCATGGGCCGTGACCTCCGCGGCGGCGCGGCCGGCCTCCGCCTCCGCCTCCCGCGCCGCCCTCGCGGAGTCGCGGTGGCGCAGCAGCAGCGAGTCCCAGCGCGCCCATTGGTCGGCCACCGGCCACAGCGCCGTCTGACCGGCCAGCCAGTTCTCCCGCTCCGCCGAGTCGGCACGGGTCCGCTCCAGCGCCGTCCGGGTGGCGCTCCAGCTCTCTCCAATCCCCTTGGCGTCCGCCTCCGCCGTCGCGGCGTCGGCGAGCGCCCCGGCCTGTTGGCCAGCCAGCGCGGCAATCTCGGCGTCCAGGGCGGCGGCCCGCTCCAACTCCGGTTCGGCGGCATCGACGGCGCCGCGGGCGGCCTCGTAGGCGCCGCGCACCTCGCGATGCCGGGCCTCGGCCTTGGCCAGCCGCTCCTGCGTCTCGGTCACCGCGGCGTGGGCGCGGTCCAGCGCCTCCCGGGCCTCCGACGCCGCCGCGGCGCAGCGGTCCGCCTCGCTCAACCGCACCCGCAGCGGCTGGAGCCGGCGGAGCAGAGCGGCTTCCTCCCGCCGCGCCGCGGCCTCCTGCCAGACCGCTTCGGCCCGTGCGCTCGCCGCGGCGGCATCCGCCTCCGCCTTGGCCAGCCGCGCGTCCTGCTCATGCCAGGCGACGGCGGCTCGGGCCTGCTCGAACGCCGTTTCCTCCCGCCGGACCGCCTCGGCCGCCGCTCCGGCCTCGGCGTCCAGGGCGGCGCGCTCGTCGTCGGTCAGCACGCCGATGCCCGCGCATTGCCCCTCCAGCGCCTCCAGCGCCCTCTGCTCCTCCCGGGAGCGCTCGTGCGCGGCGACGGAGATGCGGGAGTAGATTTCGGTGCCGGTCAGCAGCTCCAGCAGGGCGGAGCGCTCCATCGCCGGAGCCTTGAGGAAATTGGCGAAATCGCCCTGGGCCAGCAGGACGGCGCGGCGGAACTGCTCGAA